>JAOIUY010000018.1 GCA_028223755.1 Pseudomonadales bacterium | reverse complement strand
GCAGATTACGAAAACCGCAATCTGCCCATATTGTTAACTAACAAAAAAACTAAGGAAGCAAATGCTGAACCGCATCACGCTCTTCCGTTAATTCCTTCTCAGTTGCGTCCATCTTCTCTTGACTAAAGGCATCAATTTCAAGCCCTTGCACGATAGACCAATCACCATTGCTACAAGTCACAGGAAACGAGTAAATTAAACCCTCAGCAACGCCGTAACTGCCATCACTGTAAATACCCATGCTTACCCAATCATTATCAGCACTGCCTAATGCCCAAGTGCGCATATGGTCAATAGCCGCATTCGCTGCCGAGGCCGCACTCGATGCCCCGCGTGCCGCAATAATGGCCGCACCACGTTGCTGAACTTCAGGAATAAAGGTTTCTTTGTACCAAGCCTGATCAATTAAGTCAGTCGCCGACTCACCATTGACTTTGGCATGGAATAAATCAGGGTACTGAGTCGCTGAGTGATTGCCCCAAATAGTCATATGCGTAACTGCGGTTACGGCATTCCCCGTCTTTTGTGCTAACTGTGTCATGGCACGGTTATGATCAAGACGCGTCATCGCTGTGAAATTGCGTGGGTCAATATCAGGTGCGTTGCGTTGGGCAATTAATGCATTGGTGTTTGCAGGGTTACCCACAACTAATACTTTAATGTCGCGACTAGCAACGGCATTAATCGCTTTACCTTGTGCCGAGAAAATAGCAGCATTGGCTTCAAGCAAATCTTTACGCTCCATACCTGGGCCGCGTGGACGTGCGCCAACCAGTAGGGCGTAGTCAGTATCTTTAAACGCTACATTAGCATCGTCAGTGCATACGATGTTTTCTAATAGAGGAAATGCACAGTCATCTAACTCCATCGCTACGCCTTTAAGCGCATCCATAGCAGGTGTGATTTCAAGCAGTTGAAGAATGACGGGCTGATCTTCACCCAGCATAGCGCCAGAGGCTATGCGAAAAAGTAGGCCGTAACTGATTTGGCCGGCGGCGCCGGTAACGGTGACTCTGACAGCTGGTTTCATGTTCGATTTCCTGTGTTCAATAAATAATAAATAAGCACTTTATATTGCAGGCGGCATTTTATGCGCGGTCTGATCGAAAAGCTATATGATTTGGCGTTAAACTCAGGATATATTACGTTTACTCTAAACGACTTTTGGGGTTTGGCCATAAATCCCTTACAATGCCGGCCATTCATGGCTCAATCGCAGTAATACTCATAGATAATCGCTTATGTTAGAGAAGAATCCGTTGTTTTCACCTTCGCCTCAACCGCCCAAAGCTTCTGTGTTTGATCCAAAATCGGCATCAGATTCGCAGTCAACCGATGCGAGTCATCCCGCTATGGATCGCGTCGAAGGCTTGACGCCTCGCTCACGGACGGAATTTAATAAGCTGCATAAGCGTTTGCGTCGTAATGTTGGTCGCGCTATCGATGACTTTAATATGATCGAAGACGGCGATAAGGTCATGGTGTGTTTATCCGGCGGTAAAGACTCGTACGCCATGCTCGATATTTTGCTGAATTTACAGCGCAGTGCGCCTATTCAGTTTGAGTTAATAGCCGTCAATCTCGACCAAAAGCAACCGGACTACCCAGAAGAGATATTGCCGGCTTATTTAACTGAGCTGGGTGTGCCGTTTCATATTTTAGAAAAAGATACTTACAGCATTGTTAAGTCGGTAATCCCTGAAGGTAAAACAACTTGTGGACTGTGCTCGCGTTTGCGGCGCGGTAACCTCTATGGTTTTGCTGAAGAAATTGGCGCTAACAAAATTGCTTTGGGGCATCATCGCGACGATATTATTGAGACGCTATTTTTAAATTTATTTTACGGTGGCGCACTGAAGGCAATGCCGCCTAAGCTCCTTAGTGATGATAAACGCAATGTTGTTATTCGTCCTTTAGCGTATTGTAAAGAAGACGATTTGATTAGCTACGCCGAGCATAAAGCGTTTCCTATTATTCCTTGTAATTTATGTGGCTCACAAGAAAACTTACAGCGGCAGTCTATTAAAGCCATGCTTAATGGTTGGCAAAAACAATATCCAGGAAGGATAGAAAGTATTTTTGGGGCTATTACTAACGTTGCGCCTTCACAGCTCGCCGATGGTGAGTTGTTTGACTTTAAAAATCTCGCTATTGATCGATCGCTAGGAAAAATTGAAAAGGGAGAAATTGAAAAAGGAAAAATCGAGAACACCATTGATGTTCTCGATCTCGGTTAAGATAGCGTTTAAAGTTCGTCGAGCTGCTGTTTTTGATTCTGTAAACGCTGTTTGGCATCATTAGCATCGGCTAGCTTCTGCTGCTCTTTGGCGACCACATCTTCAGGGGCTTTATCAATAAAACCGCTGTTGTTGAGCTTACCACTTAAACGACCTACCTCTTTATCTAGCTTGGCAATTTCTTTATCAAGTCGTGCTATTTCTGCATCTTTATCAATAAAGCCCGCTAGCGGCACCATGATTTCTAACTCGCCCACTAGCTGGGTTGCTGAAGCCGGTGCTTCATCGTTAGCGTTTAACCATATAATGCTTTCGACTTTGGCTAGTGATTGAATTAATTGTTCGCCATTCGCTAGTCGCGTTTTATCTTGCTCGCTACCGTGACTAAAAAATAACGGTAACGCTTTTGCTGGTGAAATATTCATTTCGCCGCGAATATTTCGTACCCCAACAATAACGGCTTTGATCCATTCAATATCATCTAGCGCAGCTTGATCTATTTTACTGGCATCAGCGCTAGGGTAGGCTTGCAGCATAATACTGTGCTTGTCATCTTGATCTTCAATGCCGGCATAAGGCGCAATAGTCTGCCAAATTTCTTCAGTGATATACGGCATGATAGGATGCGCTAAACGTAAAATGGTTTCGAGTACGCGTACTAATGTACGTCGAGTACCAATTTGCTCTGCCGTTGTTGCATTGGCATCGTTTAATAATGATTTCGACAGCTCAAGATACCAATCGCAGTATTCATTCCAAATAAAGTCATAAAGTACTTGGCTGGCTAGGTCAAAACGGTATTCGTCAAAGTGTTTGCGAATATCAGTTTCGGCGTGTTGGAGTTTGCTAATAATCCAGCGATCAGCTAACGATAATTGATAGTCAGTATCGGAGGCGTTTTCACCGCAGTCTTTGCCTTCGATATTCATGAGCACATAGCGAGCGGCATTCCAGATTTTATTACAGAAGTTACGATAGCCCTCTAGGCGATTCATATCCCAGTTAATATCCCTGCCAGTAGAGGCGAGGGCAGCTAATGTAAATCGCAGTGCATCGGTGCCATGAGCGGCAATGCCTTCAGGGAATTCTTTCTCTGTGCGCTTGGCGATTTTTGCTTGTTGCTGCGGCTGCATCATATTGCCGGTACGCTTTTCTAAAAGCGCATCAAGCGTAATGCCATCGATCATATCTAACGGATCTAATACATTGCCTTTGGATTTTGACATTTTCTGTCCGGTCTCATCGCGGATAAGACCTGTGACATAAACGGTTTTAAATGGCACTTGTGCTTTGCCATCTTCGTCTTTCATAAAATGCATGGTCATCATCATCATTCGGGCAACCCAAAAGAAAATAATGTCAAAACCGGTGACGAGTACGCTGGTTGGATGAAATAATTTTAAGCGCTCGGTTGATTCAGGCCAGCCAAGCGTTGCAAAGGTCCATAGTGCAGAGCTAAACCAAGTGTCGAGTACATCATCGTCTTGCGTTAGTGTTATATCGTTAGCAAGCGAATGTTTTTGTCTAACATCGGCTTCGTCGAGACCAACATAAACATTGCCTTGCTCATCGTACCAGGCGGGTATGCGATGGCCCCACCAAAGTTGGCGCGAAATACACCAGTCTTGGATGTCGCGCATCCATGAAAAATACATATTTTCATATTGTTTAGGCACAAATTCTACCGAGCCATTTTCTACCGCTTCGATAGCTGGCTTCGCCAGTGTCTTTGCATCAACGTACCATTGATCGGTCAACATAGGTTCGATAACGACATTACTACGGTCGCCATAAGGCACCGATAAGTCATGTGGTTTGATTTCGTCGAGTAAGCCCTGTGCTTCAATATCGGCAAGCACAGCTTTGCGAGCGGCAAAGCGATCGAGCCCCGCATAATTCTCGGGTAAGCTGCCATCGTACTGGCTCGATACCTTTCCTTCGCTATCGAACACTTCAGCTATGCTGCGAATCGCGCCGTCGCGAGTAAGGATGTTGATAAGCGCTAATTGGTTGCGTTTGCCAACTTCATAATCATTAAAATCATGGGCAGGGGTGATTTTAACGCAGCCAGTGCCTTTATCCATATCGGCATGTTCATCACCAACAATAGGAATGCGTCGATTCACTAACGGTAATGTTATGTGTTTGCCAATAAGGTCTTTGTAGCGTGGGTCGTCGGGGTTTACAGCTACGCCGCTATCGCCAAGTAACGTTTCTGGGCGTGTTGTGGCAACAATTAAATAGTCTTTACCGTCTGCAGTAAGAGCGCCATCAGCTAATGGATAGCGCAGGTGCCACATATTGCCTTTAACGTCTTTGTTCTCGACCTCAAGGTCAGAGATAGCGGTTTGCAGTTTTGGATCCCAGTTAACGAGACGTTTACCACGATAAATCAGCTGCTGTTCATGAAGTTGTATAAACGCTTGTTGAACGGCGGCATAAAAGCCATCATCCATGGTAAAGCGTTCGGTTGGCCAGTCGACGGAGTTACCGAGTCGGCGCATTTGTTGGGTGATAGTGCCGCCCGATGATTCTTTCCACTCCCAAATTTTATCGATAAAAGCATCGCGGCCTAAATCGTGGCGTGTTTGATTATTTTCAGCAGCGAGTTTTCGTTCTACAACCATTTGGGTGGCGATACCGGCGTGGTCGGTACCCACTTGCCACAGTGTGGTTTTTTCGTTCATACGTTGGTAGCGCGTCAGTGCATCCATAATCGTATGCTGGAAGGCATGCCCCATATGCAGGCTACCGGTGACATTAGGCGGTGGGATCATGATGCTAAATGGCTCTTGCCCTTTGGCATCCATATTAGGCTCAAAATAGCCTTTTTCTTCCCAGCATTGATACCAGCGTTGCTCGATAGCGTGTGGTTGAAACGTTTTTTCCATAATAGATAGTCTGACAGCTGTTTTGTTAGAGAGCATTAAACGTGCGTTATACGCACAAGCAAGCGACGAATTCTAACCCAGATTGCCTGTTGGTGTTAGCTGAGAAGGGGGTAAATTATGGGGAGGTATAGAGGCTTTATTAATCTAATGCTAAAGATTATGGACTTCTAATGGATAACCTCTATCGCGATAGTATTTATAGCGCTGGCGAGATTTTTCTTTGGCTTGATCACCGCCCATAACGACTTCGGCGACACGCGTAAAACGACTGAAAAATTCGGGAGTTTGCTCGGTTAAGTTAACGAGTACGTCATGGTGTTCTTGTGGATCGCCCGAGCAGGCGACTAAAATTTCGTTTGTTTCTGAAGTTGCCGTTTCTGCTTTATTGCTCTCATCACTCATTTCTGAAATATGAGGCAAAAAACTATTTGGCCTAAAGGTCCAAAGCAATTTATCCAGCGCGGCCATATGCTCTTCGTTAGCAGTGTGAAGGTAGACATCACACTGCTTACGATAGGCTTTTTCTGTCAATCGACAAGCAAAATTTAAATATTCATCAAGCGTGTTGATGTTGGTGATATAAAAATCAATTTTCGTCATAGTTTTTTATTCTTTTTCTATCGAGTAGCGTTTAAACAGCTGATTTTCCGGCTAATGACATTAGATACTCACAAAGTAATGCAACAGGGCGACCACTAGCGCCTTTGCCGCCGGCTTGTCCCCATGCGGTGCCGGCAATATCTAAGTGTGCCCAGCGATATTTTTCAGCAAATTCGGATAAGAAGCAGGCTGCTGTAATGGTGCCTGCACCACCCGCAGCGATATTACCTAAATCAGCAAACGGTGAGTTGAGTTGTTTTTTGTAAACATCCCAAAGCGGTAGTTGCCATGCGCGATCGGCGCTGTCAGTGCCGGCAGCTAATAAGCTATTAGCTAAGCTATCATCGTTACTTAATAAGCCGCTGGCATGGTGCCCTAACGCCATAATGCAGGCGCCCGTTAAGGTGGCGATATCAACCACTGATTCAGGTTTAAAGCGTTCGACATAGGTTAATGCATCGCATAACACTAATCGGCCTTCGGCATCGGTATTTAATACTTCAATGGTTTTGCCCGACATACTTGTCACAACATCGCCAGGTTTGGTGGCCTTACTTGAAGGCATATTTTCTGCCGCAGGAATAACACCAATGACATTAAGAGGTAGTTTCATTTCGGCAATGGCCGAAAGCGTACCGATAACGCTAGCAGCGCCACACATATCAAATTTCATTTCATCCATTTTGGCGCCAGGTTTTAAGCTAATGCCGCCGGTATCAAAGGTAATACCTTTACCCACTAAAACATGGGGTTTTTGGCTCTTTTTGCCGCCTTGATAGTTGATCACCATTAATTGCGATTCTTCGGCACTGCCCGTTCCTACAGACAGAAGTGATCCCATGCCCAAAGCATCCATTTGTTTTTCGCCCAAAACAGTCGTTTTGATGTCGGCGTATTTTCTACCGAGTTTGCGTGCTTCGCTTGATAGGTACTTAGGGGTACAGATGTTGCCGGGTAAGTTGCCTAATTCGCGAGTGATATTAATGCCTTTACCGATCGCTATGCCCTGCGTGATCGCTTGACGATTGGCCGAGGTGGCCGCAGCGTTGACGATGCTGATACGAGTAAGTGAAGCAGGGTTCTTTTTGCTAGGCTTTGTCGTGGTGTAGAGATAAGTATTGCGCGTTATTCGAGCGGCAATTTGCTGTAATGCCCAGCTTGTAGGAACCGCTTTATTGGTTTTGATGCTGCCGATGACTGCGCAATGTTTGCCCGGTAATGCCGTTGTGGTTCTTGCTAATGCATCACAGGCTTGTGCCCATGATTGGCGGCTGAGCTTATCTTTGTCACCTAAACCCCATAATACGACGCGATTGGCTGTTACGCCTGCTACAAAGCGAAGCGTTACGATTTCACCTGAGTTGCCGTTAAAGTCGTCGCTGGCGAGCAGTTTAGACAGCTGCTTTTTGCTGGCTTTGTCGATAGCTCGACTATCACTGTTGAGTTTTAAGTCTTTATAACAAGGGATAACAAGAGTATCGCAGTTTAAAGTGGCTATTTCAGTGGTCGATTTAAGGGTGGCACGCATAGTTTGGCTCGCTCAATTAACAGTGATTAGATGCTGTAAAAATATTCATGATATTGGATACTTTAATATTTAACTTTATACATACTGAAGGAGGGCTTGAGACTGCTTTTTTATCATTAAGTTGCTTGTTTTGATTCTTGCTAGGAGTCTTGGTTTAAAGCCCTTATCTTATTGCTCCATTGTCGATTCCACGGCATCAGAGTCAAGTGATTTGTGTTGTATTAGTGCGATATTGCTATGATTGGCTAGAACAGCCTTTGAAGATCATCTAATGTCAGTTTTTGCTCGCCGCCGCAAAGGCATTTGAGTATAATCTTGCGCTTTATTTTGTTGTTTGATTTGTCGCCGTTATGAGTGTGCTCATTTATCTAAAAATGCATCGATAACGTTTGCAATTAACAAGCAAACACTGAGACAACGACGTTAATGTTAGAGACCAACCCACAGCAAACCAGTCTTAAAGATCTGTATGATCGCGTTGATATCCTTCGGGGGTATCTTTGACTATGCCAACAAAAAAGAAGAATTAACTGAGGTTGAGTTGGAGTTAGCCGAGCCTGCTGTTTGGGATGATCCTGATAAAGCCCAGCAACTAGGCAAGCAGCGAGCAGTTTTAGAGGGTGTGGTTGGTATTATCGATAAGCTCGATGCGGGCATTGGTGACGCGAAAGACTTGCTCGAGATGGTAATTGAGGACGATGATGCTGAAGCATTAGAATCCGTTGATAGTGAAATTGCTGAATTAGAAAGTTTGCTGGCCAAGTTAGAGTTTCGTCGAATGTTTTCTGGCGAAATGGATCCGAACAATGCCTTTTTGGATATTCAATCGGGTTCTGGCGGCACCGAGGCACAAGATTGGGCCGAAATGCTATTACGCATGTATTTGCGCTGGGGCGAGGCAAAGGGCTTTAAAGTCGATTTAATGGAAGCTTCCGCAGGTGATGTTGCGGGTATTAAAAGTGCGACGATTCAGTTTCAAGGCGAATATGCCTTTGGTTGGTTGCGAACCGAGACGGGGGTGCATCGCTTGGTGCGTAAATCACCGTTCGATTCTGGTAGTCGCCGACACACTTCTTTTGCATCAATATTTGTCTCACCCGAGGTAGATGAAAATATTGAAGTCGATATTGACCCTTCTGATGTACGCACCGATACGTATCGTGCATCGGGTGCGGGTGGCCAGCATGTCAACAAAACCGATTCAGCCGTTCGTCTAACGCATGTGCCTACGGGTACGGTTGCCCAGTGTCAGGATGCGCGTTCGCAGCATCAAAATCGCGATAAAGCTTGGAAGATGCTAAAAGCTAGACTTTATGAGTTGGAGATGCAAAAACTTAACGCTGAAAAACAAGTGTTGGAAGACGGTAAATCAGATATTGGCTGGGGCAGCCAGATCCGCTCGTATGTATTAGATGATCAGCGCATTAAAGATTTACGTACGGGCATGCAAACCAGCAACTGTCAAAATGTGTTAGACGGTGATATCGATCAGTTTATTGAAGCATCATTAAAACAAGGGCTGTAACAGTCTTTTAATAAGTTAAACCTATTTTTTGAATTTAAACCAATTGTTGAATTTAAACCAAGAGCAAGCATTATGAGCGACAAGCAAGATACAACATCTTCTAATAAAAACGGCAGCGGTGAAGAGAATAAATTAATTGCCGAGCGTCGCGCTAAGTTGGCGACAATTCGCGAGGCGGGTGTTGCCTTTCCGAATGATTTTCGTCGCGATAGTCTTGCTAGTGAACTGCAGGCTGAACTAGGTGAGCAAGATAAACCAGCATTAGAAGCGCTTAATCGTCCTGCTAGTGTTGCCGGTCGCATTATGAATCAGCGTGGCCCGTTTATTGTGTTGCAAGATGTATCAGGTCGTATTCAATTGTATGTCGATAAAAAATCGCTACCAGAAGCATTAGTCGAGAATATTAAAAGCTGGGATATTGGCGATATTGTTGCTGCTTCGGGGCCGGTTCATAAATCGGGTAAAGGTGATTTGTACGTGTATATCGAAGAGGCCAAATTACTGACCAAATCATTGCGACCACTGCCGGATAAATTCCATGGTCTTGCCGATACCGAAATTCGTTATCGCCAGCGTTATGTTGATTTGATCATGAACGACGAGGTGCGAGATGTCTTTGCATTGCGTTCACGTATTATCAATGAGATTCGCCAGTTTTTGGTGGAGCGTCAGTTTATGGAAGTGGAAACGCCAATGCTACAGGCGATTCCTGGCGGTGCAACGGCGAGACCGTTTATTACTCATCACAACGCGCTCGATATGGATATGTATTTACGCATCGCTCCCGAGCTTTATTTGAAGCGTTTAGTGGTCGGTGGTTTTGAGCGCGTATTTGAGATTAACCGTAACTTTCGTAACGAGGGTTTATCAACGCGTCATAATCCTGAATTTACGATGATTGAATTTTATCAAGCTTATGCCGATTATCGTGATTTGATGGATTTAACCGAATCAATGTTACGCACGGTGGTGAGTAATGTATTTTCCCGCACAGCGTTAGAGTATCAGGGCCATACCTTAGAATTTGGTCAGCCATTTAGACGTATGACGGTATTAGAGTCTATCTTGGCGTTTAATCCTGAATTGTCGTTGAGTGATTTATCAGAAAGAGAGTCAGCGGCTAAAATTGCCGACGATTTAGGTATTGTCGTCAAAGATATTTATGGCTTAGGCAAAATACAGATAGAGATTTTTGAAAAAACCGTTGAAGAAAAGCTTATTGAGCCGACGTTTATTACGGGATATCCAACCGAAGTGTCACCACTGGCAAGACGTAGTGATGACGACCCATTTGTGACTGATCGATTTGAGTTTTTTGTTGCGGGTCGAGAAATTGCTAATGGATTTTCAGAATTAAATGATGCTGAAGATCAAGCTGAGCGCTTCCAGCGTCAAGTGGCTGAAAAAGATGCCGGTGATATCGAGGCTATGCACTTTGATGCCGATTATATTGCGGCATTAGAGTATGGTTTACCGCCAACAGCAGGTGAGGGTATCGGTATTGACCGTTTAGTGATGTTATTAACCGATTCTCCTTCAATACGTGATGTGTTGTTGTTTCCTGCTATGCGTCCTAGTAGTTAATAGGCAGTATTCATTAGGCGGATAAATATAAAATATCTAATTAACGCGGCTTAATCGGAAAAGCGTTTCGATTCGAGTGGATATCGTTTACTATGTATTGGCGATTAAGGGATAAGCGCTAGGCAATTAATTGATACAGTTAGTTTGATATAGCTCGTTATCTATAGTTTGATGTATGTTGTATATGATTAATTGAGTAATACTGTTTTTCGCGATAGGGAATTAGCGCGATAAAGAGAATTTGAGGGTATAAAGGGCTATAGCTATAGTTATAGAGAACATAGTAAACAACGGATCAATAGTTGGTTGCTATTTTAGTCGTTTATCCCATCGCCTAATGACAAAAAAGGTTTTGAATAACATTGAGCGCTAAGTTCTTACAAACCACGGCATTGATTGGCTTAATTGCCTTGCTAAATGCCTGCGCCTCAACGTCTTTTGAGCGCTTAGCGAGCCCCGATAACCCACGGACGAGTCAAGCTACCCCATCTTCATCTGTTACACCCAACAGTCCTTTTGCTTGCGAACCCGATATAGATCTAACGACCGAGTCAGCCTTACGTAAATTGGCATTAGCCAATGAATGGCATAGCGCCTTGCAATATCAGAGTGCTTTTGAGGCCTATGAAGCGGTACTGGCCGAGCATAGTAGTCTTTTGTCTGATGCTTATGCGCTGTGGGGAATTATTGCGCTGAGACTTGATCGAGAAAATCCAGATTACAATCGCGAAGCTGCACAGACAGCCATTTATGTATTAGATCAACGAGCTCAGCAAGCCTTGACGGGTGAAGCGGCCAATGAAGCCCGATTATTATGGTTTAGCACTCAGCTGATGATTGCTGCCGATATAAGTAAAGATCAAGTCATGTCTGAAAACATTCAGCTCAATAAAGAGCTAGCTCAACGCGAAGAAGCGATTCAGCGCCTGCGCGAATTGACATTAGGTAAATAATTTCCATCTTTCTTCACCGTCTTTCCCCTCTATCCTTATCTCTTCTTTATTAATCTGATTCTTTGTTCCTGATGGGTTCGTTTTATTAATTTGATATTAAGTGCATTAAAAAAATATTTTTAGATGCTATTTTTGTCGATGTTTATCTATTTATATTTTTTGTTTACCTTGCCACACTTTTTTCAATTTATTTTTGAACGAAAGCATAGGTCAAACGTCTTAAATTGCACCGGTTTAATTAGTATTTCTTTTTCGCTTGCTGACGACTTTCTAATCTATATATTAAAAATGGAAAGTTATTTCTCTCAAAATTAAATTGGTATCTCTACATCGTCCGTCGCATTGATTGTGTGGATATTTTTCTAATCACAAATGGATTTCTTAACAAAATGGATAAAATTATGTTTAACCAATGCTTCATGTATTTTAACTGTATATTTTGGGATGTTTATTCTCTTGCTCATATTCTGATAGGTAATCAAAAGTAACACGGAGGGTGGGAAGCTATGCTAATACTTACACGTCGTATTGGAGAGAAACTTTTAATTGGTGACAATATTGAGGTAGTTGTACTTGATGTTAATCGTAATCAAGTAAAGGTGGGTATTAAAGCGCCGCGCGATATGACGGTGCTCCGCGAAGAACTCTTTGTCAGAGACAAAAGGACTCAATATATCGAGTCTTAATTAATTTTAAAAAATTGCAGCAGTTATTTTTTAGTAAAGCCAAACGTATTATGTTTGGCTTTTTTTCTGCTTTTAAAAAACAGTTAGCTGATACAAATAAGAATAATAAAGGCATAAAAAAACGGGCCAGGGCCCGCGAGGAACATCAAGGATTAAGAATTAAAAATTAACTTGCTGCAGTACGAATACGTAAGAAAGGGTTGATCAATCGGGCGATAGGGCCTGTAAATTTAACCGGTGCGTCGAGAACTGATAAACAAATACATTCAGCATCTTCGCTGGCAATAGGGCGGTGAGCTTGACCGGGCTCTTTTATTAAGAAATCGCCAGGTAAATATTGGCCTTCTTGATCGGAAAAGCTACCCGTTAATACGACCGTGACTTCTCGGCCTTTATGGTCATGGTTACTTACGCGACCACCTGCTTTTATTTTATGTAAAGCAACTTCGCGCTCGGTGTCACCAGCGGCTAAGCGGGCGACACTGACGGCAGAGCCTAAGTTTTTCCAATCTAACTTTTCTGTGCCGTTGGGAATAAGCTTATCAAGACAGTCTGGCAGTTCGACTGCGGTATTACTGGGTTCGTCATTGGCGCTGGTTTCTACAGCGAGTTCGGCAGGAACGTTGGGTAATGTTTCATTGCTAATAAGATCGAGCATGTGTGAGCGTAGAGAGTCGGAGATTTCTAGTTCTGACTGCGGTTGCTCAGTTGCATCATTCATTGCTTGAGGGCGAGAGAGCATCATTCCACCCAAACTATTGAGTTGTTCAACCTCTTTTCTGCACTTTGGGCAGAAAGATAAGTGTACAGAAATACAAAGTGCTTGAGACATCGATAAATTGCCTGCTGCATACTCTGTCAACCAATGTATGTCAGGATGAAAATGGCTCATAAGTGCTAACCTGTAGTAAAAATATGGGTGATTAATTTTAAAAATAAATTAGATACTAATTTCGATCTAATCAATTGGTTTAACTATACGCCGCCTTGCTGTTAATGGATTCATATCCGTTAATGAGTTTATAAAACGGCGATCTATAAAAGTGTTCGTAATTTGCTAACCGCAAGGCGCACTCTTGATTTGACCGTGCCTAAGGGCAGGCCAGTGGCTGCTGACACTTCTGAATGCGACTTCCCTTCAATGTATATGCGTTTTAATACATCCGCTTGTTCGGCGGGTAGTTGTGCAACCGCAGAATGAATATTTTTTTCGATACGACGTTGGTGCAGCGAGGTAAACGGTTCTTCCTCTTCAGCCATTGGCCATAAGTCGTCAGCGGTTAATGAGGTATTGATGCGATTAGCTTTGCGAATAAAATCGGTTCTACAGTTACGCGCAATCGTAAATATCCATGTGCCGGCACTGGCTTTCTCTGAATCAAAGCAATGGGCTTTGAGCCATACTTTTATCATTACATCCTGAACCAACTCTTCTGCCATTTGAGCAGAGGTATGTTGGGATTTAAGCATCATGCCGTAAGATTTGATTTTGGGTGCAAAATGATCAAATAAGCGCGCAAATGCTTTGCGATCTCGGTCGCGAGCAATAATCTTGAGTAGAGGACTCCACTCGTCGATGCTTGGTTTGTCAGTGTAGGTAGAATGCATTCGGGTCTGCTTTTGCTTTGATAAAGAGGGTGCTGAGCGCATGTTAACGCCAGCCGCGTTAGCGCCTAACGAAAGGTTTGTGTCGTCGTTCTCACCTGTATCTTTGTTTTTTATCATATTGCAGCGTATGGGTATAGTGTGTCAGTTAAAGCCAAAATGATAGATTTATGGCTGATTCTCTGTATTTACGTCGTGGATTTGTCTTTGGATCACCCTTTGTGCGCCTTCTTACAGCGCTGCGGCGAGGCATTAGCGTATTAAAAAAAGCAATAAAAAGCTGATTATTTGCGCTATTTTAGTCTTTAATAGTTGCCAGATAGTAGTGGATAGTTGATCCGTGAAATTTGTTGTCGCGTATATTCATGCATGGCTAATGTTGTTCTCAAGCTTACGAGATGACATCGCAACAACTTCACATTATGGATTTATAACTATGACAATTTCACCGTTGACTGCTTCTGAGCAATCAATAGCACTAGTGAATCGATTTAAACGACTATATAGCCATCTCGATACAACGAGAGCTGCTTGTGCTGCGACTAGTGAAAATGAGCTTTTGTTAGAGCAGGTTTATAGCGATAACATTGAATTTAGAGATCCACTCCATACTATCCGCGGCTTGTCATCTTTGCGAACTTATATGAATGGTATGTATGGCAATGTGATCAGTTGTGAATTTATCTTTTTGAATGAGTGGATAACGGATGTAGGCCAAGATGGTAAGGGCAGTGCTTGTATCAAATGGGATATGATTTTTCGGCACAATAAATTAGCTGGCGGTAAACAGGTCACTGTTCGAGGTATCAGTCATATTCGCTTTAGTGATCGTGTCGATTATCACGAAGATGTTTTTGATGTGGGGACTATGCTCTATGAGCATGTACCATTAATGGGTAGGATTGTCATTTGGTTAAAATCGCGGCTTGGCGTTTGATACAATGTGTTAGATTTTTTTAAAGTTTAGTGATGGATTATAAGATTTAGTATTAGGCCACCAAAACAATTGAATAATAGCTATTTATGAATATTATTCTTTCTGATGAGAAAAACAATGACAGCTAAGCATATTTGGATTACCGGCGCGGGTTCGGGTATTGGTAAGTCGTTAGCTTTAGCCTATGCTGATGCAGGTCATCAAGTCGTGGTGACTGGCCGTGATCGTGAAAAGCTCAACCGCGTTGCTGCAATCTATCCTGATAAAATAACAGTCTTGGTATGGGATGTGACTGATGACCAATCCTGTGATGTCGTTCGTGACGCATTAAGTCTAAAGTTAGGCTGGTTAGATATCGCTATTTTTAATGCCGGTTACTGTGAATATACCGATGGTGCTCAACTCGAGACTGGCTCATTCCGCCGTGTCTACGATGTTAATGTGTTTGGTATCGTTAATGGTATTGCGGTTGCCACGCCTTTACTCAGCCAATTAAATGATAAACCGCATGATGCCGCCTTAAATAGTCATGCTAGCGGTAGCTCCCGTGAACGTGGTCAAATTGTCGGTGTTGGTAGTCTTTCAGCCATGATCGGTATGCCGACAGCAGAGTCTTATGGTTCATCAAAGGCCGCAGCTAACTACTTGCTGGAGTCTCTACGGATTGATATTGCCCATAAGGGCATTGATGTTAGCGTGGTGAACCCAGGTTTTGTAGAAACACCTATGACGGCATCTAATGCCTTCCCTATGCCTTTTTTGATGGATGCAGACAGTGCAGCGAAAAGAATCATCAAAGGTATAGCGGCAAGACAGCATAAAATCCAATTTCCTAAACGCCTTCACTGGATACTAGCTGTTATGGCATGTTTCCCGCGTTTATGGTTTGTTATTAATCGTGCCGTTTTGTCGAAGTCAAAGGCTTCGAATTCTAATGTGTCTAGTTCAAAACCCAAGGTATAAACTGCTTCTACTATGAAAATTGCAATCATTGGCGCTGGAATCTCAGGTTTAACAGCAGCTTATTATCTCAATAAAGAACATGATGTATGCGTGTATGAGTCAGCACCTAAAATTGGTGGTCATACGGCGACGATGGATGTTGAATCTCACGGTCGCCACTATGCGGTTGATACCGGGTTTATCGTCTATAACGATTGGACCTATCCAAATTTTACCCGCTTGTTAGATGAACTTAATGTTGAAACTCAGCCGACATCAATGAGTTTTAGTGTGAGTTGTGAAAAAACCGGTTTGGAGTATGCGGGCAGTAATTTAAACACCTTATTTGCTCAGCGAAAAAATATTTTTAGCCTTACCTTTTGGAAAATCATCAAAGATATTGTTCGCTTTAATCGTGAAGCAATAGAGGATTTAGAAGCGGATCGAATTGATCCAGCAATGACGCTACGACAGTATTTACAGATCAATGATTACAGTGATGCGTTTAAAAAGAATTATTTAATTCCTATGGGTGCAGCGATTTGGTCGGCGGGTGTCGATTCGATGATGGATTTCCCATTGCTGTTCTTTGTTCGATTTTTTAAAAATCATGGTCTGCTCAGTATTCGCAATCGTCCGCAGTGGCGAGTAATAAAAGGCGGCTCTCGCCAATACCTTGCACCGCTTACCAGTAGCTTTTTACATTGCATAAAAACTAATATCAAAATTACTGATATTCAACGCGATGATGAGCAGGTGTGGATTAGCACCGCTGATGGTCAGCGCGTGAGTTACGATTACTTAGTAATGGCCACTCACAGTGATCAGGCGTTAGCTTTGTTAGGTCAACCTACAAAAGATGAAAGCGATATTTTAGGAGCTATTCCTTACCAAGATAATGAAGTGGTGTTACATACCGATGTCAGCCGTTTGCCAGCCAATCATCGTGCTTGGGCTTGTTGGAATTATCGTTTAACTGATGTTGTTGATGTTAATGGTGATGAGCAGGGGACGCTGTCAAGGCTGACCTATGATATGAACCTATTACAGGGCATTGAATCCCCAGAGACCTTTTGCGTTAGTCTTAATCAAACCGATACTATTGCGCCAGAGACAATACTAGGGCGTTATAACTATAGTCATCCTGTATTTACTTTGTCAGGCATGGAGGCACAGTCGAGTTGGGAAACTTTAGCGGGTCAAAATCGAACCTGGTTTTGCGGGGCCTATTGGGCAAATGGCTTTCATGAAGATGGTGTCAGAAGTGCGTTGAAGCTTGTTAATTCAATTGCTGATAAAACACAATCGAAAAACGCGCCATCAATACTGGATTGAATTCATTGAATAGCGCTATATACTCAGGACAAGTTTGGCATCAGCGCCTATCGCCTAAGGCGCACGCGTTTCAATACCGTGTCTTTATGATGTATCTTGATCTGGCGGAATTAGATGAAGTGTTTGCGGGTAATGCTTTATGGTCAGCGCATAGATTATCGCCGGCCCGTTTTAAACGCAGTGATTTTTTAGGTGATTCAGAATGCAGTTTGGCTGATACCGTTCGTGATCGAGTAGAAAAAGAAATCGGTAAACGGCCAAGTGGGCCAATCCGTCTACTAGCTAATATTCGTTATTGGGGTTTTATTATTAATCCCATCAGTTGCTATTATTGTTTTGATAGTAGTGGCACAGTACTTGAAGCAATACTGCTTGATGTTACGAACACGCCATGGAAGGAGCGTCAGCAGTATGTTTTATCCTGTGATATTAGTGTCGCAGAGCAAAAAATCGATTTTTCAAAGGCGATGCATGTCTCGCCGTTTATGCCAATGGATATGGACTATCAGTGGTCGGGTTCTGCTCCTGGGCAGCGTCTTGTATTCACTTTAAATAATTTTAGTGATAGTAAGAAAGTCTTTGCTGCTGGTGTCAATTTAGAAAGAGAAGAGATTAGTCCATTTAAACTAACAATGATTTTATTCCGATTTCCATTAATGACTATAAAGGTGTTTCTGGGAATTCATTGGCAAGCACATAAATTGTGGTTAAAAGGGTTGAAGATCTTTAAGCATCCGCCGCACCATAGTTCAAAATAAATAATATCCACACTGTGATAATAATGGGTTAAGAAAAAATATGAGTAGTGATCAGTTGCTAACAGCGCCAGTAAAAAATCAATTATCATTATCTGATCGTTTAAAGCCTAAACATTGGGCGCGAGCAGCGATTCGAAAAAATCTTGCTTCAATGCGTCGTGGTCAGTTAATTCTTGAAGAGAACGGCGAAAAAACTGTATATGGTGACTTATCTGAAGACGTTAGTCTTGTCGCGGAGTTAACCATTATTGATGACGCTATGTACTCAGCAGTGGCTTTTAATGGTGTGGTTGGTGCGGGTGAATCCTATATGGAAGGGTATTGGACTTCGCCCGATTTGGTTAAAGTGATTCGTTTTTTTGTTATCAATATGCAAAGTTTAGATGCGCTCGACAACCAACGCTCTTGGTTAAGTCGTATCGGGATGAGAGTGCTGGATCGCGTTAATCGCAATACCATTTTGCGAGCACAAAAAAATATCTCTGCTCACTATGATTTGGGTAATGATTTTTTTAGTTTGTTTCTCGATCAAAGCATGATGTATTCCTCAGCTGTTTTTAATGATGATAGTGCTTCCTTATATGATGCGTCTACAGCCAAGCTTGAGACTATTTGTCAGCAATTAAAACTTAATGCCAATGATCACTTATTAGAAATTGGTACAGGTTGGGGCAGTATGGCAATTTATGCGGCGCAGAATTTTGGCTGTCGCGTAACGACAACGACAATTTCAAAAGAGCAGTATGAATATGCGCTCGAGCGTGTAACTGCACTGGGTCTTAATGACAAAGTTACCGTGCTTATGGAAGATTATCGTAAGCTAACGGGGCGTTATGATAAGTTAGTTTCTATTGAAATGATTGAGGCGGTAGGTCGACAGTATTTCAGCGAATACTTTGGGCGCTGTGCTGATTTATTAAAGCCTAATGGTTTAATGTTAATTCAAGCGATCACCATTGCTGATCAGCGTTATGAACAGGCGACGCGAGCGGTTGATTTTATCCAGCGTTATATTTTTCCTGGCGGCTGTTTGCCTTCGGTCAATATTATTGGTCATCATGTTGCTAGCGATACGGATATGATGATTGTTAGTTTGAAGGACATAGGTCGAGATTATGCGCTAACTTTAGAGCGCTGGCGCGAACAGTTTATGGATAAGCTCGAAACTGTGCGTTCGCAGGGTTTTGATGAGCGCTTTATTCGAATGTGGGAATACTATCTATGTTATTGCGAAGGCGGTTTTCGCGAGCGTGCTATCTCTACTGTGCAAGTGGTTATGGCGAAACCAGAATACCGTGCAGTCTTGTAGCGAGTAAAATGATAATAATCAATGGATAGGGTTGGCCATAATGACTCGTAGCAATCTTAATAACGCTCTACTATTTAATGTCGCTTGGTTGCTGTGTGTTAAATTTGGTGATGCGGTGGCAGTGTTAACCTGCATTACGGTTTTGGTCTTACATTTTTGCTATATTACGGATAATAAAAAAGAATGGATGCTGCTGTGTCAGGTTTTATTGTTAGGGCTTTTGATTGATAGTTTGTTAATGGCTTTAGATGTATTAGTGAGTGTTGATGGTTCCTTATTGCCTCCGCTTTGGTTGTCGGCATTGTGGTTACTATTTGCTTCAACACTTAATCATTGTTTTTCGTGGTTGCAGGGACGTTGGTTCTTGGCAGTATTATTAGGTGCTACCGCTGGGCCGTTTAGTTATTGGGCGGGTACTAACTTGTCAGATGTCAGCCTTGGCTTACCACTGACTCATTCATTGTTAGCCATTGCATTATGTTGGTCAGTAGTTTTTCCTGTGTGTTTGTTGTTGGCTAAGCGTAATAAAAATCAGCATAGCGAATATATTTTTTAATAATAAAAGCCGTTAGATTTCATTAGGAACAGATTGGCATGTCGAAAAAAAATAAAACCATTGTCTGGTTTAGGCAGGATTTACGTCTGTATGATAACCCTGCATTATTGTCGGCTGCACAGGCGGGTGATATTTTACCGGTCTATATTCTTGATGATATTAATGCCGGCGAGTGGGCAATGGGTGCAGCGAGCCGAGTCTGGTTGCATCAGTCATTAAAAAAATTAAATCAGTCACTGGATGGCAAGCTATTACTGTTATGCGGTGATGCAGAAGTTTTAATACCTCAGTTAGTTGCTGATAGCGGTGCAACTGCGGTGCATTGGAATCGCTGTTATGAACCATGGCGTATTAGTCGCGACCAGAAGATTAAAACGGCATTAACGGCTAGCGGTATTAATGTCGAGAGCACTAACGGTTCGCTATTGTGGGAGCCATGGACCATTACCAAGAAAGATGGCAGCCCTTATAAAGTCTATTCACCTTATTTTAAGCGAGGCTGTTTATCGGCGGTCGACAGTATTCGCCCCGTAGTGTCAGCGCCCAAATCGATAAGCTATTTACGCCGAAATAAAGCGGTTAAAAGCCTATCGATTGATGAACTTAATTTACAGCCAGCCATTGCTTGGGATGCAGGTATTCATAATGCTTGGGATGTCGGCGAGGATGCAGGCCATGAAAGGTTAACCGCCTTGATTGACCGTCGCTTAGAAGGCTACAAGCAGGGTAGGGATTTCCCCGCGATGGATAGTACGTCGCGCCTGTCACCGTATTTGCATTTCGGCGAACTCTCTCCGCATCAGGTTTGGTCGCAAGTACGCCAGGCCGATCCATTTAATGACGAAGATTTATCGCACTATCTCGCTGAGCTCGGTTGGCGAGAGTTTTCCTACTATTTATTATTCCATTGGCCGACACTGCCGGATCAACCTTTTCAGCCAAAATATAAAGCTTTTCCTTGGGGCACTGATAACGAAGGGCTTGAGGAGTGGCAGCAGGGGAAAACAGGTTTTCCAATTATTGATGCGGGTATGCGAGAGCTGTGGCAAATCGGGTTTATGCATAATCGAGTGCGTATGATTGTTGCCTCGTTTTTAATTAAAAACCAATTGATTCATTGGCATCACGGTGAGCGATGGTTCTGGGATTGTTTGGTAGATGCCGACTTAGCGAGTAATAGCGCGAGCTGGCAGTGGGTGGCAGGGTCAGGTGCTGATGCTTCACCGTATTTCCGTATTTTTAATCCCTTACTACAAAGCGAAAAATTTGATGCCGATGGCGATTATTTAGTTCGCTATGTACCCGAGTTAAAAGGCTTGCCAAAAAAATATCGGCATAAGCCTTGGGAAGCACCTGATGATATTTTAAAAGCGGCAGGTATTAAGTTAGGTGTTGATTATCCGCACCCAATGTTGGATTTAAAAGTCACACGAGAGCGAGCACTGGGTGCTTTAAAAGCGATGAATAATCAATTGGCCAGTGATTAGTTTGAGCGAATTTATTATTACAGATGATGTCATAAGATGAGCGGAATTACTCTATCTCATGATTGGGCAGATATTATGTCATCACGTGCCATTCAACTGCATTCTTCTTGGCTGTCTCAATTAGAGGCAGAATTCGATGCGCCCTATATGTTACAGCTGCGCGATTTTTTGTTAGAGCAAAAGCGATTAAACAAAATCATTTATCCGAAAGGCGAAAATATTTTTAATGCTTTAAATAGTACGCCTTTCGATGATGTTAAAGTCGTGATTATTGGCCAAGACCCTTATCATGGCCCGGATCAGGCGCATGGTTTGAGTTTTTCTGTACCAGAAGGTGTTCGAACGCCGCCCTCATTAATTAATATTTTTAAAGAACTAAATAGCGATATCGATTTTACGATCCCGCCACACGGTTGTTTACAATCATGGGCAGAGCAGGGTGTGTTATTGCTTAATGCGGTATTAACGGTTGAGCATAAAACCGCAGGCGCGCATGCAGGTAAAGGTTGGGAGACGTTTACCGATAAAATTATTGCGCTGTTAAATGAGCAGCAAGAAAAGATTGTGTTTATGCTATGGGGTGCTTATGCGCAGAAGAAAGGTCAGCTTATTAATAGCAGCAAACATTTGGTTTTAAAGGCGGTACACCCATCGCCGCTGTCGGCACATCGAGGATTTTTAGGTTGCCGACATTTTTCGCAGGCTAATGACTATTTGCTTACTGAGGGTATTGAGTCGATAGATTGGTCCTTAACTTAAAAGCGAATAAATTAAGACCGAATAAATTAAAGATTAATAATAGGTATTGCTTGTCCAGAGGCCTTTTCAGTGCCATCTCCTAAGCCCAAATTATTTTTTTCTAAAATACGATCAGCTCTATAGCTCGAACGCACCATAGGGCCAGCTGCAATTTCAGTAAAACCCATTTCTAAGCCTTGCTCTCGATAGGCGGCAAATTCATCAGGATGAACCCAGCGCTCGACGGCTAAATGATTTTTGGTGGGCTGCAAGTATTGGCCAAGCGTCAGTATGTCGACATTATGGCTGCGCATATCTTCCATGGCTTGCAGGATTTCATCATCCGTCTCACCAAGTCCTAGCATTAAGCTGGTTTTAGTTAAAATAGAAGGCTGCTGCTGTTTACCGAAGGCTAATACATCTAAGGTTTGTTGATACCCCGCCCGTGGGTCTCTAACTCTTTCTGTTAGTCGCTTAACAGTTTCGACGTTTTGAGCAAAGACTTGTAAACCAGAGTTAACTACCGTGGCGACATCTTCCATCTCGCCACAAAAATCCGGTGTTAATGCTTCAACTGCCGTGGTGGGGTTGAGTTCGCGAATCGCACGAACACAATTAGCATAATGCAGTGCGCCACCGTCCGCTAAATCATCGCGATCAACCGAGGTTAAAACCACATAGCGTAAATTCATTAATTGCACTGATCGAGCTGCATTAGCGGGCTCTTCTTGATCTATCCAGCCGCCAGGGTTGCCGGTATCTACCGAGCAAAAACGACAGGCGCGGGTGCAGACGGAGCCCATTAACATAATGGTAGCGGTGCCGTTACTCCAGCACTCATTCATATTAGGGCAGTGGCTTTCTTCGCAAACCGTTGCAAGGCGGTGTTCAGTGACTGTCTCGCGAACGGCGTTATAAGCGGGGCTGGTTTTCATCGAAATACGTAACCACGAAGGCTTGCGTTCGGTAGACGGTTTCTCTGAACTGGTTTTTTTTATGCCATCTTTGATGGCCGAAAAACCCTGCGGTGTAGAAAATTTTACGCCACTAGCTGTTTTAGTTTTCGTCTTATTGTCTGAGTTATCTTTTGGGCTAGAGCCTGACATGCAGTGGTTCCGGTTGGCTAGGGTAGGTTAAAGCGTTGCTCGAATTAATCGAAAAAAACACTTAAATGCCTATTCAATGTAGATTTTAATTAAGTGATTACTTTAAGTGAAAACCCGTATCACGGTCAAACATAGCCCCTTGGTTTTAACCGGTTTAGTTAATAGTGCTTCTATTAATAAATAGGAATTGGAAGGGGTAGCTATGAGGATTGGATATTTTGGTAATAAGCACCCTAAATGCAAATGATAATGACTTGCATTTAGATTTGTATCTCACTATCATGCCCACAAGCTCGAAAATGGTTCGAGACAAACTGTTCGTTGTGCATACAGCTGTATTGAATATGGCTAATTTTTGCTGGCGAAGTTGTATAGAAAAATGGAGAGAGTAAGAGAGCATGATGATTAAAGCGATTAAAAAACCACCAACAGCGTTGACTAGAGCACTATTAATGACTTCATTAGTGGCTTCGACGCCTCATTTAGCTTTTGCCGACCACGCTGAAAAAGCTGAGTTTTTTGAAGAAGTGACGATTGTAGGAACTAAGCAGGCTGCACAGCAGGTAACAGGTGCAGCTCAAGTGATTAGTGATGATGATTTAGAAATATTTGCTTATAGCGATATTCAGCGTATTTTGCGTTCGGTGCCGGGCGTTAATTTACAAGTTGAAGATGGCTACGGTCTGCGTCCTAACATTGGTATTCGCGGCGTGCCAACAGAGCGAAGTGCACGTGTTGTTTTACTTGAAGATAATGTGCCAATTGCTCCGGCGCCATATTCTGCTTCTTCGGCTTACTATTTTCCGACTATGGGCAGAATGTATAGTGTTGAAGTCTTAAAAGGACCTTCGGCAATCACTCAAGGTCCAAATACTATTGGTGGAGCAATTAATTTTGTATCAACACCTATTCCTACTGTGTCTGAGGGTAATTTAGTATTGGATGTGGGTGAGGATTCGACCACACGTATTCATGCGAATTACGGTAGCACTTTAAGTAATGGCTTAGGCTTTGTGTTAGAAACGCATCAGTGGAAATCTGATGGTTATCAATCAATTGATAATAGTAATACTAATACAGGCTTAGATGTAGAAGATTACACGGCGAAATTTTCTTATGCGCCGACCGATTCTCGTCACGCACTTGAATTTAAATATCAATATGCGCAGCAAAATTCTAATCAAAGTTATTTAGGTTTAACCGATGCGGATTTTAAAGCTAATCCTTATCGTCGTTATGGTGTTTCGCAGCTAGATAATATTGCCACAGAGCATAATCAAGTTATCTTGCGCCATGAGTTTACAATTAATGATGATGCAACATTAACTACTACGGCTTATAACAACGAGCATAAGCGTAGCTGGTATAAATTGCAGAAGCTTAACGGCGATAGCTGGGGTAATGTGATTAGCGATATTAACGTCGGCGATGCGAATGCGGCTGCTTTACAGGCCGTTTTAGACGGTGGCGACAGTGATCCTGGCGCTGTGAGATTGCGTGATAATAATCGCCAATACTACTCACGCGGTATTGCTGTTAAGTTGGATTTGCAAACAGGTATGCATGATCTAGAAGTGGGTTTGCGTATCCATGAAGATGAAGAAGATCGTTTGCAGCATGATGATAACCATACCCAATTGGGCGGTGCGTTAGTGTTAGATTCGGTAGGTGAATTAGGTGCTGCTGGTAACCGTGTTCAGCAAGCGAAAGCACTTTCTTTATATGTTCATGACACTATTACTATGGGTGATTGGGTATTAACACCCGGTGTACGCTTTGAAGATATCGAGTTAACTCGTCGTGAATATACGGGTGGTAGTAATCGTGTGCTAGATCCATCAAAAAATCGCGATAACTCAGTAACAGCTGTGTTGCCAAGTATGGGTGTGCTTTATCAAGTGAATGATGAGCTTTCGGTACTTGCCGGTGTCCATAGTGGTTTTGGTTCGCCAACAACGAAAGAGGGCACTCAAGAAGAAGAATCGATTAACTATGAGTTTGGTGGTCGCTATCAAAGTGATGAGCTTTCTGTTGAATTAATTGGTTTCTTAAATGATTACGATAACTTAGTTGGAGAGTGTACGGCTTCATCGGGAGGAAGTGATTGCACCATTGGTGATACTTTCAATGGCGGTACAGCAATTGTTAAAGGACTTGAGTTTTCGTTGAATAATCGTTTTGACCTAGGTTCAGATGTATCGATGCCTTTAGCATTCGTTTATACCTATACCGACTCACAATTTGATTCAACGTTTGATAGTGAGTTTTTTGGTGATGTTGAAGCCGGTGCTGATATTCCTTACATTCCGCAGCAGCAAATGACATTGTCGTTAGGCCTTGAGCAAGGTGATGTTCGTTTAAATGCAAGCGTTAACTATGTTGATGCGGTTTGTGTTAATGCGTCTTGTGGTGCTTTTGAAAAGACAGAAGCTTCAACCACCTTGGATTTATCAGCGAACTATCAGGTTAACAGTGACTTATCAGTATTTGCACGACTCGAGAATGCAACGGCTGAAGAAGATATTGTTGGTCGCCAGCCCTATGGTGCACGACCTAACAAAGCGCGTACTGCCGCAATGGGTATGCGTCTTTCATTCTAGTTTTTCATAGCTCCACCCTCTTGATCTGCTGTTTCACCCTAACGATAAAAAATATTTTGTCGTTAGGGTGGCAGCATTTTTTTTACGATAACCAGTTCTCGTTTTTTCTATAAACCCACCACAAACGCTCAATAAATCAGATTAACTACCTACCGTTAGCCAATCTAATTCTGCTGCTTAGTTATACTCAATAAGTATCGCTTTAATATAAAGTATTTTGATAAGTTCTTCTGGCAGTGGAAAAATTATTTATGGTGTTTGGTTTTGATCCAACGAGCTACGATGCAGTACTTTTTGTTGACCAAAATAAGGTCGTCAAAGAAATGTTACTCACCGAGTTTGAAGCAGTATTAGATGGTGTGGTCGGCGAGCCTGAGTTTGCTGATTCAGCTGCGCATGCAGTTTATCTAAAAATCAATCGTCGCCTTGATATTATTGGTGCTGTATTCTTTATTATTCATTTCGATGCTAAAGGCAATGCTGATCGTCGATGGAATATCCCTTTATCACAAATGGTTGAGACAGCAGCTTTTGGGCCTGAGCTCAACGGCGTACAATTACGTATTGCCTGTCGTAGTCAATGTCAGATCCCTTGGCATCAGCAAGACCTCTGGGAGCCTGATTTATCAGTTGGCTCTAACACTTTAAAAATGTTATCCGCCAGTATTCAAGCTAATCGGCTGGGATTGTTGGTTGATGATGCGGTTGAGCAGCCACCCTTGCTGACTGAAGTTGCTTCAAGTGCAAGGGGTGTTATTACTGATAATACGAATGAGAAAACTCACGAAAAAGCGAAACATGGAAGCAATTCATCATTAGCTGAGAAAGAGAGTCGCGAAGAAGAGCGCTATAAAATGGCGCAGAATATTAAAAAGCAGCGTGTCTATATTGCCAGCTTAAAGTCTTTGCATGAGCAGGAGATGGAAGCGCAGCGAAAATTGTATTCTAAAGATCGCGAGATGTTTTTATTGGCGAATAAAAAACTGCAAGAACAAATAGAGGGGTTAGAGTTAAAGTATTGTGATGCTTTGATTGAGACAGAAAATAAACAACATTCATTTGATCGACAATGCCAAGAGTATGAACAGCGCCTGGAGCGCATGATGGATCAACGTGGTATTGATCATCGCAGTTTACGTGTTCAGTTTAATAAAGATTTTCAAGCCAAGTTAATTGAGCAAACGACAGAGATTGAGTCAAAGCTAGAAATACGCGAAGTAGAAGTCTACTATCGTGAAGAGCAAATTAATCGTTTAAAAAGTGAAATCCTCGACTTAAAAGCCTATGCAAAACAGCTTGAGTCACAATCGGTTGCGTCTGAAATTAGCAGCTTGGTCAATAATGGGGTCTACTTTGTCGTGTCTCAGCCAGGAGTGGGGCCGATGAGTATCGAAGCTGAGGATTTAATCCGTTTTAATAGCGAGCCCAACCTTTATCTTGCTGAGCGTTTAGGGGTGAGTTTAGACATTTACGAGGCTTGGCTTGCGCATATTAAATTGCCACTGTGTGGTGGCGATGTGCATACGGGTGAAACCTGTGGTGAGCACCTTGAGCCGGTAACAACGCCACAAGAATTCATTTTAGGTATATCGGATTATTGTGTTGCACATCAGCAGGGTGGTTTGGCTGCGGCAAACGGTCATTAATCATATGGCCGATATACCTATCTAAAACCTACCTGCCTACCTACCTTTCAACTACCTACACACCTACGCCAGCTAAAACATTTTTAACAACGGTTACTACGGTAATAACAAATAGAAAGGTAAAGATAATGCCGGCGGCGATATAAATATAAATGCTGCCTTTGCCGTTAAAATCTTTTTCTTGATTCTTTTTGCTTTGCACGCCAACTGCTGCAGCGAATACACTAGTGAGTATATGTACTAGGGAGAGTTTTTTCTTTTCGTCTGTATCACTATCACTATTGCTATCGCTCACGATTCAGCTTCCTACATTTTGTTACTCTAAAATCGGCTGTAACCAACGAGTCATTTCCTCAAGGCTTTTATCCTTGCGTTTAGAGATGCTTTCTAACTGATCGTTCCCTATTTTTCCGGTAGCAAAGTATTGTGATTCTGGATGCGAATAGTAAAAGCCACTCACGGAGGCAGCTGGAGTCATAGCATAGTGCTCGGTGAGTTCAACACCAATCGCTTTTTCAGCATCAAGCAGTGCAAATAATGTGGCCTTTTCTGTGTGATCAGGGCAGGCAGGGTAGCCGGGAGCAGGGCGAATACCTTGGTAGCGCTCTTTAATAATTTCTTCATTACTCAGCGACTCGTTATCAATATATCCCCAGTAATCGGTTCTAACACGCTGGTGCAAGTGTTCAGCAAAAGCCTCGGCTAGACGATCGGCTAGCGCTTTAATCATAATGCTATTGTAGTCATCACCGTTGGCTTCAAATCCTTTGGCGAGTTTCTCGGCATTGATACCTGCGGTTACCACAAAACCACCAACGTAATCGGCTATTCCTGTTTCTTTGGGTGCAACAAAATCGGCTAGTGATAAATTCGGTTTGCCACTGGGTTTTGCTACTTGCTGACGAATATGATGCAAGGTTGCTAATTCTTCACTGCGTGAATCATCTTTGTATAAAAGAATATCATCATCGTTAACTTGATTGGCCGGCCAAAAGCCAAACACTGCACGCGCTTCAAGTAAATCTTCATCGACAATACGTTTAAGCATTGCCTGTGCATCCTTAAATAAATTTGTTGCCGCTTCGCCAACCACTTCATCAGTAAGAATCCGTGGATATTTGCCCGCTAAATCCCAAGTGATAAAAAATGGTGTCCAATCAATCATTTCAACCAACGTGGTGATTGAATACTGAGTCAAGACTTGTCTGCCCATCTGCTTAGGAGTAGGTGGGTTATAGCCACCCCAATTGATGACGGGTTTGTTAGCGATGGCTTTTTCGTAACTAAGTTGTGCTGCTTTCGGTTTTCGATTGGCGTAACGCACACGAATTTTTTCATAATCTTCGCTGGTGTTGGTTACAAAACCTGATTTTAGTTCGTCGCTAATTAATTGTGTTGCCACCGCCACGCTTCTTGACGCATCAGGCACATAAATAACTTGATCATTAGAATAGTTCTGATCAATCTTAACCGCAGTGTGCGCTTTCGATGTGGTTGCGCCACCAATTAACAATGGAACATTAAAGTCTTGTCGCTGCATTTCTTTGGCGACATAAACCATTTCATCCAATGAAGGTGTAATCAAACCACTTAGGCCAATAATGTCGACATTCTCTTCGCGTGCTTTTTTCAAGATGTCTTCGCAGGCAACCATAACGCCCATATCAATGACTTCGAAGTTGTTACACTGCAAGACAACACCGACGATATTTTTACCAATATCGTGAACGTCACCTTTTACCGTTGCCATTAATATTTTACCGTTAGTACTCTGACCTTCAGATTTTTCAGCTTCGATATAAGGTTGTAAATAGGCGACGGCTTGCTTCATAACGCGCGCACTTTTAACCACTTGCGGTAAAAACATTTTACCTTCGCCGAATAAATCGCCTACCACATTCATACCGTCCATTAACGGCCCTTCAATCACTTCTATAGGGCGATCAAATTGTTGGCGAGCCTCTTCGGCATCTTCCAGTATGAAGGCGTTAATGCCCTTAACAAGCGAGTACTCGAGTCGTTTACCAACCGTATCTTCACGCCATGCGGGGTTTTCATCTTTTGATGCCTTATCGCCTTCAGCGCGATATTTATCGGCAATATCTAACAGGCGTTCTGTGCTGTCGTCGCGGCGATTAAGAATCACATCTTCAACATGCTCTTTTAATTCTTCAGGTAAATCATCGTAAATAGCCAGTTGAGAGGCATTGACGATACCCATATCCATGCCAGCTTTAATGGCATGGTATAAAAACACCGAATGAATTGCTTCGCGTACAGGGTTATTGCCGCGGAAAGAAAATGACACATTACTCACACCGCCAGACACCATGGCATGAGGCAAGTTTTGTTTTATCCAACGTGTTGCTTCAATAAAATCGACGGCATAGTTATTGTGTTCTTCTATACCGGTGGCAACAGCAAAAATATTGGGGTCAAAAATAATATCTTGCGGATTAAAGCCGGCCTTATCGACAAGAATACGATAAGAGTTTTCACAAATTTCTATTTTGCGTTCAAAGGTATCCGCTTGGCCTTGTTCATCGAAGGCCATAACAACTACAGCAGCGCCATAGCGTTTGCATAGTGCGGCTTTTTCTAAGAACTCAGCTTCGCCTTCTTTCATGCTTATTGAATTAACAATCGCTTTACCTTGCACGCATTGCAGGCCAATCTCAATGACATCCCATTTAGAGGAGTCGATCATGATGGGTACACGGCTGATTTCAGGTTCTGATGCGACCAAGTTCAAAAAACGTTTCATGGCAGCATGCGCGTCAAGCATACCTTCGTCCATGTTGATATCAATGATTTGTGCGCCGTTTTCTACTTGCTGTAGAGCCACTTCTAATGCGGTGTCATAGTCTTCATCAATAATGAGTTTTTTAAAACGCGCCGACCCGGTGACATTACAGCGCTCACCAACATTGATAAATAAACTGTCACCACTAATATTAAAAGGCTCTAAGCCGCTTAGACGACAAGCTACATCAATATCAGGAATTGCTCTTGGCTCTGCTTGATCGGCCGCCTTAGCGATGGCTTTGATATGGTCGGGCGTTGTTCCACAGCAGCCACCTACAGCATTCAGAAAACCGCGTTCTGCAAAGCCGTATAAATCTTCAAACATTTCTTCAGGTGTTTCATCATACTCACCAAAAGCGTTAGGAAGGCCGGCATTGAAATGACCGCTGAAATAACAGTTAGCGTTGTTTGCTAACTCTTCAACAAAGGGGCGAACCTCTTTAAAACGTCTACCGCAGTTAACGCCGACAATTAATGGCTCGGCATGAGCGATGGAGTTCCAGAATGCGGCGGGCGTTTGCCCTGATAAAAGTCGGCCACTCATGTCGGGGAAAGTCACCGAGATCATAATGGGCAGACTTTTTTCGGGATGCTCATTAAAAAATTGTTTAACGGCAAAGATGGCTGCTTTAGCGTTAAGTGTGTCGAAAATCGTTTCGACTAAAATAAGATCGACATCGCCTTCAACCAGTTTACTAGTCGCTTCGATATAGTCGCTCACTAGATCATTAAAATAAATATTTCGTGCGGCGGGGTCATTTACATCGGGCGAGATAGATGCGGTGCGCGGTGTTGGCCCAAGAACGCCGGCGACAAAGCGCGGCTTATCTGGGTTTGCAGCGGTGTACTCGTCAGCCACTTCTCGGGCAATTTTTGCGCCTTCGAGATTAATTTCGGCAGCAACATCTTCGAGAGTGTAATCGCCTTGAGCAACACGGGTGCCATTAAAGGTGTTGGTTTCGAGAATATCGGCACCGGCATCAAGATAGGCACGATGAATATCTCGAATGACATTGGGTTTAGTCAGGCAGAGTAGGTCGTTATTGCCTTTAAGATCTTTCGGGAAATCAGCAAAGCGTTCCCCACGATAATCGGCTTCTTGAAGGTCATAAGTTTGGATCATCGAGCCCATTGCGCCATCAATTACTAGAATGCGATCTTGTAATGCTTGGCGAAGAGCAGCTTCGCGGGTGCCGGCGCTACTTGGGTCGGTGGATGGTTTTGCCATGATCGAGATAAATGCCTTTTTTAATAACTAGCTTACGGGTGTTAGAAGCGATGATAGAAAAGGAGTTATCCATTCTTCAGTGCGGTGCTCAGTCTATCAAATTCTGATGATGTAATAGATGGGTGAGAGGTGTTTTGTGATTATTTATTGTGACTCGTAAGGTGGTTACGGCCCGATTTACAGCCTTTTCAACTAATTTGATGAATAATTTGGATTCTTGTGATCCGGTTGAATCTCGCACATCAGCTTCGATTCAATTAGAATGGTAGATTCCAACAAGAGCGATTAGTGAGCATTAAGCATGTCAGATACCCCCGTCAACAAAGACCTTGAAAGCAAAGATCTTGAAAATAAAGCCCCAGAAGCTAAATCTGATTTTGTTGAAATCGATTTATCCGAGAGTGCGCAAGAGTATTTAAAAGGTTTGCTTGAGAAGCAAGAAGACGATGTGGTGGGCATTCGGATTTTTATCAATGATCCAGGTACTCCAAAAGCGGAAACTTGCATCGCTTATGGTCGTGAAGATGATTTGAACGACGATAATGTTGTTCGCGAATATGCAGGTTTCACTGCATATTTTGATGAGAAGAGCTGGTCGTACTTAGAAGAGGCGAAGGTCGATTATGCGGCGGATCGCATGGGTGGTCAGCTAACCATTAAAGCACCGAATTCGAAAATGCCAAAAGTAGGGGATGATAGTCCTTTGGCCGATAGAATTAATTATTTGTTGTATACCGAAATTAATCCTTCGTTGGCGTCTCACGGTGGTGAGGTGTCGTTGATGCAGGTTGATGATGAGGGTTATGCAATTCTTAAGTTTGGCGGCGGTTGTCAGGGTTGTGGTGCGGTTGAGATGACTTTGAAGGATGGTGTTGAGAAGACGCTGCTGGAGAAGTTGCCTGAGTTGACTGGGGTTAAGGATATGACGGATCA
>JAOIUY010000017.1 GCA_028223755.1 Pseudomonadales bacterium | reverse complement strand
GTAGCGAATCACGAAAAGTGACTGGCTGTCGGGCCACCCCCGACGGTCTTGACTGTGACTGTGACTGTGAACTTAAACTTTGACCTTAAACCAACCCAATAAAAAACCCGATGACCTTCGCCACCGGGTTTTAAAAAGCTAGGATAGTTAACTCCCGCTTAATCTTCCTTAACCACCAAAGTAATAGCAATATCGTCTTTCGCTTGTTTAGCAGCATCTGCAACCGCAGCATAAGTATTGGCTTTCGCCTCAGCATGCGCGCTAATAATCACAGATCCTTTAGGGTTTTCTGCAAGTTTACGCTGTATTACCGAGCGAACGGATCGCACATCAACGCGACGGTTATCAACCATTATTTCACTGGAAGCATTGATATTAATTAAGACGTTTTGGTTCTCAGTTGGGATATCAACTTCAGGAGCATCATCGGGACGATTGATTTCAAGACCGTACTCTTTGATAAAAGAGGCAGTAACAATAAAGAAGATCAACATGATGAAAACAACATCGAGCATCGGTGTTAAATCGATCTCAGATTCGTCTTCATTTGCGGCAGCGTGACGTGTGCGTGACATGAACTACTCCAACTCAATGATTATCAATTTGCTTATGGATAATAAGCTCTAGTGTATCGCGTAATATTGGTCAGCGATTCGGCCATCTAGGCCCCATTTAGGCCGCGTATGGTATAGATTTAACGCGATAAATAAAAGGGTTTTGCATCAAAGTCTTGACCATAGATGTTAAATTTTTGCCTGTTTATCAAACAAAGGTTTTAATGCTGATTGCTTGAAGTCATTCAAAATAATGAATAAACAAGGTATCAGCAACAGTGTAATAACAGTCGCAAAGATAATGCCAAAAGCCAGTGAAATCGCCATGGGCTGTATTACCTGCGCTTGCAGACTGGTTTCTAGCAGCATCGGGAATAGGCCAAAAAAGGTCGTTAATGAGGTAATGAGTATGGCTCTAAAGCGCCGTTTGCATGAGGCTATCACGGCATCCAGTATGGGCTGGCCAGAACCGCGCTGCTGGTTGATGGCATCGGTGAGAATGAGGCTGTCATTAACGGCAACGCCAATTAGAGCGATGACACCAAAAAATGACATCATCGAAAATGCGGTATCCATTATCAAATGTCCGGCAATCGCGCCGATTAAACTAAACGGAATAATCGACATAATGATTAAGGGTTGAGTGTACGATTTGAGTGGAATGGCCAGTAGGGCATAAACCGCAATAATCGCCAGTAAAAAACCTTGGATTAAACCGTTGACGATATCAGCCGAATCTTTAGTCTCGCCTTCCATTTCAAAACGCAGGCTAGGATATTTGGCCACCAGCACCGGAAAATCATTGACTATAATCTGGCGACTAATCGCATCGGGGTTGAAGTTAAGCTTATCGACTTTAGCCGAGACGTTGACTGCGCGGCGGCCATTGATTTTCTCAATTGAGGCGTAACTGGGTTGGCTATTAATATCGGCAACCGAATAAAAGGGCACGGTGTCGCTAGTGGAGGTGCGGATAAACATTCTATCTAAATCGGCAAGTGATTTTCGATCATCACGAGGATAGCGCACCATCACTTTTACTTCATCAGTACCGCGTTGAATACGCTGTGCCTCTATGCCGTAAAATGCATCGCGTACTTGGCCGCCGAGATCACTCAAGCTAATACCTAGCGCTTCTGCCGAAGGCTTAATGCTTAGTTTTAACTCGTCGACTTGGTTGTTGAGAGAACTCTTGCTGTCATACACGCCTTCGTAACGACTGATAATTTTCTGTAGCTCGGTTGTTGCAGCAACTAACTCCTCTCGACTATCGGCAGAAATATTAAATGAGATCGGGTCGCCAATCATTTCTTCTGCAGCACGAAATACTAAACTTTTAGTCCCAGTCATGCTGCCGGTACTTTCTCGCCAGCGTTGGATAATTTCATAACTATCGATAGTGCGATGTTCAACTTTAGTCAATTCCAACATAAATTCCGCAGATTCGCCGGGCGTGCCCCATGCGTAGATATGTTTAATAAATCCAGCACTATCGCCTGACTGTTGAATATAGTCTTCGTTAGCCTGATAAAGCGCCTTAGTGATTTGATCGACAGCTTCATGCGTTTGGCTATCGGGAGTGCCTTCAATCATTTCAACTTTAGCCCCTAAAATTTCTGAGGGAACATTAGGCATAACCACTAACAAAACGATACCACTAATAACAATACCAGCGGTGAGTATTAGGCCGGCAATAAAGGTTGCCAATGTCGTATAGCGATTAGCAATACAACGACGTAAAAAGGGCAAGTAAAGTTGATCGATAAATTGATTAAGTCTTACGTTAGTGCGTTCGGAAAAGCGGTTGGTGCGCTCGCTGATAACATCAAGCAGTGGTAAACGTGTTAGCCGAGAGTGAGCAATGTGAGCAGGCAGTATTAATTTAGATTCAATCAGCGAAAACAATAGACAAAGAATAACCACCCAACCCATTGCCGCAGGGAAGGGCGCGAAGACGCTATCCAATGTCACGGTGGGGGTGAATGAAACCACAGTAGTTAATACGCCAAATGTGGCTGGAATCGCGACGCGCTTAACGCCTTTTATAACTGCGTTAAGGTTGAGGCCTTCTTTCGTTGTTGTTGAGTCAATGCTTTCGCCAATAATAATGGCATCGTCAACCATAATACCTAACACGGTAATAAAGCCGAACAAGCTAATCATATTGAGCGAGACGTCAATGCTGTTTATTTGTATCACCGCAAGCGTGCCAAGAAAGCAGACAGGTAATCCGGCCATCACCCAAAACGCTAAATTAAAATTGAGAAAAACTAATAGGATTAAAAAAACTAATATAGCGCCAATGGTAAGGTTCTTACTCATCAGTTGCATGCGTTCTTCGATATAGTGGCTAAAGTCCTGCCAGTAACTAAGTTCAACATTGTCAGCCAGCGTTAATTGTTTCTTTTCAACATAGCGCTTAATGACATTGGTTGTATCGATAACATCTTGATCGCCTACGGCATAAACCATAATCCCTGCGCCATATTCCCCATCAAATTGTGTAAGCCCAGAGCCTTGGGTAAACGCATCGCGGACATAAGCAACGTCAGATAAATACAGTCGGCTACCATCGGCAAAACTTCTTAAGATGATACGGTTAAAGGCTTTTTGATTAAATGCTTGGCCTTCTGTGCGGAGTAAGATATCGCCAGTATTCGATTGAATAGCACCACCAGCAACATCTATTGATGAGCGATTAATGGCAGTGGCAATATCGCGTAGAGTGAGTTGATATTTTTGTAAGGCAACCTCGCTGACTTCAATGGATATTTCGTAATCGCGAAGACCGAATAATTGAACGGAAGAAATTTCGGGTAAAGAAAGAATCTCTTCTTTAACACCGCGTAAAATTTTATTGAGTTGTTTTTCTTCAAGGTCGCCGCTAACTTGTAATTGTATGACCGGAAACTTCATTTCGATTTGTTCGATAATGGCTGTTTCTGTTAAGTCGGGTAAATTACTTATACCATCAATGCGATTCTTTATTTGATCGAGCAGGGTGGAGACTTCAAAGCTTTGCAATACATCGATTTGCAGTGTGGCTAGCCCTTCATTGCTGTATGAGCTGATTTTTTCAATGCCAGTAATATCTTTAATCGCTTCTTCGATCTTGCTGGTGACGCCTTGCTCTACCTCTTCAGGTGCAGCGCCGGGATAAACCATAGTCACTTGGATAGCTTCAATATTAAGATCGGGTTGAAGTTCTCGCTGGATTTGAGTGAGTGAGATTAGGCCAATAACAATAATAAAAATCATTAACAAGTTGGCAGCAACATGATTGCGAGCAAACCACGCAACAATATCATTTTGGTTTTCGTATTCCATTGGTGATCCTGGCATTAGAAAATATCCCTATATTTCTTGAACAGGTTCACTGTCGTTTTTAATAGTTGCCGCCTTTACGGTCGCATTCCGATTATTTGCTTGGTCAGTGGAATTATTCGCAGGAATTTTTATTAAGTCAGCAATATTCACTTGATTACCAATATTGCCGCTGTCGATATAGCCAACAGCAATCTTATCGCCTTCCTTTAATCCTGTATTTTTTTCGCTATTGATTTCAGTCTTGTCACGGCCATTAATAAAGGCATAGTCTCCTTCATTAGTAATCACATCGACGGTCTGTCGTTGTAGCTGGCCATTATCATCAATTACCCAAACTGTGTTATCTGTTTGTAAGACATCGTGCGGTATGCGAACAATATTATTGAGCGTTTTACCGGTAATCACTGCATCAACAAAAGTACCGACGCGCAGTAGCGGTTTATTGTCTGGTGTCTGTTGTTTTTCAAGCTGGGTGTTTAATCGATAGGGGTCATCGACACTGGCGACGAGATAGAGCATACGACTTCGATTGTCGAGGACACTTTCGACGCGCGCTAAATTGGCCTGCCAGTGATAGTCAGTATTATTTAAGCTAAGTGTTAATTGAATAGCACTCGCTTTGGTTTGTTGATTGTTCGGCGAGGGTAAATCTAATAATGCGAGCTTGTTTTCGGGTATCGGCAGGCGCACTTCAATTTGATCGCTTGCAAAGCATACGCCTAGTACAGTGCCAACCGAAACATGTTGGCCTAAATCAACACTGCGTTGACGGATTAAGCCATCATAGGGTGCGATAACCGTGGTGCGAGTGAGATTCTCTTTCGCTTTAGCAAGCTCTGCTTGAGCAGCGTTGACATTCGCCGATGCCTCGGCAATTTGTGGCTCGCGTAAGGCGAGTGACTTGGCTTGGGCTGACCGCTTTCCTTCTTTGTTGTATCGCAACCAATCTTGGTAGGCGACATCGGCGCGACCGCGCTCTTCGGCCAGCCGTGTATTGGCCGCTGCCATTGAAGCTTGTGCGCGTGCCACAGCGGTTCGGTATTCTAGATCATCAATACGTAATAAGAGGTCACCTTGTTTAACGAAGCCGCCGGCAACAAAGTTATCGGCGACTTCAATAACGCGGCCTTGGACTTCCGATGATAATTCCGTTTCTGTACTTGGCAAAACAGTGCCTTGTGAGCGAATAGTCATTTGTCGCGTTTCACTTACTACTTCAATAGCATTCACTAAAAGACGACTTTTTTCTTGCGTTTGTTGAATCGGTTTAGGCTGGCTTAAATACAATAAGTAAGCGGCGACAAGTGCAGCGATAATAATAATAAAAGGCCGAAGAACTTTGCGCTTTGATGATAAAGAAGATAGTGACATTAGTTTCTCAAGTATTTAGTTTGGTTGGCGCAATATTTTATAGTTGATTAGATAGTAAGGCTATGCGCGGTTATTTTAGTTTCATCGGTCTGTTATCGAAAGTTGATCATAAAGCCGATTGTCATTTTGATTTAATGCTCGATAAGTGTTGAATTAGATAGTTTACCGCCTAGCAAATGTAAAAACTCTCTATTCGCAGCAGACAGCTTATAACAATAAGCGCCTTTATGGTGTTTTTTAATAAAGAAAATAATCTCCATAAATAATAATTATTAAAATAAATTCATGCGATAATTTTCTTTTTAATGCTGTTAGTTTTTATGCGGTTCTCCATGGATTTAAACTACTGGTCACATCAGAATGTATAAAATTTTGTTAAGAGTTTCAGGGAAAGGTGGGCATAATGCTGTCGGTAAAATCGAGTGTTGAATTTCTGCTCAAAAACATTGAGCAATTACAAGGACTTGGTAAGTTGGAAACAATCTTGCCAATATTTGATGCGATGAAAGTACTTATGACCCAGACACAGTTTGACGTGTCTATGATTGATCTAACAATGTCAGTTGAAAACCGTAAAGTGGCTCATCAATTTTTAGTCGAGGGTTTGACGACCGCCGAATTGAAAGGCAGCGGAATTAGTCCTTCGCGCTTATCCAAGGTGGTGGCTAGAGTTGTCGAAAACTTTAACAAACAGTTAAATGTTTTAGGTTTAGTTGGCGGCCATTATATTCTGGACCAGCAAACGGCTCAATTGGTCGGCGAGATGGAAATGGCCAAGGTCAATGAAGCAAAATATAACTTGAGTCTAAAAGGCATAAAATTCAAGGGACTAAAAACCAAGCGGAAGGCTAAGCGCACCAAGAAAGCAGAGGCCTCTAATGATGGAAAGTAAGGCTTAGTTAATAAAGTCGTCTAGCGGCTGCTTTATAGGCAGCAATTTTTGCTACAGCTTTTTCATAAAGCTCATCGATATTCACGATAACCCCCACTTCAGCCCGCCGCGATATCATCGTGATTGGGAATAAAAAGTTCTCGCTGTGTTTAAGCTGTAATGCTCGAGAAGGGCCATATTTGTCAGAATAAACGACCCAGCGCAAATTGAATTCCTGTAGCAGTAAATCCCCCAGTACAATCCCCATATCCTGTAATAGACGGCGGTCTTTCTCGGTCACTATTTTCTTATCGAGTAAGCGCTGCATTAGCTTTATGTCATGCTCACGTTGCTGCTGTAAAGCACTACCAAAGTGGCGGCGAGTCAGTTCATTGATCCGATCGCGGCCTTGTTGAAGATATCTTTCATCTGATTCACTGAATTGACGAAGTGTTGCTTGGTCTGCGGTTGCGTCTCCCCACCCTTGAGCGGCCAGAGATAGTGGCAGGCAAAGCGATATCAATAAAGATAAAGTGAGTCGTGTCAGGAGTATCATTGGATATGGCGGGCTGCTTTTCAATATTCGAGTCATCGTTGGTGATCCGGTCTTTACTGGCGTGTTCCATCAGTTTACACCAGCGAGCTTTCACTGGCTTGCTTTAAACGCTGTCATTAAGATTTTTACGGCATGATTGTGCCTAATCACAGCCCTTAAGCCTTGTGCTGGCCTGTTCGCCTCAGTACCATGGCTCAAGTAATTCGCGCGTTAAGAAAGCGGTTGTTCAGTAAGCTTTTTGATGCCAGCGATAGAGTTATTTCGGGGACAAAATCAATGATTTCAGGCAGTATCGTGGCACTTGTCACGCCCATGTTAGACGACGGCAGTATCGATTATCCGAGTCTGCAACAATTAGTTGAATGGCATATGAATGCCGGCACCAATGCCATCGTGGCCGTAGGCACTACTGGCGAGTCTGCCACACTCAATATCGAAGAGCATCACACGGTGATCGAGGCGGTTGTTAAAACTGCCGCCGGTCGTATTGCAGTGATTGCTGGCACTGGAGCTAATTCAACCTCTGAAGCGATTGAGCTAACACAGGCGGCACATCGCGTGGGAGCTGATGCTTGTTTGACCGTGACGCCTTACTACAACAAGCCGACGCAAGAGGGCTTGTACCTGCATCATAAGACCATTGCAGAGGCCGTCGATATTCCCAATATTTTATACAACGTCCCAGGCCGAACGGCGGTTGATATGCTGCCTTCAACAACGGCGCGTCTTGCAGAGCTGCCCAATATTGTGGGCATTAAAGATGCCACCGGTGATTTAACCCGCGGGGCTGAGTTGCTAGCCAGCTGTGGTGATAAAATTTCGATTTATTCAGGCGACGATGAAACCGCTGTTGAATTTATGTTGATGGGAGCGGTGGGCAATATATCGGTGACGGCCAATGTCGCGCCGCAGCAAATGGCCGATCTATGTCGAATTGCGATGGCAGCGAGTGCGGGTAGTGACGCGGAAGAAGCCGAGGCTCGTCGCTTGAATGAGGTTTTGACCCAGTTAAATAATGATTTATTTGTTGAGGCGAATCCTATTCCAGTCAAATGGGCGCTACATAGAATGGGTTTAATGGGTGAAGGCATTCGCTTGCCACTGACCGTCTTGGATTCACAGTATCATGCAAAAATAGAATCGGCATTGGCGTCGGCTAATATTACAACTGAGTCTGCTGCAGCAAATTAAATTCAATACGTCTTGTCATATGTCTGTTGATAGTGTCGTATAGGGAAACTGTTTAATGAAAAATTTTAAAAACATCAACTGTGTAACTTTAAGCTCAATACTGAAGTTTGAGTTTAGATTACCGCCTAGATTGCCACTCAAGTTGATATCATTGTTCGCCGCATTCACAGTGTCGGGCTGCAGTTGGTTATTTGGAGATGAGGGCGTCTTCCCCGGCAATGATAATAATTATCTCGATGCCAAAGAGTCAGCAGAGATTGTTTGGCCTGAAGGTATTACGGCAGAAAATATCCGCACTGATTATCCGATTCCTGAATTGGCTTTGTCGCAAATATTGCCGACTAAATTTGAAGTGCCTAGAGTTGAGCCGCTTGATGCTGTTGAGAACAAAGGCAGTGTTCGGGTGCAGCGTTTTGAACAGCAGCAATGGATTCTTATTAATGCCTCCCCGGGAGAGGTTTGGCCGCTAGTGTCTAATTTTTTATTGACCAATAATATTCCATTAGCAACTGCCGATGGCACGCTTGGGGTAATAGAGACCGATTGGCTATCATCTTCTTTAATGGATACTTCTGTATTGGCTGATATCGATCTAGCGAATTTAGCGATTGCCGAGGCTGACGATAGCCGGCCTAATACCTCATCAGTTAAAGAGCAATTCCGCTTTAAGTTAAAGGCGGGTGTACAAGAGAATACAACAGAAATCTTAGTGACTCAGCGCTCGATAGCCTCTGATCAAGCGGTAGAGAATGCGCCAAGCTGGAGTCAAACATCTAGCTTAAAAATGCGCGAAGATAATATGGTTAAGTTGCTTTCCGAGCATTTAGCGAATACGCCAAATCAAGCGTCGCATTCATTGTTGGCGCAAGGTATTGGTTCGGCGAGTCGTATAAGTTTGAATTACGATGCGGAAAACCGTCCTTACTTAGCTTTGTATTTACCTTTCGATCGCGCTTGGGCTTCGCTAGGTTTGGCGCTGCGTAAAGCTTCTTTTGAAGTGAGTGATTTGAATCGTAGTGCTGGTGTTTATTATGCCCACTCAATTCCAAAAGCAAAAAAAGAAAAAGAGCGTGGATTTTTTAAGCGTCTGTTCGGTATTGGTAAACCTCAAGAAGCACTACCAAAAAATGAAATTGATCCTCTTATTCTTCAAGCTCAACACGACGGCAGCGCGTTAATTATTTATGTGCAGCGTGATGCCAAGCCTTTGTTGCGCACTAATGAGCAAGCGTTTCTATTGCGGCGTATCCAAGGTAAATTATCTTAATCGTTTGGGTTGTTTAGGCTGATTATGAGATTTGCTTCATTGGGTAGTGGTAGTCGTGGTAATGCACTAATTGTTGAGTCCGAAGGCACGCGTATTTTGGTTGACTGCGGCATTACCTTACGGAATTTAACCGCAGGCTTAGAGCGACTGGATTTGGCGCTTAGTGATTTACATGCAGCGTTTATTACTCATGAGCATGGTGATCATATTAAGGGTGTTAAAGCGTTAGCGCGTAAACATTCGCTGCCAGTTTATATGACTCACGGTACGGCGGTAAAAAGTGGTTGCGATGAATTACCACAAGTTGCCTTATTAGATAATTTTTCGGCTGTGAGTGTGGGCGGTCTATCGGTGCAACCTGTTGCTGTGCCGCATGATGCTCGCGAACCCTGTCAGTTTGTTATAACGGCAACCGTTAAAGAGAGTGATGACTCGTCACGAGAAAAGCGCCTAGGTGTGTTGACCGACCTTGGAAGTTATACGCCACATGTTATCGATGCCTATAACGATTGTGATGCAATGGTTCTTGAGTGTAACCATGATGTTGGTATGTTAGAGGCGGGCTCTTATCCCTATGGGCTTAAGCAGCGAGTGTTAGGTGACTGGGGCCATTTAAGTAATCATCAAGCGCGTAACTTACTCTCTAATTTTGATCATGAAAAAATACAGTGGTTAGTTGTGGCGCATATTAGCCAGCAAAATAATACAGAAGCGTTAGCTTTAGATGCTATGCAAGATGTTTTTCCTTATCATGAGCGTATTTTAGTAGCGGACCAAGATTCTGGTTTTGATTGGTTACAGATTCATTAGTCCAAAACCTCAATAATTAGAAGGCTTTATGGATATTGATAAAAGAAGAAGATATCCGCGCGTTGCTAGCGAAGCACAGCTTGATATTCAACATCCAGCACTGGGCGTTATTTCTTTAAAGGCAAAAAATGCTTCCAAGGGCGGTTTTTTTGCTCTGCGTGGCGTCCATGTCCTGCCACCGATAAATACCGAAGTGAGCGTAACTATTAAGCGTCATACCGGCACATTAAATTCTGACCCCGTACTTATGCGTGTTGCCCATGTCTCCGATGAGGGTATAGGGTTAGAGTTTATTTAATTCATTGCAAAAGACTAAGCACTAATTTGGATAGTAGAGATATGCTAAAGGACAATGAGAACACCTCTTACAGTGCGGATATTTCCGATCGACATCTAGGTTCTCAGCTCACCTTATTGGTAGCGTTAGGTATGTTTGTAATGGTGCTTAGCGTATCGATAGGTACTTCTATCATTATCAATAAATCACTCACCAATAATTTTATCCAAAACGGAAAAAATATAACCGGTGTGTTAGCCAAACAAAGTTCACTGCCAGTATTGCTTGGTAGTCCAGTCTTTGCCAAGCAAGCTATCGAAGTGGTGCATTCTTTTCCTAGTGTTACTCAGATAGCTATTTATGAGTTAGAGGGTGTGTTGCTGGCTGAGTCGGGCGATGATATTCCTTGGGTAAATGTTACGGCAAAAGAATTACAACGCCAGTCTAGAAGCATCAATAGTATTGAGGCTAGTGTTGCTGTGCTTGAGTATGATGGAGAGAATTACTGGCAGTTTTCTAGCCCTGTTCAATCCGATAGTGCTGAGCCTGAATTAGAAGACCTAGAAGCGACGCGTAAACAAGAAAATAAAATTGGTCGAGTTCGCGTGCTGATTGCTAAAGATCAGCTCTATAGTGCTCGCTATAATATTATTCTTGGTAATGTTGTTGTGCTATTAATTGGCGCGATATTGTTAGTGTTGGCACTCAATAGCTTGAGTGGTGCATTAACAAAGCCTTTAGAAGAATTCGTTGAGACAATGGGTTCGGGGGCGAGAGGTGAGCGTAATAATCTTAGGGTTGATCTCTCAGGCTCAAAAGAAACTCTGCAATTAAGTAATGCGTTTAATCAGATGATGGAAGTACTCGAAGATAGAGAGCTTCAACTGGCTACTGCACGCGATCATGCACTAGCAGCCGCTAAGTTAAAATCCGAGTTTGCTGCCAATGTCAGTCATGAAATCCGTACGCCACTGAACGGTATTTTGGGTACGCTTAATTTACTTGGTGACAGCGGTCTTAGTCATGATCAAAAAGAGTTAATCACGCTCGCTGAATCATCCAGTGAGGCGTTAATGATTTTAATTAATGACATATTAGACTTTTCACGACTATCACTTGATCAGTCTGAACTTAGTAATATCGAATTTGATCTGCACCAATTGCTTGATGAGTTAATGTTTTTGCATGCGCAGTCAGCTGATGCGGCCAGCCTTGATATATTGACTGATTACGATAGTGAGTTGCCATTAGTCGTTGAGTCGGACCCTAATAAGCTGCGACAGCTGTTAAATAATCTAATTAACAATGCGGTTAAATTTACTGATCACGGATCGGTGCTTATTAGTGCTGTCAAAGAAGTTGATGCGCAAGGAAAGCTGTGGATACGTCTAGCTGTGCGTGACACAGGTATTGGGATATCTGAACAAGATTTGCATACGATATTTTTACCGTATTCACAGAGCGATGGCTCTATGACGAGAAAATATAGCGGTACGGGTTTGGGTTTATCCATTTGTGAAAAGCTGGCTGAACTATTACATGGTGATATTGGCGTCCATAGCGAGCTGGGTGTAGGCAGCGAATTTTATGTGCGGATCCCATTCTCTTATCGCTCTGAACTCCCTAATAAATCGGTTGAAGAGCTGGCCTATCCTTTACAGAAGCATCCCATCATTGTTTACGGAAGCACCCTTGAAATTTGTAAGGCCTGCCAGAGCCTTTGTGATTTTTATAAAATGGAAGCTAATATATTTGCAGATATAAACGGCTTAGTTTTAGCGTTAGAAAAACTAACAGATAAAAACATCATGCCAACATTGATGCTGTATTGCTCGGTTGAGGAGCGTTTTGATGATGTATGGGCTAAAGTAGAAGAGCAGGTCAATCGCTATCATTTAAATACGGTTATCGTTTCTAAGTCCGTTCATAGTGAAGCGACCGTGGCAGATAATCGATTGCTAACTCGGCCGCCTTTACGTGCGAGTTCATTTTCATCGGTTATGTTGCGTCTCTTAAAGTTAGATCATCCTGAGAGTCAAGCTGATGATGTTTCGCCTCTTGCCGACCTATCTGGTTATTCAATTTTATTAGTTGAAGATAACTTAGTGAATAAACGTGTTGCTAATGCGATGCTCGACAAATTAGGTTGTCATATTGTTGTCGCAGAAACAGGATTAGAAGCCTTAGATGCGGTCAATCATCAAGATTTTGATTTGATTTATATGGACTGCCAAATGCCAAAAATGAATGGCTACGATGCCTCGCGTGCTATCCGTCAAATGAGCGGTGAAAAATCGCGAATACCTATTATTGCTATGACGGCCAATATCGATCCGCAGGATAGAATTCATTGTTTTGATGCCGGCATGAATGATTTTTTGAGTAAGCCCTTTAAGCTAGAAGAGTTGGCTTCGATGACTCAAAAATGGGTGAGAAGTGCGCATTCATGAGTAATGCCAACTCATCCATTTCAGAGGCTTTGGCCTATATTGTTTTTGATTCGAGTCAGGAGCCTTCATTAATTCAAGTAGAATCTTTAGCGAAGCGCTGTGGTTTTGCGATAGTGTCGCCGGCAGATATTGCTGATGGCAAAGTTTCAGATAAGGCTGCAGCCATTATGTTTAATGATGGTTTGTGGCGTGTTCATTTAGATAATGGCGCTGCGATTGTTAGCGTTGATTTTTCTGAGCCGCGTTTCTATGCCCGCCTGAATAATGCAGGATTGCATCGAGAGTATGTTGTTCGAGCTGTTTTAGGGCGCAAAAAAATGACGCAGCCATTAACGGTATTAGATGCTACTGCGGGCTTTGGTCATGACGCCTGCTTATTAGCTGCGGCAGGCTGCGATGTCACTATGGTTGAGCAAATTCCACTGCTTGCTTGTTTGTTGGAGCAGGCGGTTCAGCAGGCCAGCGATGTCAGTACAAATGATTTACTGCTATCGGCTGGTGAGCGAATGAAGGTTGTGGAGGCCGATAGTCTATTGCTAATGCAGCAGTGGTCGGATCCTCGTCCTGATGTGATTTATCTTGATCCTATGTATGCTCATCCTGAGGCAGAAAGTAAGCGGGGTCTCAAGAAAACTGCAGCGGTCAAAAAAAATATGGCGTTTCTACAGCGCCTAACAGATCCTTCAAATGGTGAAAAACCCACTGGCGTCAGTGACGGACAGGGTTTGATAGAGGCGGCATTATCTCTTGCCACACGCAAGGTGGTGGTTAAGCGGGCACCGGGCGCCGAGTGGCTTGGCGGTATCAAGCCAGCTTCATCGCTAACAGGCAAAGCCACAAGGTTTGATGTCTATCCTCTAACCTAATTATCTAGCCACTGAATTAAAATCTCCCTCTAGCGATCAATTAGCGCCTGTTTTATACTGTGACGTTTATCACGCTCAAGAGTAAAATATTAATGAATACCGCCAGTTCTCCTGCCAGCCGCGTGCTGGCCGTAAGTAATAATCTCCCCATTCGCACCTCTCAGCCTATTCACAGCGGCAAAGTTCGCTCGGTCTATTGGTTATCAGATGCCGATAGCCAGCGTTTAATCCAGTCAGAAGGTTACGATGTAGCGCCTGATTCGCAGTTGGCGGTAATGGTGATTAGTGATCGGATCTCGGCTTTTGAGTGTATTTGGCAGGGTGAGGGCGGTATGGCTGGTGTCCCTGGAAAGGGCGCGGCGCTAAACGCTATTTCGAATCATTGGTTTGAGCTGTTCCGTGAGCAAGGCTTAGCCGATAGTCATATTTTAGCCGTGCCACATCCGTTGGTTTGGATCGTGCAGAAAGCGCGGCCGGTAATGATTGAAGCGATTGCGCGACAATACATAACCGGTTCTATGTGGCGCTCTTATGCTAAAGGCGAGCGAGAATTTTGTGGTATTCATTTGCCTGAAGGCTTAGAGCGTGATCAAAAGCTTCCTGAGTTACTAATTACGCCATCGACCAAAGGTATCCTCAAAGGTATTCCTGGCGTCCCAGAAGTGGACGATGTGAACATCACACGTGCGGATATTGAGCAAAATTTTGAGGCATTTAAGTTTCAGCAGCTCAATGATATTGGTCGTTATGAAACATTATTGCGTGAAGGCTTTGATGTTATTGGCGCAGCCTTAGCGAACATTGATCAAGTATTTGTCGATACCAAATTTGAATTTGGATATGTCAAAGATGCAGCGGGGAATGACAAATTAATTTATATGGATGAAGTTGGCACGCCTGATTCATCGCGAATTTGGGATGGTGAGCAGTATCGACAAGGCAAGGTTGTCGAAAACTCTAAAGAAGCCTTCCGTCAATTGTTGCTTAACCATTTTCCTGATCCTGATATTTTATTAAACAAAGATCGTATGGATGGGCGAGTGGCTTTAGCGCGTGACAATGCTTTACCTGAAGAGGTATTGATGGCAGTGTCGCAAACCTATGTTGGCGTAGCCGAAAAAATTATGGGTCGTGCATTGCCGTTGTCAGATAACCCTGAAGCTGAAATCCTTGACGTGCTAAATGAGCGCTATGGGTTAATTGCTTAGCGATTTAAAAAAATATCATGACTATGGATCTTTTTTCGCAAGCTGATTTATCAATTGATGAATCTGATCAGAGTTTTAAAAACACTGCGCAAAAGATCCCGCTAGTTGATGGCGAGTTAGTTCTTTATCCCCACTGCTTTTCTACTGCCGAAGCTAATCATTATTTTGAGCAACTGCAAAAAACGATTGCTTGGACGCAAGAAAAAATCACCATGTATGGAAAAACCCATAACGTACCGCGTTTGTCTGCGTGGTATAGTGATGAAAAAATTCCGTATACCTATTCAGGTATAACTGCTTATGGCTTACCGTGGACTGAATCTTTACAGGCGATTAAATCGCGAGTCGAGCAGTTGGCGGCCGTGCAATTTAATAGCGTGCTCGCCAATTTATATCGCGATGGTGCTGATAGTGTTAGTTGGCATGCCGATGATGAACCCGAGCTAGGGCCAGCACCGGTAATTGCTTCGGTGAGTTTGGGGCAGGAGCGTACTTTTCAATTAAAGCATAAATTTGATAAAACATTGAAAGCCAATGTGCTGTTGCCGCCAGGTAGCGTCTTGATTATGAGTGGTGCGACACAACAAAATTGGCTGCATCAAATTGCTAAAAGTCGTCGCGCTATGGCGCCTAGAATCAATCTTACTTTTCGTTGGGTCGATAAGCACTTAGCTAACGTATCAGCCAAAACATAAGTTAAGTGTTAGTTTGAATATTATTGCGCATTTAATGGTTGGCCATTAACGCCAATGCTTTCTGCCCCCATTAAAAACAAATAAGCACCCATGATTTCTTCAGCGGTAGGGTTGTTGCTTGGCGTTTCGCCGGGATAGGCTTGGCGACGCATAGCAGTTTGTGTTGCACCAGGGTTGAGTGAGTTAGCGCGAATATTCGAAGAGCCTTCAAATTCATCGGCCCAAGTTTGCATTAAACCCTCAATAGCGAATTTAGAAACACCGTAGCTTCCCCAATAAGCGCGACCTTTTCGACCTACGCCCGAAGCGGTAAAAATAATTGAAGCATCGTCCGCTTGCTCTAGTGAGGGCAGTAATGCTTTGGTCAGCAAAAAGTTACTCGTCAAATTGATATTCATCACGCGGGCAAAGGTATCTTCGTTGTATTGCGCCAGTGGTTTCATTTCACCGAGGATGCCTGCATTATGAAGAAGGCCATGCAGTGCGCCTAAGTTTTGGCTGATTTCTGCATTCAGGTTTTGATAGTCCTGATGAGTGGCGGTATCTAAATCCAGTGTGGCGATAACCGGTTGGGCGCCACCCTTCGATTCTATCTCGTCATACACGGCTTCGAGTTTTGCCTCTGTGCGACCCAGTAAAATAACGGTTGCGCCATGCTGGGCAAAACTTAAAGCAGCAGCTCGGCCGATACCATCGCCTGCGCCAGTGACTAAAATATTACGCCCTGCTAGTGCATCGGCACTTGGTTTGTAATTGATAAGCTCGCTTAAATTGTGCATGAAAATAACCGTTCTAATGTTGAGTGAATATCTTGAGGTTGTTGAGCAATACTGTCGGCACGCCAATCTTCAATCTTTTGTTCGTTACTGATGTAGCCGTAAGCAGCGGCAATGGTTTTCATGCCGGCGGCGCGTCCCGCTTCAATATCACGATCGTGATCGCCAATATAGGCAGTGGCTGAAACGTTACAGTTAATTTTTTTGGCGGCAATAAAAAGTGCTTCAGGGTGAGGCTTTGGTTGGCTCACATGATCGGGGCAAATAAGTACATGGCAGCGATCAATAAGTTGAAGGTTTTCAAGCAGTGGCTGTGCATAGGCGATCGGTTTATTGGTAACAATGCCCCAAGGAATATCAGCTTTATGTAATCGTTCTAACAAATCATTTAAGCCGCTATAAAGTGCGGCATGTTGACCTATGCAGTTAAGATAATGGTCAAGCAGTGCTTGTCGTCGTGAAGGAAAGTCTGCATGTTCTGGCGTTATATTAAATGCGTATTCCGTTAACGCAATAGAGCCATTAGAAACTTGTTCGGCAATACCTGAGGCAGGAAGGCTATCGAGTTGATGTGCATTTCTTAGTTGGTTTACGGCGACAATAAAATCTGGCGCGGTATCAACTAATGTGCCATCGAGATCAAAGAGTACACCTTCTAGCGAGCTTGAGTTATTTATTTCTTGCATGGCGTTACTCGTTTATCCCTAGGAAGCTTTGCATGGTTTTGCTTAGCTGTTGATAGTTATTGACGGTTATGCAGGTTTAGTGCCGTGCAATAAATAATTAACATCCAAGTTGTTAGGGTTTAATTTATAGCGCTTAGAGAGCGGGTTGTATGTCATGCCGGTCGAATCGTTTAATAATAAATTACTCTCGCGCATCCAGCGGTGTAGCTCTGAAGGCTTAATGAGTTTTTCATAATCGTGTGTACCCTTGGGGAGTAAACCTAAAATATGTTCAGCGCCTAAAATAGCAAACAGATAACTTTTCGGATTGCGATTGATTGTAGCGAAGTAGATGTGTCCACCCGGTTTGCATAAATCTGCACAGGCTTGCACGATAGCAGCAGGGTCGGGTACATGCTCAAGCATTTCTAGGCAGGTAACCACATCGTATTGGCCGGGTCGTTCTGCCGCAATCTCTTCAGCGGTGATTTTTTTATACTCGATCGATAAATTATTTTCTAAAGCGTGTAGTTCGGCAACACCCAGTGGTGCTGCTCCCATATCAATGCCGGTGACTTTGGCGCCGCGCTGCGTTAGCGCCTCTGACAAGATGCCACCGCCACAGCCGATATCAATGACTTTTTTTTCAGCGACAGGTGATAGACGATCAATAAAATTGGCGCGCAGTGGATTGATTTCGTGCAGCGGTTTAAATTCACTGCTCGTATCCCACCAGCGATGTGCCAAGGCTTCGAACTTAGCAATTTCTGATGGATCAACGTTGCTTTTTGTTGGCTTTGTCATTGAGCTTGTTGATGATTCTGCTTCGTCAGTTGTATGCGTCATGATTAAGTATTTTCTACCTTTGCTATGGTGTTGCGCCACCACTGGCTTTTAGCCAATAGTGCCTCTAAATCAATATCAACCAGTTGTCGATTGCTGACTTTTATTTTGCCGGCAATCCAAACGTGGCTGACTGCCGATGCGGCTTCGGTATAGACCAGTTGTGAAATGGCTGAGTGCACGGGCTGCATGGCAGGGCTATGCGTATCGATAGCAATCATGTCGGCCTGCTTGCCAATAGTAATGCTGCCGGTGATATCGTCAATGCCCAAGACTTCCGCGCCGCCCAGTGTAGCCATTCGCAAAGCTTGGCTGGCGTTAAGCGCTGTTGCGTCAGCCGCTTGATGTTTGGCGAGTAACGCCGCGCTGCGCAGCGTTTCAAATAAGTTGAGTGTGTTGTTACTGGCTGCGCCATCTGTACCCAGCCCAACGCGAACGCCTTGGTCTAACAGGTCAGCGGCGGGGCAATAGCCACTCGCTAATTTTACATTGGATGTTGGGCAGTGAATAATACTGGCGCCAGTATCTAACAGGATTTTTGTGTCTTCTGTATTAAGCTGCGTCATGTGTACAGCTTGTGTTCTTGGCGATAGCGCACCGAGCTGGTTAAGTCTGGCGATAGGGCTTATGCCGTATTGCTCAATCGAAGAGGCAACTTCAAATGCGGTTTCATGCAGGTGGACGTGAATGTTGCAATCGATTTCTTCTGCCAGCATGACAATGCGTTCGAAGCTGCTATCGCTCACCGTATAAGGTGCGTGAGGTCCAAAGGCTGTGTTGATAAGCGGGCTATAGCGATATTCATCCGAGAGCGCTAACCCTTTATCAAAGTATTCCTCCGCATTTTGTGCCCAAGCCGAGGCCATCTCGAAGATGGGAAAGTTAATTTGAGCCCGCATGCCAAGCTTTTCTGCTACTGCTGCAGTAGCATCGGGGAAAAAATACATATCTGAGAAGCAGGTAGTCCCCGATAGCAACATTTCAGCAATACCTAGCTCCGTCCCATCGCGAACAAAATCATAGCTAATGCAGCGGTTTTCTGCCGGCCAGATATGCTGCTCTAACCATTCCATAAGGGGGTAATCGTCTGCCATGCCGCGCAGCAGTGTCATAGCCGTATGGTTATGCGCATTGATAAGGCCGGGCATTAAAATGTGGTTATTTAGCTCGGTGTGAGCGGCATCGGGGTAGTCGGCCAATATTTGCTCGCGCGGCGCTAAGGCGATAATAGTGCCATCTTGAACGGCGATGGCATGATCGTTAAGTGTTGAGGCGGCTTCTGTGCGACTAATGTCGCCGTCCATTGGGATAATCCAACGTGCGCTAACAATTTCGATGGTGGATGAATTCACGCTTATAGATACCGCTGGCAAGAGGTTAGTCGGTTTGATTGGTTGTCGATTATACGCGATTGATCGGTCTCGTGTTGAGCGTCGTTCAGTGATGGGTATTTCTTGTGCTAATTCACCTTTTTACTGGGTTGAATAGGGGCTCTTTTGTGTCGCTGATTGCAGCTTAAATCATTACTTATGCTCAGTGCTTTGTGACTGCCAAAATAACAGCTATAGAGCGGCAATTTTAGTCGCTAAAACTGCCATTAACACTGACATTGTTAGGGCCTCCTGTGGTATCATTTGGGGCTTTATTTGAGTCATTTATTGAGCTTTTTAATCGCCTTTATTTTTCAGGGCGTAAGCAAGGGGAAACACGTTTTATGGGTGAGATAGCAAAAGAAATTCTACCCGTTAATATCGAAGAAGAATTAAAACAATCTTATCTCGACTACGCCATGAGCGTTATTGTTGGGCGAGCCTTGCCAGACGTTCGTGATGGCTTAAAACCGGTGCATCGCCGTGTTTTACATGCCATGAATGAGCTCAAAAACGACTGGAACAAAGGTTATAAAAAATCAGCAAGGGTGGTTGGCGACGTGATTGGTAAATATCACCCGCACGGCGATTCGGCTGTTTACGATACGATTGTTCGTATGGCGCAACCCTTTTCGCTACGCTATATGCTTGTCGACGGGCAGGGTAACTTTGGCTCGATTGATGGCGACTCCCCTGCAGCCATGCGTTATACCGAAATTCGCATGTCAAAAATTGCCCATGAATTACTAGCCGACCTCGATAAAGAGACCGTCGACTATGTGCCTAACTACGACGGCACAGAATTAATTCCTGAAGTTATGCCTACTCGCGTACCTAACTTATTAGTTAATGGGTCGTCGGGTATTGCCGTTGGTATGGCAACCAACATTCCGCCGCATAACCTTGTTGAAGTGGTTAAAGCGACGTTAGCGTTAATTGATAATCCTGAGTTAGATGTTGATGGCTTAATGGAGTTTCTGCCGGGTCCTGATTTTCCAACCGCCGGTATCATTAATGGTCGCGCTGGGATTGTGCAGGCTTATCGCACGGGTCGTGGCCGTATCTATGTTCGTGCTCGTGTTGATATTGAAGTCAATGAAAAAACTAAGCGTGAAACCATTATTGTCACTGAGCTGCCTTATCAGGTTAATAAGGCGCGTTTAATAGAAAAAATCGCCGAGCTTGTTAAAGATAAAAAAATTGAAGGCATTTCTGAGCTGCGCGATGAGTCTGATAAAGACGGTATGCGAGTGGTTATCGAGTTGCGACGCGGTGAGTTAGGTGAAGTGGTTGTTAATAACTTATATGCGCAAACGCAGCTTGAAAATGTATTTGGTATCAACATTGTTGCCTTGGTAGATGGTCAGCCAAAACTACTTAACTTAAAAGACTTGTTGGAATGCTTTATAAAGCATCGCCGCGAAGTCGTTACGCGTCGCACCGTTTATTTGCTAAGAAAAGCTCGAGAGCGTGGACATATTTTAGAAGGCTGGGCTATTGCGCTTGCCAATATTGATCCGGTTATTGCTTTAATCAAAACATCTCCAACGCCTTCAGAGGCTAAAGAGAAATTAATGGCCGAACCATGGTTGCCAGGCAGCGTGATAGAAATGTTAGATCGCGCAGGTACTGATGCGAGTCGACCTGATGAATTGCCAGAGCACTTTGGTTTGCGCGATGGAAAATACCATTTATCACCCGTACAAGCGCAAGCGATTCTTGATTTACGACTGCATCGTCTTACAGGCATGGAGCATGATAAATTATTGCAAGAATACAGTGAGCGTTTAGAGCAAATTGCCGGTTATCTTGAGATTTTAGGCGATCCTAATCGTCTGCTAACGGTTATTCGCGAAGAGCTAGCTGATTTGGTTCAAAATTTTGGTGATGAGCGCCGTACAGAAATTACCGCCAGTAAGCGTGATCTTACAGTTGAAGATTTAATCTCAGAAGAAGATCGTGTAGTGACGATTTCACATGGTGGTTATGCGAAATCTCAGCCGCTTGATGATTATCAAGCGCAGCGTCGTGGCGGTATGGGTAAGTCAGCGACATCGGTTAAAGATGAAGATTTTGTCGAGCATTTATTAATTGCTAATACTCACAACACGATACTGCTGTTTTCTAACGTCGGTAAAGTGTATTGGATGAAGGTTTTCCAAATTCCGGTTGCTGGCCGAAATTCTCGCGGTCGTCCGGTGGTGAATTTATTGCCGTTAGATGAAGGTGAGCGAATTACATCCATTTTGCCAGTTGCCGAGTATACAGAAGGGCACTATATCTTTATGGCGACCGCTAGCGGTACCGTTAAGAAGACAGCCTTAACCGATTTTGCCCGTCAGCGAAGTGTTGGTTTGCGAGCACTAGAGCTAGACGAAGGCGACGTATTAATTGGCACTGCGATCACCGATGGTGAATCGGATGTTGTTCTAGTCAGTAGCGCAGGTAAAGCAGTGCGTTTCCGTGAGTCAGAAGTTAGAGCTATGGGGCGAACGGCCCGCGGTGTGCGCGGTATTCGTCTTGAGGAAGGTCAGCGATTGATTTCATTGATGATCCCTAAACCTGAGGGACGTGTATTGACCGTTAGTGAAAATGGTTACGGTAAGCGAACAGCCATTGATGAGTTTCCAGTTAAGGGTCGTGGTACACGTGGTGTTATCGGTATGCAAACCTCGGATCGTAATGGTCAATTAGTGGGTGCAATTCAGGTGACTACAGGTGATCAAATGATGTTGATTAGCGATCAAGGAACCTTGGTTCGCTGTCGTATCGATGAAGTCTCTGAGTTGGGTCGAAACACGCAAGGTGTTCGAGTGATTCGCCTTAAAGAGGGTGAGTCGTTAGTGAATGTAGCGCGTATTGATGAGCCAGAAGAAGATGATTTAGTCGCGACTACAGAGACAGATGAAGCGTCGGATGCGAATCAAGCCGACACTAGTCAAATCAACAATGATGAAGCGGCAAGTGATGACGCTTCAGAGTCAGAAGAATAAGTTTTTAGCATATTTTTAGCGTATTGAATTAGGAGAGTAGTAGTAAATGAATCGTCTTTTTAATTTTTGTGCCGGTCCTGCGGCGCTACCTGAAGCGGTTTTAAGTAAAGCGCAAAGCGAGTTACTGGATTGGCGTAGTAAGGGTTTATCGGTGATGGAGATGAGTCACCGCAGTGCAGAGTTTGTTGAGATTGCCGAAACGGCCGAAGCAGATTTGCGCGAGTTAATGAATATTTCTGATGATTATGCCGTGTTGTTTTTACAAGGCGGTGCTACGCAGCAATTCTCGGCAGTGCCGTTGAATTTGCTTGATGGTAAATCAAAAGCCAATTACGTCAACACTGGGCAATGGTCTAAAAAAGCAATTAAAGAAGCTAAGCGTTACTGTGATGTGAAAGTAGTAGCGAGCAGTGAAGATAATAACTTTGCTTCGATTCCTGCGTTTGATACTTGGGATATTGATGAAGATGCGGCTTACCTGCATTTTACGCCGAATGAAACCATTGGCGGCGTAGAGTTTTTCTGGACGCCAGAAGTGAGCATGCCCATTGTTGGCGATATGTCGTCAACCATTTTATCTCGTCCAATTGACGTGAATAAATACGGCGTTATTTATGCTGGTGCGCAAAAAAATATCGGTCCATCTGGACTAACGATTGTTATTGTTCGCAAAGATTTGCTGGGTAAAGCGAGTCCTTTAGCGCCTTCAATGCTTGATTACAAAGTGCATGCTGATGCAGGTTCAATGTCTAATACACCACCGGCTTACGGTTGGTATATGGCTGGCTTAGTATTTCAGTGGCTTAAAGAGCAGGGCGGCTTAACCGCGATTGAAGCAGTTAACCGTCGTAAATACGAAAAGCTATATGGCTTTATTGATGCCAATGACTTTTATGGTAACCCTGTTGAGTTGCAGAGTCGTTCATCAATGAATGTGCCGTTTACATTGGCTGATAGTGCTTTAGATAAAGCTTTTTTACAGCAATCTGAGCAAGCGGGTTTATTAAATCTTAAAGGGCATCGCTCTGTAGGTGGTATGCGTGCCTCAATTTATAACGCGGTATCAGAAGCGGCAGTTGATGCTTTGATTGCGTTTATGGATGATTTTGCGAAAGCTAACGGCTAATTGTTTCGCTGTCATAATGACGGCGACAATTGATTCCACAATTTAATGCATTATTTATCGACTACATACTGACTATCATGAGTAAAGACGACTTACAGAGTTTACGAGACGAGATTGATCGAATTGATCAGCAGATTCAGCGCTTGATTAACGAGCGTGCTGGCTGTGCTAAGCGCGTGGCTGACGTAAAGTTGGAAAATGTCGATTTGCAGAATTCTGAAGCGCCTTTATTTTATCGTCCAGAGCGTGAAGCGCAGGTGTTGCGAAAAGTCATGGAGCGCAACGAAGGGCCGATGGATGCAAAAGAAGTTGCCCATATTTTTCGTGAAATTATGTCGGCTTGTCTTGCGCTCGAGCAACCAATGGAAATTGCTTACCTTGGTCCAGAGGGTACATTCACTCAAGCGGCAGCCTTAAAACATTTCGGACATTCAGTGATGACGCGTCCGTTTGCCAATATTGCGGAAGTATTTGAAGCGGTGGCACTTAAGACTTGTCACTACGGTGTTGTGCCAGTTGAAAACTCTACCGAAGGTATGGTTACGCATACGCTCGATAATTTTATTAGCTCGCCACTAAAGATTTGTGGTGAGCTCGAATTGCCGATTTCGCTTAATCTATTAGTTAAGAGTGGTGTTAGCGATAATCAAATCACTAAAATTTGTGCGCATCAGCAAGCGTTAGCGCAATCGCGTCATTGGTTGCAGCAGCATTATCCTAATATTGAAGTGCAGTCGGTTAGCTCGAATGGTGAAGCGGCAAAAATGGCTTCAGAAGATGCGACGATTGCTGCTGTTGCCGGTGACCTTGCTGCCGAGCGTTATGACCTTTCTTGTCTCGCCGCCAATATCCAAGATTATTCTGATAACACTACGCGCTTTTTAGTGATTAGCCATGATGAAGTAGCTGCAAGTGGAGAGGATAAAACTTCAATTATTGTGTCTACTCGCAATGTGCCAGGCGCTTTATTTAAGTTGCTGGCCCCGCTTGAGGCAGAGGGCATTAGTTTAACACGTATAGAAACAAGACCGTCGCGAACAGAAAATTGGGCCTATGTCTTTTTTATGGAGTTTCATGGACACCATCAGGATCCCGCTGTTAAGCGTGTTACCGATGCTATCGCTGAACAGTCATTTTTTGTGAAAGTGCTTGGCTCTTATCCAGCAGCCGTTATTTAACAGCTGACTTTTTCCTCGACTAATGCAATGGCTTGCACGCTAATTAGAGTGAATTGATTAATCATGACATCTCCTTTTATAAAAGTGGCGCGTCCAGCCATTCAATCCATGCAGGCTTATCAGGCAGGTAAGCCAATAGAAGAAGCACAGCGTGAGTTGGGCATTACCGATTTTGTTAAGCTTGCGAGTAATGAAAATCCTCGCGGGCCTTCGCCACAAGTATTAGCGGCATTGGCGAATGCAGCTCAAGAAGTTAATCGTTATCCTGATGGCAATGGCTTTTATTTAAAACAAATTTTAGCCGAGCGACATGGTGTCGATGTTGGATGTATCACTCTAGGTGCAGGATCTAACGATATACTTGAGTTGATAGCCAGTGCTTATCTCGACAGCGATACATCGGCAGTTTATTCGCAATATGGTTTTTTGGTTTATGCCTTAGCAACCGCACGCTCAGGTGCAGAGTCTTTAGTCGTTGACGCCAATGATTACGCCCATGATCTTGCCGCAATGGCGCAAGCAGTAAAAAATACTACGCGGGTTATTTATATTGCTAACCCAAATAATCCGACGGGCACTTACGCGAATCATAACGCGCTCACCGCGTTATTAGATGCTGTTCCTGCATCCGTGCTGGTTGTTTTAGATGAAGCTTATTGTGAGTATATCGATAGCGCAGATTATCCTGATGGAATTTCGCTACAAAAACGCTATGCCAATTTAGTTGTCACGCGCACTTTTTCAAAGGCTTATGGTTTAGGCGGTTTGCGTGTTGGTTATTCGGTATCAGATCCTGTGATTGCTGATATGTTAAATCGAGTTAGGCAGCCATTTAATGTGACTTCATTGTCTTTGGCTGCAGCACAAGCGGCATTGGATGACGAGGTTTATTTGTCTGAATCGGTGGCATTAAATCGTGCTGGTATGCAGCAATTTGAATCGGGTTTTGCCAGTTTAGGGCTTGATTATATTCAGTCGGCAGCAAATTTTATAACCTTTAAAACACCTTTTGCAGCGAGCGAAATGAACCAGCAATTGTTGCACAAGGGTGTAATCGTTAGGCCTGTTGCCAACTATGGGTTGGTCGATTGCCTGCGTGTTAGCATTGGCTTAGAAGATGAAAATACACGGTTTTTACAGGCTTTAATGCAAATTCTTGACTCGTCGACTTCGGGCAAACAGTAATGATTATATTTGAGCGTTTGGTAATACTGGGTGTTGGCCTTATGGGTGGGTCGCTTGCATTGGCCGCTAAAAAAGCTGGTGTGGTTGGTACGGTTGTTGGTTGGAGTCGCAAAGAAGCGACACTGCAAACAGCATTAGCTAATGGCGTTATCGACATCGCTGAAGCTGATCTTGCTACGGCATTAAAAGGTGCCGATTGTGTCGTTGTAGCAACGCCTACTATTTTAGCCGAAACAATAATGATTCAGGCGTTGGATCTATTGCCTGCAACGGTTGCAGTCACCGATGTAGCGAGTGTCAAAGGTAATATCGCAGACGCATTAACGGCTCATTTTGGCACAGTGCCAGCGAATGCTATTTTAGGTCATCCTATTGCTGGTTCAGAGCAAAGCGGTGTTAGCGCAGCAAAAGACGATCTCTATCAGCATCATCGTGTGATCTTAATTAATGATTCGTTAGCCGAACCACAAACTGATGCGGAGTTATTAACGAAAGTCAGCCAGTTATGGCAGGCCGTTGGTGCTGAAGTTTTTGAAATGTCTGTTGCTGAGCATGATCATGTTTTGGCATTGACGAGTCACTTGCCTCATTTATTGGCTTATGCGCTGGTGGCGCAGTTATCTAATCATAATGAAAGCGTCAATGTTTTTAATTTTGCTGCGGGTGGCTTAAGAGATTTTACCCGCATTGCGAGTTCCGATCCGCGTATGTGGCGAGAAATTTTATTGGCTAACAAGACACAGCTAAGTTCATCAATTGATGATTTTGAGCAGTGGCTCGCTCAGCTTCGGGTCATGTTAGATAGCAATGATGGCGATGCCTTAGAAATGGTATTCAACGATGTTAAGCACTCGCGCGATAATTTTGTTGCTGAGTTGGCTGCGCGCACAAAAAAATAAATAGTTATCAATTGATAGCCATTAATAAATAGTTAGACATTATTAGCCGGTAGACGGCTTTTTTATTTTTTATTTTTGAAAGGTTAATTTACGTGAAATTTATTGCAGGTCCTGGTTTAGGATTAAGTGCGGCAAACGCCAATACAACAGTCTCCGGTGATATTCGTGTTCCCGGTGATAAATCTATTTCTCATCGTTCAATTATGTTTGGTGCTATCGCCGAAGGTGATACGCATATCCATGGTTTTTTAGAGGGCGATGATGCGCTGGCAACACTGTCTGCATTTACTGCAATGGGTGTGAGTATTGAAGGTCCTAATAACGGTGAAGTATTGGTTCACGGTGTTGGTATGTATGGTTTGCAGCAGCCTAGTGAGCTTTTATATGTAGGTAATTCGGGTACATCGATTCGTTTGTTAGCCGGTTTATTGGCGGGGCAAAAATTTCCGGTGACATTGACGGGTGATGCGTCATTGTCGTCACGACCGATGGGTCGCGTTGCCGATCCACTGCGTTTAATGGGTGCGGATATTGAAACAGGCGAAAATGGTCGCCCGCCGTTAACTTTAAAAGGCAATGCGAATTTACAAGGTATTGATTATGTTCTACCAATGGCCAGTGCGCAGGTAAAATCTTGTGTCTTGCTTGCCGGTTTGTATGCCGATGGAGAAACATCAACGGTGGAGCCTGCGCCAACGCGAGATCACTCAGAGCGTATGTTAGAAGGTTTTGGTTATGCCATTAATCGCGAAGGTCCGCGTGCGACTTTACAAGGTGGTGGTAAGTTAAAAGCTAAAACGATAGATATACCTGCAGATATTTCTTCAGCGGCCTTTTTTATGGTGGCGGCATCTATCGTTCCCGATTCGGATTTACAGTTACGACATGTGGGTATTAATCCAACCCGTACCGGCGTTATTCAAATTCTTGATTTAATGGGCGCGGATATTACTTTATCTAACGAAAAAACAGTGGGTGGTGAGCCGGTCGCTGATATTCGTATTCGCTATGCACCTTTAAAAGGTATTGATATTCCCGAAGCGCTTGTGCCATTAGCTATTGATGAGTTTCCTGCACTCTTTATTGCGGCGGCTTGTGCAACCGGTAAAACGGTATTGAGTGGCGCTGAAGAATTACGTGTTAAAGAGAGTGATCGTATTCAAGCTATGGTTGATGGATTGATTGCCTTAGGTGTAGATGCAACCGGTACAGAAGATGGCGCGATTATTGTGGGCGGTGAAATTGGCGCTAATCAAACGCGAGTCGATGTGCAGAGCTGTGATGATCACCGTATTGCAATGTCGTTTGCAATGGCGGGGCTTCGCTCGCAGTGTGAAATTGTGATTCACGAATGCGATAACGTCGCGACATCATTTCCTAATTTCTCTGCGCTGGCGACTGAAGTCGGTTTGACGCTTCAAGTCCTCACTGATTAATGTCTGCGCGCTGAGATTAAATTTATGTTGATACCAATTATTACTGTGGATGGACCGGGTGGAGCGGGCAAGGGCGCAATTTGTAAGCGTCTGTCTGAACATCTGGGCTGGCACTTGCTCGATAGTGGCATGTTGTACCGTCTTTTAGCGTTATCTGCCATTAACCATCACGTCGAGACCGATAATGAACCAGCGTTAAAGGTCATGGCCAGCGCTTTGGATATTAAATTTCAGTCGATTGCTGGCCAAGACGGTATCCGTGCTTGGTTGGAAGGCGAAGATGTAACAGATGCCTTGCGTTCGGAAGATGTCGGGTTGGCTGCATCGAAAGTGGCCCAGTTACCCGCAGCGCGATCAGCTTTATTGGCTAGGCAGCGGGCTTTTGTCGAGCTGCCGGGTTTGGTGGCCGATGGCCGCGATATGGGCACAGTGGTGTTTATCGAAGCCCCCCTCAAGATCTACCTGACGGCTTCGGTCGAAGAGCGAGCAAATCGTCGCTATAAACAGTTGCTCGATAAGGGTCAAAGTGATACCCTCCCGCGCCTCGTTGAGGCCATAAAAGCCCGTGATGAAAGCGATATGAATCGCGCCGTTGCGCCGCTTAAACCTGCGCCCGATGCGTTGACTATAGATAGTACCTTAATGACGATTGATGAAGTCTGTCAGCAAGTGCTAGATGAAGCCGCAAAACGAGGTCTTTTTTAAGACGTATCAAACCTTAACGTATTGATTTATATAGAAATATAAAGGTCGATGCACAAACCGCGTCGGTAGTATGCTTTACGCCAGCATGCCTATTACCGGCTTATTTAAACAGCTCCATGCCGCTGGTTGCATGGACCGGGACAGTACAGCCAAGCGTCGAATATCTATTCGAGGCTACTCGCGCCGTCTGACCCTCATATAGGTTATTCACTATGAGCGAAAGCTTTGCAGATTTATTCGAAGAAAGTTTAAAAACCATTGAAATGCACCCTGGTGCCATCATCACAGGTGTCGTACTCGACGTCGATAGTGATTGGGTCACTGTTCACGCCGGTCTTAAATCAGAAGGCGTTATTCCACGCAGCCAATTTTTAGATGAAAGCGGTGAGTTTTCTGTTGAAATCGGCGACATGGTTCAGGTTGCATTAGAAGCTGTTGAAGATGGCTTTGGTGAAACTAAACTTTCTCGTGAAAAGGCCAAACGTGCCGAAGCGTGGAAAACGCTTGAAGCTGCGTTTGAGTCAGAAGAAGTTATTACTGGTGTTATCAATGGCAAGGTCAAAGGCGGCTTTACTGTTGATGTTAAAACCATCCGTGCGTTCTTGCCGGGTTCTTTGGTCGATGTTCGCCCGATTCGCGACACCGCTCACTTAGAAGGTAAGCCACTCGAATTTAAAGTTATTAAACTGGATGCTAAGCGCAATAACGTTGTGGTTTCTCGCCGCGCAGTTATGGAGCAAGCTAACAGTGTTGAACGTGACCAATTGCTTGAGACCTTGGAAGAAGGCCAGCGCGTTAAAGGTGTGGTTAAAAACCTTACTGATTACGGTGCCTTTGTTGATCTTGGCGGTATTGATGGTCTACTTCATATCACTGATATGGCGTGGAAACGTATTAAGCATCCAAGCGAAATCGTTACTGTTGGTGACGAGATCGAAGTTAAAGTCCTTAAATTTGATCGCGAGAAAAACCGCGTATCTCTGGGCTTAAAACAATTAGGTGATGATCCATGGGGCGATATCAAAGGTCGTTACCCAGAGAAAACCATTGTTAAAGGTGTTATCACTAACTTAACTGATTACGGTTGCTTTGCTGAATTAGAAAGCGGCGTTGAAGGTCTAGTCCACGTTTCTGAAATGGATTGGACTAACAAAAACGTACATCCTTCAAAAATCGTTAACTTAGGTGACGAAGTAGAAGTGATGATTCTTGATATTGATGAAGAGCGTCGTCGTATTTCGCTTGGTATCAAACAGTGTCAACAGAATCCATGGGATGCATTTGGTTCGATTCATGCCAAAGGCGACAAAATCTCAGGCACGATTAAGTCGATCACTGATTTCGGTATCTTTATCGGACTCGACGGCAATATCGATGGCCTAGTTCACTTGTCTGATATCTCTTGGACAGAAACGGGCGAAGATGCTGTACGTGGATATAACAAAGGCGACGAAATCGAGACAGTGATCCTTGCTATCGATTCTGAGCGTGAGCGTATTTCACTGGGTGTTAAGCAGCTTGAAGAAGATCCATTCTCTGACTTTGTTGCTGATAATGACAAAGGTAAGATCGTTAAAGGCACTGTTAAGTCAATTGACGCGAAAGCAGCGATTATTGATTTAGGTGACGATATCGAAGGGACTTTGAAAGCCTCTGAAATTTCTCGTGATAAAGTTGAAGATGTTCGCAATGTATTAAAAGAAGGCGAAGAGCTTGAAGTTAAAGTGATCAGCGTTGATCGCAAAAACCGAGTGATTGGTCTTTCTATCAAAGCGAAAGATGCCGATGCCGAGCAAGAAGCGATGCGTCAGCACCGTGATGCAGAGCCAGCGCCTGCTGCTTCAGCAACAACCATTGGCGATTTAATTAAAGCCAAAATGGACGATAAATAGTCAATCTGACTATTTATATCTGTTAGAGACCACCAGAAGTCAGCGTACTTCTGGTGGTAATCTAACGCTTTTTTCCTAACTCCTTTCCCGTTTTTTCCAAAATATGATATAAATCAGCATCTTGCTGGTTAGTAATCACTATTGTGCCAACTATTTTAATGTGCTTTTATGTGGAACAGATCGCAAGCTTGACTATACTCATGTAGTTAAGAGTGTAAGTGTTGACTTGTTAGTAGTCCCTGAAACCGAGTATTTAGGACAGAAGAATGACCAAATCTGAATTAATTGAACGCATCGCAATGCGCCAAGCACAGCTTTCGACAAAAGATGTTGAGTTGGCGGTAAAGTGTGTGATTGACCAAATGGTCAATGGCCTCGCATCGGGTAAGCGCATTGAAATTCGTGGCTTTGGTAGTTTTAGCCTGCATTATCGTGCAGCGCGCGTTGGCCGTAACCCTAAAACTGGGGAGCAAGTACAATTAGCGGGCAAGCATGTACCACACTTTAAGCCGGGTAAAGAAATGCGTGATCGAGTGAACGACAGTTTGCATCGTTTTCAGACAACGTACTTTAACCCGTAGTTTTTTATCCTGAGTATTGGCCTTGGCTTGTCCATTGTCTTAACTCATTAAGATAAGCGTGTCTGGGCATTTAGTTCATGACATGTTTGAGTCTAGTTTCTCTTCGTTTTTCTTATGCCGACGCTACTCTGGCTATCAATTAATCGATTATTTTTACCTATCGGGTAATATACTTAAGCGCTAGACGGTTATAATGCCGTTTCTGTCCCGCAACCGATGAGCATCTTATGCGTATCTTAAAAACCATCTTCATGGTCATTATGCCTATCTTGGTTTTTGTTCTGAGTCTGGCGTTTATCACCCATAATCAGACACCCATTAGCATTAACCTTTTATGGACGCAGTTACCCGAACTTGCCGTCTCTAGTTGGTTAATTATCTTTTTTGTTGTTGGTGGCCTGTTTGGGTTGGCGGTGTCGTCCTTAATCCTATTAAAAGAAAAGCAAGCACGACTGCGTGTTGAAAAGCGACTGCGTACCACCTCAAAATTAATTACGGGACACACCTCTTAACTTATGGTGGATATTGCCCTCATCGTCTTGGTCACTATAGCTATTGCTATTGGTTACTTCCTTGGCCGTCGCTCAATAAAAAAGCACGGTTTAGGCGCTTTTCCGTTGTCACTCAATAAGACTTATTTTCAAGGTTTAAATTATTTACTGAACGAGCAGCCGGACAAAGCCGTCGATGCCTTTGTTGAATCGTTAGATGTTAATGCTAATACGCTAGAGACCCATTTAGCGCTAGGCAAGTTAATGCGCAAACAAGGACAGGTCGATCGTGCTATTCGCATTCATCAGAATTTATTGGCACGGCCGCAATTAGAAGTCGAACATCAGCATCAAGTACATTTAGAGTTAGCGCGCGATTTTATGGCGGCAGGGCTATTAGATAGAGCTGAAATGCTATTAAAAGAAGTGATTGCTGAATCCACGGTGTTGCGTGGTATTGCACAGCGGTATTTACTCGATATATTTCAAGATGAGCGCGAGTGGTCTGATGCGATTGAAGTTGCAGAAGCCTTAATTGCTGGTCGCTATCTGAAGTCGGCACCCGAAAAACGGCGAGTGATGGTGCAGATGATTACACATTTCTATTGTGAGTTAGCTGAAGAGTCACTACAAAAAAATGATGTCGTGATAGCAAAAAAATATTTAGACAAAGCTTTGCTGTCGGACAAAGATTCGATAAGAGCGGCACTATTAATTGGTGCGCTAGAGAATCAAAATGGTCGACATAAACAGGCTATAAAAGTGTTAACACGTGCTATCACGCAAAACCCTTCACTCTTTTCGGAGTGCTTACCGGAGTTGTATAAAGCCTATATTGGCTTGGATGCGGTTAGCGGCTTTAATCAAGTATTAGCTTATGTCGAGTCACAAGTTGCACAGCATCCATCGACAACCGCTTTATTATTTATGGTTGATCAGTTGCTGATTCGTGCTGAAACTGAGCCTTCAAGACAGAAGCAAGCACAGGATATGTTGTCGCACTACTTACGTGAGCATCCTTCGTTAGCGGGTTTAAATAAAGTTATTGCGCTACAGATTCCGCATTTAAGTTCAGATATTGCCAGCGAAGTCACTTCGTTACAGTCATTAGTACAGCGTGTATTAAAAAAACGTTTTAATTACCAATGCAGTAGTTGCGGTTTTTCAGGCCGTCAATTACATTGGCGCTGCCCAAGTTGTAAAGGCTGGGATCAGATGGAGCGAGTGAAAGGTGTTGAGGCTGATTAATAGTCTTTTTAAATTGAAGCCATATTTTTGTTAAATAAAATGAGTAGATAAAATCGATGAACTCAGTTGTCACTACCGATAGTCCTTTTATAGTTGCCTTTGACTGTGCCGACCTCGCGGCTGCTAATCAGTTAGCTGATCAACTATCACCTCAGTTATGTCGCGCAAAAGTGGGTAAAGAATTATTTACTGCCTGCGGTATGGCAGTGATTGATATGTTGCATAGTAAGGGCTACGAAATTTTTCTCGATCTTAAATACCATGATATTCCTACCACGGTCGCCAAGGCCGTTGCTGTTGTTGCTAATGCAGGTATTTGGATGGTGAACGTGCATGCGAGTGGCGGTCATCGCATGATGAGTGCGGCCAAAGACGCAGCATCACAATCGAACAGTACTCATTTAATTGCCGTTACTGTACTCACCAGTATGACGGATGAAGATTTGCAATTAACCGGTGTAGCGCGCTCAGTTGAAGAGCAGGTATTGTTTTTAGCGGATAGCGCAAAAAACGCAGGGCTTAATGGTGTTGTTTGTTCGGCGCAAGAGGCGCAGCAACTGCGTCAGCGTTGCGGCAATGACTTTTTGTTAGTGACTCCCGGCATAAGACCTGCCGATGCGATTGCTGATGATCAACGAAGAACACTAACGCCTCGTGAAGCTATTGATGCAGGCAGTGATTATTTAGTAGTGGGCCGCCCAATTACTCAAGCGGACGACCCATTGCAAGCACTTCAACAAATGCTAGCGTCCCTTAATGGCTAGCCAAAACCTATCTTTCGCTTAGCAAAGCGCTGCTTGCCCAGTAAGAAAATACAGGCCGAAGAGAATAGCCACAGCGAAGCGGGCAGGGGTAAGGGCGATAATTGAAACTCCTG
>JAOIUY010000016.1 GCA_028223755.1 Pseudomonadales bacterium | reverse complement strand
CCTTGACCTTAAACCTAATCCTAAAAAAATATCAAATAAAGAATCCAGCCAAACAGCAAATACTTAACAATATAGTAAATTGTCTTATTAAAAGCCTTTAGTCTTTTACCGACCAAACGAAGCTGATAGAGATAATGAAAGGCCTTATTTAAAAGCCCCGTCGACTCCCCCTCAGCATTCGTTGAGCTCGCCGCCGCTAAGACAACCCGCCCAAACAGCTTGTTGATACATTCAGCAAACACATTATTCATAGGCCGTTCGATATCACAAAACAAAATCAACCGATTTTGCTGCGTATCATTTTTTGCATAATGAATATAGGTTTCATCAAACAGAACCGGTTCACCATCCTTCCACCAATAGTGCTCGCCATCAACATCAATAAAACAGTCTTCAGAGTTGGGTGTTTGTAAACCTAGATGGTAGCGCAATGATCCCGCATAGGGATCACGATGTTTAACCAATGTTGCATCTGGGGGTAAGACAACAAACATAGCGGCTTTAATGCTTGGGCAACGATCAAGTAATGCCAGTGTTTGCGGACAACTTTCTTTTGCCGAAGGTAGGTAATCTTTGTACCACTTTAAATAAAAGCGCGTCCAACCGGTTTTAAAAAATGAATTAAAACCAATGTCATCTAATTTTTCTGACTTTTTTATATCACCATTATTCGCAAGCGCTAACCCTTCCTCTCGTAGCAACTGCCAGTTTTCTTGTAGCAGCTTCAGCTCAGGTATGCTTTTAACGGGAATATAAGGTTTGTTAGGAACAGCAGAAAATAGATACATAAAACAATTAATCGGCGCCATAAAGGTGGAGTGATCTGACAGCTGCCTGAAAAATGCATGCCTTACCTTACCGCGATGATGAACGTAAATGCCTGCGACAATAAAAATAATAATTGCTATCCAACTTCCCATATTTAAATGTGCTTCCTTTGACGAATGGTGAATAAGTTTAAAAAAAAGGGGTAATCCATGGATAATAGTAAACAAAAATATCGTTCAATATCAGCTCATATTCTAAGATTTTACGTTCTACTCATTATTTGAATGTCAGCCATTTTTTTCCCAGTATGCGACATAGTTTTTTCGTTATATTTTTACCTCGGGTATAGTTATTGAAGGTTAGCGACCTTATGTAAGTTACTGATTTTATTGAATTACATCTGTGCTGCTAAACCGTTTTCTAGCTTTATTAATAATAGGTTTGGTCATAAAATGCTTACTCTAATAAAATTATTTGTTCTTTATGCTTTTGTCTTTTTAATCAATATCTGGCAGCGTCTGATGACTTTCTGCTTGAATGGGATCGATCAATGTATCCCGTTAATGTCTTCTATGTGCTTGAGCGACTCGTGGATTCTTGAGCGGCAAACCCCTTATGTTGAAAAAACTTTATTGAACGTTCAACGAAAAATGCAGTCTTTAAGAGGCGAAAATTTACCGTCGTCTCATGCTCAGTCATCGACGTCGGTTGATCAATTAGTTGCTGGCATTGCCCACGAAATGAATAACCCATTAGGTTTTGTGTCAAGTAACTTGATGACGTTGCAAGAATATGCTGTATCGCTAAAAAGAATACTCGAACAGCAGCAACATTTAATGAGTCGATTTACTGGTCAAAGAACGCTTTCAACAATCGAAATAATGGCATTGCATGATGACGCAGAGCTGAATTTTATCCTCAGTGATTTGGAAGGCTTGATTGGCGACTCAATTAAAGGCGTTAGTCGAATTGCAAAAGTTGTTGAGAATTTATCTGCTGAATCTCGTGTTGATAATTTCAATGCAAGCGATGAGGATCTTAATCAACTTTTAGATCAGACGATTGATTTGATAGCTATTCAGCAAGATAGAAATCTTCGTATTGTTAAAGAGTACGATGAGCTATCTAACGTTAAGATCGATGCTGAAAAAATTCATCAAGTCTTTTTAGCTTTAATAAGTAATGCTTGCCAGGCTATTGAAGGTGATAATAAAAGTAACGCTGAGATTGTGTTGCGAACAACACAGTTGAAACAGTATGTCCGGATCGATGTTATTGATAACGGCTGTGGTATACCCGAGGAGAAATTAGGTACAATTTTTGAGCCTTTTTATACGACGAGAAATGTCGGTGAGGGGGTTGGTCTTGGACTGCATATGGCGCAAAATGTGATAGAAAACCATGGCGGTGCTTTGAGGGTTAGTAGTAAAGTGGGCGATGGGACGATATTGACGGTGATTCTGCCCATTAATGACTCAATATCAAGTGTTTCTGGCCAGCCAATGGATATTCGCCTGTCTCCATAATGGACTGAAATGAGTTAACGGGAATTGCTCAAGGAGTTAAAGCAGTGAAAGGCGTTATATTTACCCATCTTCAAGAAATGATTGAATCACAGCAGGGGTTTCAGGTTTGGAATGCCATTCTTGAGCGTTGTGATTTGCCTAGCGAAGGCGTATTTGTCTCAACTGAGCAGTACCCAGACGAGGAGCTATTCGCGATTGTTGATGAGCTGTCTGCGGTTTCAGGTCTATCCGTTAATGATCTACTAGGCGCATTTGGCGAATACTTATTCCCAAATTTACATAAGTCGGTTCCATCAGAGATATTTGCACCATTGACGCTGTGGGAATTATTAGAAGGTTTAGATTCTATAATTCATATGGAAGTAAAAAAACTCGATAAAAAAGCACAGACGCCTACCTTAACGGTGAAGCGCTCAAGTGATAAGGAGATAGTCTTGGAATACCGCTCGACAAAAAAATTATATCATTTGGCTATGGGTATGCTTAAAGGTGCTGCCGAGGTTTTTGATGAAAAGGTAACACTTGCGAAGCCTATTTGTATGCACGATGGTCATTCATGCTGTGAATTAGTGATTACCCGTAATGTCTGATCAAGAGCCGTCTGAAAAAGCGTTATCTGCCGAGAATGAAGCGCTAACAAAAGCTTTGATGCGTGAGCGTAAAGCGCGAAAACTGGCTGAAAGCTTACTCGAAGATCGAGCCGTTGAATTGTTTCTTGCTAACCGTGAGCTGGAAGAGACTATTGAGACGTTAAAGACCTCTAATTTACAGTTACTGCAATCTGAAAAGATGGCTTCGGTGGGGCAGTTGGCTGCCGGCGTTGCCCACGAGATCAATAATCCTGTCGGCTTTATCTCGAGTAATCTTGGTACCCTGCGTGATTATATTGAAGATGTCCGTAACATTATTGAAGCGCAACGCTTTGCGATTAAAGCGGGCACTGAATGTCGTGATGCCGATGAGTATGCAAAAATTAATGCTATGGCAATCGCCGATCTTAAAGCACTACTCGAAAAAGCAGATCTTGATTTTTTAATGGTGGATTTGAATGACTTGCTGGATGAATCTATTGATGGTGTTAAGCGAATAAGAAAAATTGTTGCGGATTTACTGGATTTTTCTAGAACCAATTCCTCTGATGTTAAAGCGGTCGATATTAATGAGTTGTTAGAAAAAACGATTAGTGTTGCTTGGAATGAGCTCAAATATAAAGCTGAAGTGGTTCGTGACCTTGGTGAGCTACCAAAAATTTATTGCAATGATGGAAAATTATCACAAGTCCTTCTTAATCTGTTACTCAATGCTTCTCATGCGATGAAAGAGCAGGGTAAAGTATCCATCACGACACGGCAGGTTGGCGATAATGTCAAAATCGTGGTTGCTGATACAGGTATTGGTATTCCAAAAGATATTTTACCCAATATCTTTGATCCTTTCTTTACCACCAAGAGTGTAAAAGAAGGTACAGGGCTTGGTTTGCATATAGCGCGCAGTGTCATTGATTCGCATCAAGGCAATATTTCGGTGAGTAGTGAGCCGGATGTTGGTACAAGTTTTACGATTTTATTGCCTATTGGTAAGCCTTCTGCATAACTCTTTGTAGCGTTATGCGCCCTTGGTTTAACACGTCGATAGCTATAGAGGATCTATAATATGAGCGAGCAACGTAACTTACTCTGTATTGATGATGAAACAGGTATATTAAAGTCTTTATTGCGATTGCTGCGAAATGAGTCTTTTAATGTGTTTACGGCTAACGATGGTGATGAGGCGCTCGATTTATTGGCAGATAATGACATTCACGTTGTGCTGGTCGATCAGCATATGCCGGACATTGATGGGCTGATTCTGCTTAAGAAAATTAAAGCACAACAGCCTTCAGTGATTGCGATTATATTGTCAGGCTTGGTTGATTTAGATCATGTTTTATCGGCGATAAATCGTGGCGAGGTTCAGCGGTTTTTGGCTAAACCTTGGCATGATGAAGAATTAAAAACAGTGTTAAGGCAGTGTTTTCACTACTTTGATTTGGCTCAAGCCAATACTGATCTTAATGAGCAAGTAAGACAGCAAAAACAACAATTAGAGAATTTGACTAAATTACTAGGAAAGTAATCATAATATGGGCGATTTAGACTTTTTAAATTTTGAACAGCCAGCGAAGATAAAAGTACTTTTTGTCGATGACGAAAAATCTATCTTGGTTGCGCTGCGTCGTCTATGTCGCAATACCGGTTGGGATATTTATACCGCAGAAAGTGGCGATGAAGGCTTGGCTATCATTGATGAGCATACGATTGATCTTGTTGTTTCCGATATGCGTATGCCAAAAATGAATGGTGCAGAATTTCTAGAGCAGGTGGTAGAGCGGTCGCCTTCGACGGTTAGGATTTTATTAACGGGTTATTCTGAAGTTACTGCAACGCTAGCGGCTATTGATAAGGGTAAAATCTTTTGTCATTGCACTAAGCCTTGGGATAATGATGAGTTTAAAGAGATCCTTAATCAGGCAATTGAATCTCGTTAATCGAAAATATGGAAGATAGAAAAGGCTAGAAGAAATAGTTTAATTACCGTATTTTAAGTCTATTTAATGAGCAGCAGACCTTTTACAATTCAATAAAACAATAACGTTTTCAATTATATACCTATGCCATCTAAAGCTTAGATCCAAATGATCTATTCGATACTCTTCTTATTTTTATCATTTCAAGTAACTTGTATTCCATAGCCGCTATTTTTAGTGTTCTATGCAGTAGAGCCTATTAATATCGATTAACCGTCACTGATATAAGGAGATTTATTATGAAACGTTTATATTATTTAACGCATGATATTGATGTAGCTGAATCAGTTTCTAAGTTATTGCATGTCAATGGTATTAGCGATTGGAATTTTCATGTGCTGAGTAAAGATGATGCTGGTATCAAAAAGCATCATTTGCATGCGGCAACGCCGATACATGAATTAGATATTCTACGCTCGGGTGAGCGCGGCTTGATTTATGGCATTATCTTGGCTGTGATCATGGTAGTTCTAATGGGTCAGTTTACTTCGTGGTTTGATATGTTTGGCTATTTAGGCGTGTTCGGCATTGCTATTATGACTATTGGGTTTTCAACCTGGATAGGCGGCTTTGTGGGTGTGCAATCTGAGAATTACAAAATCCGTCGTTTTCATGATGTGATAGAGCGCGGAGGTTATTTGTTAATGATTGATGTTAAGCCAAAGCAGAAAGCGTCTATTGAAATATTATTAATGAACCAGCACGGTGTTAATAAAGCGGGTGAAGATACAACATTGGTCACGCCTTTTCATCATGCATAAATTCATTTTATGCTGTTATCTCAACCGGGTCTAACCCGGTTTTTTTGTCTTGAGCAAAGTGTAGACTAGCGACATACAGAAATTCTTTATGTTTAGTTGGCTGTAATTGGAGTATTTACGATTCAATGGACACTTTATATTGGCACGATTATGAAACGTGGGGTATTAACCCCGCTGAAGATATGCCTTCGCAATTTGCTGGTGTGCGTACCGACGCCGATTTTAATATTGTTGGTGAACCTTTAAATATTCTTTGCCGTCCTGCTTTGGATGTTGTGCCACATGCCGAAGCTTGCATGGTAACGGGTATGACACCCCAGCAGGTCGATCAGCAAGGTGTGAGTGAGCGTGATTTTTTTGCCGCCATCCACTCTGAATTGGCGCGGCCAAATACCTGCAGCGTCGGCTATAACAGTTTGCGCTTCGATGATGAAGTGACACGTTATGGTTTATACCGTAATTTTTATGACCCTTATGCACGCGAGTGGCAAAACGGTAATACGCGCTGGGATATTATCGACATGCTGCGACTCTGTTATGCCGTTAGGCCTGAGGGCATTCATTGGCCGCAGCGCGATGATGGGGTAGTGAGCTTTCGTTTAGAACAGTTAACTGAGGCGAATGGTTTGTCGCATGAAGCGGCGCATGATGCGCTTTCAGATGTTTATGCCACTATTGCTGTAGCAAAGTTAATTAAAGACACGCATCCGCAGTTATTTGAGCATGTGTTTTCTTTACGGCAAAAGCAAAAAGCGCAAGAAGCATTGGCACTCGGTAGCGGTAAACCGGTGCTGCATATTTCATCATGGTTTGGCTCTGAATTTTGCTGTGGTTCATTGGTTTTGCCGGTGGCGCAGCACCCAAAGAATAAAAATGAAATTATGTGTGTCGATCTACGCTATTCACCTCAGCCATTATTAGATTTAGAGCCGCAGCAAATTGCGGATTTGTTATTTACTAAGGTCGCGGATTTGCCTGAAGGCATTGATCGCATACCATTAAAATCAATCCATATTAATCGCTGTCCTATCGTGCTTACGCCTAAATTGGTTGATGATAAAGTGGCCCAGAGGCTATCTTTGGACTGGGCGAGTTGTGAGTTGCATCGTGAGCAGTTGCTGGCGGCTTCTGGGCTAGCAAAGAAATTGCAAGCGGTAATGACGGCGAATCAATTTGATAATAGCGGTCGCGATGCAGAGGCTTTGTTATACGATGGGTTTATTCCTAATCGAGATAAACCGTTGATGCAGGAAGTGCTCACAGCTGACGCGGCAACGTTGGCTGGTCGTGTTTTTTCTTTTGAAGATGCGCGATTGCCAGATCTACTATTTCGTTATCGTGCGCGAAATTTCCCTGATAGTTTATCCGCTGAGGAACGCGAAGAGTGGTTACAGTTTTGTCGTGATAAATGTCTGTCGGGTGAAAATGGCCGCTTAGATAAAGAGTTAGATAATATCGACCGACTATTAAAGGCTCATCCAGAGCGAAGCGAAGTTCTTAACGGATTAACCGAATTTTTAAAAGAGAAAAAACAGCTGCTTAGTTAAGACTTGATGGCTTTATAGCTTATAGCGTTGGACATTCAATGGCTAAGCGATGACCGTGTTGTTTAAGCCAATTTTCTGCATGATTTCTTTGTGGATAGGCTTTGTCAACAAGGCTCCAAAAACGCTTTGAATGATTGGCATGGCGTAAATGGCAAACTTCATGTGCAATAATATAATCGACGACAAATTGTGGTGCCAGCATGAGTAGAGGGTTGTACTGTATATTGCCCTCGCTGGTGCAGTGTCCCCATTTACTGGTGGTTCGCCGATAGCTAATGCTATTTAAATTATCCAGTGCCATCTTTTCTGCTAGCGTCTTTGTTGTCTGAGACATATAACTTTCTGCTTGCGTTTTTATCCACTTTAAAAATAAACGAGTGGCTTTTTCTTCTTGTAACAATGCTATCGATGTTATGCCGTCTTCGTTTGAAGTGCTAGGTGGAATATCAATCCATAACGTTGATTCGCTAATGCTGATGCTGGCGCGCTTAACGACTTTGCCACTTAGTCGAGATCGGTTGCTGATGCGAATAGAGAGGGTGTCACCGAGAAGCGGGATAATCGTGCCATCGGTAATTCGGTAGACGTCTTTTAATTGCAGCTTTTGTAGTGATACTTGTTTAGCTATCCAAGATTTTTTTTCTTCAACGCACTCCATAATCCAGCTTTTAGGCGCTTTGAGTGGTGCTCTGACTTCGACGACACCTCGACGCACAGAGATTCCTAGTGTGCGACGGCGTGAACGAACAAGGTTGAAGTTCACTGTTTCTTCACTATCTTTGCCTAATAATGACTCAGTCATCATAGCGTTTATGGTTATCATTCTGCGGGTTTTCTTGGCTTACGGGGACCTTGTGCACAGCGAGTTGAACGCTCTCGACAAGATCACCGAGAGTGATGACATGACCTTTATAGCGTTCATCGCCTGTAGAGGCGAATTCAAATTGATAATTGCGCCAGATATGCAGTCGATTATCACTACCGCGTTTAAGCCATACACGATGAATACCAACACTTTGATCGAGTAATTGCACACTCATTTCCTTTGAATGTGATCTGGCAGCGTTTAATGCAATTTCTCGCACACGCAGTTCAGAGAAGAAGTATCTTGCGATAGCAAAACCGACTAATAAAATAAAAATATGCGACACGTTTAAAGTCATGGCTGTTTGTGAAAATTGCTTTGGTAGCTAACGGTTTAGTTATTTGAGGCCTCATAAGTGTATTTAAGCTCACTAAGAACAGCAAGTTTTCTATGCGGTTTTCGTTTTATTTGGCCGGTATCGTTAAATATACCTAATAGAAGAAAGGGAAGGTGGCCTAAACTGGTTTATCATGAGTAAAATCGTGGCTCTATATTGTATTTTGTTGTGCTTAATCTAGGCTTCGTTACTTTAACTTAACCATTCAAAGAGCAAGATGCTGCGCCAGCCTTATATGGGCTGGTTTTTAGTGAGGGTTGTTTATGAGTGATTCATTGGCTGACATTCCGTTTTCATCAATGGAGAGCGGCGCTGCCTTACTGCTAAAAACAGCCGAGCGTTTATTCGCCGAACACGGTTTAGAGGCCGTTTCTACACGAATGATCGCTCGTGAGGCGGGGCAAAAAAATCCTTCGGCGTTGCAATATCATTTTGGTAATCGAGATGGTTTGATTGAGGCGATATTAAATTATCGTTTGACGCCGATCAATCAGGAGCGCTTAAGGCGCTTGGATGCATTGCAGCATCGAGGTGATGTGGTCACTGTGAAACGGCTGACCGAGGTTTTTGTCGAGCCTTTTGCTGAGGAGTTATTGAAACCCGTTGAAGACACCAGCTATGTTTCGCTGCTGGCACAACTTTATGCTTATCAACCAGGTCGTGATTTATTTCAAAAAAATCGCGAAAGAAATCGAGCTATGTTTGAGTTGACGTCGTTGATGATTAAGGCGTTAAAACCTTTGCCTTTAGCTGTGGTGCATTTTCGATTGCAATTGATGGGACGCCAGTCGATGACAGCTATTGCTGAGTGGGATGAAGCGCGGAGAAATCAATCTATTGATTTAGATGCGAAGTCATTGCGTTGGCGTACTGATAATCTCATCGATTTTATTGTTGGTGGTCTGCAAGCGCAGGTCTCAACGCGATATTGATCGTTAATTTTATCTTATTTAAAATTTAACCCAGTTTTTTATGTGGAGCGTTTTTTGAAAATAGCATTATTGTTGACCGGTAATGAATTGATGACCGGAGATACGGTTGATTCTAACTCCGCTATGATTGCTCAATCATTAGCAGTGCAAGGCTTTGATGTTGCTCATAAGGTGACAGTCGGTGATGATCTTAATTTAATTGTTGCTGAGTTGGACAAGTTGTCGACGATGTATTCGGCGATTATTGTGAATGGTGGTTTAGGCCCGACAGTTGATGACCTCACCGCACAAGCGTTATCGATGCTGACAGCTCAGCCTTTGGTTGAGCATGCCAATGCATTAGCGCATGTGAATGAGTGGTGTGGACGACGTGGTGTGGCTGCTAACGCTGCTAACCTCAAGCAGACAATGTTACCTGCTAAGGCTTCGGTATTGGCTAACCCTATTGGTAGTGCGGTCGGTATTGCCTTGCATCATCGTAATTGTCTATTGCTGTGCACTCCAGGTGTTCCGCCAGAGTTAGCTGCGATGTTAGAGGGCTCAGTATTGGAGGCATTAAAGCAGGGGTTTCCAGATGCTACCGCGCGCTTGGTCCGGCGCTTAAAGTTATTTGGTATGGGTGAATCCGCGTTGCAACAGATTATTGCGGATCAGTGTCCTAACTGGCCCAGTGAGGTAGTCGTCGGCTTTCGTGCAGGTATGCCGCTATTAGAGCTTAAGCTTGAAATAGAAGACGAAGCGCATTTGGCCTTGCGGGATCAGTGTGAAAAAGAATTAAGGCAAGTAGTAGGTGGGTTTATTGTTGGCGAAAATGATGACACCTTAAGTGATATTGTCATTGGCTTGTTACAACGCCAACAACAGCAATTAACCTTGGCTGAGTCTTGTACCGGCGGAATGATAGCCTCTAATATTACTGCCGTAAGTGGTGCTTCATCAGTATTTGGTGCAGGGTTTGTTTCTTATTCTAATGCGATTAAAGAGAGTGTTTTAGGAGTTGATGCGGCATTAATCAATCAGCATGGTGCCGTGAGTGAGCCGGTGGTGAGAGCGATGGCCGAAGGGGCCTTACAGCGTTCTTCTGCTGATTGTGCGATTGCCGTATCGGGTGTTGCTGGGCCTGAAGGTGGCACTGATGATAAGCCGGTTGGCACGGTGTGGATTGCATGGGGTGGGGTCGATAATCTTAATACACATTGTTTTCATTACCCTGTTGGTAGGGCAATGTTTCAAACCATCGTTAGTGCGTTAGCGTTGGATTTATTGCGTCGTTATCTCTTAGGTTTCAATGAGGTTCCTAATTATTTTCAGCGCAAACGCTCGAAGTAAAACGATCTATTATTCACCTAGTATCATTCAATAGGCATTATTCAATCAGTATTACTCAATCATTAAGGCGATTGGATTAATAAATTCACTTGCTATACCGGCGGTATCAACCGTTGCAATAGAAAAATAATATTCACCTGTTGGTAATGCACTGATTTCATGATCATTGACTAATTCGTTATTACTGTTGGTGGCAGGCACGGTGATGGTGTCGTCATTGTTGTTACCATTGCTTGTCGAAGAGTAATAAATTTCATAGTAATCAATTTCATTGGTTGGCAATAAACTGCCATCTGTTCTAGTGGTTGGTATTCCCCAGCTTAAGGCAACATTTCGAAGTACTGGTTCTCCCTCGTTATCAGGTACGGGTGGGTTTAGCGTAACCGTGGGTAATTCGGGTGAAAGTTCTTCGGCTTCTTCTGCCAGTATTTCATTAATTTGACTGATATTTCTATCGCTATTGGGCACATTGAGCAGTGCTGGGTCATTGGTTAATGCAGCGGCAAGATCATCGATGGTGTTAAATGCAGTGATGGCGTTATCTGCATTCTGTTTATCAAAACTGCCATCAGCAAAGTCATCGGCTAGTGCGGCAACCAGCGCTGTACCTGTTGCGGTTAGTCCATCACTTGTTATCTCGTCCTTTAATGTCTCAACGATAGCGGCAAATACTTCATTGGCAGTTCTAATTGCTAGCGTATCCTCGGCATCAGTATCTTCATTGATGAGTGGCGAGGTGGTGAATAAATTGATTTCTTCAGTTAATAAACCTAAGCCAAGCGTTGCCTTGATGTTAGCTGATGTGGTTTCAAGTGCGGCAAGTAATTCAGAGATAGAGACGCTGCCATTATTATCGCCTGATAATCCAGTGGTTATTGGGTCGTTGGTGTTCTCTAGGTTGTCGGCAATTTGTCTTGCATGTTCAAGCGCAAAGGTACTGAGCGGGGTTGCGTAAACTGCAGTGCCAGCTAATAGTTGTTGGCTGGTAATGATGGTGCTTAGAGATTCAATGGCTGGCACTTGTCCGTCTGCTTCTGTGCCATCAGTGTATTCAATTAAAAATGGACCATCGTTAGCTCTATCTTCAGGGATAGCGAGCTGTAAAGCAGCGCTAGTGTTTGAGTTGCCTCGGGCAATGATGTCGCCTTTAAGGTCGACTTGAGAGGGGTCGATGATATAAGCGGTAACGTTGGCCTTAATCAATGGTCCTTTGACGCCTGCACCGTCTACTGAAATTGTTGAGCCACCCGTTGAGTCATTTGTATCTGAGCTGCCTGAGCCTCCACAGCCAACTAAGAAAGTGATTAAGATTGCGGTGCTGAATACGTTTAAATAATTCATAGCTCTATACATCATGTTGGGTTAGCCTGAGTCGCTGTTACGGTTACAGATTCAATAGAAGCTAGTGTACGTCGAGTCGATTTGACGTGTCAGCGTCCCGTTTTAAAACGGTGAACTGGGTGTTGTTTACAAGGTTGTTTTGAGTGGACGGTCACTCTTTGTTTGTGTTGGTTGTCTGCAATAACTATCTGCAATAGTTATCTGTAAAGGTTATCTGCAATAGTTATCTGCAATAACAGGTGAATCGTTGAGTGGGAAAATTTATAGTAACGACCATTAATTTTTATGAGGCAAACATTGATGTCAACTCCAAATGATCTCGTCGATATGCATGGTCAAACAGCTCAATTAGCTTGGAGCGAATTAGCTCGTTTTTTTGCAGCCGGCAAGGTGTTATTTGTTGATAGTCAATTGAATTTGGTCGAAGTCGCTGCTGCTGTCTCGGCGGATGATACCGATCAAGTGGCAAAGTGGCTTGAACTGCAACAGTTATCACCTGTCAATGATCAGCAAGCGGCCGATTGGCAGCAATGTGATCAGCGTATGTGGGCTGTAGTGACGGCACCTTGGGTGCTTGTGCAAATAGTCAGATGATTGCTAAAAGATGTGTGCTAAAAAATGTGTGTTGAAGGATGGTTGTTGACAATAGATAAGCTCGAAAAAGTATAGAATAAAAAAAAGGCGTCCAATTGGACGCCTTTTGAAGAGGTTATGTAGACCTGGAGTTAATAGCGATAATGAATACGACTATTTGCGCTACTGCGAATAACATTAGCAGTTAAATAAGGGTTCGCAACTTTGTGATGTCTAAAAGCGAATTAATTACTTATCCAATAGATGTCGGCGGTTATTAAGTGTTAGATTTGAATATTTTGCATTCTATTTGTCTGGCTTTTGGTCAGCAAACTTATTCAAAGTGTTAGATTGATCTTTTGTAAATAGTAGGCAATTTTTAGCGTATAGAGTTCTATTTGTAGACTTGTGATGTCTTGTTGCTTTTAACTTACGTGAGTTGTTTTAATGTTAGCCATTATTTTTTTTAGGCAGTATTAGGTTTTTAATGATTTTATTTCGCTATCTTGTTAAAGAAGTCTTACAGGCGACGACTGCAGTAACGGTTATTTTATTGCTGATCGTTACCAGTGGGCGATTAGCTAAATATCTTGCGCAATCAAGTAGTGGCGACTTGTCATCAGACGTTGTTTTTTCGGTCATTCTATTTCGTATTCCTGATTTCCTACCACTTATTTTACCACTCGGTTTTTTTATTGGTTTATTGCTTGCCTATGGCCGTTTGTATGTTGATAACGAAATGATTGTTATCAACGCTTGTGGTACAGGTAAAAAGCGCTTGGTAACGATCACAGCCATTCCTGCTTTATTAATGAGTATGCTAGTGGCTTATCTTACACTGCTCGGTGCGCCAGCGAGTTTAAATAAAGTGCAGTCTATATTGCAGGATCCAGCCAACACTAACAGCTTAGCTATTTTACAAGAGGGTAAATTTCAAGAAACCAGCGATGGTCATCGAGTTATTTATGCTGAACAATTTGATCCAGAAAATGATGCTATCAATGGCGTTTGGATGGTGGAGCATCGTGGTGATGGAAGTGTCATGATTGTCAGAGCTGATTCGGGACGTATTAGTGATAATGCTCAACTCGACAGCCAGTACCTCACATTGGAAAATGGTGTCGTTTACGACGGCTTTGTGGGTCGGCGTGATTACCAAATTACAGAGTTTCAATCTTATGCCCAAAAAGTGGTTGAACGTCGGCAAGTTGAAAAGCTTCAGTTAGAAGGTGATGCGAAATCTACCTATACATTATTCATGTCGGAGCAGCCGGGTGATGTTGCTGCATTACACTGGCGCTTTTCCTTACCTGTGGTGGTGTTGGTTGTTGCCTTATTAGCCTTGGCTTTGAGTAAAACCAATCAGCGAAGTGGTCGTTATATAAAAATGCTGCCAGCAATATTAATTTACCTTTTATATATTGTCTCTATTACCGGCGTTAGAAATATGATTGAAACAGAATCACAGCCACCGATAACCATATGGTTAGTGCATGCTTTATTCTTTGCGGGTGCGGTGGTGTTGTTGCTTAAAGACGATTTTAGTCGTGTAGTTGCTGCGCGCAGATCCTTGTTGGCTAATTAAGTTTATGAATAAGCTAAGTTCTTACATAGGTATAAATGTTATCAGCGCTATTTTATTAGTGTTGTTTCTTATTGTTGGCCTCGATGTGGTTTCCGCCATTATTGATCAGTTAGATGACCTTCGTGATGGTTATACTTTCTGGCAATCGTTAATCTATGTTGGCCTAACAATTCCAGGTCGTATTAATGAGTATATTCCTTTATCGGCTTTAGTCGGTTGTCTAGTGGCAATGGGCATGCTGTCGAGTAGTAGTGAAATTACCGTGATACGAGCCAGCGGCGTATCAATGAGTCGGCTGGTATGGATGGCGATGAAACCGACCTTGTGGTTGATTTTGATATCAGTGTTAATCAGCGAGTATGTTTCTCCTTACACCGATCAATGGGCAAAAAGCCATAAAGATTTTTTAAGGTCGGGTGTTAATCATTCTTTAGTTTCTGGTGCTGGGCTATGGCATCGTGAGGGTGATACATTTATGCACTTTAACGTTGTGCAGCCAGGCGGTGTTTTGTACGGCGTTACGACGTTTGAATTTGATACACAAGGAGAGTTGCTCAGTTCTACTTTTGCTAAGCGAGCCAGTTATCAGCAGAGTAATTGGCTAATGGAAGGCGTGAGTCGCAGTATTTTTTATGCTGATTCTATTGAGAATCGAGAATTTACGACGCTGAAATGGCAAACGCGATTATCACCAAAAATGCTGGGCTACCTGTCGCTGGCGGCTGAGGATTTATCGCCTACAGGCTTATATGATTATGCTAAATATTTAGAACAGCAAGAGTTAGATAGTGGCGCTTATCGGCTGGCGTTTTGGCAGAAGTGCTTGCACCCATTAATGATTATGAGTTTAGTGTTGGTGGCGTTGTCGTTTATTTTTGGTCCGTTGCGATCATCGACTATGGGTTACCGTGTTTTTGTCGGCGTCGTAGTGGGCATTGCTTTTCAATTTACTCAAAACTTATTAGGTCCTAGCAGTCTTATTTATGGCTTCTCGCCGTTTTATGCGGTACTGCTGCCTATTCTTATCTGTGCAATAGTCGGTTCTACTTTGCTTTATAGAACTCGTTAATCTTTAGCGAGGCGAATGACTTTAGTTTTAGATAACTGATCATGCCAAGTCTGTCGCTTGCTTCCAAATAGTAGACCGATATAACCCAGTCCAAGAAGAGCAACAGAAGGTATTGCGGCAATTATTCTCAATAAAGCCTGCCGATAACTGATTGCCGTTTCGTCACAAGAAACCAGTTTGATTTTCCAGACCAGCATGCCTAGCGTTTGTCCTGTGTTGCGCCAAAAATAAACAAAGAACCCAATATAAACGCTAGCGAGAACGGGGAAAATAGGCCAGCCTAAATCGGTGGGGTTTAATTCGTGAAGCGTATCATCTGTTTCGACGTTTCCATGCTGTGCGAAGTCACCAGTAATCGATACTGCAATAACGGTATAGACAGCGCTGGTGCAAAGCAAAATCGCCGCTAACAAAAAAATATCATATAGCATAGCCATTAGTCTGCGTCCTAACGGTGCTATTGTGGTGTTATAGAGTTGATCGTTTGATGTTGGCATAAATGGATAGTATTCAATAAAAAACTAAATAATAGGGAGACGAGTTGTACGAATGTTTGTTGGAGCGAGGATTGTACTTGCAAAGGTTATTTCTTGCAAAAGTAAGCGCGAGCAGAAAAATGATATTCCTAGGGTAGGTTAAAACACTTTTTCGAATTTAAGTTTCACATCATCATGAGAGACTTTAAGCGAGTAGTCCCAGTCGAACCTTGCTCGGCCAGCTAGCTTGCCAGATCTAACAGATTCGGGCGCTGCAGCACCTATGCTGTGAAGCTGTGATCCTTCATTGTTGTGCCACCAAGATTTTAATCCCATTCGCAGCACAGCACCCAGTGCCGAACCACCTGAGAGGTAGGGTTCAGTAGAGTCTTGTGAGTAGCCATGAGAGGCATTCGGGTTTAATAGATTAATGGTTGCTCGCGGTGTCACAAATTCACCCGTCGATATTAGCGAAGTAATGGATTTGTTATACGCTTCTACTTCAGGATAAAGTTTGCGATTAGGGAGTTTAATGGCCGGTTTGCCAGTTTTATTAATGAAAATAATTGAGTGCTGTATGAGCCTCCCTTGGGAGGTTAAGTAGTGGCTGTTTGCCGCATCATTGCTAGACACATGATAGCTAGCCAACGGGTAGGTGGAATCTTGCTCGCTTGCTGCGTATACCGATGATGTGTTGGTGATGGATAGCACGCCAAGGACGAATAGGACCAGCAGGGCGCATCTCGACCGCTGCTCGACAGAATCGAATGGTGTTTGAATCGCTGATTGACTAGTAAGCTTCAATCTAAACATCGACTGTTACCTCCTATCTCGGCAGCGCAGGTTGCGCACTGCTAGATCATTTCTTATTAGTATTTGGCGTCTTTCTACAACTTATCTAACGGCTAAATCGCTACTAACTGACTACTACCTTATATTATTTTGGTCATTTTGTAACCAACAATTAACGCCTTGTTAATTAACTATAGACTAATGAATGCTAATATTAATAACAGATTAGTAAGTTATTAGGTATAGCTGAATGAATTAAAAAGGTTATAACTGTAAGTTGCTGAAAAATATTATATTTTTGTTCTTTTCATATGGATTGTTGGTTTTTGACGAATTTCTTCAGTGAGCATTTTAAGTAGCGACTGAATTCAGATATGTTAGGTCATCATTGACTGCTTCGAGGGTAAATAGCGTTTCTATGAATATATTATTGATTGAAGACGATCAGAATGTTGCTGATTTTGTCGAGAAAGGATTTGTTGATAAGGGCCAGACTATTACTCATGCGGCTACCGGCATTGATGGTTTGGGTTTAGCAAAAGATGAGCAATACGATGCCATTATTATTGATCGCATGCTGCCTGAGCTTGATGGTATGTCTATCATTCAATCGTTGCGAGAAGAAAAAAATAATACCCCCATTCTTATACTCAGTGCCCTAGGCGAGGTTAGTGATCGCATTAACGGCCTTAAAGTCGGTGCTGATGACTATCTTGCCAAGCCTTTTGATTTTGAAGAATTGTTTACCCGAATAGAAGTACTCGTTAGGAGGCGGGATATTGATACGCCCGTCACGCGCTTGAAGGTGGCTGATTTAGAGCTCGATTTATTAGCCCATGAAGTGCAGCGTGCGAGTCAAAAGTTGGCTTTGCAACCACGAGAGTTTCGCTTGCTAGAATACTTGATGCGTAACGCCGATCAAATTGTGACTCGAACAATGTTGCTTGAAAATGTTTGGGACTATCATTTCGATCCGCAAACGAATGTGATTGATGTACATATTAGTCGTCTACGACAAAAGATAGATAAGGAGTTTGATAAGCCGTTGCTGCATACGGTTCGTGGCTCGGGTTATATGCTAAGTGATGAAAGCTAAAGTTGCAGTCGTTAGCAAATGGGTGCAGAATTAAGCGACTTTCTCGTAGTTGATTCCACAAGCAGCAGTGCTAACACTTTTGGATAAAAATAATGATTATATCTAAAGTGCTCAGCAGTTATGTCTTTCGTTATGGCATGCTCGCTGTATTATTTAGCGCCATTAGCACAATGGCGTTGATGTTTATTTTTTATAGTGTCTTTTCTTATAATAATTTTAAAGATGTGGATCAAGGTTTTGCCGATGAGTTAAGCAAACTCATAGCGGTACATAAAAATAGTGGTGTCGATGCTGTTGACTCGTTTATTACACAGCCAGCCACACAATTAATTGATATTCAGTATGACTATATTATTGTTGATGAGGCCGGCCGTAAGCTAGCCGGTAATTTAAAGCATTGGCCAAAATTTGCAGAATATAATGATTGGTTCAGTTTTGAGTTGGCACAATTGCATGGCGAAAATGATATTCGCCTAATAGGTAAGCGGGTAATTTTAGCTGAAGGTCATCAACTATTGGTGGTAAGAAACTTTATCACTATGCCTAGTTATTCGCTTTTTTTTGCGATCATATTGATTTCATCTTTTATTATTACAGTGTTCATGGGCTCGTTCGCAGCCTTTTTTATGACCTGGGATTTTCAGCGCCACGTCAATAGAATCAATCAAAGTATTAAAGCGATTATGGATGGCAACCTCTCTGAGCGCTTAATTATTAGCAAGTCAGGCAGTAAGTCTAGCGGTGACCTTCAGCAGTTAGCTTTACATTTAAATATGATGCTTGACCGTATTCAGTATTTGATGGATGGCGTAAAGCAGGTTTCCGATAATATTGCTCATGACTTAAGAACGCCGCTTACGCGTATGCGTAATAACTTAGTGACTTTCGAAAAAAACTGTAATCAAAATGATTTATCGATTGTTCAACAACTGATTGTCGAAGCTGACAACATGCTAGGCACTTTTAATGCGCTTCAGCGCATAGCGCGTGTTGAATTAGGTGATAGCAGCATTGAAAAGGCGCAATTAAAATTGCACCAATTACTTGGAGACGTGATTGAACTCTATGAGCCGGTTGCTTCAGAGAAATCAATTACTTTTGAAGTCAGTATTGTTGATGTCGATATTGTTGCTGATCGCAATTTATTATTTCAAGCTTTTGCCAATCTTCTGGATAATGCAATTAAATATACTCCTGAGAGCGGTCATGTTGTGATTACATTGTCGACCAAGGACGATTATCAATTATTGACGCCCAAGCAGGCTGCATTTAAGCCGCAAGCCATTTTAACTGTGGCCGATAACGGTTGTGGTATCGCTAAACAGAATTACAGCAAAGTGTTTAGGCGGTTTTATCGTGAAGAGGGCAGTCGAGGTAAGCAGCCGGGTAATGGTCTTGGCTTAAGCTTGGTGGCAGCCGTTGCTAAAGTACATTCTTCGCAGGTCATCTTAAAGCCCAACGATCCTGGTTTACGTGTCCATATGGTATTTAGTTAGTTGTTCTTGGGTGATCGCCCAGCTTGCACAAAAACCACTCTTTTTCTTTGCCCTTAATGAAATGTTGCCTGCATCAAGGTTGGCATCATGGTGTCGCAAAGGTTTATAATCAGCGCCAATTCAATCACCATAAAACGGACGAGGCAGCTGTTGCAAACTCAATCCACGATTATCAATAAATTAACGACCGCTTTAACGCCCAGCCATCTTGAGGTGGTCAACGAAAGTCATATGCACTCGGGACCTCGTGATGCCGAGACACATTTTAAAATTGTCATTGTTGCTAATGCGTTTATAAGCAAGCGGAGTGTTGCAAGGCATCAAATGATTTATAAAGTGTTAGCTGCTGAACTAGAGGCCGATGTTCATGCGCTAGCGATTCACACTTACACCGATGAAGAATGGTCAGCACAGCCGTCGTCACCCGACTCGCCACAATGTTTGGGTGGCAGCAAGCATGATAAATCTTTAAGTGAGAATAGCTAACGTGTCTGAAGCACCTATTGTTGTCGCGGCACTGTATAAATTTGTCTCATTACCTGATTTTCGCGAAATGCGTGAGCCCTTGCTTGATGCCTGTGTTGCTGCTGGCGCCAAAGGTACTTTGCTATTGGCCGAAGAGGGCATTAACGGCACCATTGCTGGTGACCGCGAAACCATCGATCGCGTCTTAGCCTATCTAAAGTCTGATAGTCGTTTAGCCGATATTGATCATAAAGAATCCTTAGACGAGCGCATCCCTTTTTACCGCATGAAGGTTAAGCTTAAAAAAGAAATTGTCACAATGGGTATTGGCGGTATTGATCCAAATAGCCTAGTGGGGCATTACGTCGAAGCGAAAGACTGGAATGACTTGATTAGTGATCCCGACGTCACCCTTATTGATACTCGCAATGACTATGAGTGTGATATTGGCTCTTTTAAAGGCGCTATTAACCCGCAGACAACGACCTTTCGTGAGATACCTGATTTTGTCGAAAAAAATCTCAACCCTGCAAAGCAGAAAAAAGTAGCGATGTTTTGCACTGGCGGAATTCGCTGCGAAAAATCCACAGCTTATCTGTTAGATCAAGGCTTTGAAGAGGTCTACCATCTAAAAGGCGGTATACTAAAATACTTAGAAGAAACCCCTAAAGAAGAAAGTTTGTGGGAGGGTGAGTGTTTTGTCTTCGATAATCGTGTTGCTGTTGATCACGATTTAAACGTCGGCTCTTACGATCAATGCCATGGTTGTCGTCACCCCATTACCGAGCAGCAAAAACAGAGTGTGCATTATCAAAAGGGCGTTTGTTGTCCGCTGTGTTATGACCAGTTAAGTGATGATCAAAAACAGCGCTTTGCTGAGCGACAAAAACAAATTGATTTAGCAAAAGATAGAAATGAAGCGCACATCGGTGCGCCGCCACCTCAGCGACAGAGAAATAATAGTGAGTGATATCGAATCGGGTAGCCCGTGGAAGCTTAAGTATCTAGAATTGCTAAGAGAGCAAGAAGTCGTTGCGCTTGAATGGCAGCAAAAAGTCGACGAGCTCCATCGTGGTATCGCAAAAATCAGTATTGCTGCGCAAGGACAAGATGAAACGCTAGACGCAGCTCTTGACGGCGTGCGGTCGTCACTTAATGATAAAACGGGGGCGAGTTTAACAACTCAAATCGACGCCTTGGAGACGGGCATTCATGCTATGGATAGCACGCGCGCTAAGCGAGCGAACCAAACGACAGAATCATTGGCGACACTGCTAGAGCAATTGCAAACCGTTAAAATTGATCGTCCCTCTGCCTTAGCGATAAACAAACTTAACAAAGAACTTAAAAAAGCGGCTAACCGTTTAACCGAGCCTTTTGATCTTCAATTGTGGTTAGAGAAAATTGTCGCTACTCAAAGCACGGCTTTGCAGTCGCTTGAGCCGATAATAAGCACACCTCAAACATCTCCTGCCAAAACTGGATTATTAAGTCGTTTAATTGGGGCCGTACCGGCAGATGCTTCTTCGTCAAATAAAACTACGAAGGTCATATCAGACTCACCACAGAGTAGTGCTGCTGGGCGGCACGATAGCATTGGCGAGCCTACACAAGATGCAGACAACTACGAAGCCGTCAGGGTCGAAGTGGTGGCCGTTCTCTTGGGCTTGTTAGCTGACATTGACGTGCCAGCCGATGCCCAACATTTTGCTAATCAGCTCTATAAGGATTTACAAAACGGTTTGGAGTGGCCCGACTTTATCCCTGCGTTAGATAAAGTAGTCACAGTGGTTATTGCTGCTTTAGGTAGGGATCAGCGTCAATTTGAACAGTTTCTACAGGGTTTGAATCAGCAGCTATTGGATATAGGCTCTTTTATTAGCTTCGTCGACCATAGTCAGCTAATTAGCACTGGCCAAGCACAAGAGTTGAGTGAGGAGCTCGATGGACACGTCAGTGAGATTGTCTCTCGATTTGAAGCCAGTGAAGATGCTGGGGATTCATCAGAAGTATCAGAGGATGTTGCTGAATTAAAGAATAGTGTGAGTGATAAGTTAAAGACCATTGTGTCTTCTTTAGAGCAATTTCAGTTAAATCAAAGCGAGCAGCAAACTTTGATGACACAGCAAATTTTAGAAATGACCTCACATGTTGAAAATATGGAAGGTGGCGTTCAAGAGGCTAGCGAAAACTTACAGAAGCAGCGTGATAAATTGTTGCGTGATACCTTAACCGATTTGCCTAATCGAGAAGCTTATAACATTCGCGTTCAACAAGAGTACGATCGCTGGCAGCGTTATCAGCGGCCGCTGGTGTTAGCCGTTGCGGATGTTGATTTCTTTAAGCGCACGAATGAAGAGTTTGGTCACGAAGCCGGTGATCGGATGCTAAAGATTATCGGTAAGACTTTATTGCAGCAGTTGAGGAAAACGGATTTTATTGCTCGTTTTTCAGGTGCACAGTTTATGATTTTATTGCCCGAAACTAGCTTACAAGCTGGTCAGCAGGCATTAGAGAAGCTCCGTTTAGCCGTGCAAGCTTGCCCACTACGGTTTGCTAAAAAGCCGCTAACGATTACTATTAGCCTTGGTGCCACGCTTTTAGCCGAAGGTGACACGATAGTTACCGCTAATCATCGCGCTGATCAAGCCTGTGCCATGGCAAAAAGCGCAGGCCGTAATTGTTATCGCACGATTGTTAAATAAATTATCTTTTTTGCTTGTGATCCCATCTTCCTAGCTCTAGGATAGGTGCTGAATCCTCAGTAATACAAACAGGTTTGTTATTGTTCGATGAAACTTTTTCATAGTGTTCGCACCCCATGTATTGGCGTTTGCTCAACCGGCATCGGCGATTCCGTCTGTCGTGGTTGTAAGCGTTTTGATCACGAGGTTATTCGCTGGAATAGTTATACGCACGATCAAAAATTAGCAATTGATTTACGTCTTGATGAATTGCTCACGCGGGTTGTATCTTGGCGGTTAAAGATAGCCGATGAAGCACTGCTGCAAGCGCAAATGCAAACACAGCAGATTCAATATGAAAAAAGCCGTAATCCCTATTGTTGGCTGTTTGAACTGCTTAGAGCTGGCGCAGGTCAAATTGATGATGCCAAGGAATATGGTTTTACAAAGATAGCCTTATTTGAACACCAAACTTTATCCGAAATACGTCATGATATAGACGATGAATTTTATTCACTGTCGGTGGCGCATTACGAACGCTATATTGTTGCCAATCGCAAGCGAGCTAATCGCGTGTCTAGCGAGCCTTAATAAATGACTGTTGCTGTTGCTAGCTCAAAAAGTAAAAACATAACCAGTGCTGTTGATATTTCAGCAGTACAGGCGTTTCTGCCTTGTGAAACACCCGATACCTGGGTGGAAGCGGCGCTGGCTAATCAAACCACAATGCTGATTGACCATGCCAACTGTGAAAAAAAGGCTGCATCTACAGCAATGACATTGCTGTATCGCTATTTCGATAGACCTGAATTACTGCATAAATTGTCGCGCCTAGCCCGCGAAGAGCTTCGCCACTTTGAGCAAGTGTTAGCAATTATGAATAAGCGTGAAATTGAATATATCCATGTGACACCTTCACGTTACGCCGTTGCACTGCGGCAGGGTGTTACAGCGCATGAGCCAGAAAAATTAGTTGATACCTTGATTGTCGGCGCGTTCATTGAAGCGCGATCTTGTGAGCGCTTTGCAAAGATAGCGCCCTTATTAGATGAAGAGTTAAGTCACTTTTATACCTCTTTACTCCGTTCAGAGGCGCGCCACTTTGAAGATTATCTGCGCTTAGCGCAAACCTATGCGAAGCGTGATATTAGTGACCGCATCGCTTTTTTTGCTGATCAAGAAGCCAAGCTAGTTTTAGAGCCCGATAGTGAGTTTCGTTTTCATAGTGGCCCGATTCGCAAAGAGAATTTATAAACTATGAATTCAAATGCAAATGCTAAAAGCCCCTCATTAAAACAGCAGTTGCTTACTCGCCGCATGCTTATTTGTATTTTTACGGGCTTTTCTTCCGGTTTACCACTCTATGTCATTTATCAACTGATGCCTTTATGGTTGCGTGATCAGGGTGTTGGCTTAGCTGAAATTGGCTTTTTTGCCTTAGTGGGTGTGCCTTATACCTGGAAGTTTATTTGGTCCCCATTAATGGATCGTTTTTCTTTGCCGATGCTGGGGCATCGTCGCGGCTGGATGTTATTAACGCAGATATTGTTATTGCTCGCGATTGCGAGCATTGGTTTTTTAGATCCAGAAAAATCGATTTGGACTATTGCTTACCTTGCCGCTGGCATCGCTTTTTTTAGTGCCAGTCAGGATATTGTGCTTGATGCTTACCGTCGTGAATTGTTGGATGAAAGTCAACTAGGGACGGGTAATACACTGCATATACAGGCTTATCGTATCGCCGGCCTAGTACCGGGGGCATTAGCGCCGATATTATCCGACATCATTCCATGGTCATGGGTCTTCGTAATTGTTGCGGGTTTCATGTTGGTTGGTGTAACACTTACGTTAAGTGTTAAAGAGTTGACTCGACCAAAAGGCAGTCCACGCACGATTCGTGAGGCAGCGATTGATCCTTTTAAAGAGTTTATCAGTCGTCGAGGCTTGTCTTCGGCGCTCACAGTTCTTGCCTTTATGTTGCTGTATAAGCTGGGCGATAGTATGGCAACAGCGCTATCGTATCCGTTTTATTACGACTTAGGTTTTAGTAAAAGTGAGATTGGTATCATTGCCAAGACAGCAGCCTTATGGTCTGCCATCGCCGGAGGCTTTATTGCCATACCGATTATGGCGCGGCTGGGAATTAATAAGTGCCTATGGTTGTTTGGCGTGGTGCAAATTGTCAGTATCTTAGGGTTTTGGGTGCTGGCGCAGTCTGGCCCTGATAAGACATTACTCGCCGTTGTTATTAGCTTTGAGTATCTTGGGGTAGGGTTGGGCACTGCCGGTTTTACCGCTTATATCGCCCGCGAGACCAGTATTCAATTTGCCGCCACGCAGTTTGCATTGCTTACGGCCATAACTGCTTTACCGCGTACTTTTGCTAATGCACTAACGGGCGTTATTGTCGACCGTGTTGGTTGGGAGCAATTCTTTTTATTATGTACGCTGCTGGCTATTCCTGGAATGCTGTTATTAATTAAAGTAGCGCCATGGAATGGGCTTAATCAAAAAGATAGCTCGTAGATTTTCGCTACACACTATCAGGGCATCCACTGATAATTCTTCAGTGTCACTTTTCAATTACGAATAATTACACCTTCTTGTTTTAATCGCTGCAGTTGTTTTTTATAACTCGGTGAGTTCTTTGGCAATGATATTTTTCCTTGAGCATTGATGACTCGATGCCAAGGAATTTTGGACGTTGTGGGTAAATTCTTGAGTGATGTACCCGCAAAGCGTGCGGCCTGAGGGTGACCGGCTAAAGCCGCAATTTGTCCATAAGTAGCAACTTTTCCGCTAGGAATCATATGTACAACTTGCCAGATGCTTTCGCGTTTTGCTTGGTTGTCTTGGCTCGTCATTGCTTAATGATGGTCAGGGATTTGTTTTTTCAGAATATGATTCTGGGTACAGAGGCTCTAGATGAGGTTTATTGGTTTTGTTATCCGTTTTATAACTCAGCGCTGTAAGCGTTTGTATCGCATTTGTTAGTTTGGCTCCATCCCAGTTTACTGAATCCGTATGCTGATTAAATAAGTGGTTATCGAGAGCTGCAATAGCGAGGTGTAACTCAAGGTGGCTTGCATCTTCAGTGGGTAATTGGCCGCTTATGCTGTGTCGATTTTTATAAGCGGATAACCATAATTGCAATTGTTGCTTCGCATTCGCTGCGTCATTGTTATTGCAGGCTATTTTAAGTTGTTTGCTAATCACTTTTAAACTGTCTGCGTCGTTATCAATCTTTTTTGATGTCGCCTCAGCCTGAGGCTTTGTAATTGTAGGCCTGAGCAACAAGTAGAGTAGGGTAATAATCCAGCCAGTCATCGCAACCAATGCAATTGGCATCCAAATAGATTGGTTTGAATCGTTTAAAGCAAGCGTGCCGCCATTGTTTTCTTTTAGCTCATTTTTATTATTCGGTATTATAGGCTTGCTTGTAATGCTATTGCTTTGCTCGCTCGAAACCTCTGGCGGTAAAACGGTTAATGTTCTTTCAGCGAGTGAAGCTGTTTCCCAGCGCTGGCTTTGCGTGTTCCACCAGGCTAGGTTAATAGCCGGTAGGGTGAAGTTTCCTGCTTTTGTGGGCACCATTGCTATAGTGTCGGTCCGTTTTCCTGCAATACCGCCAATAAATTCCTGATTAACGAGCTCGGGCTTTTCGGGGTAATGATTAATGCCGTCAGGTGTTTCTAAGCTGATAGTTGGCAACAGCTCTGCAGGTAATCCTTGCGCCATGATAATTATGGAGCGAGTGATCGGTTCGCCAACACGGCTGGTTTGCGATGTTGTTGTCTCTTCGTTTATTTCAATCTTAGCCGCGGGTAACCATGTTGTATTTTTTCCATTGCTAAGACCTGAAGGCGCTCGAGGTTTTGCCAAAACATTGAGCGCTAACGGTTTTGACTCAAGTCGTATTTCGCTACCGCGTGCAAAAGGATCAAAGCTAAAGTTGCGTCGTTGATTGCTGCTTAATAATCCCGTTAGCGATTGGCTGGGTATGTTTTTTTGTCCTGATTGACTAAAGAAAATAGCATAGCGTTTTTCGGTGACGTTATAGTTTATACCATTAATTAAGCGGGTGTAATTTTTATCTTGCAGCGGAGTTATGTCGGCATCAGCAATGCTGGGCTGGCTAATCTCTGCATTATTGAGTTGTACGCGATAGATCACTCTATAGGTATAAATAAGTTGGCCGCCAACAACCACTTCGGATTTATCCAGTGATGATTCAATCATAACTGATTGATCATTGAGTTCGCTGGCAGCGGGCAGGGCTTTAATTACGGTGATTTTAATTGGCTTTGAAGTTTTTTTGCCGAGTGTTAATGGTGGAATTAATGTCGAGCCCAATTGTCTTGGCGCTAAAGTAAGTGATCGAACACGAACAGATTCGGTGCGGCCATTGACCATTGAGAATGAGCTTTGTGAGGATTCATTGACAATAGAAAAGTTGGCTTCAATCGCCGACAAATTTATATCGTTAGGATCTTCACCGCTGTTATCAGTGATCGTTAAGCGAAGCGTTTCACTCATAGGAATGATCTGTCGCTCTACTGTTACTGATAGTGCGAATACCGTCGTCGATAGTGAGAATAATGTAAACAGTAGTATCACTGCACGTAGATAATTGATCATAGCGTTTTGGTTTACCATAGTTGCCCTTGCTCGCGATCGTCGATCACTTTTCCTTGTCTCTCGCGAACATTTCTCTCGTATTGAAACTTTCTTCGTAACAAGCCACCTGGGTCATCAGGTATCTTCTTTAACCACTGCTCTAATTGAGCTTGCTGCTCGGCATTTAATTGTTCATCGCTGGCTTGTAAGTTTGTCGTTTTATTTTCACCATCAGCTTTTTCTTCTTTATCGTCCATCTCTGGTTTGGCTTGTGTTTTATCGGCTTCTTGGGGGTTATCTTTTTGCGTAGATGGTTTCTCGTTCTGCTGGTCTAGATCCTGTTCTGATTGTCGGTCAAGTAATTCATTTGAACTTTCACTATCAGACTGCTTTTGTTGCTGGGAGTTTTCGCTATTTTCCTCGCTGCTTTCTCCATTATTTTCTTCATTGCTTTCAGCATTACTTTTTTTATTGTTTTCTTCGTTGTTTTTTTCGGTGCTCTCTTGGTTATTCGCTTCGTCTTGTTTATCACTATTATTTTGTTGTTGCTCTTGTGATTTTTTTAAGGCCTCGATAATTGACTTGGCCTGTTTTGCGTCTTCCATATTGGGGTTAAGAGTTAGCGCTTTATCATAGGCGCTAAGGGCTGCATCTAGGTCATTACTGCGTGCTAGGGCATGGCCATGGTTATAGTGTGATACATCACTGTTATTTTTTTCAGCAAGCTGAGATAGTGTTTCAAGCGCTTGTTGGTAATCACCGGATTGATATTCAGATATGCCTTTCCAGGCTTCGTCTTTAAATAGTTGAGCGGCTTCACTATGGCGCTTCTGTTGCTCTAACGCATAGGCTTGCTGGTCAGGTGTCTGCCATAAGTTCTGCCATTCAAATTTATCTTCAGTGACTTCTGCCTCGTTATTAGCTTCGGCAACTTCGATCGTTTGAAGGTTAACGGCAAGTACTAGCGCGAGTATCCAGCCTCGACGAAATAAGAGTAAAGCGAATGGCAGTAGCAACAGGGCTAAATAAGCGCCCCGATCATGCCAGTTATCGGCGATTATTGGTTGGCGAGCTTCGGGTTTGTTCGCGTTGCTGTTAATGCTATCAATGCTATTGATTTGATCTAGCACATTTTCAGCTAGCACGGCGTTGATATCACTATTGTCATCTTGGATATCCCAATAGCTACCGCCAGAGTTGGCAGCAATATCTCTAAGGCGATTACGACTAAGCTGTGCATTAACAATACGACCAGTCGTGTCTTTAACAAATTTACCTGAGGGCAGAGGAACAGGGCCGCCGGCTTCGCTGCCAACGCCAATAATGATGAATTGATTATTATTGATAAGGTTTGATATCGCGCTTACATCAGCGCGCAGCGCCTCGTCGGTAAACCAGACGATTTTTGCTCGACCAATACCGCTATTAAGTAAAAGTTGGTTAGCGCTGTTAAATGCAGCCACTGCGTTGCTGCCAATACTCGGCATGATTTCAGGTGAGAGTGAGGGCACAAGTGCGGCAATGGTGCTTGCATCATCGGTGAGAGGCGAGACGATATGAGCATCGCCCGAATAGGCGATCAGTGCCGTTTGCCCCGCTTTTCTTTGCTTGAGTAATTCAAGCAGTTTGTATCGGGTACGAATTAACCGTGATGGCTTAACGTCGGTGGCATGCATCGAGAGAGTAAGATCGGCAATGATAATCATTGCATCCGTTTTTTGTTCTGTCACGCTGGGTAGCTTTTCCCAGCTAGGGCCGGCCATAGCTATGGCGGCTATGCAACACGCTAATGCTGCGCCAATGAGTGGCAACACTGTGCGTCGATTGGCTTGATTGTTTGCAGGGTTATCGAGAAGATACTCTATCAATAAAGGATCGATAACCTCATACCAGTGGCTGCTCTTGCTTCTTAATAGATGCAGCGTAATAAATGCGCCGACTACCAACGGTAGTAGCCATAGCCATTCAGGGCGCAAAAAATGCAGCTGTTGGATAAAATTTATCATTGAGATTGCGCGCCCAAAGTTTTTCGATCAAGTAGCTTTCGCTTTAGCTGGATCGTGATATTGAGAAGTAATAATAAAACTGCAATCGATAATGCAATGCCTAAAGGAATATAAAATAACTGCTGTGTCGGTCGATAAAATTGTGCGTCTTGATCGACGGGCTCGAGCTTATCAAGCTCGCTATAAATACCTTTTAAGTCTTCAGTATTTTTGGCGCGAAAAAACTGCCCGCCGGTTTGTTCGGCAATACTTTTTAACGTATTTTCGTCAAGGTCGCGTGAAGGGTTGCGTGTGCGATTACCAAAAAAGGAGCGCTCGGTAATAGCATCTGCGCCAATGGCGACAGTATAGATTTTAATGCCATTCTCGGCAGCGAGTTTTGCAGCATCCAGCGGCGCAACATTACCCGCATTGTTTGCCCCGTCGGTAAGTAGAATTAATGTGCGCGATTCGTTAGGGCGTTCTATCAAGCGTTTAATGGATAAACCAATGGCATCGCCGATAGCTGTCTTTTGGCCGGCAAAGCCGAGTTGGGCTTCATTGAGTAGCTGTTTAACGGTTTGCAAATCGTAAGTGAGTGGCACCTGCAGGTAAGCTTGATCGGCAAATAAAATTAAGCCTACACGATCGCCGCTGCGACGGTCGGTGAAGTCACTTAATACGTATTTAACAGTATCAATTCGTCTAACGCTTTTGCTGTTTATGATCATGTCGCGCTCTTCCATGCTGCCGGATATGTCGACAGCGAGCATCATGTCACGCGCTTCAGTGGGCAATTGTATGGCTTCGCCGGTGGTAATGGGGCGGTTGACGGCAGCTAAAAGACATAGCCACATCAGTGATAATAAAAACATATAGATTTTCGAGCTGCCGCTTTTATAGCTGCGTTGCTGTGCAATGCTTTTTAAGTCATCGGTGAACGGAACGCGTAGGGCGGGCGATTGATCATTAACAGCAGGAAGCCATAAATAAATTAACCATGGCAGCGGCGCGAGAAAAAAGAACCAGTAAGTTTCGAAGCTAATCATAATCTAACCGATGCCTCTCGCTTAGATTGCTGGGTACTGACCTTTGCCAGCCACTGTTTAATCAGCAAATCTAATGCAGCGATATCGATGTTTTTTTCGTCATTAGGCTGATAGATAGTGAGTAATTGTCTGCCGGCGCCGGATTGAAATAGAGGCTGTTCGGCTAAGGTATCAAGCTGTTTTAGCCAGAGCTCCCCAGAGAGTGACGCGCAATGAATTTCGGGGAATTGCTGCACGCAAAATCGACGCAGTAATTGGTTGTATTGTATGAGGTAGTTATGGCAATTTTTATTTAATAGAAACTGCTGATAAAGCTGCTGGGCCTCGGTGAGCGTTGCGCGCTTTAATAGATTGGCGCGATAACGGCGGCAGAGATAAACGGTGAGTATTGTTATCACAAGCAAGCTCACGACTATCACTAGCCACCAACCGATCGCCAGTGGCCACCAGCTAATAGCCTCTGGCAGTCTGACCGGCGGCAATTGATCTAGCGGTTTCATTCGTAATGGCCCTTTGCTCTAATACTACTACGACTACTGCTGTGATAATGACTGCGCAATATATCCAGTGCGCTATTATCTGTGCTAATTGCAATCGTGGGAATGCCGTGCGCTGCCAGTTGTTGAGTTAGGTGTTCACTTCTGTCGGTAAAGCGCTGAGTAAACGCTGCTAACAGTTGTTGATTGTTAGTATCAAACCATTGGCGTTTATTGCCATCGGTAAATTGATAGCCGCTATGGCCTGAGCGAGCAGGTAGTTTTTTTTCCATTGGGTCGCTAATAAAAATAGCATTAACGTCACAATGTTTTTTGAGTAAATGCAGCTGTTTGATGCCGTCATCATTGAGGCCAATAAAGTCACTGATAATAAACAAAGCACTGCCTGGTTTTGCTATGCGGCGCAATTCTTTAATGACTTCGTTAATATCTGCTTTACTCTCTGCTTTATTCTCTGCTGCGGCACTACTTAAATCATGATGATTGTATTGATGAACGGCACTTAGCAGCTGCAATACCGATGATTTACTGCGAGCAGGGCGAATTTCACGATGCTGTTGATCGTTAAACACTAGGCCACCAACGCGATCGTTGTTTGCCAGCGCAGCCCAGCAGAGTAGGCTGGCGACATCTGCTGCTTGCACGGATTTAAAGCAGCGTTGTGTGCCAAAGGCCATGCTTTGTCTTTGATCGATGGCAACTAAGACGGGGCGTTCGCGTTCTTCTTGATAGAGTTTGGTGTGAGCTTCACCAGTGCGGGCGGTGACGCGCCAATCGATCGAGCGGATATCATCGCCGGCTTGGTAGTGACGAATTTCTTCAAAGTCGATACCGCGTCCGCGAAAGTGAGTTTTAACACTGCCAGCGAGCTGGCTTTGCGCTTTGCTGCGGGCAAACAGTTTTAACTCAGCTGCGCGATGACGCAGATCAATAAGTTGTTTGAGGTTAGTTTGCGCGCCGCTTGCCATGAGTTGATTAGCTTACGGGCACTTTGTTAAGTAGCGCGCTAATGACTTGGTTGGCATCAATGCCATTGGCTTCGGCTTCAAAGCTAACAATGATTCTATGTCGCAATACGTCGTGAGCAACGGCTTGAACATCATCGGGTGTAACAAAGTCAGAGCCGCGCAGCCAAGCATTAGCTCGTGCGCATCGATCTAACGCTAATGTTGCGCGTGGGCTGGCACCGTAGTCGAGTAAATTAGCGAGTGATTGATCATATTGTTCAGGCGAGCGAGTCGCAATAACCAGTTGAACAATATACTCCTCGACCGCTTCTGACATGTAAAGTGAAAGTACGGCTTGTCTGGCTTCGAAGATACTTTCGTTATCGATGAGTGTTTGCTTCTGGTTCTCATCGCTACTGTCTACACCGCTATTGCTTGCATTGCTGGCGTTAAGCATTTCGTCCCTAACCAGTTTTAATATGGCGCGTTCGGCTTCGGCATTGGGGTAGTCGACAACAACGTGCAGCAAAAAGCGATCAAGTTGTGCTTCGGGAAGCGGATAAGTGCCTTCTTGTTCGATGGGGTTCTGCGTTGCCATAACTAAAAAGAGTGGCGGAAGAGGGTAAGTGGTTTTGCCAACACTCACTTGACGTTCGGCCATCGCTTCTAGCAGTGCTGCTTGCACTTTTGCAGGCGCGCGATTAATTTCATCGGCAAGAACCAAGTTGTGAAATATAGGCCCCGGCTGAAATTCAAACTCACCGGTTTGTGGCCGAAAAATATCGGTGCCTGTTACATCACCTGGCAGTAAGTCTGGCGTAAACTGAACGCGTTGAAAACTACCGTGAATCTCATCGGCTAAGCTACGAATGGCGCGTGTTTTAGCAAGTCCTGGTGCGCCTTCAACCAATAGATGGCCATCGGCGAGTAGTGCCATAATTAAACGATCAACGAGTTTAGGTTGGCCTAAAATGCGTGTTGATAGTTGTGTGCGCAATTGTTGAATGGGGTGGACTGTTTCTGCTGTCATAGTATATTGTTTCAGTCTATGTTGGTCGTTGTTTTAATGGGTTGATTAGTTAAAAGTGCCTGCTAGGCAGTCAATAAAATTATTATCATTATCTTGCTTTTACCGGAGGCGGATATTGTATAGAACCTCGATACATTTGCAAAAAAATAAGACCTTATTGAGGTTGAAAGTTCCCTGTTTTCTATTGAGCTATGATTGGGTGTGAAAGGTTGGTTTATGAATGATTGGGAGCATCTAAGCGTGATACATAAGCAATCAGCGACAACAGGACAGGTTCGCACCATCATTATCCGTTTAAATATCGATAGTGAAGAGCTTCTAAAACTCTATCGCGGCAGTGCACGACATGTTGCTGCAACCTCACTTGATGGGCAGAGTATTCGTTTTCCTGCCGAAGCGCTGAAGCCGTTTGTGACCCATCATGGTGTGCAAGGGCAATTTACCCTGATCGTCGATGGCGATAATAAGCTGCTCGATTTACAGCGTGATTGATTTTCACATTTAAGGCGTAAAATCTAAGGGGTACACCCCAGTGGTACTTGCAAGCTTTAGTCACATTCGCCATAATCCGCGCCCTGCGTCAAAGTGAGCAGCATGTTATGGTGGCCTCAACGGGTCCCCTCGCAACGATAGATGGTAAACTCCGCCAGGCCCGGAAGGGAGCAACGGTAGCTATCGACTCGTGTGCCGGGGTGTGGCTGGTTGGGGTTCACCACCAATTTCCTTAATTTTCAGATTTCTCTTAATTCCCGCTTATAATTCCCGCTTAATTCCCGCTTAATTCCCCCTTAATTCCCTAAGTTTTACTCAATTCTCGCTTTTAGCCATACCATTTGTGCCCGAAATGCGTCTTTTTTGATCGCCAGCAGCAGCTTCATCGCTTTTAGTCTTCTCTCTATAGTTTTTAATCTCCTCGCTATCCGTTTTAAGCCTTGAACGGTGTATACTTGGTCAAATATTGCTAAACCTATTTGTCGATGACCCTTTTGGGTAAGTGTTTAATTTATGTCATATCAAGTGCTGGCGCGTAAATGGCGTCCGCAATCCTTTGAAACCATGGTGGGGCAGTCCCACGTTCTCAAGGCTTTGTCGAATGCGTTGGAGCAAGGCCGCTTGCATCATGCCTATCTGCTTACCGGTACCCGCGGTGTCGGTAAGACTACTATCGCTAGAATTTTGGCTCGCTGTCTTAATTGCGATGAGGGCGTTTCAGCCACTCCTTGTGGTGTGTGTCCTACCTGTATGGAAATCACCGAAGGTCGCAGCGTTGACTTAATCGAAGTGGATGCCGCTTCGCGCACCAAAGTTGAAGATACGCGTGAGCTGTTGGATAACGTTCAGTACGCGCCATCACAAAGTCGTTATAAAATTTATCTAATCGATGAAGTGCATATGCTGTCTAACCACAGTTTTAATGCGCTATTAAAAACACTCGAAGAACCACCTCCACACGCAGTATTTTTATTTGCGACAACGCACCCGCAAAAATTACCGCCAACGGTGTTATCGCGTTGCCTGCAGTTCCATTTAAAAAATCTTACACCGCAGTTAATAGTTGACCATCTAAAAACCGTTTTTGATGCAGAAAGTGTCAGTTACGATGATGATGGTCTATGGATTATTGCGCGAGCGGCCTCTGGCAGTATGCGCGATGCGCTGAGTTTAGCTGATCAAGCGATTGCCTTTGGCGGCGGTTCGGTGATGGGCGATGCAGTTAACACGATGCTGGGTACGGTTGATCAAGACGTTCTGACGCAGTTACTTGCCGCGATTGTTGCTGGTGATGCTGATAAAGCGTTGTCAGTGATTAATGCCTATGCCGAGCGAGCCCCCGATTTTGTTGGCTTAGTTGATGAATTGCTTAAATTGATTCATCGTATTGCCGTTGAGCAAGCTGTGCCAGGTGCGGGTAGTGAAGGTCAGCTTTACCGCAAATTTATTCATGACTATGCCGGTTTAATTAGTCCTGAAGATTTGCAAATGTATTATCAGAGTCTGTTAGTGGGTAAGCGAGATTTAGCCTTAGCTCCCGACCCGATTACAGGCATAGAAATGATTGTGCTGCGCTTATTTGCTTTTCGTATTGCCCCCGCAGATGGTCAATTACAACCTCAAGAGGTAGCTCCAGCAAAAAAGTCAGTAACTGAGGCTGTTGCCGAGCCGACGGTATCGGCAACTGCTGTCGCACACAAAAATAATACGGTAGCCAGTGATACGGTTGAACAGCCGATTTCAGCTTCAGTCCAATCGCCCGCGGCAGCACTGCGTGTTAATTTTGATTCGACGCCGGCTTATTCAGCCCCTGTTGAAGAAGCTTTAGTTGAAAAGACTTTAGTTGATCCGGTAGCTACAGAAAATGTTCTTGCTGCAACCACAACTTCAACGACAGCTAAACTAGCAGCTGAGGCTGAAAGTAGTATTGCTGAGAGTGGCGTTAATCCTTTGTTGGATTCACTAACGCCGCAGTCATGGTGTGAGATGTTTTCTGCACTGCCGCTTAGTGGCGTGGTTCGCACGGTAGCTTCTTATTGCGTGCCGATTGAAACTGTAGATGACGATGCCAGTGGTAAAGTGGCTTTTGCATTAGCTGAAGAAAATACAACCCTGTTTAATGACGAGCACTCTGAAAGGTTAGCTAAGGGTTTATCGATTTATTATGGTAAGCCAATAACGGTTGATATTCGTGTTATCGAAGATTGGAGTAGTTTGTCGTTGTCAGCCGATGTTGAAACACCCGCTGATTATCGTCTACGTATAAAGACAGAAGTGCAGGGTGAGGCATTGGCTTCATTGCAAGAAGATGGCAATGTGCAAGCCATTATTGATGTCTTTGATGGCGAGTTGGTTACTGATACGGTGCGTTCACTTTAACGCTATTAACAAACAGTTTGATAGGTTTTAAAAATTGTCACATAGCCCTTTAATACAACAGTTAATTGATGCTTTTTGTAGCTTGCCAGGTGTGGGCCCTAAGTCTGCCCAGCGCATGGCAATGCATATGCTTGAAAAGCAGCGTCCAGCGGGTTTAAAGCTGTCTCATGTTTTGGCTGAAGCGGTGGAGCGAGTAGGGCGGTGCAGTCGCTGTCGTATATTGACAGAAGATCCTATCTGCAGCATCTGTTTGTCGACACGTCGCGATGATACTGTTTTATGTGTCGTTGAGAATCCAACAGATGTTTTTGCTATTGAGCAAAGTGGCGAGTTTAAAGGACGTTATTTTGTTTTGTTAGGTCATTTGTCTCCAATCGATGGTGTCGGTCCGGACGATATAGGAATAACAGATTTATTAAGTCGCATTGCCGATGAGCCGATCAAAGAAGTTATTTTGGCGACGAGCACAACGGTTGAAGGAGAGGCGACAGCTTTTTATATTGCTAATCAATTGGCGAAACAGGATATTACTGTTAGTCGAATTGCGCATGGTGTTCCACTGGGTGGTGAATTGGAGTTTGTTGACGGTGGTACGATTGCGCGCGCATTAACAGGTAGATTGAATTTTGAATAATACTGATTTTATTTTTGTCGATAGTAATGATGGGCTTGCCGCTATGGTCGAAGCTTGTCTTGAGCAGCCAGCTATTGCGCTGGATACCGAATTTATCCGCACCGATACTTTTTATCCTAAACCTGCGTTGTTGCAGATTTATGATCGCCGCCAAGTCTATTTAGTGGATCCATTAACGATTGATGATTTTGAACCGTTAAAGACCTTATTTAGTTCGCCATCAACCATAAAGGTTATGCACAGTTGTAGCGAGGATATGGATGTTTTTTCTCGTCTGTTAGGTTGTTATCCTCGGCCACTAATGGATACGCAAATTGCGGCCAGCATTATTGGTATGGATTTTTCAATGAGCTATCAACGCTTAGTAGAGTCGATACTCGATAAGCAGTTGGATAAAGCTGAAACTCGATCGGACTGGTTGCAGCGACCCTTGACTGAAAAGCAGTTAGCCTATGCTGCCGATGACGTGTTGTGGCTGCTGGGTATTTACGATCATTTATCTGAGCAGTTACATGTTTTAGGTCGTGAATCTTGGATGGCAGAGGAGTGCGGAGAGTTACTTTCTCGTGCTGAGCATCCGGGTTCGTTTGATCAGTATTACTTAAAAATTAAAGCCGCTTGGCGCTTGGATCCAAAGTCGTTAAATACTTTGCGTGCCTTGTGTGCTTGGCGTGAAGAAGCGGCAAGAGAAGAAGATGTGCCGCGCAGCCGTGTTGCGAGTGATGCGATATTGTTGGAGTTGTCTCGTCAGCGTCCGGATAATAAATCGGCACTGGGCCAGATTTCTGAGATACGTTTTTCTACGGTGCGAACACAAGGCGATAATATTTTGTCTACTATTGCTGCAGCTGCAAGTCTTGAAAGTAAAGATTATCCTGCAGCGATGTTGCCGGTAGGCGATTTGGATGCGCGAACAGCACTCAAATCAATGAAGCAAGCCGTTGTTGAGGCCGCTAAAAATTTAAATATTCCAGAGGCTTTGTTGGGCCGTCGACGTGATTTAGAGGCTTACTTATTTGCTGTAGATTCAGCGTCCGAGTTGTTAGGTCAGGGTTGGCGGGCGCGTATTTTGGCGCCGTTGTTAGACCCTATCGTCTCAGTTTATCAAGCGCCAAATAAGTAGTGAGTTACTTTGCATGAGCGAGAAAATTATTTGTAAAATTTATCGTAGTGAGCGTCAGCAAGGCGCTTATCTTTTTACTACGATGGAGCAAGACCTTGATCCCGTACCGGCATTGTTGCTGGCTAAGTTAGGCGACTTGGTCGAAGCGATGTCTCTGTTGTTAGAGCCGGGCCGTCAGCTTGCAAATGCTAATGTAGAAACAGTTATGACAGCATTGCGTGATGATGGTTTTTATTTGCAGATGCCACCAGGTCATGCGGCCACCTTTGAAGCATCGTTAGCGGCACTAGTCGCTAACCCCTCAGCTAAACAAACCTTTAGTTAATGTTTAACTAATCCTGAGTTAATTGATGTTTTGGCAAGAGCGAGAGCTAGAAGATTTATCGCCATCAGAATGGGAGCAGCTTTGTGACGGTTGTGCAAAGTGCTGCCTCAATAAGCTTGAGGATGAAGACACTCAAGCGGTAGTTTATACCCGTGTTGCTTGTCGTTTATTAGATAGTGAAGCCTGTCGATGTACTGACTATGATAAGCGGCAGGCACTGGCGCCTCACTGCCTACAGGTTACGCCTGCTATGGCGCGAAGTGAGCAGTGGTTGCCTGATAGCTGTGCTTATCGTTTGGTTGCACAGGGTCGTGATTTGCCGGCGTGGCATCCTTTGCTATCAGGTGATGTGAGCTCGACGGTTAGCGCCGGCGAATCGGTTGCGGGGCGAGTTTTAAGCGAGGAGTTTGTTCATCCTGATGGCTTAGACGAGCATGTGATCACTTGGGTCAGCGTTTAGCTAGCGTATAAAGATCAATTATTTATCGTTGAGGAACAGCTTATGTCGGAATTCAGTGATGGAATGAATGTCTGGATTTTATATGCCTCCACGGCAGTAGCGATACTTGCCATTATGTGGCGCTTTCTGCGTAACTATATTTCTTTGATTCCTCTGTTATTACTAATGAGTACGCTCTTTATTATTTTAGCGACGCCGGTTGCTGTCCCTGAGACACAGTCTATGGCGCCGGCATGGTTGGTAAGCTTGTTTGAATTTGCGCTGGGGCGGCCTGAAACAGCAGAAAAAGCTGTCTTGCCTTTAATCGCCTTACTGACTGTTTCTTATGCGGTTATTTTAATTATTTCTATTCTTCGTCGACGCTAGTCTTTAATCTGGCTCCTTGTTTAACTTTCCGATTGATGCGGTGCACTACAAAGCGCCAAGAGCAGCGTAGGTGTTGAGTTTGCGTTGTGGTAAAACTCCCATCTCTGAGTGCTTGAAATAGCGTCAATCACTGCTATAACTTATTGTCATTCATCGTTTTTCTACTCTCTCAATTGAAAGCAAGCGTGAAGCGCAGCGCGCACGTAATCAGAATGCATAGCGAGAAACCACACATGGCAATTTCTTGTCGATCTAATCGTTTATCTTCTCATTTATCCTCTTATTTTTATGGCTGCTTTATGGCGGCTTATTTAACGCTTGCCATGGCTATTTTGGCATTGATAACGCCAGGTGTTGTTGCTGAGGAGTCGATCACTGTTAAGCGTAATGCCGATATTCGCGTTTTGATTGATGTATCTGGCAGCATGAAACAAAACGATCCTCGCAATTTGCGCCGTCCAGCTATGGATTTATTGGTTCAGCTTTTTCCTGTCGAAAGTCGTGCCGGTATTTGGACGTTTGGTAAATACGTTAATATGCTCGTGCCTCACGATACCGTAACTACGGATTGGCGTGAGCAATCAGCACAAAAATCTCGGCTGGTTAATTCTGTTGCGCTTCATACTAATATTGGCTTGGCGTTAGAAAAAGCAATCTACGATGACGGTCAAAAAAAATATTCAGATACAGCCGATTTTAATACCTCAGTAATACTATTGACCGATGGTGTGGTTGATATTGCTAAAGACCCTGAAGCCAATGAGCTAGAGCGTCAGCGCATATTTCAAGCGTTATTGCCTCGATATCAAGCAGCAGGCATTGCCATTCATGCGGTCGCATTGTCGACCAATGCCGATGTCGATTTGTTAGAGCATTTGGCGATTGAGACCGGTGGTATTTTTGCTGTCGCTGAAGATGCCGAAGATTTAAATCGAATTTTCTTGCGCGCATTTGATCAATCATCGCCGAGTGATCGTGCTCCCTTAAATAATAATCGTTTTTTGATTGACTCTAGTGTTGAGGAATTTACAGCACTTGTTTTTAAACAGTCTGGAAGTGATGCGACGAAAATTCAAAGCCCTAACGGAGAAGTTTTTAGCGCTGATTCTGAGGGCGCAAGCCTGCGTTGGTTTGCCAGTGATGCCTATGATCTGATTACTGTTCAGCAGCCGATGGAGGGAGAGTGGACGATTAACGCAGCGATTGATCCCGATAATCGAGTGACGGTTGTGAGTGATCTTATATTAGCGATCGAGCCTATTGCTAATAATCTTTATCGCGGAGACAAGGCCGCGCTTAAGGCCAGTGTTTTAGAGGGTGGTAAGGTTATTAGTCGCGATGAGTTTTTGGATCTGTTTACAGTGACGGCCAGCCTGTCACAAGAAAACAAGGAGTTCTGGCAGCAGCTATTGGTGCGTGGTAATAATAGTGCGGGTATCTACACTCATCAGCTCGATACACAGGAATTAGATCTGCTTGATGAATATGCATTACATGTAATTGTTGACGGCAAAACCTTTAAGCGTGAAAAGACACTTAATTTTACTGTTAGAGAACCATTTAAAGTGGAGCTAACAGTGAATGAATCAGAGGGCGAGTATAGCCTGAGTGTTATTGCTAACGATAAACGAATGCACACAGATAAAATTGTGTTGAGTGCAAATATTGTTTCGCCGGATGGCAGCGAATTAAATGTTGAGCTTGATAGTCAGAAAGTAGGTGAGTGGAGCTATCAGGTAAAAGAGCAAAGCTCAGGGCAGTATGTGATTCGCTTGTCTGCAATAGGAGAAAATACTGGCGCGGATAAGATTAATTATGAGCTTGATGAGCAGGCTTTATCTTTAAATGTGCCGGATGCTCCTGAGACGCCGGTAAGCGTCGATATTAAAGCGTCTGAGCCGATTGAAGATGCTTTAGTTGTTGTGGATGCTGAGGTTATTGACGAGTCGCCTAAGCTTGAGCAGGACAACCGTTGGTTGCCGATTATTGCTTTGATTGGTGGCAACCTACTATTGATTGGCTTGTTATTTTTCATCTATAAAAAAATGATTGCAAATAATTCGTCTGCGAGTAGTGCTGATGAAGATGAAGACGAAAAAGAAAAAGAGGATAAAGTTGTTGATGATGAGCCGAGCAATGCGCCGCCGTTAGTCAAAGAAGCTTATGAAGAAGCTAAAGAAGAAGCCAGTATTGTTGATCAGAAAATAGTGGATCGTGATGCGGTGGATATTAGTGTTGACGTTGATGAGGTGTCTACCCCAGCAGCCAATGCAGTAGAGCCTGAAACCATAGTGGATGAGGATGATGTTGACCTGGATACGCTTCTAGACATTGATGATAAAGTGGAAGCGCCTGCGGATGATAAAGAAGCTGATGCGCATGAGGATGATGTCGAATTTGATCTGGGCGCAGATGATGATACAGATGCAGAAGTTAATGGTGATGATAAAGATAACAATGATAGAGAAGATAAAGAAAAGTAATCATTTCTGTAATGTATGCATTGATTTTAGACGGTATACTAACCGTTAAAACTCGCCACAAAAATCATAACTAGGCAGTCATTTCTTACTGCCCATTTAACGGAAGATAAATTGTGACCACTTTTACTAGCACTCAAGATTATATTGCAAGTGATGATTTAGCGATGGCGGTTAATGCCGCGATGGCACTAGAAAAACCGTTGTTGATTAAAGGTGAGCCCGGCACGGGTAAAACCATGTTGGCCGAACAAGTTGCAGAAGCGGCTGGGATGGAGTTGGTTCAGTGGCATATCAAGTCAACAACTAAAGCGCACCAAGGCTTATATGAATACGATGCTGTATCGCGATTAAGAGATTCACAGTTGGGTGATAATAAAGTCGCTGATGTTGCCAACTATATTAAAAAGGGCAAACTCTGGGAGGCTTTTGCTGCAGAGAAACGTGTCGTGTTGCTGATTGACGAAATTGATAAGGCGGATATTGAGTTCCCTAATGATTTACTACAAGAGCTCGATCGTATGGAGTTCTATGTTTATGAGACGGGCGAAACGATTAAAGCCGTTAATCGACCGGTCATTATTATTACAAGTAATAATGAAAAAGAGTTGCCTGATGCTTTTCTGCGTCGTTGTTTTTTCCACTTTATTAACTTTCCTGATCGTCAAACCATGAAGTCGATTGTTGACGTTCACTATCCAAGTATTCAGAAAAAATTAGTTGATCAAGCATTAGAGGTTTTCTTTGAGTTAAGAGAAATACCGGGTTTAAAAAAGCGGCCATCGACGTCTGAACTGATTGATTGGCTTAAGCTGTTGATGTCTGATGATATCCCTGATGATATTCTTACCCAGCGAGATCAGTCGACAGCCATTCCGCCGCTTTACGGTGCCTTGCTTAAGAATGAGCAAGATGTACAAATGTTAGAGCGTCTCGCCTTTATGCATCGTCGTGAAACGTCACGATAGCGCTGTTTAGCGAGCGTTAGCGATGCTACTAAGTTACTTTGATACCTTACGGCGCTACGGCGTCCCCGTCACTCTCGGTGAATTTTTAGATTTACTTGAGGCTTTAAAGACGTCTTCTGTTTTTGCTGACCGTGAAAAATTCTATTTTTTATCGCGCACCATTTTGGTTAAAGATGAAAAGCACTTTGACAAATTTGATCGTGCCAATGATGCTTTTTTTAATGGTCTCGAATCAATGGAAGGTATGCTTGAAGCGTTGATTCCTGATGATTGGATTCGCGATGCTTTTCAAAAAGAGCTAACAGAAGAAGAGCTGGCCAAGCTGCAATCGTTTGAAAGTTTAGAAGAGTTGATAGAGCAATTTAAAGAGCGTTTAGCCGAGCAAGAGAAGCGTCATCAAGGTGGCAATAAATGGATTGGTACGGGCGGCACTTCGCCCTATGGCAATAACGGTTATCACCCTGAAGGTATTCGAGTAGGGGGCGAGGGCAAGCATCAAAAAGGCGTTAAGGTTTGGGAAAAGCGAGAGTTTAAGAACCTTGATGGCGATTCAGCGATTGGTACGCGCAATATTCAAGTGGCGTTGCGTCGTTTGCGAAAGTTTGCGCGATCAGGTGCAGAAGACCAATTAGATTTAGACGATACGATTAGTTCAACAGCAAAGAATGCTGGGTTATTAGATATTAAAATGGTTCCTGAGCGGCGCAATGGGGTTAAGGTATTAATCTTTTTTGATATTGGCGGCTCAATGGATTATCACGTTACGGCGTGTCAGCAGTTGTTTAGTGCGGTGCGTACGGAGTTTAAGCATTTAGAGTTTTTTTATTTCCACAATTTTATTTACGAGTCGGTTTGGAAGGATAATATTCGTCGACGACAAGAATCGACACCCTTGTCTGAGGTGTTAAATAAATATTCGCGTGATTATAAAGTGATTTTTGTTGGTGATGCGGCGATGTCGCCTTATGAGATTATGTCTGATGGCGGTAGTGTCGAGCATTGGAATGAGGAGTCGGGCGAGGTGTGGATGCGTCGTTTGCTGGCGGGTTATGATCAGTTTGCTTGGATTAATCCGGTGAGTGAGAGTGAGTGGCATTATTCGCAATCAACGAAAATGGTGAGTGATATTGTGGAGGGCCATATGTTTCCGATGACGGTGAATGGTCTTGAGGCTTGTATGGCGCATT
>JAOIUY010000015.1 GCA_028223755.1 Pseudomonadales bacterium | reverse complement strand
AGGTTATACTCAACAGACAACCAAAAGTCTATATCGGAGCTGGATGCTTCTTGATAAAAATAAAATTGACCATCTTGTTTCTTTTGAAATATTAGACAGATGCGATACTGAAGAAGAAATGTTTGAGCAAGAGCAATTCTTTATAAATGAGCTTGATACTTTAAAAAATGGCTTTAACACTATTCCAGGCGGAAAGTTAGGCAAGAGATTCTTAAATGAAGTTGGTGTAGAATGTACTGACCCAGAAAATAAAGATGATTTGGCAGCTAGATTTTATAAATCACCAGTTGGTGGTAAGAACCCACATTATGTTAGCGAGCATATCAGAGAATATAAGCCTAATCTTTTCACATATGTTAAGGGTCATTTTAGAAATCTATCAAAGAGTGCTGAAAAAATTATTAATCTATAGTTGAGATAAATAGATGGCTAAAGGATTTAAAACAGGCGGTAGAATCAAAGGCACACCCAACAGGGATAAGCAGGCTCTCAGAGAGCGTTTATCTTCTTTATATCCAGACTATGACCCTATTCTAGCAATGGTAGAGATGGCCAATGACAACACACTAGAGCCTTCTATGAGATTAGATTGCCATAAGACAATAGCGAACTATATTCACCCTAAAATGCGTTCTATCGAACACATCATCGAAGAAGAACCACAACCTATTAACATTACAATCGTTAAGCCAGAATCCACAACTGAACCTCGTATTACCATAGGTTCGTAGTCTTATATACTAACTTTTTGAATTAGTTTGCTAAACATTTGCTAAATAATTTTACCTACTTCAAAACAAAAAAAGGTTACCAATGGCAACCCTTTAATGTCTAAAGAAAATTTGGCTCCGCCTGCTGGGCTCGAACCAGCGACCCAATGATTAACAGTCATTTGCTCTACCAACTGAGCTAAGGCGGAATGGTTGAAAGCGTTATCGATCATTCGATTAAGCTCTCTCTTAGCTTAGCAGATCTTTATCATTTCAAATAAAATAATCATATTCAAAATAGCATCAAGACATGCTACTGATCGGCTGCTTTAAAGTCGCAGATCAATGCCAAGGGCGGGCATATTAATGGGCTGCCGTGGCCTCGTCAAGTGCTGCGAGCCGATTCTTTCGCTAGGCGCGAGCTTAACCCTAACTTGACCATAAAAAGAGCCATTTTTGATTAATCGGCGTATTCAATAGCGAGTGTGTATGTCAGAATGAATGCCGATTTTTTACCGCTTCTCAATTAACTGAGCCCAATGACAAAGACCTTTACCGTTGAAGCACCCTATAAGCCCGCTGGCGATCAGCCAAAGGCTATTGAAGGGCTTGTGGATGGCATAAAAGCAGGGCTTGCTAGCCAGACGCTACTCGGTGTTACTGGCTCAGGTAAAACCTTTACCATCGCCAATGTAGTTTCAGAGTTGAACCGTCCTACCATAGTGATGGCGCACAATAAGACCCTAGCGACTCAACTGTATGGCGAATTCAAGGAGTTTTTTCCGAATAATGCGGTGGAATACTTCGTCTCCTATTACGATTACTACCAGCCAGAGGCCTATGTAGCGGCCTCGGATACCTTTATCGAGAAAGATTCCTCGGTTAATGAGCATATTGAGCAAATGCGCTTGTCCGCCACGAAAGCACTGTTAGAGCGACCCGATGCAATAGTGGTAGCCACCGTATCGGCGATTTATGGTTTGGGTGATCCCGAAGCGTATTTAAAGATGGTATTGCATTTGCGTCGTGGCGAGCGTTACACGCAAAACGATATTCTGACGCGTTTAGCTGAGCTGCAATACAGTCGCAATGATATTGATTTTTCGCGCGGTAATTTTCGAGTGCGTGGCGATATTATTGATATTTTTCCGGCTGAGTCTGAGCGTGATGCGATACGTCTCGATCTATTCGATGATGAGTTGGAATCATTAAGTTTATTTGATCCATTGACTGGAGAGGTATACGCCAAGTTACCGCGGTTTACTATTTATCCTAAATCTCACTATGTGACACCGCGCGATAATATTTTAAAAGCGGCTGATGCGATTGAAGCAGAATTGCGTGATCGTTTAGAGCATTTAAAAAATCATGATAAGTTAGTAGAAGAGCAGCGTTTGGGTCAGCGCACCAAGTACGACTTAGAGTTGATACGTGAATTAGGTTTTTGTACGGGTATAGAAAACTACTCTAAACATTTATCGGGTCGTAAAACGGGCGAGCCGCCACCGACTTTATTTGATTACTTACCGCATAACGGTTTAGTGGTAATTGATGAGTCGCATGTCACGATACCGCAAATTGGCGCTATGTATAAAGGAGATAGATCGCGTAAAGAAAATTTAGTGCAGTATGGTTTTCGTTTGCCATCGGCGTTAGATAACCGTCCGTTGCGGTTTGAAGAGTGGGAGAATTTAGTCCCGCAATGTATTTTTGTTTCGGCAACGCCTGGAAAGTACGAAGGTGAAAAAGCGGGGGCGGTAGTTGAGCAATTAGTGCGTCCTACCGGATTACTTGATCCTAAAATTGAAGTACGCAGTGCGACAACACAGGTTGATGATTTATTATCGGAAATTAAAGCGCGCACCGTAAAAGGTGAGCGTATTTTAGTGACCACCTTAACCAAGCGTATGTCAGAAGACCTAACCGAGTATTTAGAAGAGCACGGCGTTAAAGTGCGTTATTTGCATTCGGATATTGATACGGTGGAGCGGGTAGAAATTATTCGTGATTTACGTTTAGGCAAGTTTGATGTATTGGTTGGTATTAACTTGTTGCGTGAAGGGTTGGATATACCTGAGGTATCGTTAGTGGCGATATTGGATGCTGATAAAGAAGGTTTTTTACGATCCGAGACATCCTTGATTCAGACCATTGGTCGAGCGGCGCGTAATTTGAGTGGTAAGGCGATTTTATACGCAGACAAGATTACCGGCTCTATGAAGCGAGCGATGGATGAGACAGAGCGTCGACGTTTGATTCAGGAGGCGCATAACAAAGAGCATGGCATTACACCTGAGAGTATTCGAAAGGGTGTGACCGATATTATGGAAGGTGCCTATGCGAGTTCGAGTAAAGCGAAGCGAGGCGGGCGAAAAGTAGCGGAGCCCACGGTTGCCTCTTATGCGGATAGTCCTGAAGATTTGTCGCCTAAAGCTTTAAATAACAAAATCAAAGAGTTAGAGATGGTGATGTACAAGCATTCGCGAGATTTAGAGTTTGAAGAAGCGGCAAGAGTGCGAGATCAGTTGACGCAATTAAAGCAAAAAGCGTTTGTGGGTTAAGGTTAATTAGATAAATTTGCAGAGGCGGCGTTGATACGTATAATGGCGCTCCGCTGATCGGCAACATTGATTAGATGGCAAGACAGTTTACAGTACGACCGTAGCTCAGTTGGTTAGAGCACTACCTTGACATGGTAGGGGTCGGTGGTTCGAATCCACTCGGTCGTACCAATAAAAAACCCGCATATGCGGGTTTTTTTATGGGTGCGATTAAGTAGCTGTGATTTGCACATCGACGAGCGCTTTTTGTTAACACACTCTGTTACCAAATTCTTATTTACAAACACCTTAACAGCGCAATAATAGTTTTCCGCTTACGCATTAATATCAACAACAATAAATGGCGAGCTATGAAAATCTATTCCTTACTCCTAATCTGTATTTTATGTTTGTCGGCCTGCGTGTCAACGCCACCAATAACCGTTGAGTCTTTGCATGAAGTTGCAGACTTTCCAGTCGGCACATCGGTTCGCATGAATGAGTTTAAAAAAGATCCCTTAACAAGAGCTTTACAGCAATATCATTTTGATAGCCTTACTACCGGTTCAGACATGAAGATGCATAAAGTCATGCCGACGGAAAATGGTTATTACTGGAAAGTCATCGATGAGGCCGTGGCCTATACACAAAAACATGAGCAAAGATTATTCGGCCATAATTTAATTTGGCATTCATCAACACCAAGCTGGGTGGTTAAAAAAGCGCGTCAAAATCCGCAGTGGCTCGATGGCTTTATGAAAGAGTATATCCATACTTATGTGGGTCGTTATAAAGGTGTTGTCGATGGCTGGGATGTAGTGAATGAAGGCTTTGCTACTAAAGGGGCAGGGTATAGAACCGACACTATTTGGTATCAGACTTTAGGACCTGAATATATTGAAAAAGCTTTTCGCTATGCACATGAAGCCGACCCCGATGCGATATTGTTTTATAACGATTTCAATATTGAGCGAGACTTAGAAAAATTCAATTCTATGATGGTCATGGTCAAGGATTTTCAGGCGCGTGGTGTACCGATTTCTGGTATCGGTTTTCAAATGCATATTCGTATGGATATTCCCAACGAAGTTATCGCTCATACGTTAAAACAAGCCGCTGCAACTGGTTTGCAAATTCATTTGTCTGAAGTGGATATTATTTTTAATACTCATGATGATTCGCGCGGCGGTGGTATTGAAAATCATAGACAGTTAACCGAAGAGATGAAGCTGGCACAAAAGAAAAAATATAAAGAGCTAGTCCAGATGTATAGAGAGATCGTCCCTAGTGAGCAGCAATACGGAATTACCTTTTGGAGCTTTACTGATAGGGATACATGGATAAGACGATTTTTTAATATGATCGACTGGCCAACTATTTATGATGATGATTTAAAGCCTAAACCTGCTTTAGATGGATTTTTGGATGGGCTTAGAGATTAAGCCTTTAAGGCGTTAATCTCTTTTTATATTGTCGCGAATTTTAGATGGCGTGGTCGACGACCAGCGCTTGAAGGCCTTGCGAAAATTAGCTGGGTTATCAAAATCCAATAGGGCTGCGATTTCTGATATCGGTAAATCAGTGGTCTGTAAATACTCTAAAGCTAATCTAAAGCGTATCTGATCTAGCAGTTGCTGAAATTTAGTGCCTTCTTTTGCGAGCCTTCTTTGCAATGTACTTTCACTAATACTTAAACGCCCTGCTACGACCGCACAGGTCGGAAAGTGTGAGTGAAATGATAATAGCTCACGTGTCACTCGTTCACTGACTAAGCCAGCATGAATATCATTGGCAAGAATGCGATCGCACTGACGACGAAAGATGTCTTGCGCTATGGGGTCTGATGACTCTATGGGTTTAAGCAGTGTGTCTTCTTCAAAAAACACGGCGCAATCATCAGCATTAAATGTTATTTGCTCGCCAAAGACCGATAAGTGAAGTGCATTGTCTATCGGCTCTTCATATCGCAAGTGCAGATGGGCGCTGGTTAAGCAGTGGGGCGCTAATACTTTGAGGTTTTCAAATAGACCACTGTAAAGTGTGTCGGTATAAAACTTACTTAAATCTTGGGGTAAATGATCGCCTTTGCTTTTTAGCTGGACATAGGTATCGGTGCGCTGTACCTCAATATCCATACTCGGCAAAACAGCGCGGTTATAGCGCAACAGTAATTTAAGAATGTCGCCGACGGTCGAGCTGGTCATAAGCGCATAACCAAACATGCCTAACGACACCATCTTTAATTTGCGACCCACTTTTATCCCTAGGTCGTCATCGCCATATAAACGAAGAGCGACGCTGCAGAGTTGGTCTGCTTGGACGGCGCTCAAAAATGGCGTGTTTTCAATATCAATGCCTGACAAATCAATATCACCTAGCCACTGACTTTTTGTAATGCCTTTTTGGTCGAGAAGCTCAGCAATGCTGGCGGTTATGTATTGGTGCACGATAACTCCCTGGCAATGTGTTTTCACTTAACGGTGATATCAATTCAGAAGTGATGGTATTTCACTCCCAATATGACGGTATAAGACCTTATTAATGATGGTATATCACCCTTCATTTGATGCTATTTAACCCCTATGTGTATGGTTGAGTCAACTACTATAAATACTCATTGGGTAACTTCTTAGATAGCGACTTGTGGTGAAGGGCTGAACATGAAGACATTTTCAATTAAGGATCCGTTGATGGGGTTTATTTCTTATCAAGACAGTAAGCGCTATCTGTGGCTGTTATCTATTGCTATGACGTTGGTGCCATTGTTGGGTCTGTTTGTTTTTCTACAAACCGGTTTAGAGTGGACGCTCGGTTTGCCTGTTTTAATTATTTATCTCATTGTCCCTTTGCTTGATAGCATTATTGGCAGTGATAGTGATAACCCACCAGAAGAGATCGTTCCTCAGCTTGAGGCGGATATTTATTATCGCTATTTAACGTTTGCCACAATCCCAATGCATTTTATTGTGTTGATCGCTTCCGCTTATTTGGTAGGCACTAACGATTTAAGTTGGTGGGCTATTGTGATGGTGGCGATTGTTGCTGGTGGCTATAACGGATTTAGTATTAACACGGCGCATGAGCTAGGGCATAAACAAACATCTACTGAGCAGCTACTGGCAAAGCTGTGTATGGCTGTGCCTGCTTATGGTCATTTCTGTGTTGATCACAATCGTGGTCACCATGTGTCGGTAGCAACGCCAGAGGACCCTGCAAGCTCTCGTATGGGCGAATCGATCTACGCCTTTGCGCTGCGTGAGATACCTGGAAACTTTTTGCGTGGCTGGGCTTTAGAGAAGGCAAGGCTAGAAAAACAGGGTAAACCGCTGGTTTCTTTTGACAATGAAATTTTGCAATCCTATTTTTTAAGCGCGGTATTACAAGGCGCTCTTATCTATGTTTTTGGTTGGGTTATGTTGCCATTTTTGGCAATGCATAATTTTTGGGCTTGGTTCCAGCTCACGTCGGCTAACTATGTCGAACATTATGGTTTGCTGCGACAGAAAAAGGAAAATGGTCGTTATGAGCGTTGCCAGCCGCACCATTCATGGAACGCTAATTATATCCTGACCAATCTCATGCTGTTTAATCTTGAGCGACATTCTGATCATCACACTAATCCTACTCGTCGGTATCAGAGCTTACGAAATTTTCCTGATATACCTGAAATGCCCAATGGTTATTTTGGCATGTACGTATTGGCTTATATACCGCGTTTATGGTTTTCTGTGATGGATAAGCGATTACTTGCGCTGCCGCATATTCAGGGTGATTTGTCGAAAGTGAATATGGATCCCAACAAGAAAGCTGCCATTTATTCTCGTTATGGTTAGTGCGGACAAGGTAAGTGCAAGAAAGGTAAGTGCAAGAAAGGTAAGTGCAAGAAAGGTAGACAAAAAAGGCTCGCATAAAGCGAGCCTTTTTTTATTAGCAGACCAATTATTCTGTTACGCGGTCTTTGATGCCCATAACGATAACAGCAACTGCGCCTGCGTTAAAGATTGCGCTAGCATTGCTAAGGATAGAAGTTGCATACTCACCTACTACAGGAATCGAACCAAGTGATCCGGCAACCACTGATAACGCAACAGCGCTAACAAGGAAAGCTGTGGCGCGATCTGCTTCTACACCAATAGCTCCAATCACTAAACCTAGGATTGCCATAATTAAACCGGCTTCTGGGATGGCTACAAATGCTCCAATCACAGCGACCGCAATGGCTACTAAACGTACAATTTGTATTAGACTCATAATTTTCTACCTCAAGTTTTAGTTATAAACAGAAAAATAATTTTGCTAAATTAATAATATTGTTGCGAAGATTAGTTCGACGCAAATCGAAAGTACCATGATGGTGCGCGTAAGCGGCTGTTTTTTTTGTATAAAATTAAAGGTTTATAAGTTTTCTTTTAAATAATGACCAATTTTTGTGCTGATTTATTGAAAAAAATCAGTTTTTGGTGCATTTATTAATCAAGAAAAAAATGCAAATAGCCGCATAAAACAGTAAAAAACACTGTTAAAGGCGGCAATAGAAAATAACGATTTATTTTAGTGGTGACTTGGCGGGTGCGAGGGTTGTTGGCATGCCATTAATTTTTTTAGTAATGCACTGGTTAAACAGTCACTAGTACAGTGGCTAGTGCTGTTTAGTTATCGCATCAAGATAGGGTTGGCTGTAGCGGTGTGTGCTAATTAATTCGGCTACGGTTTTCCCTTCTAGGTTTTGTGCTTCTAAATTGCCATTGGCGGCAACAAAAAAACCAATAAAGGTTTCAAAATCTTCAGGGCGCATACTTTGGTAGGCTTTGAGTAATTTATGATGATCAGCGTTTTCTCCTGCTGGCGCTTGCAGATCTAAAAATTCGCGGATCCGCTCTTCACCCCAAACGGGGTCAATGACTTTTTCTTTGTCTTTCTTTAAAACCATGAGATTACCTTTATTACGATGCTAAACATTTTAATGCCTAGCCAAGAGTATAAACATTCCTATTAGTCGTTCAGTTTTTTCGCCAGTATCTGATTCACTTGGCCAGGGTTCGCTTGACCTTTAGAGACTTTCATTACTTGCCCAACAAAAAAGCCAATCAATTTTTTGCGTTTGTCGGGTTCAGCGGCACGATACTGTGCAACTTGATCTGGGCTGCTATTGATGACTTCATCAACCATCGCTTCAATGGCACCGCTATCACTGACTTGTTTTAATCCTTTCGCTTCAATAATGTCGTCGGCGCTGCCTTCGTTGGCGCACATGGCTTCAAACACTTGCTTGGCGATTTTACCCGAGATGGTGTTGTCTTTTATACGGCTGATTAATTGCGCTAATTGATCGGCGCTTACCGGTGATTGCTCGATATTTAAATCATGTTTATTGAGATGCCCCGACAATTCACCCATTACCCAGTTGGCTGAGAGCTTGGCATCGCCGCAGTTATCGGCTGTTGTCTCAAAAAAATCTGCGATGCTGCGTTGCTCGGTGAGTATGGACGCATCGTAAGCGGATAGAGAAAACTGTTCTTGAAAGCGTTGCAGTTTTTGCTCAGGCAGTTCCGGCATGATGGCGCGTAGCTCATCAATCGTTTGATCATCAATAATAACGGGTAACAAATCAGGGCAGGGGAAGTAGCGATAGTCGTTAGCTTCCTCTTTGCTGCGCATACTGCGTGTTTCGTTTTTATCGCTATCGTAAAGACGTGTTTCTTGTTTAACTTCACCGCCACTTTCAAGTAAGTCAATTTGTCTGTCGACTTCAACGTGAATGGCTCTTTCTATAAAGCGGAATGAGTTAAGATTTTTTATTTCCGTACGGGTGCCGAGCGTTTCTTCGCCCATTGGACGAATCGATACGTTGGCATCACAGCGCAGTGAACCTTGCGACATGTCGCCATCAGAAATACCAAGGTAAGTGACAATGGCATGGACTTTTTTCAAAAACGCGATGGCTTCGGTGGATGAGCGCATATCGGGTTCAGAAACAATTTCTATTAGCGGCGTGCCAGCACGATTTAAATCAATACCTGACATACCATGGAAATCTTCATGCAATGATTTACCGGCATCTTCTTCAAGGTGCGCGTGGTGAATGCGGACTTGTTTAATTTCACCTTCGGTCTCTGTAGGAATGGCGATGTGGCCAAGACCGACAATCGGTTTTTCTAATTGCGTGGTTTGATAGCCTTTAGGCAAGTCGGGATAAAAATAGTTTTTACGCTCAAAAACAGACTCTTTACCAATTTCAGCATCAATAGCTAAGCCAAACATGATGGCGCTTTTAAACGCTTGAAGATTGGCTACTGGCAAGGTGCCAGGCAGCGCTAAATCGACGATATCAGCCTGTGTATTTGCGGCTGCGCCAAAAGCGGCTGATGAGCCGCTAAATATTTTTGATTGGGTGGCTAGTTGTACATGAACCTCTAAGCCAATCACGGTTTCCCACTGCATATCGTTGTAACCTTGTCTCTAAATAATCAATGAATAATACTGTATTGCCGAACTAACGTTTTTAATCAGTTCTTTAATCTGTCCTTTAATCAGTTACAGGCGACTGTTGATGCCAGTCGGTAACTGTTTGAAATTGGTGTGCGGCATTTAATAGTTGTTGTTCGGCAAAATAGTTACCGACTAACTGTAAACCAACAGGCATGTTGTTCATCATGCCAGCGGGCAGTGACATCGCAGGTAAACCTGCTAAGTTCACGGCTATGGTGTAAATATCTTCTAAATACATGGCCACTGGGTCATCCCCTTTTTCACCAAACTTGAACGCGGGTGAGGGTGAGGTGGGGCCGGCAATAATATCGACTTTTTCAAAGGCGCTGACGAAGTCTTGTTTAATTAAACGGCGCACTTGTTGTGCTTTTCGATAGTAAGCGTCGTAGTAACCTGCCGATAGCGCATAGGCACCAACTAAGATGCGACGTTTTACTTCATCGCCAAAGCCTTCGGTACGCGTGCGTGTATACAAATCTTCTAGGTCTTTGGGGTTCTCGCAGCGGTAGCCATAACGTACGCCATCAAAGCGCGATAAGTTAGACGAAGCTTCGGCGGGTGCAATCACGTAATACGCGGGCACGGATAGCGCTGAGTTGGGTAATTCAATATCAACCAGTACTGCGCCGAGTTTTTCGAGCTCAGCCAGTGCTGCTTGTACTTTGCTAGCCATGGCAGTGTCTAGTCGATCATCGAAATACTCTTTTGGTAAACCAATCTTTAAGCCTTTAATTGGCTGGTTGAGTGTCGCGGTGTAGTCGGGCACGGCAATGTCGGTGCTGGTTGAATCTTTTGCGTCATGTCCTGACATGCTGTTAAGCAATAAGGCGGCATCTTCAGCTGTGCGCGTCATGGGGCCGGCTTGATCTAAGCTAGAGGCAAAGGCAATCATGCCGTAGCGGCTAACGCGACCATAAGTGGGTTTTAAGCCAGTAATGCCACACAGTGCTGCGGGCTGGCGAATGGAGCCGCCGGTATCGGTGCCTGTCGCGGCTGGAGCGAGTCGTGCCGCAACTGCAGCGGCAGAACCGCCCGATGAACCACCTGGAACAGTATCGAGGTCCCAAGGGTTTTTAACGGCGCCAAAATAACTGGTTTCGTTTGATGAGCCCATCGCAAATTCGTCCATATTGGTTTTACCCAACATGACGGCACCATCGGCTTTCATTTTTGCAACCACGGTCGCGTCGTAAGGCGGAATAAAGTTATCTAACATTTTTGAACCGCAGGTGGTTTTAATACCTTGGGTGCAAAAAATATCTTTATGGGCAAAGGGTACGCCGAGCAATGCGCCATTAGCACCGCCCGCGATAGCGGCATCGGCTGCATCAGCGGCGCTTAGGGCGCCTTGATCATCGATACTGATATAGCAGTTGTAAGTGCTGTTTTGCTGCGCTATACGATCGAGATAATGTTGCGTGATCTCGCGTGAAGATAGCTGCTTTTGTTGCAGTAATGATTGAATTTCTGCAAGCGTTAATTCGTGTAAGGGTTTCATTGGCAAGTGTTATATCTGTAGGTAAAAGGGTTTTTTATAAATTGAGAATATTGTTAATCAATCACTTTCTGTTTCAATCAATTACTTTAGGCACTAAAAACAAACCTTCTTCGATAGCGGGAGCGATTTGTTGCAGCGCGTCTCGCGTCTCGATAGGATTCTCGGGTCGAATAGCATTATCGGCTCGCAGGCGTTGGACGGCATCGAGAGAGTTGGCCATGGGTTCGACGTTGCTGGTATCCACGGCTTGCATTTGGTCAACTAATTCTAAAATGGCACCAATACGCTTAGCGACTTCAATTGCATCGTCGCCATCGATTTTGAGTTTTGCCAAACCAGCGGTTATGGCGATTTGTTCGGGTGTAATTGTCATGATGCTTACTTACTCATTGTTAAATGGCTGGTTGATCCAGCGGTTGCTTTTTAAACGTTTGGCGATAGCGCTATTACGATGAAATTGGTTCAATTTTCATCGCTGAAGACTAACGACATGGCTTGTTGAATCGGGAGTGTTGCGGCTAAAGTGAATCTCAAACAAGATTTACCTTATTAAATTTTAAACAATAACCTTAAAATCCAAACAATCGCCGTTAAAACCAATAAAAGCGCTAACTTATCACATTTCAGCCTTGCCCTAAATCCCCGCCATTGTTACAGTTTGCCGATAACTTGGGGCGCATAAAATTGCACTGGCCATTATTAGTCCTGTTTGGGCAAAAGGGTGAGTGGATTGTGCCAAAAAACGAGGGGCTTTGTCCGATTTAGACGAGCACTTTGGTTAAAAAGCCTGTTATTTTTTCTGTCATGGCCTTAACTGCCGCGTCTGAATAATAACTAAAGGCTGCCATCCTTTAAAAGTGAGACTGTATTTCTATGCTAAAGACCATTCGCGGCCTTTTTTCTAACGATTTATCCATCGATCTTGGTACTGCTAACACACTGATTTATGTCCGAGAGCAAGGTATTGTCCTTGATGAGCCATCGGTGGTGGCGATTCGCTTGCTTAACGGCCAAAAGACGATTGCGGCAGTGGGTACCGATGCCAAGCGAATGCTGGGCCGTACGCCAGGTAATATCATGGCTATCCGCCCGCTAAAAGACGGTGTGATTGCGGATTTTCAGGTCACCGAGAAAATGCTTCAGCATTTTATTTCTCGCGTTCATAAAAATAGCTTTATTCGTCCTAGCCCTCGTGTGTTGGTTTGTGTGCCATGTAACTCTACACAAGTTGAGCGCAAGGCGATTCGTGAGTCTGCCCTTAGTGCTGGCGCACGTGAAGTACGCTTAATTGAAGAGCCAATGGCCGCAGCAATCGGCGCAGGTTTGCCGGTAGAAGAGGCCAGCGGTTCAATGGTTGTCGATATTGGTGGTGGTACTACTGAGATTGCCATTTTGTCGCTTAACGGTGTGGTTTATTCAGATTCTGTCCGTACTGGGGGCGATCGCTTTGATGAAGCTATTGTTTCTTATGTGCGACGCAACTATGGCAGCTTAATTGGCGATGCAACGGCAGAGCGAATTAAACAAGAAATTGGTACGGCAATTGGTGGTGGTGATTTGCGCGAGATAGATGTGCGTGGTCGTAACCTTGCCGAAGGTGTACCTCGTGCCTTTACGATGAACAGTGATGAAGTGATGGAAGCCTTGCAAGATGCACTCACCATTATTATTCAAGGTGTAAAAGGTGCTTTAGAACAGTCGCCACCTGAGCTGGCATCAGACATTGCCGAATCAGGTATTGTATTAACCGGTGGCGGTGCATTGTTACGCGGCCTCGACCGCTTACTGAGTAACGAAACCGGCTTACCGGTAATTGTTGCCGAAGATCCATTGACCTGTGTTGCCCGTGGTGGTGGTAAGGCGTTGGAGTTAATGGATCAATACAATATCGATTTTCTGTCGACTGATTAATTCAACCATTAATTATAATGGTTGATAGTTGATATCGGAGATGCACCATTAAACCCATTTTTGGAAAATCCCCTTCGATCGGCGCGCGTCTGTTAGTGCTGGGTCTAATTTCGCTTTTTTTAATTGCCGCCGATTATAAAACGCATGTGACTGGTACCACGCGCGTTGCCTTATCTTATATTTCTATTCCTTTTTATTGGCTGGCCAATAGCCCTAGCAATATTGTGCAGGGTTTTGATTCTTATTTTACTTCTCGCGAAACACTCATGTCAGAGAATGAGCGTTTACATAACGAAGCGCGCATTTTGCATGGAAAGCTACAAAAGTTTGTGTCGTTAACGGCAGAAAATGTACGTTTGCGTGAGTTACTGAGTTCATCAACGGTTCTGCAAGACAGTGTCTTGATTGCCGAGTTAGTGAATGTTTCTCCCGACCCTTTAAAGCAGCAAATTGTTATTAATAAAGGCACCAATGAAGGCGTATATATTGGTCAGCCGGCGATTGATGCCTACGGACTTATGGGGCAGGTGGTTGAGGTTAATGCTCGTCAGTCACGGGTTATTTTAATTAGCGATTCGCGGCATTCAATTCCTGTGCAAGTTAATCGCAACGGTGTGCGTGCTATTGCTGAAGGTTCGGGGCGAATCGATACTTTAATGCTGCCCAATGTAGTTGCAACCACCGATATTAAAGCGGGTGATTTGTTAGTGAGTTCGGGTTTAGGTCAGCGCTTCCCTGTTGGCTATCCAGTGGGGGTAGTAGAATCAGTTGTTCAAGATCCGGGTAAACCCTTTTTAAAAGTTATTGCTAGACCCAGTGCTAAGTTAGATCGCAGCCGTTTTGTTCTATTAGTTTTTGCTGGCGAGCGTTCACAGTGATGCTGTTGTTTCGCAGTCATGCGTGAATACCTGATGGTAGGCTTATGATTCGAGGTATTGATAGCCCCGAAATGATGCCTTGGGGTGTTGTGGTTATTAGCGTGGTGGCGGCACTTACGTTTTCGGTATGGCCGCTGCCTGATTGGGCGCAATGGTTACGTCCAGAATTTGCAGCATTAATTGTTGTTTATTGGGTCGTCGCTGCGCCATTCCGTTTTGGTATGGTTTACGCCTGGTGTTTAGGGCTGACAATGGATTTGTTAGAAGGTGTGGTGCTCTCACAGAATGCTTTAGGTTTGACGGTGCTAGCGTATGTCTGTTTTTTATTGCATCAACGCTTGCGTATGTTTGGTGTGTTTGAACAGGCTGCCTCAGTATTTGTGTTAGTTGGTATTCATCAGCTCATTGGTTATTGGGTTCATGGTTTGACGGGCGGCAGTTATCACACGTTGGCCTTTCTTGTTCCAGCATTAGTCAGCGCGCTTATCTGGCCGTTGGTTAAACTCTCTTTGGATCGTTTACGATTATAGTTTTGCTGTCTTTAAGGCTAATAAAAATCGTTAGATATCAAGATAAACTATTATGAAAACCTCAATTGATACTCCTTCTTCTGCGTTCACAACTGATTCAATTCTGAATAAAAAATCTTCTTCACCCTTACTGTATTTGGCGTCTCAATCGCCCAGACGAGCGGAATTACTGCAGCAGCTGGGTTTGCAGTTTGAAAAATTGTGTATTGATGTTGATGAAGTCCGCAATAGTGGCGAGATTCCCGAGGAGTTTATGAGTAGACTGGGCTATGACAAGGCTATGGCTGGTTACCGAATGTTAATTGATCAGCTGCAACCCTCTGGCTTGGATGTGCCACTGGCAGTGATCGGTGCTGATACGATAGTGGTTTGTGATAACTGTATTCTTGGTAAACCAACTGGGGCCGCCGATGCAGAGCGAATGTTATCGTTACTATCTGGTCGAAGCCATAACGTTTATACCAGTTTAACGGTGGTGTTTAGTGATGCGTGTGATGATTTTAGCGTCCATAGTATTACCAGTAAGACACAGGTGACTTTTCGAACCATTGAGCCTGCTGAGGTCAAATGGTATTGGGATAGCGGTGAGCCCAGTGATAAAGCCGGTGCATATGGCATTCAAGGGCTTGGGGCCATTTTTTTTTCGCGCATCGAAGGCAGTTATTCGGGCGTAGTCGGTTTGCCATTATTTGAAACTAGTCAGTTATTAAGTGAGCTCGGTTTTTATTTCGAGTCGTGCGCTAAGCATGGTTAGGATTTTATTGTTAATGCCAAGCAATCATAGGCATTGAAATAAAATAGAACAAAAAACTTTAAGGATATATCGGCTATGAGTGAAGAGATTCTGATGAACATGACCCCGATGGAGTCGCGAGTTGGTTTAGTCGAAAATGGTGTATTGCAAGAGGTCGTGATTGAGCGTGAGCGCAGTCGAGGCATTGTCGGCAATATCTACCAAGGTAAGGTGGTTAGAGTGCTACCGGGTATGCAAGCGGCCTTTGTGGATATTGGTTTGGATAAAGCCAGCTTTATTCACGCTGGTGAACTTGAAACGCGCGACGACTCAAACGCTGAGCCGGATATTCGTCAGTTATTACGTGAAGGGCAGAGCTTATTGGTTCAGGTGGTTAAAGATCCACTGGGTACAAAGGGCGCACGATTAACTGCGAAGCTATCTGTTTCTTCACGGTACTTGGTTTATATGCCAGAAAATAATCATATGGGCATTTCAAACCGTATTGATGATGTTGAGCGAAAGAATTTATTAAAGTCGGGTTTGGCTGATGCATTATCCGAAGTGATGACCGAGCCAGAAGATGAGGCTATGCGTGCAGGTTATATTATTCGAACAGCGGCTGAGTTTTCTGACTATCATGATTTTGTTGCCGACGTACGTTATTTAAAACGTTTGTGGCGTGCGCTTAATAAAAAAATGAAAGCCCAATCTGCCCCTAGTTTAATCTATGAAGATCTTAATGTTTGTGAGCGCACTATGCGTGATTTTGTTTATCCTGAATTAGAAAAAATTCGAGTGGATAGTCACACGGTTTATGAGCGTTTAGTAAAATTTTCCAAGGAGTTTATTCCTGAGTTTGTCGACAAGATTGAGTTTTATGATTCAAGTCGACCGATTTTTGATTTGTTTGGTGTAGAAGATGAAATCACCAAGGCGTTAGGGCGCAAGGTGCAATTAAAGTCGGGCGGCTCATTAGTTATTGATCAAACTGAAGCAATGACCACCATTGATGTGAATACAGGGACTTTTGTTGGTAAGCGTAATTTGGAAGAAACGATTTTTAAAACCAACCTTGAGGCTGCGACTGCGTTAGCAAGACAGTTACGATTAAGAAATTTAGGTGGCATCATTATTATTGATTTTATTGACATGCAGAGTGAAGAGCATCGTCGGCAAACATTGCGAACGCTAGAGAAAGCAGTTGAAAAAGATAAAACCACAAGCCATGTAGGTGGTTTTTCGGATCTAGGTTTAGTACAGATGACGCGAAAACGAACGCGTGAAAGTTTAGAGCATGTGTTGAGTGAATCTTGTAATGTCTGTGATGGCCAAGGGTCATTAAAATCAGCAGAGACGGTTTGTTCTGAAATATTTAGAGAGATTCTACGTGAGGCGAGAGCCTATGATAACAATCGATTGTTAGTGCTCGCGTCGCAATCGGTTGTTGATCGATTGGTCGATGAAGATGCGGGTATTGTTGCCGATTTACAAGAGTTGCTTGATAAGCAAATTGAGTTTCGAGTTGAGACTGTTTATACGCAGGAACAATTTGATGTGGTTCTTTCTTAATGGCTGGTTGTGTCATTAAATTTTTGGTTGTTGGGGTTAGTTGCTAGCGTGAATTATTTTCGCATCATTGATCGCTGTTTATGGACGCTGCTGATATTTATTGCCAGCGTCTATATTGTGCTTGCTGTGTGCATGAGTTTAGGTCGTTTTTATATGCCTCAACTCGAGAAGCTATCACCCCAATTGGTTGCGGTATTAGAGGATAAAACCGGCCTTGATTGGCAGCTAGAAGGTTTGAGTGGTGAATGGAAAAAATTTAGACCAGTGTTTCGAGTTGATTCACTTGTTGCAAGTTTACCTGCCTCAGAGGATTCATCTGAAGTAAGCGGTCCTGTTTTCTCCTTAGACAGTGGCGAGTTGCGTTTGGATTTAATTGCTTCGGCGATGGATCTAGGTTTACGTATTACCCATGTTAGCGCTAAACAGCTTTCACTTTCGTTAGATAAAACGGCTGATGATCAGTGGGCATTACGCGGCATGGCGTTGGCGAATGAGCGTCGCGAAGTATCGCTACGAGGTTTTATTCAGCGCTTACAGTCGATTCAAGCGCAGCAAATTAATATCGATTTACCGGGTGGTGAGTTCGCCTCTCAACGAATTCAGCTGCCCGTCATGCAAATGCATTTTCAGCAATTTTCTCAGGCGCGACAATTTATCTTTACTCAGCAGGGTGGGGATGCGGGCAATTTTACGCTTTACGCTAATGCAACGGGTGATCCTTTTACTGATGATGCGGAAGTCGATATTTACGCGGTAGCGGAGCAGCTGAGTCTATCGCCTTGGTTTGTATCCGCTAATAATAGTGACCAATGGTTAGTAGATAATTGGAGTGGTCAATTTTGGGCGATTAAAAAACCGAATCAGCAGTGGCGTGCTAGTGTTGCTATAGATAATGGATCAATACAGCGTAACGATAATTCTAATTGGCAACTAAACAATATAGGTCTAGCGCTGAATGTTGAAGAGAATAATGATAATGGGTTTGATTTATGGTGGCAGCAGTTAGATGCCACTTGGCGTGATGAGCCACTCAATATGCCGTTGGCGAGTATATCTATTGCAATAGATAAATCGGAAGTTTCAAATATTCTATTGAAAATGCCAACGGTTGATCTTGGCCAGCTAACGGAAATAGTCAGTGGTAGTAAAATGCTCGATGAAAAAAAATCCGCGGCATTACAATCATTAAATATTGATGGTTTCGTTAAGCAGTTACATCTTGCTATTCCTGGTAACCAGCAATTAGCTAGCCAGCCAAATATGGATTTTGAGTTGCAGGCAATACTGGACAGTATTAGCGTTAAGGCTTGGAAAAACATTCCGGGTGTGACGGGCTTAAGTGGCTATTTACATGCTTCATCGACAACAGGTTCGATAGAGTTAGTAAGTAATGACGATTTCTCGATGGATTTCCCCAAGGTTTATCACGATGCTTTATTGTTTGATCAAATTAAAGGGCGTGTTAGTTGGGCTTTAGAAGATAATCGCTTGTTGCTCAATGGTGAGGAGATGCGTTTTACCATGACAGGTGATGAAGGCTCTTTTGGTGGTCGCTTTTATCTTAACGGTAAAACGCGGGCGGAAGATGAGTCTAGTCACATATCGATGTATATCGGTGTGAGCGACTCGCATACCTCCCATTTATTCAAATTATTGCCTTACACCATGAATCGTAATACGCAAAATTGGATTACGCAGAGTGAAATGGATGGCAATATTGTTGATGGTGGATTTGTTTATCACGGATCGTTAGCCAAGGCAGATAAACACAAACGTAGTGTTCAAATGTATTTAAATTTGGCGGACACAGACTTTAACTTTCATCCACAGTGGTCGCGAGTGACAAAGCTGGATGGCTTAATGATGCAGTTGGGTAGTGATGCGCATGTATCTGTTTATTCCGCTGAGTTTGAGAGCTTAATAATGTCTCAATCACAGGTGGTAGTGCAGGGTGCGGGGCCGGATGCTGCCGTCGATATTGATAGTCAACTCGCAGGTGGTTTGGGTGATGTATTGAATATTTTGCAAACCACACCGTTAAAAGCGCGGTTAGAAAATACTATTGGGGATTGGCATGCCGAGGGTCAATTACATGACGCGCAGTTGCGATTGCATGTGCCGTTAAAGAAGGGTGATATTGATCGCACACAAGTCGATTTTACGGCTGCAATAAGTGACAGTGAAATCAAAATGTCGAATATTGGTTTAACAGTTAGCGATCTCGCTGGGCCGATTGCTTATTCATCGGATAGAGGTTTGGTTTCACAACAGCTTAACGGTAGTTTATGGGGTGAGCCCATTAATATAGTGTTAGGCGATTATCATGATAACCCTCAATTGCAGAATGGTAATAGCGTTAGGGTAGATGGGCAGTTCGATGTTGATACTAAAAATTTATATAACTGGTTAAAACAACCTGCACTAGCTATGACTGAGGGTGTTGCGGCCATGAGTTTGCGAGTCGATCATAGTGCTGCGCAAACTATTTTAACGGCCAGTAGCGACCTAGTTGGTGTGGCACTTAAACTGCCAGAGCCTTTATATAAAGATAAGATAGATAGTGCGCCATTTTTATTGAATTGGCATCTTCAAGCGGCGAATCAGCCGATGACTATCAGTATCGATAATTATGCTGACATGCAGTTAAATTTTGATCGCTATAAAATGCAGGGCGGATCTATCTCTATTGGTGGTGCGAGCGATTCAATAGGTAAAGATATAGGCGTAAAAAATAATTTAAAAAGCGGCCTGAGTGTTTCAGGCGAGATGTCCATATTCAATTTATCAGAGTGGTTACCTATTTTTGATAAATACCAAGCGTCAGAAAAAAGTTTAAAGTTAGTTTCTGATCAGTCAACTAAAAAGTCTATAGCAACCGAATTGCTTGTCAGTGATTTGCGTTTAGATAAAGTGCTCGCCTTTGGTGAGACGTTTACTAATAGCGTGGTATCAGTTGCTGAGCTTGACCGATGCTGGCAGTTTGATATTGAAAGTGATCAGTTAAAAGGGCGCATCGCATTACCCATTGAAGGCATGGCACCCGCTACGGTGAATCAGTTAGAGCAATCGTCGGCGTTAAATAAATTGCCGTTAATTTTAAGCAGCGTGAAGGACGAGCGGCGATACCTTATTGATTTGAGTTATTTGCGGATTGAGCGAGACGATTCTTTAGCCACACAAGATAAGAGTGCAGCTAATTCATTTTTAATTCCTGCAAATCTTGTTGCCGCTAAAATCAATATACAGCAGTTGTATTGGGGTGATAGACCCATAGGTCAATGGCAGTTTTTATTGAGTCCTTCTGATAGTGCTGTATTAGTTCATGATATTCACGTTGATTATGCATCAATGTTATTGAGTTCAGACGTTGATAGCGGTTTGCTTTGGGCTAAAAATGAAGCGGGCGAGTATACAAGCTCGCTATCTTTAATAGGTAAGAGTGATTCTATCGAAGAATTTATTCGACGCTTTAATAGTGATTCAGATGATCAGTCACCGATTAAGAGTAAGCGAGCAGATATTGTTATTGATTTAAGCTGGCAGGGTACGCCTGATGCTTTTTCACTGTATCAATCTGAAGGTACGCTTGATTTTAAATTCAAAGATGGTCAGTTTTTAAAGACCTCTGATTCGACGGAAGGTTTGCTTAAGCTTATAGGTATTATTAATTTTGATACCTTGGTTCGACGAATGAAGTTGGATTTTTCAGATCTCTACAAAGAGGGGCTTAGTTTTGATAGCGTAGAAGGGCGATTGAATATCGCTGATAGTGTCGCACGGTTTAATGATAATCCGATTATCGTGAAATCGCCGTCAAGCCAGTTTTCATTAACAGGCGAGGTTGATCTTGTTGCGTCAACTATTAATGCTGAGCTTATTGCTACTTTGCCGGTAGCTTCTAATTTACCTTGGGTTGCAGTATTGACCGGCGGGTTACCTGTTGCTGCGGGTATGTATATTGCGAGTAAGGTTTTTGAAGATGAGTTAGATAAAATTTCAAGTGCGGTTTACTTTATTGAGGGTTCATTGGCTGATCCAGATACGCGCTTTGATCGCCTTTTTGATAATAAAAGTACTCAGCCGACAATTAAAGAAAAAAGTGAAGCCGCGATTAATGATTAGGTAAAAATATTTATGGATATAACGATAGTTAAAATGGTTTTAAGTTGGATAGTTCCGATCCTCCCTTTGCTTGGTGTTCTTTTATTTTCCACAATCACAATTAATCTATTGCTACGTCGTTTTCACCGTAACCCAGATCGACAACAAAATAATTTTAAGCACTCGTTGATTATTGTGGCAGTGGTATTAATGTTTGTTGTAGCTGCGATCCTTTCACTGCCTATCAATGATGAGATGCGAAAACAATTACTCACTCTTTTGGGTTTATTGCTTACGCTTATGATGGCGTTTTCATCAACCAGTTTTGTTGCTAATGCTATGGCGGGTTTGATGTTGCGTGGTGTTGACAACTTGCATGCCGGTGATTTTGTTCGTGTTGGCGAGCAGTTTGGTCGAGTTACAGAGCGAGGATTGTTTCATACCGAAATTCAAACTCAGGAGCGTGACTTAACAACGATACCGAATTTATATTTGGTCTCTAACCCCGTCTCTGTGGTGCGATCGTCAGGTACTATCGTCGCCGCTGAAGTATCTTTAGGTTATGACAATGATTTAGATTTAATTGAAACGCTTTTATTAGATGCGGCAGAGAAAACTGGGTTAGTTGAAAGTTTTGTCTATGTCAAAACGCTTGGTGATTTCAGTGTGGTTTATCGGGTTGCGGGATTTCTTGAAGAGGTTAAGCAGTTGCTGACGGTGCGCTCAACACTGCGTAAAAATATGATTAGAACCTTGCATGAGGCAAGGGTAGAGATTGTATCGCCGACCTTTATGAGTCAGCGTGTTTTTGATGCGCAGACTAAAGTAATTGCTACCTCAACCAATACTGACTCGCAGGTTGAAAATGGTAAAGCCGCATCGCCTGAAGCGATGATTTTTGATAAGGCGGAGAGTGCTGAGAAGAAGGCGATTCTTGAGCAAAGGAAGCAGTTGCTTAAGTCGAAGATAGCTGAGCTTCAGCAGGAGTTAACCATAGATGATGCTGACGTTGATGCGATTGAGAAGAAGATTTCGGTGTTGGAACAGCGGCTTGGATATGTTCGACGCATGATGGAGAAAACCGATGATGAGTTTAATGATTAAGTAGTAGTTTTTTTGTTTGAATTTTTAGGTCAAGTTCACAGTCAACTCAACTCTCAACGCCCCAATAATTGATTAAAAAATATTTCCCGATGACTTATAGTCAAATTATTTTTACTAGAATAAAAAACATGTTCCTCTCGCTCTGCAATAGGTGACAATTCAATCCCCCACAATGCAGTGATTTGATTGGGAACAAATGAATAGCGCATATCCACAATACGATTTGGGTCATTAGGATCTTGAGCAATATAATCATTTGAAAACCAACGAAAGCGTTCAATATCTTTGGCCTGTTGTGACTCAACGTCTAACCAAGAAAAGTCTCGAGCAATATTCAGCTTCTCGATTCGATCACCCGGATAACGCTTAATCTCTTGCATAACTCGCACAGCATCAACATAGTAATGCTCATCAGTTTCGTAAATGACTTTCCAGAGAATGATATTAGCAAAGCTAGGCTTAGCATCAACTCTTAGCGGAACATGACCTCGTTCAGTAGCTAATTCTAACCCTGCCGTCATAGCTCTATTGTGTTGAACAAAACCAATACAGGGGTAAATGAGGGCCCAAGCGAAAGCTACCTTGGCAATGCGAGGATTTTTCTTTATCGCCGCAAGCAATACACCAGTGATAATTGGCAGTGTATAAATCGGATCAACAATTGACATGGTGTTCCAGGCAATGCGCACATTACTAAATGGCCAAAATAATTGCGTGCCATAACTAGTGCATGCGTCAAGTAGTGCGTGAGTCGCGTAACCTAGCGTGCAATATAAAACACTCAGTTTAAAGGTGACTTCCCAGCGTCTGCCTAATAAAAAATATAACAGCGCGCCGCAGAGCAGTCCGCCAAAGGGAATAAATGCTAACGAATGGGTAAAGTGCCGATGATATTCAAGAAATAATAGCGGGTCGTTACCCGAGCGAATAAAAACATCTAAGTCGGGGGCCATACCGGATAATAAACCGAACAGGCCGGCAATCGCTGTCTGCTTTTTATTGCGAACCATTGATTGGGACAGACTTGCACCTAAAACACCTTGAGTTACAGGATCCATTTTTTCCTTATATTACGAGACTAATATGGAAAAACTAAATAACAATTAAATAACAGCTAAATAACAACAAGGTTATCCCGATGAATCATTTCTTCATCGCCACCATAGCCAAGAATCTCCGCCAGCTGATCACTAGCGCGACCAGCAATTTTAATCGCTTCTTCACTGTTGTAATTAACTAGGCCGCGAGCAATTTCTTGACCTTGAAGGTCGACACAGCTAACTAATTCACCACGATGAAATACACCACTGACAGCACTAATACCTACAGGCAATAAACTGCTAGTATCATCTTTCAAGACGCTTACAGCGCCATCATCAAGCGTTAGCGTGCCTTTAATGGATAGGCTGCCTGATAGCCATTGTTTTCTGGGCGTCATCGGCTTGCGGCTGTTGATGAGGTGTGTGCCTAAGGATTCATCATTAGCAAGACGAGTAATGACCGATGGCGTTAAACCATTAGCGATAATCGTTGATGAACCCGATCTCGCAGCTAAGCGAGCGGCTTTTATTTTGGTTGTCATACCACCACGACCTAATGTGCCGCTGCCATCTTTTGCGGCTTGGTCGAGCGATGCATCATGCACATCTTGCTCACTAATAAATTCGGCATCAGCATGTATTCTTGGGTCATCGCTAAAGACACCTTCTTGATCAGTGAGTATTAGCAATTTATCAGCATCGATAAGATTAGCTACTTGGCCCGCTAGTGTGTCGTTATCGCCAAAACGAATTTCATCAGTGGCGACGGTATCGTTTTCATTAACAATAGGAATGACACCATACTCAAGTAAGCTTTGCAGTGTTTGGCGTGCATTAAGATAGCGAGTGCGAGAGGATAAATCTTCGTGCACTAATAATATTTGTGCTGTAGTGATTTGGTATTGCTTAAAGCGTGATTCGTAAGCCTGTACTAAACCGGCTTGCCCAACAGCGGCGGCAGCTTGAAGCATGTGAAGTGAATCGGGGCGTGTTTTCCAGCCAAGGCGAGTAATGCCTTCGGCAACGGCACCTGAAGAAACCAGGACGATTTCATCGCCGGCATTTTTAAGTGCCGCAATTTGCTCGACCCAATGGTCTAGCGCCTTGAGGGCAAGTCCTTCACCGTTGTCGGTGAGTAGGGCGCTGCCAATTTTTATGACCCAGCGCTTTGATGTGTTGGCATTTGCTGTGTTCATGATTGAGCTCATTCTAACGCTTTAAATTAGTCTCTGACGTATTCAACTTCCACGTCATTGTCGTCATCATCAATACCGTCTTCGGCAGACTCAGATGATGGATTATTTTTTTCAGCTGCACGCCTTTCAGCTAACTCGGCAATACTATTGCGACCTTCAACTTGCATAGCGCTTTGTGTTTCTTGTTCTTTCAATAGCGCCTCAGGATCTTCTTCCTCTTGCAGCCATATGTCTTCTAAGCAGCTCATAATATTGCCACTCAATGGTTTTAGCCCAAGCCTAGCAACGGTTGAAATTGCATAGACGTGTTCGTACTGCGGCAATTCAACTTTAACGCGCGCTAGTAAATTAGCTAAATCGTCATCACTGAGTAAATCAATTTTATTAAGTACTAGCCAGCGCGGTCGAGAGGCGAGTGCGGCACTAAAGGCACTAAGTTCATCATCGAGCTGATCGACACTATCAATCGGGTCAGCACCATCGGGCGGCATAACATCAACGAGATGCAGCAACAGACGGGTACGGGTTAAATGCTTTAAAAAGCGAATTCCTAATCCTGCGCCTTCAGCCGCACCGGCAATGAGTCCGGGGATATCGGCCATTACAAAGCTACGGTGCGCTTCAATACTGACAACCCCAAGGCTGGGTACTAAGGTGGTGAAGGGGTAGTTAGCAATTTTAGGTCGCGCAGCCGAAACGGCGGTAATTAAACTCGATTTACCCGCATTAGGCATGCCGAGCAAGCCTATATCGGCGAGTAACTTAAGTTCTAGTCGTAAGCGTCGCGCTTCACCCTCCGAGCCGGGTGTCGTCTGTCTTGGTGCGCGGTTAGTGCTCGACTTAAAGCGAATATTGCCCAAACCATGAAAACCGCCTTGAGCCACTAACAGTCGATCGCCAGCGTTAAGTAAATCACCTAAAGTCTCACCGGTATCTTCATCAATAACGGTGGTGCCAATAGGGACTTCTAAAGTTTTGTCTTCGCCTTTATGACCGGTACAGCTTTTGCCTTGGCCGCCGCGTCCTGATTCAGCGCGATAGCGAGGTTGAAATCGAAAATCAATAAGCGTGTTGAGTGATGCGCTGGCTTCGAGATAGACACTGCCGCCATCGCCGCCGTCGCCGCCATCAGGGCCACCACGTGGGATATATTTTTCACGACGAAAGCTGAGGGCTCCGTTACCGCCCTTGCCAGCATTGACTGAAATAATCGCTTCGTCTACAAATTTCATGATGTTAGTTGTCTTTCTGTGTTATTGATTTAACCATTAAGCTTGGAATTGCTAATGCGTTTAGTGTATTCGTTTTGCCAACGTTAATGGTGTTAATAATGAGTGTGCTGTCGATGCAAAAGTCCAACGCTATTCATAGCTATTTGACTGCGCCCCATACAAAAAAGCCCCGTCGTATGACAGGGCTTTTTTTAATCTATCGAGCCTGTATTACGCAATAACGTTAACATATTTGCGGTTTTTCGGGCCTTTCTGATCAAACTTGATAACACCTTCGCTTGTTGCGAAAAGGGTGTGATCTTTACCCATGCCAACATTCAGTCCCGGGTGTACTTTAGTACCACGTTGACGAATGATGATGTTGCCTGCTTTTACGGCTTCGCCGCCAAAACATTTTACGCCTAAGCGTTTGGACTCTGAATCGCGTCCGTTACGGGTACTACCACCAGCTTTTTTATGCGCCATGACTTACTCCAAAATCGTTATTAGTTAGTTCTCTAGCCAGCAATGCTGGTGATTTTTAATTCGGTATACCACTGTCTGTGGCCCATTTGCTTACGATGGTGCTTACGTCTGCGGAATTTCACGATGGTCACTTTGTCGTGACGGCCGTGCGAGATAATCTCTGCAGTGACTTTGCCGCCGTCTACGTAAGGGGCGCCAACTTTAACTGATTCGCCTTCGCCGACCATTAATACTTGGTCAATCGTCAGGGTTTCACCTGTTGCGATGTCTAATTTTTCAACTTTGAGGGTTTCGCCCTCGATGACACGGTGCTGCTTGCCACCGCTTTCAACTACTGCGTACATGGTGTTCTCCGTATTGTGGCCAACCGACTTTTATTGAGTAACGGTATTTTTTTATGCGTTGGTTTGGCAACGGTTAAGGGCTAAATTGTTTTAATTAGCCCACTGCTAAAAAGGGCGCGAATCATAAAGCATTCAGTGCCCTATAACAAGGTTACTGAGGCTGAAGAGGGGCTTTTAGTGGTGAGATTACCGAGAAATCAGCATTGGCGATCTTTCGATGGCAAACGAGGACGGTAAATAGGGCCAAAAGGGGCTAAAAAGTTGATCGGTGAGCTTAAATATGGGGCGAAATCTAGCAACCGGCCGTTTTAGCGGCTAGCTATGAAAGAGGACTAATCTGAGGTGCTAAACGATGAAGTGCGCGCCAGCTTAAAAAAAGCGGCGCGCCATTAGATTAGCTTGCGAGTGCTTTGACTTGCGCGTTGAGTCTAGATTTATGTCTTGCAGCTTTGTTTTTGTGGATGATACCTTTGTCTGCCATGCGATCAATAACTGGAACAGCAGTGCTGTATGCAGTTTGAGCAGCAGCCGAGTCACCGCTAGTAATTGCAGCGTCAACCTTCTTAAGATAGGTACGAACCATAGAACGCATGCTTGCGTTGTGCGTGCGACGCTTTTCAGCTTGTCGAGCGCGTTTTTTTGCTTGAGGCGAATTAGCCAAGATAAACTCCGAAATATACGTACAAATTGAGGCGGCGAATTATTCAGATATGTTGGGAGATTGTCAATAGCGCAGTAAAAAGAGAGAATGCGGTTTAAATCATTTTTTATATGGATTATGTGTTTAAATCCAGCGAATACAGCAAGTTAACTAAGGTAGATAAAACCAGATGGCAAAATCAACAGCGACATTTAGTGCATTAGGATTGGCAGTTTTAACTGTTTCGGACACGCGTCATGCGGATAATGATACTTCGGGCGATTATTTGGTAGGCGCATTAGCTGATGCCGGACATAATCTGATTGATCGCAGCCTAGTAAAAGATGATATTTACGCGATTCGCGCTATTGTTTCGCAGTGGATTGCGCAGAGCACAGTTGACGCCATTTTGATTACCGGCGGTACAGGTTTTAGTGGCCGTGATTCGACCCCTGAGGCTGTCAGCCCATTGTTTGATAAAACGATTGATGGATTTGGCGAGCTATTTCGACAACTTTCTTATGAAGATATTGGTACCTCGACGATTCAGTCGCGAGCGATCGCTGGCTTTGCCAATAATACGGTGTTGTTTGCCATGCCTGGTTCAACGGGAGCCTGCACCTTAGCGTGGACAGGTATATTGTCCGAGCAGCTTGATAGCCGCCATCGTCCCTGTAATTTTCAGGGTGTCTTGCAAACACGTGAGCTGTAAATACTGATGATCTCTTTTCAACAAGGTTTTGAGCAGGTGATGGCAACTGCGGCAGTAACCCCGCGCCGTGAAACGGTTTCTCTTGCCGACGCGACAGGACGTATTGCCGCCTGCACGCAGTATTCAACGATTGATGTGCCGAGTTGCGATAACAGCGCTATGGATGGTTATGCTGTTCGCAGCGCAGAGATTGCTTTAAATAAGCATTACAGCGTTTCACAGCGCATTGCTGCAGGCGATAAGGCGCAAACGTTAGTTGAGGATTCTATTGCAAGAATATTTACCGGTGCGATGGTACCCGCTGGTGCGGATGCAGTTATCTTGCAAGAAGATACTGTTGTTGACCCTCAAGCAGAACCCTCTGCGACAATTGGCTTTACTGAATTACCAAAGGTTGGCCAGCATATTCGCTTAGCAGGCCAAGATATAAAAAAAGGCGCAGTGGTAGTTGAGCAGGGCAGACGATTGACGTCCGGAGATATCGGTTTGTTAGCTTCGGTCGGTATTGCTGAGTTAGATTGTTATGCGCCGATTAAGGTCGCGTTTTTTTCTACGGGTGATGAATTAAAAAATCCCGGTGATACTTTGTCGGCAGGACAAATTTATAATTCAAATCGTTATTTTCTTGCCGCTAGAATTAAAGCGTTAGGTGCTATACCGGTTGATCTAGGATGTTGCCCAGACACTGCTGAGGCGACACGAGAGTTTTTAATAAATGCTTGCGAGCAAGCGGATTGCGTTGTAACAACCGGCGGTATGTCGGTCGGCGAAGAGGATTATGTTAGACAGCAAGTTGAATCGTTAGGCTCTATTTTATTTTGGAAGTTAGCAATTAAGCCGGGTAAACCCGTTGCCTTTGGCGATATTCAAGGCACGCCTTTTTTTGGTTTGCCGGGCAATCCGGTTTCTTCATTTGTGACGTTTCATTTATTGGTGCGTTCATGGTTATTAAAAACGATGGGTTATGCTGACTCACGTCATATCGATTTATCTCAATCAACACTGGGTGCTATTGCCGCTAAAACAACGTTTGATTGGCACAATCGTGGTAAGCGTTTAGATTTTTTACGCGGCTGCGCAGCAGTAAATAATGCTGGTGAATTAACGGTTGAGCTCTATGAAAATCAGAGTTCAGGTGTGCTGTCTTCAATTGCGCAATGCAATGTATTGATACCGGTTCAGCCTAATGAGCAATGGCAAGCGGGTGATACTTGTCGGGTAATCGCACTGTCGGCTTTTGGTGAGCTTAATATCAGCGCTTAGTACTTTAATCATTGACTAACCAAGAATAAATTTTTTTTATTTAATCGTGTAAGTCGCTGCCATACCAATGGTTGAGGCGTTGTAATCGATATCACCTAGTGGCGTATTTTTAGTGTCGCGATTAATGTACGGAAGATAAAAATTAAGTGCTAATTTTGCCGAGAGTTGCCAATCAACTTGGCTGCCAACTTCTGTGATTCTGTCTTTTCGGTCTGAGGCAGAAAAATCTGTTTGTAGATAGGAGGTGAGAAGGCGAGTGCTTAATCTTGAGTTGATGTTGTAGGTTATGCCGGCGCTAATACGGTTATCTTGATTGTCTTGAGTGGTGTCTGTTGATAGTACTAAATCATCATTTTCAAAGTCACTATCGTCATAAGTATAAGTTACTTGTGCGATACAGCCTCGACATAAATTTAGAAATTGATAATCGACATTCAGTCGTGTTCTTTCTACAACAGCTATCTCATCAAAATTGTTAGTGTTAAAGCCATCGATATCTCTGTCTAAACCAATGCTCGAATCGGCCAGTTGACGAACGATGTCGATGGATAAAATATTGCCGCTGAAATTGCGATTGTAATTGATGGAGGTGAACAATCCGCTCTGGTCTTCATCGCTATTACCTCTTTCTGCTTGGTTGGTACCAATGCGAAGACCGTAATTGCCGCTAGCCAGTTCGGTGTTATAACCGGCAAACAATTGTTGGTATTTAAAATCGGGACTGTTGTTATCAAATTCAGTTTCTGCGTTTGCGTAACCCATTTCAAAAGCCGATGTGCTAGACAGCGAATGTGACCACATAATGTTGGCTTGCTTACGGTCGCTATCAATATTGCTTCGATCTATCGGACTTTCGTTAGCCGCATTGCCTTGCGTTAATTGCGTGTAGGCTAAAGATAAAATAACGTCATCGACGGCAGAAATGCGTGCGGTATAGGTTGGGCCGGTCGAGAGTATTTGGCGGGTTTCTTTATTGTCGACTGTGTCAGGAACAAGATCGTTAGAGAGAACCTCGGAAATGTCGTGGTTAAAGTTCCAGCTTAAACGGTTATCTATTATCTCCCATAACAATTCACTATCGCCATTAATTTCATCGTTGGTCTCGAGGCGATCATTTTTAAAATCGCGATAAGTTAAGCGGTAATTGGCTTCAAAGTTAATCGCTTCGCTTTCATGGGTGAGCCCAATACGCGAACCAATATGTGATTCTAGACCGTCGCGTTTTTGATTGTCTGGGAGTCGATTAATATTATCGGTTGCCTCGCCACCTATTAATAAATCCAGTGTGTAGTCGAGAGCGAAAGAGGGCGTACTGAGCAAGAGAGCGGTGAGCCCTAATGCTTTACTTAGTGTTTTAAGAGAGAGTCGTAAATGCGAAGGTATCCATGCCAAGCGTTGTACGATGATCATAATAAAAACCCATAAATAGATAGTTGTGCTAGCAGTATAACGGCTAGCTCAGTCTCTATAGATAGGGCAAATGTAAAAAACTTGAAATAACTTTTGCTTTATTCCAAGCATTTTACGGCTGTGTTTTTATGATTGATTGGTTTCTATTCGTCGCTATAGCGCTGAAATACTAAACTAGCATTGGTGCCGCCAAAGCCGAAGCTGTTTGACATAACGCGGTTAAGTACAACGTTTTCTTGAGTTTTGGTAACGATTGGAACACCTGCAGCATCGGGGTCGAGTTCTTCGATATTGGCAGAGCCAGCAATAAAGTTATGCTCCATCATTAGCAAGCTGTATATCGCCTCTTGTACGCCGGCAGCGCCAAGTGAGTGACCCGATAATGATTTAGTTGAGCTGACGGGAGGCAAATTATCGCCAAATACGGCTTTCATACCGTTGAGTTCAACAACGTCACCGGCCGGTGTGCTGGTGCCGTGTGCATTAATATAATCGATATCGCCAGTTACAGTTAATAGTGCTTGTTGCATACAGCGAACACCGCCTTCACCTGAAGGCGAGACCATTTCTGCGCCATCTGATGTTGCGCCATAGCCAACGAGTTCGGCGTAAATTTTAGCGCCACGCGCTTTTGCATGCTCGAGCTCTTCGATGACTAACATGCCGCCACCGCCGGCAATAACAAAGCCATCACGATTAGCATCATAGGCTCGAGAAGCTTGGCTTGGCGTGTCATTATATTTCGATGACAGTGCGCCCATAGCGTCAAATAATGAGCTAAGGGTCCAGTGTTCTTCTTCGCCACCACCGGCAAAGACAATATCTTGTTTGCCAAGCTGGATTTGCTCCATTGCATTACCAATACAGTGTGCACTGGTTGAGCAAGCGGATGCGATTGAGTAGTTAACGCCTTTAATTTTGAAGCCAGTAGCAAGACACGCTGAAACCGTGCTGGCCATGGTTTGTGTGACACGATAAGGACCCACACGACGCAAGCCGCGATCGCGTAATATATCGGCTGCCTCAACTTGGCTCGATGAGGTTGCACCCCCTGAACCCGCGATAATCCCTGTGCGCACATTGGATACGTCACTGCTATCTAAACCTGCATCAGCAATAGCATCTTCCATGGCTACATAGGCATAACCGGCGGCATCACCCATAAAGCGCCACAGTTTGCGATCGATGCGTTCGCTAAGGTCAATATCGACTCTACCAGCGACATGGCTGCGCATGCCTTTTTCTATATATTCAGGAATTGATTGAATACCAGAGCGGGTTTCTTTTAATGAGCTAAGGACTGATTCAGCGGTAGTACCTAAGCATGAAGTGATACCTAAACCTGTGACAACTACTCTTTTCATTGAACTTAACCTTTACCTTAGCTTTAGCCTTAACTGTGTGGGAGGCGCTTTTTAGTCTTTTAAAAAGCGCTATTGTGTCATTGATTGTATGTTGAATGCTGCGCTGGCTTAATACTCCAAGCGCTATTTGACTATAAAAACGAGCTTACTGGCCATCATTTTTAAATAAACCTACACGCAAATCTTTGGCTGTGTAGATGACTTCGCCATCCACTTTCATACAGCCATCCGCAATGCCCATAACCAATTTGCGTTCAATAACGCGTTTTAAATCTAGGTGGTAGCTGACTAATTTTGCATCAGGCGTAACTTGGCCGGTAAATTTGATCTCACCTGCGCCTAGTGCGCGACCTTGTCCAGGGTTGCCTTTCCAGCCCAGAAAAAAGCCGACCAGTTGCCACATAGCATCAAGACCGAGGCAGCCAGGCATCACAGGGTCGCCTGGAAAATGGCATTGAAAAAACCATAAATCAGGGTTGATATCCAGCTCAGCAATAATCGAACCCTTGCCATGTTCGCCATCATCGGCAGCAATATGGTTGATACGATCAAGCATTAGCATATTGTCGATGGGTAGCTGGGCATTGCCAGGGCCAAACAGGCGACCGTGACCGCAATCAATCAGCTGATCTTTATCAAATTTATTCGGTAAACTCATAATAATGTTGTGCCTAAAAGTGGTTATAATGCTTGCCAGACAAAGGATGTTAATTAAAAAATAAACAGCCGACCATCTCGCATGTAAGTGATATTGAAAAAAACTGTCTATCCGTGTTTAGAAAGTCGGCTATTCTAGCGGCTGTAGTTGTTAAGTCCAGTATTCCTGCGCTTTATCGGGTGCGAGCCGAGATAGTTTAGATCTTCGGCTCGATTTTAATTGGACGATTGAGGCTGCCGGCTGTGTGTTGGCTGTTTGTTGGCTGTAATTGGTGCGTTATTGATTTAAGGAGAGTGTGTGTTATTTCCAGTTATATTATGTGGCGGTTCAGGTAGTCGACTGTGGCCGTTGTCTCGCGAAGCTTATCCAAAACAGTTTCTTGATTTGACCCAGAGTGGTCAATCCATGCTGCAAATGACACTTTTGCGTCTTCAAGGTTTAAGTGATATCGCCGCACCTTTGGCGATTTGTAATCAAGAGCATCGCTTTTTAGTCGCCGAACAACTGCATAGTATTGATATTGTTCCTGCCGGTATATTGCTCGAGCCTGTGGCTCGCAATACAGCGCCGGCAGTCGCATTGGCCGCATTTTCTGCATTAGAGAAAGACTCCGATGCTGTTCTATTGGTTTTGCCTGCGGATCATTGTATTGGCGATATTGCCGCATTTCAGACGGGTGTTGATAAGGCTCGGGAAGCGGCGGATGCAGGCTCATTAGTGACTTTTGGCATTCTGCCCGAGTCAGCCGAAACCGGTTATGGTTATATCGAGCGCGGCACCGCTTTGGATACCGTGAGTGGTGCATATAATATTCAGCGCTTTGTTGAAAAGCCTAACAAGGCCGATGCTGAGCGCTATCTGGCCGATGATAATTTCACCTGGAACAGCGGTATGTTTCTGTTCCGTGCCGATCAATTATTAGCAGAGCTGGAGTTGCATGCACCGGCTATTTACCGTGCTTGCCAGCAAGCACACGAGCAAGCCTATCGTGATTTGGATTTTACCCGCATTGAAGAGCAGGCATTTACTGCTTGTCCGAGTGACTCGATCGATTATGCGGTGATGGAGAAAACAGCAAAGGGCGTAATGGTACCTTTGGATGCAGCTTGGAACGACGTGGGTTCTTGGAGTGCTATTTGGGATATTTCAGACAAAGATGCACAGGGTAATGTCGTTGTTGGTGACGCATTGGTGGAAGATAGCCAAAATAGCCTTATTTATAGTGATTCACGATTAGTGACGACGCTAGGTCTGAACGATACCGTAGTGGTTGAAACGGCGGATGCTGTTTTAGTGGCAAATAAAAACCGCGTGCAGGATGTTAAGTCTTTGGTCACTGCGTTAAAGCAGCAAACCAGATATGAAGGTGCCATGCATAAAGTGGTTTATCGCCCATGGGGCTCTTATGAGTCGATTTGTGCCAGTGAGCGGTTTCAGGTTAAACAGATTATTGTTAACCCAGGTCAAAAATTATCACTGCAAATGCACCATCATCGGGCAGAGCATTGGATTGTTGTAAGTGGCACTGCTGAAGTGACATGCGAAGATAAAGTATTTAAATTACAAGAAGATGAATCAACCTATATCCCACTGGGTCACCGTCATCGACTGGCTAATCCGGGCAAAATGCTTTTAAAGCTTATTGAGGTGCAATCGGGCAGTTATTTAGGTGAGGATGACATTGTTCGCTTTGACGATGACTATGGCCGTGATAAGTGATCTGGGCTTCGTAGTAAATAAATAGTGAAGCTAAGTGCCACTCCTTTTATTAGTCAGATATAATGCTAGGCTGATCTTTGTTGATTAAAATATTTTGAGGAATCCATGATTAAGAAATGTTTGTTCCCTGTTGCCGGTTACGGCACGCGATTTTTGCCAGCCACTAAAGCAATGCCGAAAGAAATGTTACCGATAGTGAACAAGCCGCTTGTGCATTATGGGGTTGAAGAGGCTTTGGATGCCGGTTTATATGAGGTTGGTTTTGTTACTGGTCGAAACAAGCGTGCAATCAATGACTATTTTGATGCCAACTACGAGTTGGAAAAAGAAATTGCCGGCACGGGTAAAGAAGAGTTACTCACTGGTATTCGTGATGTCATTAATCGCGGTACCTTTTCCACGACTCGCCAGCGAGCCATGTTAGGTTTGGGTAATGCTATTTTAACCGGCGAGACATTGGTGGGTGATGAGCCTTTTGGTGTAGTACTGGCCGATGATTTATGTTTTGGCGAAGATGATGGTGTGCTCACTCAAATGGTTGAGCTCTATAAGCAGTTTCGCTGCACGATTGTTGCCATTGAAGAAGTGCCCGATGATCAAATTGAAAAATTTGGTGTGATTGCCGGCGATGCGATTCGTGATGACCTTTATCGTGTTACTGATATGGTCGAAAAACCTAAGAAAGAAGACGCACCCAGTAATCTTGCTATTATTGGCCGCTATATTTTAACGCCGGATATTTTCGACATTTTACGCAATACGCCACCGGGTAAAAATGGTGAGGTACAGATTACCGACGCATTATTAACGCAGGCTAAAAAAGGCTGTGTTATGGCTTATAAATTTAAAGGTCGCCGCTATGATTGTGGCAGCATCGAAGGGTTCCTTGATGCGACTAATTATTGTTACGAGAATTTTTATAAGTCCTCCTAAGTTTAAATATTCAAATTCGTTTTATTAATTATCGCGCCATGGCTCAATTTAAATCATGGCGCGGACTTCACTCATTACCAATATTAGAGAGTAATAATGGAATACAGTTGTTTTAAGGCCTACGATATTCGTGGCCGTGTCCCCGATCAGTTAAATGAAGAAATTGCCTATCGCATTGGACGAGCATTTACAGAGCATTTAAATGCTAAAAAAGTCTGTCTTGGTCACGATATACGCTTAACCAGTCCTTCTATTTCAGCCGCTGTCGCTAACGGTATTACCGATGGGGGAGCTGACGTATTAGATATTGGTTTAGTGGGTACCGAAGAAATTTACTTTGCGACCTTTAATAATGATGTTGATGGCGGCATTGTTGTAACGGCGAGTCATAACCCGATTGATTATAACGGCATGAAGTTAGTCAAGCGTGGTAGTAAACCTATTAGTGGTGATACGGGTTTATTTGATATTAAAGCGATGGCCGAAGCCGGTGACTTTAAAGACTCAGCAACAAAGGGTAGCGTCAGCACTCTAGAGAGTCGCGACGATTACTTGCAACACTTGCTAGGCTATATTGATATAGCGAGTCTTGTTGATTTAAATATTGTTTGTAACGCAGGTAATGGTGGCGCGGGTATTGTTATTGATGCCTTAGAGCCTTTATTGCCCGTTAATTTTACTAAGATTCATAATAATCCCGACGGTAATTTCCCTAACGGAATTCCTAACCCGTTACTGGTTGAGAATCGTCAGATCACCATTGAAACGGTAATAGAAACCGGTGCTGATTTTGGTATCGCTTGGGATGGTGATTTTGATCGCTGCTTTTTCTTTGATGAGAAGGGCGCTTACATCGAAGGCTATTATATTGTTGGCTTATTAGCTGAAGCCTTTTTGCAAAAAACAGCGGGACAATCAGTTGTTCATGATCCGCGTTTAACTTGGAATACTCAGGCGATTGTTACCGACTTAGGCGGTAAGGCGATTATGAGTAAAACAGGCCATGCTTTTATTAAAGAGCGTATGCGATTAGAAGATGCCGTGTATGGTGGCGAGATGAGTGCTCACCATTACTTCCGCGATTTCGCCTATTGCGACAGCGGTATGATCCCGTGGTTATTAATTGCTGAGTTGGTCGTGAAAAAAGGTCAGCCATTATCAACATTAGTGAGCGAAATGATTAATCGCTATCCGGTTAGTGGTGAAATTAATCGCACCGTTAATAACCCAGAAGCAATCATTGCCGATATTCTTGCGCACTATAAAGATCAAGCGGCAGAGATTGATCACACTGATGGTTTAAGCATGAATTTTGATGACTGGCGTTTTAATCTAAGAATGTCGAACACTGAGCCATTGTTAAGACTCAATGTTGAATCGCGTGGTGATCAAGCGTTGATGCAGGCGAAAACCGAAGAGTTGCTCGCCCGCATTGGCTAGTACCGTTTAAATTAGTGCCATTTAATTAGCGCTTTATGATTGCGTAAAGCGCTTAATCCAAAATGCAGTTGTCTTATCCGTGCTTGCCGAACTATCTCCGGTAAGTGCGGCATAAATAGGTGTGCTTAACTGCTTACCTAACTCCACACCCCATTGGTCGAAAGCATTAATATCCCAGACCACACTCGCTGCGTAGACCTTATGCTCATAGAGTGCCACTAACGCACCTAGATTACTGGGTGTGAGTTTATCCATGGCAATAATCGTATTCGGTCGATTACCTGGGCTCGCTTTATGTGACGCCAATGCTGATACTTCGCTTTCAGATAGACCGCTATCAGCCAGTTCTAATTCTGCTGCTGCTTCATTTTTCCCTTCAGTCAATGCCTTACTTTGTGCCAGACAATTCGCCACCAAGTGCGCTTGTTTATTTTGCTCATCTGAATGGCTATGCAGTGGCAGTATAAAATCAACAGGAATGAGTTCAGTACCTTGATGCAGTAACTGATGGAATGAATGCTGGCCGATAGTGCCTGCGCTTCCCCAGATAGTAGGGCATGTTCTATGAGTGACATGGCTGCCATCTTTATGCACCTGTTTGCCATTACTTTCCATCGTTAGCTGTTGAAGGTAGTCAGGAAACAAACCGAGCTCATGGCTATAAGGAAGCACCGCCGAACTATGTGCAGCGCAGAAATTTACGTACCAAATTTCCAGCAAGGCAAGAAGGCAGGGTAGGTTGCTTTCTGTCGGTGCCGTTGCAAAGTGCTTATCCATGGCATGTGCACCCTTTAACAACTCGTTGAAACCAGAGTAGCCAATGGCAATAGCAATGGGTAAGCCAATGGCCGACCACAGCGAGTAACGACCGCCCACCCAATCCCACATTGGAAGTATGTTGTCAGCATCAACACCAAAGGCAACCGCTTTTTCAACATTCGATGAGACAGCAATCACGTGTTTGCTTAAATCACTTTGCTCAATCTCTTCGAGAAGCCAGCGCCTTGCGGACAACGCATTCTCTAGTGTCTCGGTGGTATTAAACGATTTTGATGAGATTAAGATCAGCGTGCTCGCTGGTTTCAATCCTTGTAATGTGGTTTCTAAATCTCTTGGGTCAATATTCGCAACAAAGTGAACGCGAGGGCCTTCGCTTGCTAGGCTGCTAAGCGCATTACATACCATTCTAGGGCCAAGATCAGAGCCACCAATACCAATATTGATGACATCGGTGATCTCAGTGTTACCACTGCCGCGCCAGGTTTTGTTACGCAGGCTATCGGCCAAGGTTTTAATTTTTTGCTGTGTTGCACTGACTTCAGGTCGCGTTTGAATGCTATCAGGTAGGCGTAAAGCACTATGGTGGGCTGCACGGGCTTCAGTGTTATTGACGGCTTCGCCGGCTATCAGCTGGCTAATTTTTTCTGATATGCCCTGTGTTTTTGCAAGTGCCACTAGCTCATCAAGAATCGCTTGGTTAACAAAATTACGAGAAAGATCAACAGAAAGGCCCGCTGCATCAATACATTGACCGCTATTAGCTGCCAAGTCATTGAGCTGCACAATAGACTGCGATTGATGCTTATCGTGAAGTTCGGTGAGTTTTTTCCAGTGATGAGTATTGCTTGGGTCTGCTTTTACATTAGTCATTATATTTTCACATCTAAAATCAGAAACTTTAAGGAATTATTTGATCGTTTGTGCACTCTAACTGCTACTTTTTCATGTTAAACGATTTATCAAAAAAAAGTTTGCCGCAGATGCATCACTCTGTATCAGAATCAGGGCGGCTAACCCATAGGCTCATTGAAACCGGTTGCAGGTAAGCATATTGTCACACGTTCGAATTTTTCGTCATTATATCCCTTCACCCTTTCTTTTGCTTGGCGCAATTGAACTAATTTTGCTTCTGTGTTCTGCCATTATCGGTAACGAACTTCGGTATCGATACTGGGAGATGGCTGTTGTTTACGATTCGACCTTAATAGCGAGTACCTTGCTTTACGCCGGTATCTTGCTCGCCAGTACGATGGCCATGGGTGTTTATAGCACCAGTTATCGTGAAGGCACCATTGCCATGATCGTCCGCACCGTGGCCAGCTACTGCCTGTTGGGCTAGGCGTACTGGCTGGGTTTTTACTGAATCTTACAAAGCCTCGATAAGTGGCTTTTTAGGGGGCTATTTCGCTTTATGGTCTATTTGCTTCAGAGTTGAGGGAAATCGCTGCGTCGAATACTGGCTAGCGGTGATGGGTCGCTAATAGCGTTATTGGTATCGAACGCAAAAACTGCAAATTGATAGTCATCGGGGGGTAAATCATTGATTTTATAATTATTGGTTTCAGGGTCATTGAGTGTAATCACGGTGATTTGTTGGCGGCTGTTTTCATAACTAATTTCATAGCCGGCAATTGCATCTAACGGCAAGGCTGAACCGTCTTCTCTGCTCAAGGGGATTTGCCAGTTTAGAGAGATATCAGCGGGTGCATATTGTAAGGCTGTCACTATTTCAGTGTCATCTTCAGTCTCGTCGGTATTTGAGTCCGAATCGGATGCTTCACTAGAATTCGCGGTCTGCGTTGAACTGTCATTACGACTGTTTTGACCACCTGATTCACCGCAGCCCACAATGAGCAGCAGTGAGATAAACAACAATGATGTTAATAGGATGCTAAAAGATAAACGAGAAGCGATGCGAGGGCGGCAGAAACTATTGTAATAAAAGAAACTACTACAATAAGCGAATAAACGTTGATTGAACATATCGCTAATGATCATAGTGTTTACGATGCCGACTAAACTCAAAAAAGGTGTCGCGACTATAGCATAAGAAAAATAAAAATCAGGTTAAGATTTTAAAAACCATCGTGAATGTGAGCCACCACACACTTTTTTTACATCTGAAGCTGGTAGGTAGGTAAAAGATAGGTAAAAAACAGGGTTAAAACGCGATTGCAAAATTTTGGCGATGAAAAATATGGCTAAAAAAGTTAAACGGTTCTTGAAATAACAAAGTCCGTTATTTTTATTAATTCGTCTTTGTAAGCTGATGTGGATATTGTTTTTAAGGCAGTTTTGGCGAGCTCAACTTGTTCTTTTGCGCGCGTGAGAGTGATCTCTAATGCACCGCAGTCTTGGGTGATACGAATAACATTCTCAATTTTCGATAGATCTTTTTCGCTGATAGCTTTTACCAACAGAGCATGTTGTTCTTTATTTTGCGTATCGGTTTGGCTCGCGGTAATACGAAGCGCTTCAATTAAGGGCAGTGTTAATTTCCCCTCGGCTAAATCGTCACCGACATTTTTGCCAAGATCATCGCTATTGCCGCTGTAATCCAGATAATCGTCAACTAATTGAAAAGCCAGACCCAGATGCAAGCCGTATCGGCCAAGATCATCAATTTCGGCTTTACTCGCGCCAGCGGTAACAGCTGAAGCCTGACAGGCTCCTTCAAATAGCTGTGCGGTTTTGTTGCGGATAACATTGAAATAATCGTCTTCGCTTAACGTGAGGTCGCCAATAGCCATAAGCTGCTGAACTTCACCTTCGGCGATTTTGGTAGTGGTATCGCTGAGAATCTGCATAACCTCCAAGCTACCAATGCCGACCATCAACTGAAACGCTTTACTATAAACAAAATCGCCAACCAAGACGCTAGAGGCGTTACCCCAATTCGCATTGGCGGTGGGTTGCCCGCGTCGCAGAGTCGACATATCGACAACGTCATCATGCAGTAGGGTAGCTGTATGCAAAAACTCGACTGCCGTGGCCAGCTGGATTTGCTTTTGGTTGTTTGCCTGATTCAATGCGCCAGCCGCCAGTAGCGTAATTAACGGACGGATACGCTTGCCGCCACTAGCAACAAGGTATTGACTGATATTCGCGACTAAGCCAACTTCAGAGGTGAGCTGTTGAGTAATTAAATCATTTACTGACGAAAACTCGTCAGCAACAATGGCGTAACTGGATTGCATAAAACATCTCAAGCGTGACGGCGGGTAAGAAAAATGGCATATTTTTGTTAGTGGCGCGTCTAAAAATAAACGTCTTGCATGCTAGGGCTTGCTCGAAAAGCTGTCAAGCGATGTTGGCTTTATAGGTAGTTTAACGGTAATGCTGTGTGGTTGATGACTTTACGTAAAACAAAGCTCGAGTGCACACCGGTTACTCCTTCAATCTTTGTTAAATGACCTAATAAAAATGCTTCGTAATGCTCCATATCGGGCAGTACGACTTTGAGTAAATAGTCAGCCGATTGGCCGGTGACTAGGCTGCATTCAACGATTTCAGGAAAACGCATAATTTGGGCTTCAAAATTCTCGAAGCGCTCAGGTGTATGGCGATCCATGCTGATGCTAATTAGGGCTGTCAGCTTTAAACCCAGTACCGATTCATCGAGCAATGTGGCGTGACCACGAATAACACCGGCATCCTCAAGTCGTTTAACGCGTCGCGCACAAGGGGTAGCGGATAGCCCAATGCTATCCGCTAACTCTAAGTTACTCATGCGGTCATTGTTTTGTATTTGTTCCAAAATCCGCTTATCAGTGCGATCCAGTGTTAGCGATTGATTATTCACAGCAGAGCTCCTTTTGTGATTAGTTGGTAATTGTTGTTTATTCTAACAATAATAGTTTTATTATCTAGTTTAATTCAATTATAGGGTTTAAATAACTCATATTTTGGCTTTTAAGGATATATTTGCAGTTATTCACTCTGCATTTACTACTATAATAATTTGATTCTGCCTTCAGCTTGATTTTTTAGCTGGCGGCATAAGCTAACTAATTGAAATATTGTTTGTTTTTGAGGTTTTTCGCATGAGTTCATCCAATCACCAATACAATCATCAAAAGTACCGTCCCCATATGCCGGTGCAATTGAAGGATCGAACATGGCCTGATCAGGTTATTGAGGCTGCGCCGCGCTGGTGCAGTGTGGATTTGCGAGATGGTAATCAAGCCTTAATCGAACCGATGACGGTGGCGCAAAAGCTAAAGTTATTCGATTTGTTGGTTAAAGTGGGTTTTAAAGAAATAGAAGTGGGTTTTCCTGCTGCTTCCCAAACCGATTTTGATTTTGTTCGTTGCTTAATTGAAGACGGTCTTATTCCTGATGATGTGACTGTGCAAGTATTGACGCAAGCGCGTGAAGATTTAATCAGCCGATCATATGAGTCCTTAAAAGGCGCGAAGCGCGCGATTGTTCACGTTTACAATTCAACTTCGACGGTTCAGCGTGAAAAAGTGTTTGGTCTCGATAAAGACGGCATTAAAGCGATTGCGGTAAAGGGTGCAGAACTTGTTAAGCGTTATGCAGAAGCACAGCCAGATACCGATTGGCATTTTCAGTATTCACCAGAGAGTTTTACCGGCACTGAAATAGATTATGCGATAGAGGTCTGTGATGCCGTTACTGATGTTTGGCAGCCCACACCTGAGCGACCTATTATTTTAAATTTACCGGCCACGGTTGAAATGACTACGCCGAATGTTTACGCCGACCAAATAGAATATTTTTGTCGACAAATAAAAAATCGTCAAAGTGTGCTTGTGAGTTTACACACGCATAACGATCGAGGTTGCGCCGTTGCTGCTGCCGAGTTAGCCGTTCAAGGTGGTGCTGATCGTGTTGAAGGTACATTGCTTGGCAATGGTGAGCGCACAGGCAATATGGATATTGTGACTATGGGGATGAATCTTTATAGCCGCGGTGTTGATCCGCAATTGGATTTTTCGAATATTGATGAAATTATCCAAGTTGTTAAAGCCTGTACTAATTTACCCGTACATCCTCGTCACCCTTATGCGGGTGAGTTGGTGTTCACGGCTTTTTCTGGCAGTCACCAAGACGCGATTAAGAAATGTTTGGCCGTGCAGTCAGACGATGAGCCCTGGGATGTAGCTTATTTACCGATTGATCCTTCAGATTTGGGGCGTTCATATCAAGAAGTGATTCGTATTAATAGTCAGTCGGGTAAAGGCGGTATAGCCTATGTGTTAGAGCAGGTGCATGGATTACAGTTGCCGCGTTGGTTGCAAATTGATTTTAGTACGGTTGTGCAGCGTCATGCTGAAAATACAGAGTCGGAGGTTTCTCCTGAGGTGATTTGGGAGTTATTCCAGCAGTATTATTTAAATCAACAAACGCCTTACAGTTTAGAAGCTTTCCAAATTAGTCATAGTGATAATCGTGATCATTTAAGTGCGACGTTAAAGCATGAGAATAAAGAAGTATCGGTATCGGCGGAAGGAGCGGGGGTGGTTGAGTCGTTTGTTTCTGGTTTATCTGATCTTGTTGGTGAGGAGTTAGTGTTGGTTGATTATTCTGAGCATGCGGTGACGAGTAGTGCTAATTCTGAGGCGGCTTGTTATGTGCAAATGAATATTAATGGCCAGCGATTTAGTGGCGTGGGCTTGAGCCGCGATATTGTTGACGCGTCTTTGCAGGCGATTTTATGTGCGGTGAATAATTATATTCGTGGTG
>JAOIUY010000014.1 GCA_028223755.1 Pseudomonadales bacterium | reverse complement strand
GAACAAGTAAAGAAGTAGCAAAATAAAAACAGGGGTGTTTATTTAATTATTAATATGAGTTTCCTGGTAGATTCTTTTAATAGCAATTAAATATTTACACCCCTGATTTTTTTACTTCGCTTTGCAATTTTGGTACCAGCCGTATTTCAGCACCATAGGTCTTATTGCTATCAAGCAACTTAGGCTCGTCACCGTTATATTCAAGCTCAAGACTAAACTTACCTATTAAATTCGATTGTTCTGTTAGATTGATCATTGCCTTATCTAAAGCAACCATCAAGTTATCTTTTTTATTCTCGATAATTGACGAATTAAGCAAGGTGCTAAGAGCGCGCGCAGTGCGCGAAGTATCGATGGGTGAAACATTGATTTGCCTAAGACTCATTGCACCATTGGGATGACTTGTGTGCGCCCCTAACGGCACACGAACATTAAGAGTCGTCTTATCTTCTATAAGATAAGGAAGATCGAGATCCTGAGCGCCACCCAATAGCCACTTAACTAACGTACCGTCAGGACGAGTACGTTCATAACTTTGACTCTTTAATATTCGAATATCAGTCGTGGCGAGACGTTTCAATGTTTTATCAATGCTGACTGTACGAACACACCAATCAATCGCTCCATACCCTTTTGCTATCCAAGGTAACAAGCGCCAAGATATATCTTTTTTGCTATTAGCAAGGTAATCAACCCAACCCAGCCGAGCCGCTAATAACAAAAGAGGCCGTCGCCAACTAGGCTTTAAAGCTAGCAGCTCGATATAAGACTGATCGTTAAAAATGATTAGCGCGTTGCAGGTATGATGATGCTCGCCACCTAACTGCACAGTAAACCCTAGCGCAGTAAATTGACGTACCGCCTGTTCAAGATGAGGTACATAGATAACCGCATGATCAAAAACAACTGTATTCATTAATCGGTATGCTCTGCACTAAGGCCCGCTAAACCTTGAGAAACAATACGCGCACCCTGCTCTAAAACTCGTGCTCGCCATTGCGCGTCGGTAGGATAAAACAAACGAAGCACTTGCTCCTGTAAACGAGCTACAGACTCCGGACTGGCATCGTCAGCGTCACAGCGCATCCATCTATCAATAAGTAAACCTTTAAGCATCTTATGGTTAGCATAAGTACCAAACTCAATAACAGATGATGTTGTTTTAGCACCAGCAGCTTGAGCTATATCACGCGCCGCATTAATCAGCAGACCCTGATAATCAGGACGCTGACCCGAGGCATAATTAGTACTGCTCTTCTCAACGCCCTCTCCCCACCAATTACAGGCACGTTGATAAGCCTCAGAATCCGGCGCGTCAAAACATAGAAAGCAAGGTTCAGCATAATCACCAATCCCCGTGTGCCAATCAATAATTGCCACTTGATCAGCTTGCTTTAAGCCCTCAGTTAATATCTGTGTCAGTGTTTGGTTAGACCACTCAGCATGGTTACCACCAAAGCCGATACCCTTTGGGTGGCTGTACTGACCATTAGAAATTTCATTGACGACCTTAGTGATACCAACACGCAATAATAGCTTAACAAGCCCCAATACAACGCTCATGAAGCGCGGCCCTTTTGCGCTTGAAGGAGACAATAACGACTGGACACGGTCGACTAACGGACTCGGTGAGGGTGGCTGTTGATGATTGATAAAGTTACGATTCAGGTCGACATTATTTTCTGTCGTACGACTACAGTGCGCCCAACCAAAAGGATTAGCACCATGAATAAGTAACATAGCCATAGATGGCGATGGAAAAGCTTTATGCGAGTTTAACCAGTCGAGCTGTATCGCTGCACCAGCATAACTTTCAGGCCCATGGGTACCTGAAATCATAACCATGACATGCTTTGCGTCACGAGGCCCAACCCAAGCCGCATCTAACGCTAATGGTGTGCCGCCTGCAGCAAAAGAGGATGGGTGTGCATAGGATTGAATATCTGCACCTACACTTTCAGCTTGAATGAGAAATTTTTCGCGCGCCTGCTCATAACTTTCGCTAAAAGCAGACAGTGCTAAGCCAGCAGCATCAGGCATCATAAATCTCCGAGAATAATAATGTCGGATATTATATGCGGTTATTTAAGTAATTCGAGCTTTAACTGCAATAGCTCGAACGACAACCAATAATGCAGCTAAAAAAGGCAAACCCAAAAGCGGTATTGAAGGTACAGACACATCGCTAATATCTGCTGCCGCATCATCAATAATTGTCTGCGCTATCGCTTTAAGATCTGTGGTGTAACCGAGGTCATAGTCTAAGTTGGCTAAATCAACGTCATAAATGACACCCAACCATATCAGCCGACCTAAGGCTTTTAACATATCACCGGCATGACCTTTTGTATCAACAAACAATGAATTGCTTTTATCGCCAGTAAGAAAATTAATATCAGGCAGATTATTCGCATCGAATAACAACCTAAGTTCGACAGCGGCTAAACCGTGCGGAATACTAAAAATATCAGTTGTAGGGTAAAGCGCGCTTAACTCAGCAATAAAATTACGCCAGCCAACATCGTGGGATAGATTTAATGTATTCGCATAATCTGTAGCATTATATATTGCAGGAAAATCGATCCATGGCATAGCCACTGCAATACGGGTGTTAGGGTTTTTATCTAAGGCGTAGTTAATCCAATTAATATAACCTTCAGTCGTCGGGTACTCGCCGGCGTACGTCATAGCAAATAACTCTACATCACCAACATCCAAAACCGCTTTAATTTCTGCTGCATGAGCTGCATCTTCCCAAAGTGCCTGAGGAGCGCCCGATGCGCCGCCAGAAAAAACGACTGTTTGTGTGTGATCAGTAATACCGGCTTGTGCAGTATAAAGTGGCATGCCATAAGCAAAGGGGACAAAAAAACTATGACCAATAAATAGCGAGTTATAACCGCTTTGTGCCCAAGCTGATGAACTAACTAAGACGAAAAAAAATGAAGCCGCTATAAGTCTATTTAAAACATTCATGGCAACCCTACTTATTATTTTTACTCTTTATTTTTTATTCTTTATTTATTCTTTATTTGCTCTTTAATACGCAAATGAAGACGTGCCCGCTTTAAATGCAAAGAGGCTCATCCCAGCATTAATCAAAGTATAGCTTAAACCATCAATTTAAAAACGCTGCTGGCCGTCATGTTTTTGTTTATAGATTTTAGCACTATTTTTACTCAAATCTCGATGAAGGATAGCACGCTCTTTTTTGGTAAAGCTACCATCAGATTTAAAATAAGCTTCTTTACGCTGCGTTTTTATTTGTTGTCGACTAAGATGGCCGGCTTCTCTTTTAGTCAGCTCACCACTATGAACACCCTGCTTAATTCGCGTCTGCTGATTATCTTGCCGATCATTGATACTAGCGGCCATAGCGCCAGTACTTGTAGCAAGGGTAATAATAACTGCACATCGGGTAAATATATTCATCTCTATCTCCTGTTGTCGCTGTGTTGTTGCTGCTGTGTTGTTGTTGCTGCTGTGTTGTTGTTGCTGCTGTGTTGTTGTTGCTGCTGTGTTGCTGTTCAATTGATGTTGAAGCTACTGTAAAAGAGAATTGTCATAAAACTATCCCTACACCTTCTACACTTGTATCAATTTGTAACAAGATTTATGTTTCAAAAAACAGCTTAATCCAGCCCAAGTATCCGAACGACTTTGATATGCTAGATACCTCATCAATCGGCGAAAGATAATAAATCCCCAGAGGTTTAATAAAAAATGCTTAAACGACGTCAGCTCGCACTTTATCTTATCTCTCTACTTTGTATCGCAGCATGGCTTATCACAACCCAGCCAATCGCCGTTAACGCACAAAAAGCGCCTAACTTTATTATTATTTACGTCGATGATTTAGGTTATGGTGATTTAGGTATTCATCAAAATAAGCAACTCAACACACCGTCCATTGATGATCTAGTAGATACCGGCCAGAGCTGGACGAATTTCTATGTGTCAGCCTCGGTATGCAGCCCTAGTCGCGGCGCACTATTAACCGGTAACTTACCAGTAAGAAGTGGGCTTTATGGTAATCGTCTCGCAGTACTTTGGCCGGGCAGCCAAACCGGCATGCCTGCTGAGCAGCAAACACTAGCAGAGACCTTTAAGCAACATAACTATGCGACAGGTATGTTTGGCAAATGGCACTTAGGCGACGCACCACAATTCTTACCCACACGCCACGGCTTTGATGAATGGTTAGGTATTCCCTACTCTAACGATATGGATTGGACGATTGGCGATATCACCAGCACGAATGTGAATAGCGAACTTTCTGTATCCCATGAAAAATGGGCAAAGGCTGGGCCTATTTATCAAAAGCAATTACTTAACCCAACATTAACCGACTGGAACGTACCATTAATGCATAGCCTCGCGCATGCTGATCAGTCGTATAGCGATAACATTATTGAGCGTCCGGCCGATCAAACTCTTTATACACAACGCTTCACTAATGTATCACTGCGTTTTATTCATCAATCAGTCGAAGCGGACAAGCCCTTCTTTGTATTTTTATCGCATAGTATGGTTCATGTTCCTCTGTTCCGATCGCCTGCCTTTGTTGGCAAGAGTGCTTTAGGGCTTTATGGCGATGTACTAGAAGAAATTGATTGGAGTGTCGGTGAAATACTTAAAGTACTCAAAGAAAAACACATTGAAGATAACACCTATGTGGTATTTACCAGTGACAATGGCCCATGGCTTACCTATGCGCCCGATCACGCCGGTTCCGCCGGCCCACTGCGTGGTGGCAAAGGCCAAACCTACGAAGGCGGCATGCGAGTTATGACACTCTTTAAAGGCCCCAACATAGAGCCGGGTATAGTTTCAGAATTAGGCATGGACACTGATATTTTTAATACCTTTATGAATTTAGCAAACCTGTCCTCTAAATCCAGCGCAGTAGATAGTTATGATTTATCCGCCACATTAAAAGCGAGCAAGCCGAGCCCACGCGAGTTTGTGCCGTTTTATCGTAATTCAACGCTGCGCGCCTTCCGCTTAGGGAATCAAAAATTGCATTTTGTTACTAACGATAAATTTGGTGGGCCGACCACCGAGCACAAACCGCCGATACTGATTGATTTAGTTAATGACATTGATGAAAGTGACAATTTAGCGTCAAGCAAGCCACAAGATGTAGAGGCGATTGAAAAACGAGTAGCAGAATTTAAAGCAGCAACGCCAATTGCTCCGTCGATATTTGATCTTCAAAAAGGTGAACAGGCGGAATAAATTATTCGGTCTGTTTAAACATGGCGACAAGAGTTAAAAGCTGATATTTATTGCTGAATCAAAAACTCTGGACTGGTACTCACGCCATAAACTGCATTATTAAAACGATCTATTTCGTTACCCGCCGATGAAATAGCTTGAATTAAGGCATCACGAGTACCCGTGTTATTGGTGTACTTCAACTTGCCAGCATTCAAATAAAAATCTAAATAATCCACAACCGCTTCAGCTTTATCCAGATCAGAACCTGCAGTAGCCTGAACAATAGCCTGCAAACGTGCTGGGCTTAATTTTACTTTTAATTGCTCCGCAGTAAAGTTAGAAAAATTAAACGAGCGATAAGAATACATATTCTCATTGAGTGCGCGATTATAAACATTCATCGTCGCAAAAACTTGTGACTCGGTCATTAACTGAAACTCAGGCGCAACTAACGACTGGCTGGCTAACTCACCTGTCGGCGAAAAGTCGGGTAGGTAAAAATTAAATACCGAATCAGCACCAAGCGATCGCTGACCTAAACCTAAGTTCTCAATACGCATCAAACTCGCACCATCGTCATAAAAGTCACGTAATGGATACAATGGTGAAGTGCTATCGTTAAAACTAATCTGAGAGCCTCCCTGGAACAAGCGCATGGTAGCCGCAAAATGCAATACCGGCTCTTTTAACTTGCCATAGGTGGTTGAGTTAAGCACATTCGGATTGCGCGCTTCTGGGTCTAATAAAATAGTTTTCATTACCGCTGTTAAATCACCACTGCTACCAAAAGCATTAGCCACTCGCTCAATATAATTAGGGCTCGGATTAGAGGTGACAAAACGCTGTATCAACAGGCGACTAATAAAAGGCGCGGTGGTTTGATGACTCACTAGCGCATCAATAACAAACCTCAACTCTGTATCAGCCGTACTTGTTGATTGACTGGTTGCCGCGTCAATAACAATAGGGATGTCATTATCTGTAAATAAAGTCTTTGCATCATAGTCATGCCATTGAACAAAAAACTTCATTGGGTTGGTCCAACGATGCTGCTGGTTATAAGCCTGATCACCGCGCTCATAATAATTATTCACGGTTTTAACGCCATTTTGAGTTATGTAACTAAACCCAAGGCCCGTAAATACTCTGGCCATATCGCGGATAACATCATTATCATAAGTCGCTTTCGGTAAGTTATCTTCGCCTAAAATGATATTGCCGTTTTTCTCACGATGAACCAGACCAAAACTAAACAACTGCATGACTTCGCGCGCGTAGTTTTCGTCAGGGTAAGAGCCAACAACTGAGTCGGGTTTTTTATTGCGTAAATGACTCAGCCAAGTGCCCATAATAGGATGCAAGGTTGTATCGTGTAATGCATCGTTGTAAAAACCAAAAGCATGACTGGCAAGGTGATCCCAATAATTCGCAGTGCCTCGATGCCCTTTGCGAATTGTCGCTTGCGAATCACTAATCACTAAAATTTGACTCAGGGCAAATGCCATTCGCTGTCGTAGTTGATCTTTGCCGTACACAGCCATAGGCCAAAACGCATCGCGACGTATATGGTAGGTTGGCTCAGATAAACCATACATATTTGAAGGCGTATCACCAAAAGAAAATAATGGAATACTACTCTCCATTAAGTCATACATACTGGTTTGAGGTAAAGCTATCTGCTCATCAATCCAATCGCTGTAGACTTGTAATCGATTGCTACCATCAGTTGCAATCTGGCTGCGTAGCGCTGTGTATTGCTCTGGCGTAGCACCAAATGTCGCCTGCGTTAAAAAGCGAATAATATCTCTATCAACATCTTCGGCAGTTAACTCGGTTTCTTCGGGCGGCTCAATCGCTTCGTTATAAATAAAGCTCGCTGAAATCTCACCAGCTGGATAATTTGCCGTATGAATATTGATGTAAAACTGACCGCTATACAAAGCATCAAGCATGGCTTGCTCGGTGGTGAAAATACCACCCGGCGCTAAGTCCCATTGAAAGTCATAAACGCTACCATAGGCATTGACATCTTTAATAACCGTACCCGATGGTGATAAATGAATATGTTGATCCGTTTGCTCGGCACTTAAATTGGAAAAGTTATAATTCAATAAGGCATTATCATTATCGCCATCAACAATTAGGCTTAACACGCCCGAACCAGACGTAACCGCATTATCTTGTGGCGCGAAAACACCAAAGAATACTTTCGCATTGGCACTGTCATTACTCGCATCGGCAATCATTAAGCTAGCCGTATTGCTCTGAGTGACACTTAACGCGTAACCGACACCATTAGCTAATGTAAGCCTTACCATCTCTGGCACTTCGTGCAATACATCATCGACCGGTTGTAAGTAAACCAGTCGCGTGCTCTGATTTTCGAGCAGCGTCAATGACTGCCCTACTGAACTGCCATCGGCGTAAACTAATTGGTAATCATTTGCTGATGCCGAACCTTTGACGGGGTTAGGGTTACCACTAAGATTAAAATTAACGGTTAGCTCTGCAGTACCTGCAGTTCTATCAATCGAAAACTGTGCCGCCTGCTGACTTTTTTCTATAGCGAGACTAGTGATTGAATTAATAGACACAAAAGGGTTAGGCGTTGCATCACACAAATCACCAACGCCATCAGCATCAAGGTCTGACTGTAACGGGTTAGGCACTGTGGGACAGTTATCAACTAACTGATCAATCAAGTCGCCATCATCATCACCATTGGGTGTGTAAGCACAAAAACTGCCATCGCCAGAAAAATCTTGATTACAAGTACAGCTATAACCTGTTGGCTCATTGCTGCATGAAGCATTGCTATCACAGGGTGATAAAGACAGACAGGCGTTAGTGACATCACCGACATCAATACGAACAGCAAGATCACCATCATTCGTTTCTGCCATATATACATTATGTAAATCGACGGCAGTATCCGCCGTATCACCAATAGCGTCAGACGCAATAGGCAGCTCGCCACTCCAATCAATACACCAACCCCACAGGCTGCAATGGTTATTTAATTCACCATCAACATTGTTCATATACAGCGTGCCGCTTAAACCGACAACAATAATGAAACCAGAAATAGAATTGCGTAGCTGTTTGGCTTTTACCGCAACCACGACAAGAACCAACAGCAATAGAAGCAGCGCAGCGTTTGGTAAAATTGGAATATTCTCAGTGGACGCCAAATAGAAAACAATCGGCGAGCCAGCATCGACTTCCAAGCTATCAACTTCATTACTACTAAGATTTTCAGCCTGAAAAACGACTCGAACTTGATAAGCACCCTCAAGCACACTACTTGGAATAAACGCTTCAATACTATCGGCTTCGTTTGGCGTTTGGCTGAGTGTTGTCGTCCATATATCGCTAGGCCATATATCGTTAGATAAGGCCTCTGCATTCGCATAATGCCAGCTACCACTATCGCAAGAAATAATTTGGCCGCTTATCCCATATTGGTCAATTTCACCCGGCGCAAGCATGGTTAACTCAAGATGATATTCAAAACCATCAATATCGTTAGGGGCTGCTATCGTTCCAATATCATAGCTACAACCGTTACTACTGATATTTGATAGGTTGTTATCGGTATCAAGAAAAACGCGATAGCTAAATTGCTGCTGAGCGAATGCAAAAGCACTAGCTAAAAAGGCAACAGTAACAAGACTAAAGCGCAGCAAGCGAAGAATATGAATATTCATACCCCAGCACCTTGATTGATAAACCCTAGCTTCGCATCACTGTGAAAAGGATCTGGAAAATTAGCTACCGTTGGAAATAACTGGGGTAGATCCGGTTTACTGACACCAAACCAGTGTGCAATTACCGATGCGCATTGAGTAGTTGCTGTGGTGGGTACCCATCGCCCTCTTCCATTACTCGCATCTAAACCTTGATTTAATTTTAAATCGGGATGCTCACCAAATAATTGACCGCCATTAATCATGCCACCCATAACTAAGGCATGACCGCCCCAAGCGTGATCGGTGCCAGTGGATGCATCATTACCGTTAGGCGTTAATGTGCGGCCAAATTCTGAACCCACAAAGCTAAGGACTTTATCAAAGTCATTTTGTTGAGTGAGCGCATCACGAAAACCCTTTAATGCAGCATTAAGTTCACCCATTAGTATGCTGTGGTCAGCTAATAAATTTTGATGGGCATCAAATCCGGTGACCTTAACAAAATAAACCGGGCGGTTATTTCCAGTAGATGAACGACCCGCTATCATTTTTGCTATGGTCTTTAATCGGCCACCAATTTGAGAGCTTCCCGCGCCAGCAGCTGTAAAAATAGCATCGTAATCGACACCTGTATTACTAGCCTCGGCAAAAGCACCGTTAATAATCGACTCAGCTTGAATTGCTGAATCAAATATATCGCGATGTTTTTGCATCATTAAATGAGAAGACGAATCAATCGATGCCATCGAGTCTTCAACCATCGTTTTTCTAGTGCCGTTGTAATTCCATAATGGCGTGACACCATTAGCACCTAGTGCATAAGGATTTAAAACACTGTCTCGACTGACTTGGAAGGCATTTAAACCCGATAAAGATATTAATGGCGAAACTAAATTCGAAGTGTTATAGCTATTAGTTAATTCGGCTAAACGACCACCCCACCCATATCGAAAAGGCAATGCTGGCTCGCTTTGAAACTGCTGCTGTTGATCGGCATGAGAAAACAGCTGTGGCGGCAATGTGCTACCGCCATTTAAAAATTGGTCGCGAGAAGTCGGCTCATAAAGATTACCGACATTACAAATGATAGACATCTCTTGATCGTTAAACAGATCGGCCATATGACCGCAAGCAGGGTGTAAACCAAAATCATTATAATTTTCGCCACCATAAATAGTGGCTGGCGCAGCTAAATTAATCGACTGCAAATCATTAGCAGGTAAAGCAACCACTCGCCGTCCTGCCTCATAATCATCACGTAACTGACCAGCACCTCGTGGCACCAACATGTTAAAGGAATCATTGCCTCCATCTAAAAATATAAACACCAGCGCTTTATAATCTTCTGAGGCTAAACTTTTTGATGCGCCCAATAGACCTGCCAAACCTAAGGATTGAATAGCAGCAGCAGACCCCAAGCAAGATGTTTGCTTGATAAAATCACGGCGAGATAAACCCTTTAACTTTGAAGTCTTTTTAAAGATTTTTTGTGAGGCTCTGTTTATTGTCATTGGGTAAAGCCTTTTTTTATTTTTAATCACTTTTTAGGTTTTTTTTGACCATTTGAATATATCAAACGCCCATTAAACAAACAATTACAGCAAAGCTACTGCTTAGTGTGATTAATAATAACGCAGCAATATCAATGCGTTAGAAAGCAACCTTGCAATAAAAAATCCAGCCACATTTTAAATATCGTTTTATTCATGAAACAACAGCTGATTTTGGAGATAACTATAAAAGAAAATCGTCATGAAAGTATCCCTTTAGCCTATTGTTATGTATCAATGTGTATCAGCATCAGGACTTTATAAAGTGGTCTGAAATAAATTTTAAACGTATTAAATAGTTATATTTAATATAATTCAGAGACACCACCATTGGTTATTCAAGCTATGCAAAAAACTGGACTTTACTGGCTAGGCAATGATCTTCGCCGTCATGACAACCACTGCTTAGCCCAAGCATCCAAAACGGTGGAACATCTTTTAGTTGTCTATTGTATTGAGCCGCAATGGTTCACAGCCGGTCGCTATCAACAAGTCCGCATGGGGCAACATCGTCGGCAGTTTTTAGCGCAAAGTCTTAAGCAATTAAAACAGCAACTCGAAAGCGAAGGCCAACAACTGCTTATCTTTGCAGGCGACCCCTTAACCGTATTACCTAAACTGATAAAACAATATAAGGTTGAACATGTTTTTAGAAGTCTGCACCCCGCTTTTGACGAGCAGCAGCAATGGCAATGGCTGCTTGATAATAGCGATCAACTTTCCAGCGGCCAAACCCTTCAATGGCATGAACTGGATAACCTAAGCCTAATTAACCAACACGATATTAGTAAGCTAACGAATATTGATATTGCACACCGGCAAGCCAATCTCGCGCCGCAGGAATTCATTCCTAGCTTTTCAAAGTTTCGTCGCTTTGTTGAAACCGCCATCAAAAAACAACACTTTATTATTGATGAACCCTTAACCGATCAATACACACTTCCTAAACCTGTCGCATTATCGCCAAGCAATTACACACAATTAGCCGAACACTGGGTTAGTGATATTGATGATGCGCTTGAACTGCATGCCACAGATAATGGTCAAACGAACAAAGGAATATTTTATGGCGGTGAACAGTCTGCCCTAGAGCATTTAAACCACTATTTCTCTGACCAACGGGCGCACCAGTATAAAAGTGTTCGCAACGCACTTAGTGGCTGGGAAAACTCCACCAAATTTTCTGCTTGGCTAGCTGATGGCTGCTTATCCGCTCGGCAAGTTATCGCCGCACTGCATCAATTTGAACGTCAACACGAACGCAGCGATTCAAGCTATTGGATATTCTTCGAGTTGCTCTGGCGTGAATACTTTTATTGGTATGCGCTAATTTATCAACAAAGATTATTTCGCTTTTCCGGCATTGATAATCGTCGCCCTCTATCAAGCTTTTACCCAGACCGCTTTAAATGCTGGACCGATGCCAACACCCCCTACCCACTAGTTAATGCTTGTATGACGCAGCTTAATAAAACCGGTTATATGTCTAACCGTGGTCGACAAATTGTCGCTAGTTGCTTTGTTAACGAGCTACAACTCGACTGGCGTTATGGCGCAGCTTATTTTGAAACCCAGTTAATTGATTACGACCCTGCCGCCAATTGGGGTAACTGGCAGTATCTTGCCGGCGTAGGTGCAGACCCGCGCAGCAAGGATCCCAAAAGTATCCATGCAGATGGCCGTCACTTTGACCTAACTAAACAGCAACAGCGATTTGACCCTAAAGGTGAATTTATTCAACACTGGCTTGGCAGTGATGCCAGCATTCATACTAGCGAATCGATTATCGACCATATTGATGCCAATGGTTGGCCAATTAAATGATCGACATTGTTTGGCTTAAACGGGACTTACGCTTAAGCGACCACCCCCCACTATTACAGGCTAGTCAGCAATCTAACAATTTAATGCTGCTGTATATTATTGAGCCTAGCTTAATCAACGATCCACACTACGATATTCGTCACTGGCGCTTTATTTGGCAGTCACTTCAAGACATACAACAACAACTGAATACAGTGAATGGCAAGCTGCATATCGCCTACGGAGAAGCGGTATCGGTACTTGATAGCCTGCATACAGAACATGGCATCGCATCCATTTATAGTCATCAAGAAGTGGGCATCGCTGCTACCTATAAACGTGACCAAGCCATCACTCAATGGACGCAAGGGCGCCGTATTCAATGGGATGAATTCCAGCAAGGCGCAGTGATTCGCGGCGCTAAAAATAGGCGTGATTGGGATAAACGCTGGAAGGCGGTCATGCGCGCACCTTTGGCAGAGACTGACCTTAACCAAATTAACTGGTGCGACCTAACACTTGAGCCTAGCTTTTTGCCGCCATCAGCATTAATCAAAGACTGGCAAGTTATCGATACCGAATTTCAACAAGGCGGTTCTGAGCAAGCTTGGAATACGTTGAATGACTTTCATGAGAAACGCGGTATTGATTACTATTGGAATATCTCAAGCCCACTCAATAGTCGAAAATACTGCTCACGACTATCGCCCTATTTAGCTTGGGGCAATATCAGCCTGCGAGAAATGTATCAGACACTGCTTCAACATTGGAAAAAACCCGGCTGGCGCAGAAGTCTTGTCGCGCTCGCATCTCGCCTGCATTGGCACTGCCACTTTATGCAAAAATTTGATAACGAATCAGATATGGAATGGCGACCGATCAACCGCGCTTATTTTGACTTTCCCTATCACGATGGAGATTCAGCGGAATCTATTGCCCATTTAAAAGCATGGCAAGATGGGAAAACTGGCTATCCATTAATTGATGCGTCTATGCGCTGCCTAAAAAAAACCGGTTATATCAACTTTCGTTCACGCGCTATGTTGGTCAGTTTTTTATGCCACCATTTATCAGTCGACTGGCGTTTAGGCGTTGAGTATTTAGCGCGGCAATTTCTCGATTTTGAACCCGGTATTCACTATCCGCAGTTTCAAATGCAAGCCGGTGTCGTCGGTATTCACACTATTCGTATTTACAATCCCACTAAACAAGCAGAAGAAAAAGATCCTGATGCAGAATTTATTCTACAGTGGTTACCTGAACTAAAACCACTGCCTCATACGTTAGTGCATCAACCGTGGTTAATGACTCAAATGGAAGAACAGATGTTTGACTTTCAACTAGGTCGAGAGTACCCAGCGCCGATTGTTAACATTGAAGAAACCGGCAGAAATGCCCGTGAACTACTGTGGGAGTACCGAAATCGCCCGCTGGTGAAACAAGAGAGCCAGCGCATTTTGCGCCGGCATGTTCGGCAATAACGGTATAAAACTATCTAGCTTGTCGCTGCATACTATCAGACATAGCCAGCTTGGGGGTTCTGTCTGTTTTGTATAAGCCCCAGTGCTTTTCAGGCTCTAGTGGGTCACATGAACCTTTCCAGTTTTCATCAAAGGCTTCAAAAAAATAAATTAATACTTGCTCTTGCTCGGCCCAATCCATTAACTGCTGGAAATATTGCTTTTGATAAACTTCATTCACTTTATCGACATCAATACCTAGACCGTTTGACTTAGTCGCCCAACCCGCCTCAGTAATAACTACTTGAACACCCGGATACGCCTCGGCCACAGCGTTGTAATTATCAATGGTGTAAGCCAAGCCTTCTTGAATACTTTTATATTCCCACACAGGATAAGTATGAATAGAAATAAAATCGATCTCATCAACTAGCGGTTTTAACTTGTCTAACCACGGCACATAGTTTTCACAAAAAGTGACTGGCTGACTAACTGATGATTTAAGCTGCACTGCATAATTAACCAAACTATCTACCGGTACCAAATGGTCGGTCCAGCTTACCGAAGCTTCATTACCTATAGATACTGAACTCACAATATCTTTATAAGTATTAGCCAAGTTTATTAACTTAGTGATCTCTGCTTGGTTATGCGCTTTATTTTTTTCTAGCTCTTCTGCCGAATATTCAGCGCCCCAAGGACATTCAGGGTTGCTTAACTCAGCGGTAATATAAGCGCCCAGCATAACGTCAAAGGGCATATTCTCTTTATGAATAACATCCAATACTGTTTCTGAATGCGCGTCACTTGCATACAAGCGAAGCGACTGCCACTCACCTTTTAAAATCAGTAAATCTTGCTTAACTTCTTCATAAGAAGGCAGCGCATCAGTTTCAGGACTCTGTCCATCGCGATAACCTGAATAGCAAATCGCTTTAGCAAAAGGCAAAACAGTAGAAGGTAATGGATTCTTATTATTCATAGTTTTTATTTTACACGTATTTGAGTTTCTCGTCTTTATCCCACAACCCCCAATAAGCGCCAACGTCACCTTCGGCACCTACCTTCCATGATTCATCAAACGAAGAGAAGTAAAAAATATCAATCTCATCAGTTTGTGCCCAATGTTGGGTATTGAGAAAATAGCGAATGGCATTCTCTTGTGAAGGCACCGCACCATAAAAAGTTTGTCCTTTATTAGGCCAACCTGTTTCAGTGATAATAACCTTCTTACCTGCCGCCACTTTCTCAGTTCTGCGATACATATCCTTCATGTATAGCAGTGAATACTCAATTGAGCAACCTTCCCAGAAAGGATAACAGTTAGCGAGTATAACATCGCACAACTCAGTAATGGCTGGACGATCTTCAAATTCATAATATGCATCGACATAACCCACCGGAACATCGGGAACAGCCGCTTTAAAACGACGGATATAGTCAAGCAATTGCTCTTCCGTTAGATCTTCACGGTACATGACTTCATTGCCGACTGCGGCAACATCAACATAGCCATCTTTGGCGAGCTTAATAAGCGCTTCAATCTCTTGCTCATTTTTTTCTAAGTCATCACCTAACCATGCACCAACAAGGGTCTTTAGACCCTGTTGTCTAGCAACCATAGGAATCAACTCATTCCCTTGAATACATGAAAAAGAACGCACCCACTGCACATAGGGCTTAATAATCGTCATTCTTCGCTGTACTTGCTCTAAACTCAACTCATCACCGGGTTTCTGGCCTTCTTCATAAGCGCTAAAACCGATGCCATGCATACCTTTTTCTGGGTTGGCTTGAAAATAGTCGTTCAACTGTCCTTCGTTTACAGTGGACACATCCATCCCTGAAAGGGACAATATTTTGCCGTCTCTCTTAGACATTTAATACATTACCTTGGTAAATTTTGATTGGATTGTTTTTTATACGTGCGCTTTTACAGACACGCTTAAGTGCTTTTGATACCAGGCTCAAGCAATAAGACATTGGAAATGTGTTAGGAGGGTCAGGCATCGAAATTCGGCGGGATACTACCCGACAAAACTTGAAGATACAACTGTGAAAACTAGCTTAAAATACGCGCCTTAAAGTCATTAACAAACTCGCCTGTAAGCACTTGATGCAAATCATAAAACCGCCTATAAAAGCGCATAAACGTCAGCTCGTCACGATTAATTATTAATGGTTATGCGCTATACCAGCTCCGCTAGGAATACGAATATCGTCAACTAAATCCTGAACGAGTAATGGTGGCGGCGCAGTCACCTTACTCAGGGCACAGGCTGTCGCAATATTGAGTAGCATACCAATAAAGCCAATACCTTCAGGCGAAATGCCTAGCAGCCAAAACTCAGCATTATTGAGCTCGGGGGCATAAAACTTAAAGAACACGATATAACTAAAGGTAAACACTAAGCCCACTAACATTCCGGCTATAGCGCCCTCTTTATTAATCCGCTTGCTAAAAATGCCAAGCAGTATCGCTGGAAACAGCGAGGCCGCCGCCAGACCAAAAGCGAAGGCAACCACCTGTGCGACAAAAGCCGGTGGGTAAATACCAAAAAGACCGGCGACACAAACCGCCACCGCGGCGGCAAGCCGAGCAAATAACAGCTCTTGCTTATCCGTGATACTCGGCATTAAGGTTTGCTTGAGTAAATCGTGTGATATTGAACTGGAAATCACTAACAGTAAGCCTGCTGCTGTTGATAGCGCTGCGGCAACCCCTCCGGCGGCAACTAACGCTATTACCCAGCCGGGTAAATTAGCAATTTCTGGATTCGCCAACACCATAATATCGCGATCAATATAGACTTCATTGACAGAGTCAGTCGGCTGATTGCTTAACTCACGCTGGCCATAACTGCCCTTTTGATCAGTAAATACAGGCTTAGTTGGTGACAGTGCCGCACCAGCACCGTACTGCATCACGCCATCATTATTTTTATCTTGCCAAGCAACTAACCCTGTCGCCTCCCAATTACCAAACCACTCAGGCGCGTCTTCATATGCGGTGTCGTGAACGGTATCAACTAAGTTTAAGCGTGCAAAGGAAGCAACAGCAGGCGCTGTAGTATAAAGAATAGCAATAAAGGCCAGCGCATAACCGGCTGAACGACGCGCATCAGAAACTTTTGGCACGGTAAAAAAACGGACTAACACATGCGGCAAGCCAGCCGTACCAAACATCAGTGCCGCAGTAATCGCAAGCACATCAATGGTCGATTTACTGCCTTCGGTATAGGCACTAAAGCCCATATCCATTAATACGCCATCCAACTTCTCAAGCACCGACAGCCCTGAACCATCATTTACTTCGGCACCAAAACCCAATTGTGGAATCGGATTACCGGTAATCATAATCGAGATAAAAACAGCGGGAACCATATAGGCAAAAATCAAAACACAGTACTGCGCCACTTGCGTATAAGTAATACCTTTCATGCCACCAAGCACGGCATACATAAAGACAACCGCCATACCAATAATAACGCCGGTATTCACTTCAACTTCTAAAAAGCGTGAAAAGACAATGCCAACACCACGCATTTGGCCAGCGACATAGGTAAACGAAACAAAGATTAAACAGACCACAGCAACAATACGTGCGGTTTTTGAGTAATAACGTTCACCGATAAAATCAGGCACAGTAAAACGGCCAAACTTACGCAAATAAGGCGCTAAAAGCAGTGCCAGTAAAACATAACCGCCGGTCCAACCTAATAAGTAAACAGAGCCATCACGGCCGATAAAAGAGATAATACCCGCCATAGAGATAAACGAAGCCGCGCTCATCCAATCCGCAGCTGTGGCCATACCATTAACAACCGGATGAACTCCGCCACCAGCGACATAAAAATCTTTGGTAGATCCGGCTCGCGACCAAATGGCAATACCAATATAAAGCGCGAAAGAAAGGCCGACAAATAAGTAGGTAAGCATTTGCGTGCTCATTATTGGTGCACCTCATTCTTACTAACACTTTCATCATCATCATCCAGCCCAAAGTGACGCTCAATAATATTAATCCGCCAAGCGTAAATAAAAATCAGGGCAACAAACACGTAAATAGCCCCTTGTTGAGCAAACCAAAAGCCCAGCTTAAAACCAAAGAAAGTAAACTGATCGAGCCAATCGGCGAGTAAAATGCCACAACCAAAAGATACGACAAACCAAACCAGCAACAATTTAGCGAGTAAGGCTAAATTAGCTTGCCAATAAGCCTTAGCACTTTGCTCAAGAATAATTTTTTGGTCGTTATGATCATGCGGCGGAAGGTTTTCGCCTTGATGATGATAGGGTTGCTCAGACATGAATGACCTCATTAGAATTAGGGTTGAAAAGCATGGCACGAGAAAAAATCAATTATACCCAAGAAGAAAAAGTTTACCCCCACTTAATCTAAACAGCGACAGCTAGCTTCACCTCACCAAATTGTACGAAAATAACCCAAGATGGCCGTTGATAGGCGACTTTATCGTACTTCCGACTATAAATTTGTAAGCACTGTCGTTTATAATGGGGAGATAATTTGTTGTTGATTCTCGATTTGGACTATAACGAGTTAACTAAGGCTTAGATTATTTATCCATCCGCCTCATTGGTTATTGATTAAACAGCTTATCATCTGTAAATTACGTTTTTTCTTCAATTTAAGCACGCTTAAATTGAAGAAAAAGACTCAACAACGCGTAATAACACGCACAACAAACAGGAACGCATAATGCAAAACCAACTGCTACAACAAGGCGTCGAGCTGATGCTTTATGGTATGGGTACTGTATTGACGTTTCTCGTGCTACTAATTATTGCAACAACGATAATGTCTTCCTTTTTACAGCGCTTTGCCAAGCCCGAACCCGCAGCAAAACCTGCGGAAGCTACAAAGTTGTCAGGCAACGATGACCATCTAATAGCGGCCATTAGTGCAGCTATTCATAAATATCGTATTCGCCATAAAAAATAGAGATAAGTACACACTAATCAATTGATGTTGATAATGATTATTGATGGCGATTATCTCTCACCATTAAACCTCAACATTGATCATGCTTTCTGTTTTAAACAGCGAGCTTAAATTTAAATTTTTAATACAAGGCTCGACCATGACTGAAACAAAGAAACCTCTAGGCATTACTGATGTTGTATTGCGCGATGCTCATCAATCTTTATTTGCTACGCGTATGCGCTTAGATGATATGTTGCCAATTGCAGAGAAACTCGATCAAGTGGGTTTTTGGTCTCTCGAGTCTTGGGGTGGCGCTACCTTTGATGCCTGCATTCGCTACTTAGGTGAAGACCCATGGGAGCGTATTCGCGAGCTTAAAAAGGCCATGCCTAATACGCCACAGCAAATGTTGTTTCGAGGCCAAAATATTCTAGGCTATCGACACTACGCCGATGATGTTGTTGAGCGTTTCGTCGAACGTGCTGCGATTAATGGCGTTGATGTGTTTCGTGTCTTTGATGCGATTAATGACCCGCGCAACTTAGAAACCTCTATTAAAGCTGTGCGTAAAGTGGGTAAGCACGCGCAAGGCACTATCTCTTACACACTCAGTCCGGTTCACAATATTGATTTGTGGGTCAACTTAGCGAAACAAATCGAGTCGATGGGTGCTGACTCTATTGCCATTAAAGATATGGCAGGCTTATTAAAACCTTATGTGGCTTTTGAATTAGTCTCACGCCTTAAAAAAGAATTAAATATTCCTATCCATATGCAATGCCATGCCACTACGGGCATGTCGACGGCCACTGCGCTTAAAGCGATTGAAGCCGGCATTGATAACATCGATACCTCTATCTCATCAATGAGCATGACCTACGGCCACTCGCCAACGGAATCGGTAGTTGCCATGTTGCAAGATACCGATCGCGATACCGGTCTTAACATTCACCTGCTTGAAGAAATTGCTGCTTACTTTCGTGATATACGAAAGAAATACGCTAAGTTTGAAGGCTCACTGCGCGGCGTAGATTCTCGCATCTTAGTTGCTCAAGTGCCTGGTGGCATGCTGACTAACATGGAAAACCAATTAAAAGATCAAGGCGCTGCAGATAAACTGGATGCCGTGTTAGAAGAGATTCCAAGAGTGCGTGAAGATCTCGGCTTTATTCCGCTAGTGACACCAACCTCGCAAATTGTCGGCACTCAAGCGGTAATGAACGTTATTTTTGGTGAGCGTTATAAATCAATTTCAAAAGAAACAGCAGGTGTTTTAAAAGGTGAATACGGTGCAACACCTGCAGCCGTTAATGTCGACCTGCAAGCAAAAGTGTTAGAAGGTGGCGAAGCGATTACTTGTCGCCCTGCTGACCTACTCACATCTGAACTCGATAAATTAACCACCGACTTACAAACTATCGCCAAAGACCAAGACATTCAATTGGCCGCCGGTGATAACGAAATTGATGATGTTCTGACTTACGCTTTATTCCCTGAAATCGGACTTAAGTTTTTACAGAATCGCGGCAATGCCGATATGTTTGAACCTGCTCCAACTGGCGAAGAAGCCAAGGCTGCAGCTACTGCACCAGCAACTAGTAACACCTCGGCTGGCGGTGCTGAAACCTACACCGTCAATGTCGCAGGCCAAAGTTATGTAGTAGAAGTTGCCGAAGGCAGTGATATTTCAGCTATCACACCAACTACTCCGGCTGCAGCTGCGCCCGCCCCGCTACCTAGCGGTTCTGGCCAGCCCGTTGTTGCACCGCTTGCAGGTAACATTTTTAAAGTGAATGTTGCTGCCGGTGAGCGTATCCAGCAAGGTGATGTCATTATTATTCTTGAAGCCATGAAAATGGAAACCGAAGTCAGAGCAGCTCACTCAGGTGTGGTTGTTAGCGTAAGTGCTAAAGAAGGGAACTACGTCTCTGTAGGCGATACCCTTATTACTGTCGCATAACGGAGCTGATTAATGGATAAGTTACTTTCGCTTTGGTACGACTCGGGTATTTACCAAATGGCCTCAGGCCAATTTATTATGATGCTCGTGTGTCTTTTATTATTGTACTTGGCAATAAAGCGCGGCTTTGAGCCACTGCTTCTAGTACCGATTGGTTTTGGTGGTCTGCTAGCTAATATTCCCGCGGCTGGTTTAGCCTTTTCGGCGGTTGAAAATGCTATTAACTCCGGCAGCCCCGATGTGCTTCAAGCCTTAGCGCAATCGTTACAGTTGGCAAGCTGGGAATCGGGTAAGGATATTTACTACGCCTACGAATCTGCCTCTGCAAGCCTGCATGTTTTAGCCGAACAAACGGCAAAAGACTTAGGCTTTTTAAACGGCATGCTCTATAACTTTTATAATATATCGATTGCCAGTGGTGCCGCACCGCTTATTATCTTTATGGGTGTCGGCTCAATGACTGATTTTGGCCCGCTACTAGCCAACCCAAAAACATTATTGTTAGGTGCTGCCGCGCAATTTGGTATCTTTGCTACAGTACTCGGCGCACTAGGGTTAACTGCACTTGGCCTTATGGACTTTTCGCTTGCCGATGCTGCCGCTATTGGCATTATTGGTGGTGCCGATGGCCCAACCGCCATTTATGTCGCTAGCCTATTAGCACCTGACTTGCTCGGCGCTATTGCCGTTGCCGCCTATTCTTATATGGCGCTAGTCCCTTTAATTCAACCGCCAATTATGCGCGCACTGACCACCGAAAAAGAACGCCAAATTGTGATGGTGCAACTGCGCCCTATTTCGAAACTTGAAAAAGTGTGTTTTCCTCTAGTGCTATTAATTTTGGTCGCGCTATTTCTTCCCTCAGCCGCACCGTTATTAGGTATGTTCTGTCTAGGTAATTTAATGCGCGAATGTGGCGTTGTTGATCGCTTAAGTGATACCACACAAAACGCCTTAATCAATATTACTACTATATTTTTAGGCTTATCGGTTGGCTCTAAACTGAGCGCTGATAAATTTCTTGACTTAAAAACTTTAGGTATTTTATTGCTGGGCATTGTCGCTTTTGCTATTGGTACTGCTTGCGGCGTACTAATGGCTAAGTTAATGAACAAGGTATCAAAAACGCCTATTAATCCATTAATTGGTTCGGCGGGTGTTTCTGCTGTGCCGATGGCAGCAAGGGTATCCAACCGTGTGGGATTAAATGCGAACCCGCAGAACTTCTTATTGATGCACGCTATGGGACCTAATGTGGCTGGTGTTATTGGCTCTGCTGTCGCTGCAGGTGTAATGATAAGTTTGGTTGGCGGCTAACCATAAAAACTATCGCTCATATTTAAAAGCGTTAGCGTTTATAACTAAAAGATTGATCTAAAGAAAAGGTAGGGACACCTTTTAGGTTAATTCTAGGCGTCTTGCTTTCGCTATACTGCTTTCTTATCTGCTTTCTTATCTACTGTCTTTCACTGCATTCTCATTCTTACGCTTCCTTTCTTTACTTACGCTTCCTTTCTCTACTTACGCTACTTTCCTATACTTACGCTACTTTCGCTAACCAAGACTCGTCCCCCCTTGGCTCTGGAGCAAGCCGAACAAATCTCAGTTAGCGTTAGTAGACCGCAAAACAGTTTTACAACATTCATAGCTGAGAGATTTTAGGTAGGCACGCACACAAAAGCTGACAAGGTGTCAGAATATAATTTGTGTACGGGGGATCTACCAGGAAACCCCTACACCGGCTTAATAACCGGTAAAACACACGGGCACGAATAAGGTGCGACGGTGGTTTTAAGCGTTATAGGATTTTTTTGGCAAGGCGAGTTCACACAAAATAAGACTCACTATTAGATATAGCTGCAGCCGTAATAACACTTTGCATGAGGGACTTACCAGGTAACCCCATAATAGAGCACTGATTCTAACCATTAAAAAATTGAATACGTGAAACGCTTCAAGGCATTTATTATTAGAATTATGCTGTGCGCGCATTATGGGCTATTTATCCATCAAAAAACAAGCCGCTTAGTTGGTTTTTTAATCACAGAGTCGTTACAAATTGGACATCAGACAATAACTTACCTCATCACCCTACTTACCCTTTCGCCAATACAGAACCTAACCATTTAATTAAGCTGCAATTTCAAGCAGTTAAATAAATTTTTAAGAAAACCCATAAGGGCCTTTGGTTAGGCAAGAAAAACCTATATACTGTACGTATATACAGTTATATAAAAATAAATAAACACCCTATTATGAAAAACCCTCCTATGCAGTACCCTCTATACAACCAATTTATCTCGGCCGCGGGCTTTGAGTCGCCAGCCGATGACTACTTAGAAGCGCGCCTGAGTCTTGACGAGCTACTCATCACACATCCCGCTGCTACTCATATGGTTTGGGCTAGCGGTAACTGTCAGCAGCCTCGCGGTATCTTTCATAAAGACTTGCTGATTGTTAACCGCGCGCTAGAACCTCGTCATGGCGATATGGTGGTTGCTCATGTCGATGGTCAGATGACCTGTAAGCGGCTAGATATAAAAAACCGCCGTTTGGTTTCTTCTAACCCACGTTACCCCTCTATCGATATTCAAGACGGCCAAGATGTCTGCATTGAAGGCGTTATTCCATTTAGTGTACGCGGCCATCGCGGCTGGCCATGATTGGTATTGTCGACTGTAACTCTTGCTATGCTTCCTGCGAACAAATATTTCGACCTGAGCTACGCAATAAACCTGTTGTTGTTTTAAGTAATAACGATGGCTTTGTTATTGCCCGCTCTAAAGAAGCTAAAGCGTTAGGCATTGGTGATTTACAGGCGTTTTTTAAAGTCGAAGCGCTACTGCGTAAACATAAGGTTACTATTTTTAGTAGCAACTATCCGCTGTATGGCGATATATCCAATCGCGTGATGACCACACTTAGCACATTCTCTCCATCGGTTGAGGTGTATAGCATTGATGAAATGTTTCTCGATTTAAGTGGCATATCAGAACCCATAGATAGCTATAGCCAACGTATTAAAAAAACCGTATGGCAACATATACGCATGCCCGTTTGTGTAGGTGTTGCGCCCAGTAAGACTTTAGCTAAGCTCGCTAATAAAGCGGCAAAAAATTATTCGCACTGTCATGGTGTCTGTGTACTTGAAAAGCCGCATCAATGGCAATGGCTACAAAAACGTTTACCTGTTAATAAAGTCTGGGGGATAGGATCAAGACTGGCTAAACGGCTCGCTGATCTTGATATATATACTGCTTACGATCTCAGTCGCGCTAACACTAAAATTATGCGGCGACATATAAACATTAATATTGAGCGTACCATTGAAGAGTTAAATGGCAATCCCTGCATTGCCTTTGAAGAGCAGCCGCCAGCCAAAAAACAAATTTATTGCTCACGGAGTTTTGGCGAAAAACTCACAACACTTGCACCCATACTACAAGCTATTGCCACTTATGCGAGTCGTGCAACCGAAAAACTCCGCAAACAGAAGTGTTTTACAACAGGCATTCATGTGTTTTTACATACCTCACCGTATGAGCCAAACTACTACAGCAATGCTATAGCTGTTCAACTACCCCACCCCACCGATGATACAAGTTTGATTATTGATGCAGCGCAACAAGCTATTAAACGTATGTATCGATCTGGCTTACGCTTTCAAAAAGCTGGCATAGGTTTAATTGATATTAGGCCTAAACAACATTTACAGTTTGATTTATTCCACGCCGGCCAATCAAAAAAACGCGATCAGATAATGGCCGCAATGGACACTATTAATAGCCATTATGGAAAAGGAACATTACATATAGCGGCAGCAAGTGGCCCAAAAAAATGGGCCATGCGACAACAGTTTCTATCACCCGCTTACACGACTCGATGGAGTGATTTACCTATTATTAATAGTTAATAAATTATCTTGTAACACAGATGTAACAACGAGACATGAGCACTTGTTATTCTCAGTAATAAACGTTTAATATCCATCGTAGAGTGAATAAATAAAGTTATAAAAAACGTTTACCCATTGCATATTAAGGTAGCTGTTATGTCCTTAAACTCGAAAGACATTGCGTTTAATCGATTCGGTTATGGTCGCGTATTCAATCAGCCCGACCAAGAACCAAGCGACCCTTCTGAGTGGTTAATAAGTCAATTAAAACCAATCAATCTAGACAGCCAGTTAACCGGCAGCTATGCATCAGCAATTAATCTTAATAATTCTAAAGAAATCATTTATCAGCTTGGTAAGTTTCGACAATTAACACGTCGCCAACAACAATCATCTTCAAAAAGCAAAAAACAGAACAAAAAAATAAGTAAAGATCAGAGCAATATGATGGCCGAGGGGTCGCCGCAAGATAAGATCAAACAATCACGACGGATGCTGACAAAGAATGCTTATAGTTTGCAAGCCCATACGCTTAATAATGCTATTACCAGCAATAATAGTTTTCAGGCAAGGTTGTTGGACTTTTTTTCAAACCACTTTAGTGTAAGCGCCACGAATATCAATATGCGCGCTTTAGCACCAACGTTAGAGCGAGAGGCAATAGCCCCCTATTTAAGCGGTTACTTCGCAAATATGTTAATCGCTGTTGAGCAACATCCAGCCATGTTGATTTATTTAAACAATGTACAGTCCATAGGACCAAGATCAACAATAGGAAAGCGAAGAGGCAAAGGACTTAATGAAAACCTATCCCGTGAGATTTTAGAATTACATACGCTTGGCGTAAATGGCGGCTATACACAAAACGATGTTCGCGAACTAGCAATGGCAATCACAGGCTGGAGCGTCAATTATGAGGGGATAAACAATAAAACTCAAAGCCAGCGTGATGCAGCCTCTGATAGCTTTCACTTTCGTGATGCTGCTCACGAACCCGGTGTGCGTAAAATTCTAGGCAAAAAATATAAACAGCGCAACGCATTGCAGGGCGTACGCATACTACAAGACTTGGCTGTACACCCGTCTACTGCTAACTATATGAGTCATAAAATAGCGCGTCATTTTATCGCTGACGACCCTGACCCTGATTTAGTTAACGCCATGTCAAATGCATGGTTAAAAACAAATGGGCATATTAAATCAGTTTTAACGGTTATGATTAAACACCCCGCCAGCTGGTCTGTTAATGCCGAAAAATATAAAACCCCACGAGATTTTTTAATCTCTTGCGTGCGCGCCTGCGGATCAACGAAAATGGCCGATAAACAACTGCTTCAATCTTTAAAAATTATGGGGCAAGCCCCCTTTAACGCTGGATCGCCCGCAGGCTACGATGATACAGCTGAGACTTGGAACGGCCCTGAGGCATTAATTTCACGTATCGAGTGGGTCAATAAGTTAAGTCAAGCGGTCAATAAAAGTGCTATTGATATTGGCGAAACCGTCATTGGTGAATCGCTCACGAAGCAATCACGAAAAATTATTCAGCGTGCCGAAAGCCGCCAACAAGCTATAGCGTTATTGCTATTAAGCCCCGAATTTTTGCATAGGTAATTATCAGATGATCAATCGACGAAAAATTATCAAATTAGGTGCAACCGGCTGGTTACTCTCTCATGCGTCACCTCTCGCATATGCCAATACACCAAGTGCACGCCAACCCAAAATCGTTTGGATTGTTTTACGCGGCGCAATGGATTCTTTACATGCGGTTGTCCCAACCAGTGATCCGGATCTAAAAAAACATCGCGCCGATTTAATTAACCCTATTATTAAAAATGTACTGCCGCTTAATAAAGATTTTAGCTTGCATCCAGAACTCAAAACCTTGCACCAGTGGTATCAACAAAAACAGATGGCACCCGTTGTTGCGGTGGCTTCGCATCGAACACGCTCTCACTTTGAAGCACAAGATAAACTAGAAAGCGGGCTCACTGGTACAGATTATAATGATGGCTGGTTAGCTCGCGCTTTTCAGAGTTACCAAATGCACTATCAAACCAGCCAACAAACAACTCAAAAAGCTGAAGCCTTAGCGATTGCTCGCTCTATACCACTATCGCTTAGGGGTAAACTTCCTGTCAGTACGGTATACCCTTCAACATTGCCTGACGCCGAAGCTGATCTATATGATCGTTTGGCACAGCTTTATCAAGATGAACCTCTATTGAGCGAACGTTTACAGGCGGGGCTCAATACCCGCGATATGCTGTCGGAAGACGCTAAAAAATCAAAGCGCGCTAACTTTCCGAAATTGGCAAAAATGTGCGGTGAATTATTGAATCAACAGAAGAACACTCGTTGTGCCATGTTAGAAATGAGCGGCTGGGATACGCATAACGCACAAGTTAATCGCCTTAACCGACAATTTAAAACACTAGACTCAGGACTAAAACAATTAAAACAGGGATTGGGGAAAACCTGGGATGACACGATTGTCGTACTTGCTACTGAGTTTGGTCGCACCGTTGCCATTAATGGCTCAGGCGGCACTGATCATGGTACTGGTTCAGCACTGTTTTTAGCCGGCGGATGCCTTAATGGTGGCCAAGTATTTGGGCAGTGGCCTGGGCTGTCTAAATCACAGCTTTATCAAGGTAGAGACTTGCAGCCCACCTCAGACACGCGTAGCTGGCTTGCAACGATATTACAACAACATTGGCAGCTCACTCACAAAGAACTCGCCACGGTCTTTCCTAACATCAACATCATCAATAAACAGTTAATCAGTTAGACGTTTGCCGTAGATAAAAAAACGCCGCCTATTTAAGGCGGCGCTTTTACTCGGCAAGCTCTTAATGCTAATTAATGCACCCGATTTGTCCCTGCAATGTTCTCCCTAGGTATCTCTTTTTTACGCTCTAAGTCTAAACGCATAATCTCGGCTGAACTAGGCGATAGATAACTGTCATCTAAACGCTCAACGATAACAGCCAAATCATTTTTCTTATCTCTATCGGTGTCTAGACGTGGTGCTTTAACTGCATCAACACTGCCAGTTCTTCGGGGAAGTGACTTGGGCTCGATATCAATTGACACACCACCTAATATACCGCCGTTACTTCCTATTCCTATTCCTATTCCTATTCCTATTCCTATTCCCGTGCCTGTCGCTACACCAATACCATAACCAGAACCTGTCGACACAAGATCGTCTTTAGAGAGATCAGCCTGAAGTAGACAGGGCATACAGCTATTATCGAGATAGTTTTCAAAAATGGTTTCTCTAACCGGGAGAAAATGGTCACTAAGCGCTTCTGAAATTTCAAAGTGACCCACGCCATTAATAATCTCTGTACTTGCCTCACTAATATGGACAAAGCCCAACGAAGGTGGCCAAACTAAACCATCGCCTAAATTGTCGAAATTACTGAGCTGATGACAGCCTGCGCAATTTTGAGTGCGTGCACGATTAACAATATCCTCTGGCGTTAAGTTGCTTCCCAAAATGCCTAGTTGAGTTTGTATTTGTCCAGCAAAAGGACCATTACTATCGAAATGATTCGTGTAATTACTCTCACTTAAAAAGCCCTGTGCCGTACTCTGACCTGCATTGTAAATATCATTAGTATCCATAGTGATATTTTTTAATTGTGGGTCCGCTAGCGAATCTACCTCAGCTATAAAATCCAACATAAAAGGCAGTGTTCGCGGATCGGCAAATTGATTGTCAAATAACTCACCCCACGGTGTTCCCTTCGTTGTTACTGGAACTACCTCTAAGCCAACCGTATTACCCGCAGCAGTTTGCAGCTCGGCTAGTTTAAACTCTCTTAGCTGCCAACGCTGCTGATTGCTGCCCGAAAGAAATTGATTAGTACGAATCTGCCCTGTACCTGGTGAAAAATTCTCAACACTTATAACCGGCTCAACACCCGCAGACGGTATACCATTTAGAAAGAACTTCCTTAACATTTTAGCGCGCATCACGGGCGAGTTAACATCCGATAAGTTCGCCCAAAATTTGGCTATTGCGCGGCATCCATCTAAACCACAGCTAGGTTTTGGGTTATCCAATACCGCTTCAAAAATAATAAGATTACGTTCGCCGCCATTGTTTATTCCAGTTTTACGCGCAAATACCACACGGTATTCGCCACAGTTAGCCCCATTAGCTGGCGCAAGGTCTAAACGATTCACCAAGGCAATAGGAATATACTGTTCACTAGAATTAGGACTGAAAGGGTTAATGCTTATTTCACCCCCTTCATTACGTTCGCAATCTAACGGGAAATCACTCAGTGTCGCTTGACCCGAAGTGTTAGTGACATCATCACAGTGACTACCCAAGTTCAATCCAGGGCTCATATTTTGCGTATCCCACCATTGTTTCCACAATTTTTTTGGTGTCAAACCAGGCACACCAGCGTCTGTGACTAACTTCTTCATTACTTGACGCAAACTAAGTGCATTAGCAACCACCGACCGCTCAGTCACCATCAGTGAACGCCGCGGATCCACATCGTGAAGCCCGGGTGTTGGACAGTAAAGCTGCGGTACAGCCTGACTCGGTAAACTCATTGATAACATGAACGTAGAAAAAATGGATATAAAAAATTGTTTTTTATGAAATCCCATATGATTAATTAACATAATATCTCTCCTCGCTATTCAGCGCTTACCCACTTTTGATAAGCAGGTTTATTTTTATTTAGCCATGATAAATATCATCAGACTTTACAGTGGCCAAAAAAAAACCACTGACAACAGCGAGGACTGTATCGATAAAATGTAAAAAAAATATCGCTTAACTCTAACAAAATGTATCAACATGTAACGAGCAATAAAATTTGCCGCTAATATATAACGTTAGAGTGAAACTGTGACTTTAGAAGAGGTATTGATTGGCACAAAAAAGAGGCTTATTGATAATAAAAGATGGTTACAAAAGAAAACTATAAGACATAAATAAGATATAAAAAAGGCATTTCGTACTCTACTAAAATACGAAACGCCTCTTTTAAACTATTAAAATGAATCAAATCAAATTAAAAAGCTGCTTGAATACCTAATGTAAATACATTAGTGGTCGAAGTCTGGCTTGACCATGAAGTACCCACAACGCCACCAGGATTACCACCGCTTAAGAAGTTAAGTGGTACCCAGCCTTCAACACGGACAGCTTCAGCAAATAAATTAAGATTGGGAGCAACATAATAAGATGCGCCTAATACTAACTGATCTTGCTTCTCCCAAGGTGAGCCAGATGGACCTGCATTAAAGCGGCTAAACTCAATTGAGAAGTCAACATTATTCGCTAAGCCAACATCCGCTGACTGACGCGCACCAACAGTAAAGGTTTTATTCTTTGCTGCAGCAAACTCTGGGATATAAGGGTTAAAGGTACCCGGCCAAACTTTCAATGTTTCTGCATACTCAGCTAATAACATTAAGCCATCATTGCTATAAGTAGAATAAACAGCGATAGCGTCATTGTTATCTTCACAAGCATTAAAGTGTTTTACACCTTGAGCCACAGTATTAATTGGTGGTGCACCAGGACCTGGTACAACATGTGTTGAAGGATCATCAACATAGCCCTGACAATAGCTCGAGCCATACTGATAACTTGCACCAATATTTAACGTCGCATCACCTGACATAGCAATGTCTATGTTTGCATCTAAAGCATAGTTATTCAGCAATGATGGTACGTTAGTACCTTCAACTGGTGCGTTTGCATTTCTGAACTGTGCACCACCTTGAATCGCCATAAAACGCAAATGCATATTCTCTTTTGAATAACCCACTAAACCACCATACGCCAGGCCTGCAAATGAATGCCAGTTAGTCGAATTAGTAAACGGGCTAACCGTATTATTTAAACCAAACGGGATATCCATCTTACCAAGTGATGCATAAACAGGGGATTTAGCGAGATCGCCCCATAAAATATAGGCACGACGTACGTTAACGTTATTACGTGGTAAACCGGTGATAGTAGAGCCCGATGCAAAATTTTGCTCAGGGTTATAAAGCAACTCAACATAACCCGTAAAGCTATCGGCTAATTTCGCAGTTACATTCAAATTACTTGAATGAATAACCGCTTCTGATGATGTCTCACCAATTTGGTTAGCTGAAGTTAGATGGCGCATTAACCAGCCAAATTTAGTATTTTCGTTAGCCTTTTGGTAATTAACTAAGGCTGTAATCTGCCCACCCAAAGTCAACTTGCTTTGCAACATGCCGTCACGAATTGCTTGTAATTGATAAAGCTGTTTTGTATTTGTAGTCTCAGCATGATCTAAAACTTTAAAACTGTAATCGCCATTAGCGCCTACTACATTTTCTTTGGCTTAAGAAAGTTGCTGCTGAGTTGCTTTTAGCATCTCATACAATTCGGCGTTACTGGGTGCTTCATTAGTTGCTGCATATCCATATCCAACACTTAATGAAAGCACACATATCATTTTCGATAGTGTAGTTTTCATAAGATGCTCTCATATTTTTTTAAAATTAGAATGTATTCCGTAGAAAAAAAGACGCACCTTATTAGATAAGGTACGCCTCCATTCGACTCGGATATTGTAAAAAAATTGATATATATAAATGATAGTTAAACATCGAAACTTAACGATTAAATCGATATAGCTAACGACTTAAAGCCTATCACTCTTAAACAGCTTAGAAACATGGTTAGATTGGAATATTCAAAAAACTGATTTGAACAATAATTAATCTATTAGGAATAACAATTATAAACTGAAGAATAAAACAAAGGCCGGAGAGGAAAAACGTAATAAAGAAAAGGTTAGGTAAAAAAGAAATCAATCAAAAAAAATAAACTGGTATTGAATGTGACTTCCGTAAGCAAGGGGTACTTTTCGTAAAGTCACATTCAATCCAGCGTAAAACTTATTGCGCTATAACTTCTCGCACGATAACTTCTCGTAAGATAACTTAAGCGCTTAATCTGCCTCTTCGAACAATAATCAATGTAGCAACCGATAAACTAAACAACCATGATGATGCTGGTAGTGGCACTTCGCTCACCTGAAAACTTAATTCATATTCCGAGACACTATCATTACCTGGCAATGGTAATTCCGCAGAAATGGTGACGTAAATCTCTTCAATATTATTGAGATTTGCTAATGATGATAAATCAACTGATAACACCTGCTCTTCATCTTCTCCTATTTCGACCGGATTAGACGTCACAGTAGTCGCCCCATCAGATGCTGAAAGAGAAAAGTCCCAAGGATTTTCATCATGATTTAAAATAGATTGTGAAAAAGTATCGTATGCACTCCAATCTAAACTTAGATTTTCGCTACCAATATCGGCTGAAGCCTGACCATTACCCATTACCCAGAAGGTTAAGAATGTAACGCCATTTTCATCAATATTGGTTTGCTGTGTCTGCGCACTGACCCCGCCTGAAAAATTAATTTGACTAAAACCCAGAATATCATCTAGATCCAGCGACACCATAGCTGCCGAGGTAAAAGGTGCTATCGATAAAGCAGTAAGTAGTGTAATAGACTGTGCAATAGAACGACCGATCTTTTTAATCGCAGTATATTTAATCATAGTATTTTTTATTTTCTTATTATTCATTTTAATACCCTTATTAACTCTTCTTAACTCACTCTACTTTGAGAGAATTATTTAAACGATTTAATTATTTTTTTTCTTAGGCTGAGCAGCATTAATGAAGAGGCAAACAGCAGCATTGATGAAGGTATCGGCACTGGATTAACGTCACCAACCTCAAAGGCAAGCTCGTATTCAGCAACACGATCATAATTATCAACCGGCAATACGCCTGATATATTTAAGCTGACAGATGAAATATTAGAGAGGTCTACAGATTCGAACTCAAGCGAAGAGAAGTCAAAAAGTAGTGTGCCTTCTGTGACGTTAGGACTGATTTCATCACCGGATACACCAGCAAGCGCTAACACATTAGAAGTATATATATTCGCACCATCATCAATACTCATAGAGAAGGTCCATGGACTCTCATCGCGATTAATAATGCGTTGTTGAAAAAGACTGTGGTCAGACCAATCAGCATTCCAAGAAACCGGAGTTGCTATGGAACCAACACGGTAGCCATTTTCGATATAAAGCCAGAAGGTAAGAAAAACCGCGCCATCATCGGTATGGTCGGTTTTAAAAGAGAATGCTGGAGCGCCTTGATCGACGGCTACCATATCCTGGATTTCGCCAGATTGAAGACTAACAACACTCGCCCACGAAGAAGCAGTCCCAAATGTCGAAATGAGACAAAAGGTAAGGAGTATACGAGTGGAGTAATCCCCTAGAGATTTAACAAGCTTATTCATTCTGGCCCACAACCGATTTAACGGGAGCAATGGTACTTCCAGGATGAAATAAACATCAGTCAGATTAGGGGATCCGACTTTAACTGCGTGGTAGGCATGAGGCCTTGCAGTTAGCCCAAAAGATTTCTTTTAGGACTTGGTGGAGAATTTTACACACCAAACTTGTGCGAGTCAAGCCTATATTAAACTGTTAGTTACACTCTACACTACCTACTCTAGGTATAAAATGAAAATAACGCATATATATCAACAGCTTAAAAGTCTGTATTTATGACATAGCTTGATGAAACAAGAGCTGCCTGACCCGTATTAATCAAAAAGGTTAATTAATATTAAGGAAAAGCGCGCCATATTAGCGCAGTAAAAAACAGCGATAGTCGTATTTCGTGAGCTATTCACACGATCAAACAGCCTGAGTGATTGTATTGCCAAAGCGCATTTATTAAACTGCGCGCGTTTTCGCGGATACCCCTCTCAAGGCTAATTCCAGCTGACTGGCCTTCTTTTAGATACAAGCCTTTCACTGCCATTACGAGCTCAGGCTCGAGGCAATAATACGCGTACTTACTTTTCCTCTATTCGAGAATTCACACCATGTTTGAGTTTCACCCAAGCCGTGTTGCCACAATTAAAAATGATCTACTTTCAGGACTCACCGTTGCACTGGCACTGGTTCCCGAAGCCGTTGCCTTTGCTTTTGTTGCTGGTGTTGAACCGTTAGTAGGCCTTTATTCTGCGTTTATCGTTGGCTTAATCACGGCCTGCATTGGTGGTCGTCCCGGTATGATCTCTGGCGCAACTGGCGCACTTGCTGTCGTGATGGTGGCGCTGGTTGCCGATCATGGCGTTGAATATTTATTTGCTACAGTTGTGCTAATGGGGATACTGCAAATCAGTGCTGGTATTTTTAAGCTGGGTAAATTTATTCGTATGGTACCTCACCCCGTGATGCTAGGTTTTGTTAACGGCCTCGCCATTGTTATCTTTCTTGCGCAACTCAGTCAGTTTGGAACGGCAGGCGAGCCAGGCTGGCTAAGCGGTACCTTTATGGAAGGCAGCATTATTGATGTTGCTTGGCTTGAAGGCACGGAGATGCAGTTGCTGGTTGGATTGGTTGCCATCACCATGATTATCATTCATTTTTTGCCTCGTATTACGACTATCATCCCCTCTTCACTGGCGGCTATCGCTGCCGTCACACTGCTGGTATTTGGCTTAGACCTTGATACGCGCGTTGTCGGTGATGTTGCATCAATTAAGGGTGGCTTGCCTAGCTTTCATATTCCAATGGTTGCTATCAATCTTGAGACCTTGGGCATCATCCTTCCCTACGCCATTATTTTAGCGGCTATCGGCTTAATTGAATCGTTATTAACTTTGCGACTGGTCGACGAAATAACTGAATCACGTGGACGTGGTAATCGCGAGTGTATTGGTCAAGGTGTTGCTAATACGGTGACTGGCTTTTTTGGCGGCATGGGTGGTTGCGCGATGATTGGTCAAAGTATGATTAACGTGAACTCAGGTGGCCGTGGACGACTGTCAGGCATTACTGCTGCACTTTGCTTACTGTTGTTTATTCTAGTTGCCTCACCGTTAATTGAACGTATTCCATTAGCTGCGTTAATTGGCGTTATGTTTATTGTTGTTATTGGCACGTTTGAGTGGAGTAGCTTTCGCATTATGGGCAAGGTACCGCCTAGCGATGCACTGATATTAATATTGGTATCAGCAGTAACGGTTGTAACCGATCTTGCTGTTGCTGTGGTATTGGGTGTCATTGTTTCAGCTCTGGTCTTTGCATGGGGTCACGCTAAACGCATTCGCATTCTTTCGCGCGAAGATCATCAAGGCTCAACCGTTTATGCGGTTATTGGACCTTTGTTTTTTGGCTCAGTGACTTCGTTTTTGGAACAGTTTGATATCAGTAAAGATAATGAAGACGTGGTTATTGATTTTGCTCGCTCACGCGTTGCTGATCACTCGGGACTTGAAGCTATTGATACACTGGCCGAACGCTACTTGAATGCAGGGAAAAAACTGCATTTAGTGCACCTTAGTGCCGAGTGTGTGAACCTACTGCATAAGGCCGGCAATCTCTGTGAGGTCAATGTGATCGAAGATCCTAAATACTTCATCGCAGAAGACAGTCTGGATAACTAATCCCTTAACTGAATTCTTAACTAATCCCTAAAGTTACTGACTTGCAGCGGCAGGCCAAAATCCTGCCCGCGAACAAAAGCGATTACCGTCTGCAAGTCATCACGTTTTTTGCCTGTCACCCTCACCTGCTCACTTTGAATCGTCGATTGCACTTTTAGCTTTTCACCTTTAATTGCCTTAACAATTTTCTTACAGGTATCGGTATCTATGCCGTGCTTTAATGTGACTGACTGTTTGCACTGCATACCCGTTAAAACAATATCTGCAAAATCCATACAGCCAATATCAATATCACATTTGTGTAGCGCACTTTGCAAGATGTCGGTCATTTGCTGAATCTGAAATTCAGCTTCAGCAAATAAAGTGACTGTTCGCTGATCACGTTCAAATCTGGCATCAATACCTTTAAAGTCAAAACGGTTAGCAATAACACGACCGGCTTGGTCTACAGCATTGGTAAGCTGATGCAAATCAACTTCAGATACAATATCAAACGATGGCATGGGATAACTCCTAAAAGCTTCATTTATTTCTGTTGAGGCAGTTTAACGCGTTGCTATAAACAAAACTATATGCGAAATTAAGCAGCTCATATACAAGGACTATATTAATAGACAAAGACCATATTGATAGGCAAAGACCATATTAACGTGAAAACAGATCAGCAAGACTCTCATCAAGAAGCGCATCAAAGCTGGTACATTATCGGTGCCGGCGCTATCGGCTGCCTGTGGGCTTACGCGCTTAAAGAGGCTGGCCATAGTGTCACTCTTATTATGCGAGAGCACGCGTCAATTAACGGACAAAGCATATCCAACACGACGAATAATAACTCGCATTCGACACAACGCATTACTCTATCAACAATGGATAACGATAGCCGCCACGCGGATATTAACACTGCCACTGCGCACGAATTAATCGCAAGCAAAACAGTAATCCAACACTGCGTTATTGCCACCAAAGCCTATGATGCTAATACTGCACTCAAATCGATCTTGCCCGCCCTATCTGCATCCGCAACTGTTTTATCACTGTGCAATGGCATGGGTATGCATGAAGCAATGCAGCAGCAGTTACATAAACACAGCAAAAAAAATCAACTGCTGTTAGGTATTACTTCTGACGGCGCGTTGATGCATTCACCTTTTCAAGTTGCGCATACAGGCATTGGGCATACGTTTATTGGTGCGTATGCAACTTCCAGCGCCAGTCCTAATAGGCAGCAAAAAATAACCCGTCATTTATTACCCGCCAACTTTTATTTGCAGCATAGTCTGCAAGAAAACTTACATGCGGTACTTTGGCAAAAGATGCTTATCAACTGCGTTATTAATCCGCTTACCGTGATTCATCAATGCAAAAATGGGGAGCTGTTTTCTAATCCGAAATATCACTCTGAGATACGAAACCTTTGTGAAGAGCTCAGTCATATTTTCAATACGCTATCTATCAACCCAACGGCGATCAGCTCAGAAACGCTGTTTGATTTAGCAAAGGCAGTGGCAATACAAACCGCGCAAAATACCTCATCAATGCTTAAAGACGCGCAATTAGGTCGTCGATTAGAGTTAGACGCCATCAATGGCTATATCGTCAAACTTGCGCAAGAACAAGGTATTAACTGCCCTATCAACCAGCAACTACTCCATACGCTTCAGCAACCTTTCTAAGCTATCTAGATTACCCACCCCTGACTGAACAACAACACGCATTGACTGCAGTCTGCTATGATTAATAGCTTAACGATTGAATGATTGGTTAATCCATATGCCTGACACAGAGTTACACCGCTTATCACCACAGCGTCAGGCTTTGCTTGAGGCTTTAGAGGGCGCGCTTGAAGGCAGTAATAACGAGCATCTCACTGCATTGGCTATTATCGACATTCGAGATTTCCATGAGCTCAATCGTAGCTTTGGTAGCGCCTGTGGTGATGCAATTTTATCAGCCATTAATGAACGACTGCTTCAGCTACCGCATGACACCTTTATCTTGCACTATTTGGGCAATGATGAATTCGGCATCTTACTTCCTAAGTTAAAAAGCCCTGGCTTTGCAGTAATTTGCGCCGAGCAAATACTGGCCTTATTTAAAGGCGTATTTGAATGGCAAAACCATAGTTTAAAAATCACGGTTAATATCGGCATTGCCTATAACTATGCCAACCATATCGATGCAAATAAATTATTGCTTGATACCGAGCTAGCCCTTAAGCACGCCAAGACCAGTAACCAACCCTATACCATGCTGGGTAAAAATGAACAGCAATCCAGCGACCAATTAAAATGGGAGTTATTAAACAACTTACATGTCGCCATGCAGCAAGATGAACTTGAGCTTTACTACCAACCTAAGCTATGTATTAACAACCCAGACAACCATCAAGGCGCTTATGCTGAAGCACTAATCCGCTGGCCAACCGCTGACCACGGTCTTATTGCGCCGGATATCACCATCCCGCTTATTGAGCACTTAGGATCAGAGTTAGATTTAATTAACTGGCTAGTTAATACCGCGTTGAAGCATTTAAGTGAAATAGGCAGCTCACATAAAGGCGGCGTTAGCGTCAACATTCCAGCTAACTCGGTTACTTCTAAAGCACTGTATGAGCTGGTAGAGCAAGCCTTAGCCCTTTGGGATGTTGAACCTAATCGACTTACGCTAGAGATTACCGAAGATGTATTGATAAAAGATAAAGAGCTCGCCTTTGATTATTTAAGCAAGGTACGCGAGACAGGCGTAAGAATATCAATTGATGATTTTGGTACCGGCTATTCGTCGCTGGCCTACTTTAAACATATTCCTGCTGATGAATTAAAAATAGATCGTTTCTTTGTTAACAACATGCTGCATAACGAAGGCGACAGGAATATCGTTAAACTCATTATCGATTTAGCCCATGCTTTTAATCTTGATGTTGTTGCCGAAGGTGTGGAAGACAGTGAGACGTTAGACTTATTAAAGTCCATGGGCTGCGATTATGCTCAGGGCTATTTAATTTCCCGCCCCATACCCTATCAAGATTATCTAAGCTGGCTTAAAGAAAACCATCAATTTTAAGTAAAAAAAAACCGCTTACGAATAAGCGGTTTTTTTATTAGCGAAATAACTATCGCCAATTATTTTTAAAGCTAAGACTAGATGTCATAACCTCTTTCGTTATGCGATACCAAATCAAGACCTTCAGACTCTTGATCTTCATCAACTCGAATGCCACCAGTTATTAAACCGATAACTTTAAAGATGATATAAGTAACAACCGCTGTGTAAGCAACCGTTGCAACAATACCCGTTGCTTGAATACTTAACTGCTCACCAATGCTGTTATCTAAACCTTGGCCGCTGAATAAACCAAGCTCTGAGCTAGCAAAGATGGCTACTGCTAATGTACCCAAAATGCCGCCCACGCCGTGAACCGGCATAACGTCAAGTGAGTCATCAATTTTAAGCGCTTGCTTCATGTACATCGTTGCATAGAAGCAGACGAAACCAGCTGAAATACCAATGATCACTGCACCAGCAGGACCAACAAAGCCTGAAGCCGGTGTAATAGTACCTAGACCAGCAACCATGCCAGTGATAATACCTAATACGCTAGGCTTACCGTATTTAACCCACTCAATAACAGACCATGTTGCCGCACCACAAGCCGCTGACAAATGAGTTACCAATATAGCCATACCAGCATCACCGTTAGCCCCTAATGCACTACCGCCATTAAAGCCGAACCAACCGACCCATAGCATGCCTGCACCAGCAACTGATAATGTTAGATTGTGTGGAGGCATAGGCGTAGTTGGAAAACCATTACGTGGGCCAACCATAAGCGCCGCAACTAAAGCCGCAACACCTGCTGTAATGTGAACAACAATACCGCCAGCAAAATCGAGTGCACCTTTGTCACCCAACCAACCGCCGCCCCATACCCAATGACATACGGGTGCGTAAACAGCTAACAACCAAAAGACAGTGAACAACATCACCGCACTGAATTTAATACGCTCTGCAAAACCACCAACAACCAGTGCAGGTGTGATAATAGCGAACGTCATTTGGAACATAAGGAATACACTTTCAGGAATATCACCTGACATCGTGCCTTCACCTACATTGGCAAGAAACATATTGCTTAGGTCACCAATAAAGTTATTGCCTTCACTAAACGCTAAGCTGTAACCCGCAACAAACCAAACAACAGAAGCAACACAGGCAATAGAGAAGCACTGCATTAATACTGACAATACGTTTTTAGAGCGAACCAGACCGGCATAAAATAACGCTAAACCAGGCAATGTCATAAACAGCACTAATGCCGTCGATGTCATGATCCATGAAGTGTTAGCACCACTTAGCTCGTCTTGCGCGGCAGCAGCAACAGAAAACAGAAAACCGGCAAGGCCAGTTACTGTCGTTTTAATTAATTGTTCAATATTCAAGGTAGAACTCCCCAATAGCATGTTATTAAATTTGTTTTGTTAAACGTCTAGTGACTGCAATAGCAATCACTAAACCTTTAATGTGCCGCGATCTTATGAGCTTTTTCAGTGCAAATCGAGTGCTTTTGTGGTGATTTGGTCGATTTATTTGCCCTTTGGCGGTGCTTTGTACAGCACAAACAACCATAAGCACCAATGCAGTGCATAATGAAAAATCAGAGCGCCAAAATAGGCCCTAATTAGGGGGGCTGAGACAGATAGAGCTAACTTGAATAGAAAAGGCGACGACTTACCAGAAGGATTACGTGCAATGGCAGCCACACAGAGTATATTTGTCGCCGCAATAGAATGAGTGAAAACACTCTTTAAACAAACAAAACACTTTGAACCAATACTATGAACGACAGCCAAGATTATCAGCAGAAGAAAAATCGTTTTGAAAACATGCTCACCATTTACGGCCGCAAGCCGGTATTAGAAGCGTTGCAAGACCCTTCAATACCGATTTATCGTGTGCATTTGGCTACCAGCAATAAAAAAGCACCTATCCTAGTAAAAATAGAGGCGCTGGCTGAACAGAGAGGTATTGCTACCGAACATATCGACAAGCTGGCGTTGTCACGTATCTCGCGAAGCAGTAAACAAGATCAAGGCGTTGCCGCCGATCTTGCCCTACCCGGCTACCAGCAACTCACCAGCTTTATGAGCGACTATGAGGTGGATAGTCGCGATCGTTTTCTTGCTGTTGATAATGTTTCAAACCCACAGAATTTAGGCATGATTATTCGTTCAGCGGCAGCGGCCGGTATTCGCGGATTAATTATTCCGAAACAAGGATCGGCCACCTTAGGACCACTGGTGATTAAATCCAGTGCTGGTGCTATTTTTAAATGTCCGATTATTCGCTGTGAAAAATTAAGCGATGCGACTTCGGCGCTGCAGCAACGCGGCGTTAAAGTTGCCACACTGTGTGCAGAAGGTAGTATAAGTTTACAAGCCCTGACTCAACAGCCAGCAGCACCCACAGTATTTGTGTTAGGCAATGAGACGGATGGTGTATCTGAGCAGACGCAGTCGCAGGCTGACTACAGTGTTTATATTCCTATGCATAACGAGGTTGAGTCGCTAAATGTAGCTGTTACTGCTGCGTTAATTGCATTTGCCACGAATAATTAAAAAGTGAATGGTGAGTGCCATCGTTAACCAAAACTCCTAGACACATAAATTAAAAAGAACGCTACAATCACAATGGTCATTACTGCTTTAACAATATTCATCACCACGCATTTATCTTCCGCTTGCATTCAGCACACTCCCGCTTATTGAATTAATAACAGCTAATACAATAAGCGAAGCTATGGATTCTAACCTTGATCTAAATCAAACCTAATCCACTTAAACCATTTAAGCCACAGCCACTTTTAATCCAGCCGCAATACATAGGGCTTCTTTATCTAAAACTGTGATCTCTTTATTATTGACTAACAATACTTGCTGCTTTTGCAAACGATTAAAGACACGACTAATGGTTTCGACCGTTAACCCTAAATAATTTCCCATATCAGCCCTCGACATAGGCAATCTAAAAACCGTATCCGATAAACGACTACGCGCCTTACGAGCAGAAATAGTCAATAAAAAAGTCGCGACACGCTGATCGGCATGGCGCTTACTGAGCAATGCCATTAAACGCCTGTCCTCAACAATTTCTTGACTCATTAGTTGAAAGCAATTGTGCTGTAACATGGGTATGGCCTGACTTAACTCGCCAAGATGATCAAAAGGAATTTCGCATACCGACGAAGTCTCTAGTGCAACAGCCGAACTTTCATGACGATTTTGGCCAATGCCATCCATACCCAACACTTCACCAGGAAAATAAAATCCAGTGACTAATTCATCGCCCTCTTCATCAACATTGATAAATTCAACCCATTGCCCAACGCCTAGCATTTTGGCCTTAGCTATATAAGGGTCATTATCTTCATCGGCAATAGTCAGCATGACGTCTTCAGGCTCAACCGCTTCCGTCATGGCGTAAACAGGTACCGCATTAGAGGGAACGTTGTAGTAAGCCATCGGCTCGGGACGCTGCATCACATCTAAATGGAAGTGCTCTAAATGAGTAAAAAACTCATCTGCCGCATAACTATCATAATTAATACTGTCTAGACCTTGTCGTAACGCTTTGAGCATTTCGGGAATGCGATGAATAATGCCCGCCCAATCACCAATAAATCGCTCTGGTGCAACCGTCCATAACAAATCATCCATTGCCGCCACAGCATCTAACCATTCCTGACTTTCAATGCCTTTTTTCAAATAAGTTAAAAACAATCGGTTATTCCAGCTATCTTCAATCATGGTGGCGACAAATTCAGGCGCACAGTGGTCTAAATTTTTTGATGCAATTAATTGCGCAACGTAGTCGCGAGCACTCTCTGAAAGATCGCGTCCCGTCTCGGCATCCACCACGCGCTTCTCTCGTAAATCCGCGCGTTTTTTCTCGTGGTCAACAAACGAAATAAAATCGGCTAACACATCCGAGAATAACTGCGTGTCATCAATAAAATCATTGTTTACACGCTCAATGGTCGCGCAAATCGACTGATATAAACTGTCATTTTGATAATTATCCTCGGCAATCCAACCCAATGCAGCGTTCGTCATTTCATTTAACAAACGCCTCGCCGGATGACCTTGCTCAGAGAAAAAGCTCGCATCTTGCATCGCGACTTTAATAATCGGTATTTGTAAGCGACTAATTGCCGCCTTCATGGGCTCGGCTAAACTGCGGTCATCTAAGACAAACTGAAAGAGCAATGAGACAAAACTAATCACATCGCGCTCGCCCTGCCCAATCGAATGATCACCGCCGTCGGCAATGGTGCTTAATGACTGGCTAAGCCCCTGCGTTAACTGCCTTGGCATCAAAATACTCTGCTCGCCGTTCAGTTCGCCGTTCTGCAAAGTCTCACTATAACCAGCAATACGCGCCGGATCTTGTTGTAGCGTAGTCAGTAACTGCAATAACAATTCATGACCAATAGCCGGTTTAGCACTGGCAGACAGTAAATTTAATGCACCGGCTAATGGATGCGGTGAAGTTGACGCTGGATTGCTTATCTCACAGTGATTCAACTGCTGTAACAGTTGATAAATCTCCTGCGAAAAATCACCCGCCTGTGTCGATGAAGTTGCTGCGCCTTGTAACAAGCTTTCAGTAACACTGTTGGCCTTATCGACAATTTTATTAGTACGCTCAGAAGGCCGCTGTGCAAACCTAAAATCAGGCAAGATGTTATTAGCAATTAATTGCTCATTGGCTTGTGAATACAGTTTATCGAGCGTGCCAACGACATATTTATCAAACAGCTTAAACACCACCAAGCGCGCTTTAATATCAATGTTGAGTTGCAGGCAGGCATCACTAAACTTATCGCATAAACGCTGCGGTCCAAGCGGATTATTGATACGACCAATATCGACTGGCACCAAACTAGTAATACGGGCATAAAGCGCTGTTAAAGGTCGAGACAGATGCTTCTCAGCTTTAGCCACCATCGCATCCATGGCTACCATCTCTTCAACTGCCTCATCGGCCATTAGCGACAAACCGGCATCCGCCGATGACACCAGCGGTGGCTTAACATCGCTAGCGGCAGTTTGAAACAAGGCAACAAAACCTTCACCAAAACTATTGGCATACTGCGCCTCAATATCAATACGCTTTAAACGCACCTCGCGCATGGATTCAAAGAAAATATTCTGTTCGCTGTTATTGACTGATCGCTCGGCCAATTCAAACAGAGCATCGTCAATTTTATCGAACATATCTTGAAGCGACTTCATCAACAACTGCTGTGATTTTTCTTGCAGATGAATCAGTGGCGCCGACATATCACGATGAATTTTTGCCTGATAATAAACCGGCCTACTGTGCCGCACCGCAGCATCATTAGAGGAGGATTTAGACGAGGCATTAGAGGCATTAATTGCCACGATATTCGATTCGGTTGGTTTAGGCATACTGCTTATGACCTGCTTTACAATCGGTGATATAGCCAAAAATGGACGAAGAGATAAACGCTTTTCAGCAGTATAAACAGACGGCATTTCGCAGTAGACTAAACATTATTCAGCACGAGTCGGTGATCACATTTTGATCAGGGTCAATACGCCATAAGTGAACCAGTCGACAGACACTGGCCGTATCAGGCTTTAGCTGTATCAAACATTAGCCGAATCATCTTAAAGAAAAGAAGTACGTAAACCGTTTAGAGAAAAAACCATGACCAACGAGCCCAACCCTGACAATAACGAAAACACTTCATCACGCTCAATGGGGCTGGGTATGACGGTTATTGCATGGCTTATCTTATTGGCGATGCTGGTTATTTACTTTACTGGCGAAGAACAGCGTCAAGCCAACCCCAACCAAAAGCCCGATACGCAATGGATTGAAGGCCGCCAGACATTGATATTACAAGCCAACCGCCAAAATCACTTTGTTGTTACTGGTAAGGTCAATGGCCATAAAGCTACCCTGCTATTAGATACTGGCGCGACACGGGTTGCCGTGCCTGAAGATATGGCCAGTGACTTAGGTTTGGTTAAAGGTCGCCAAAGTTATGCGCAAACCGCCAACGGCCAAGTCCGCACCTATACCACCACTATCTACCGTTTAGAAATGGGCAATATCGTATTAAATAATGTCGCTGCCGATATTAATCCAGGGATGAACGGCATGAATGGCTTATTGCTGGGCATGAGTGCACTGTCGCAAATTGAATTTACCCAGCGCGATGGGCAGTTGTTTTTAGTCCAATAAACGCCGTCAACCCGAGCGCTTAATCGCTTGTATTATTTGGCAAAGCCTACACCATGAAGCTATTTCGGCTTTATACTATCGACACTATTGAAACGCACTGATATCAACGACTTTAATAAATTCAGCATCAACCCTACGCCAATAAAATATGATCAATACGCCATTATTAAACACTGACATTACCCGTGCTGTCCGCGAAGCACTTAGCGAAGATATTGGCAGTGGTGATATCACAGCTGAATTAGTAGCTGCCGATACACAGTATCTGGCCAAGGTGATTACACGCGAACCGGCTATTGTTTGTGGTGTGGATTGGGTTAACGAAACCTTTGCTCAACTCGATAGCTCAGTCACCATTGATTGGTCGGTCAGCGAGGGTGATCGTGTAGAGGCAGATCAAACGCTCTTTACGCTAAACGGCTCAGCGCGCAGTATTTTAACGGGCGAGCGCACCGCGCTTAATTTCTTACAACTGCTATCAGGCACAGCCACATTATGTGATCGCTATGCCCAACTCACCGCCCACACATCGGTTAAGTTGTTAGATACGCGCAAGACTATTCCCGGTTTACGCACCGCGCAAAAATACGCGGTGAGTTGTGGTGGCTGTTTTAATCATCGCATTGGCTTATACGATGCTTATTTAATTAAAGAAAATCATATTGCTGCTTGTGGGTCTATAACTGATGCGGTAACAACCGCTAAAGCAAAGCATCCGGATAAACCCGTTGAAGTGGAAGTCGAAAATTTAGATGAATTAGAACAGGCTTTAGCGGCGCAAGCTGATATTGTAATGCTGGATAATTTTTCGATTAAAGATTTAGAACAAGCTGTTGATATTAATCAAGGGCGCGCTAAGTTAGAAGCATCAGGGAATGTGAGCGAAGTAAGCTTAGCGAGTTTAGCGGCTACAGGTGTGGATTATATTTCGATTGGTGCGTTGACTAAGCATGTGACCGCTATTGATTTATCGATGCGGTTTTTAACTGATTAGTATTATATTTTGCGCGTAAAAAAATCGCGGCAATTGCCGCGATTTTTTTGTTTAAAATATGATTATTAAGAATTTAATCTATAAATTAACAGAGACCATTAGCTGCACAGCCTCCACCAGGAGTCCAAGTAACTCTCCCATTTGCCAATGTACCAGTTAAGGTATAAGTGTCACCAACAACTATACCACCTTGAGCATTTGGAGTTGCCGTAATAAGAACTGCTACAGCCGTTCCACCTGTAACAGCAACACCACTAAATGCACTAGGTAGAGCCTGACCTGCAATATCAGCAGGAACGCCATTAACACCAGGACCACAACTAGCAGCTACAAAAGTACCCTGTACTTGACCACAAACTTCAAGCGCAGTTTTTGCTGCATTTGTTGCCATCACAACTTCAGTAAATCGAGCCTTATCTGAATACTGTTGATAAGCCGGCAATGCCACCGCCGCTAAAATACCAATAATCGCTACAACGATCATTAATTCGATCAAGGTAAAACCTGCCTGCATTTGCTTTTTCATAATAAAACTCTCCGTTAAATAAAAACCGTTTTAGCGAAACCAATAAGATATTCGACAGTTGAACAATAGCTATAAATACTGAGCCATGTCGAATTAATTGTTTAATTTGTGTACTGGCATCACAAAAGAACTGTTAACCAAGCCAATAAACCCGTTTTACCCAGTAAGACCCACCTTTCTTTTATCGTTATAGCTAGGGTTAAAGCCGTAAAGGTAGATAAAAAATATCGTATTGGCCGTGTTTATAGCCATACCATTTGAAGTGTCTGACACAGGCGACGCTAAACGGTTCAGCAAAAAATAAAAAAATTTAAACTTAATGCTGTGATCGAGTTCTTAGATTATTAAATAAGGTATTCATTGCAGCACCCTAGCCGCCGTATAAGCCACGCTTTACTTTTTACGTTGCTATACTTTTTGCTCAACCACTCCTTATAAAAGAAATATCAAGTAAGAAATATATTGAGAGCCAAACCGAGATCGAGAACTAAACAGATAATTAAAAGGGTCAAAACGATTTAATGAATGCCAGCATTGTTATGCCATTATCCGGTGTTGCCCGAAGGCTAATTGCGGATAAAATTATTGATGAGCCAAAAGCGCAAGAAGCTTTGCAGCAGGCGTCTCAACAACAGTTGTCGCTTGTATCCTACTTGGTGCAAAACAATATTGCCGATGGCAACCAAATAGCCAATGCCATAGCCGATGAGTTTGGCTCGCCGTTATTCGATATTAATTCGCTCAGTAAAGAAGCGATTCCCGTCGAGTTAGTTGACCCTAAATTAATTCGCCAGCACCATGCTATCCCCTTATACAAACGCGGCAACCGATTATTTATTGGTGTCTCTGACCCCACCAACCTTAAAGCCCAAGATGAAATTAAGTTTCATACCGGTTTAAGCACCGAAACCATACTGGTAGAAGAAGCCGCACTGAGTAGCGCCATTGCGCGTTATCTTGATGATGAAGAAACCGCGTTTGGCAATAAACTCGCTAATCTAGACGATGCCGGTTTAGAAGACTTAGATATTGAAGCCGTCGATGAAGAAAACCGTCATCAAGAAGACGCCTCTGATGTTGATGACACCCCTATTGTGCGCTTTGTTAATAAAGTATTAATTGATGCCATTAAAGGCGGTGCTTCAGATATTCACTTTGAACCCTATGAGAAATCGTACCGTGTGCGTTTTAGAACCGATGGCATTTTGCATGAGGTTACTCGCCCACCTAATAACCTAGCGCCTAGGCTTGCTGCCCGCCTTAAAGTAATGTCGCAAATGGATATTTCTGAGCGCCGCTTACCGCAAGATGGCCGCATTAAAATGAAGCTATCCAAAACTCGCGCTATTGATTTTAGGGTGAATACGCTACCGACGCTTTATGGCGAAAAAATTGTTTTACGGATATTAGATCCGACTAGCGCGCAAATGGGTATTGATGCGCTGGGCTACGAAGAAGACCAAAAGCAGCTCTACCTTGAAGCCATGCACCAACCGCAGGGCATGATTTTGGTGACCGGCCCTACGGGTAGTGGTAAAACCGTATCGTTGTATACCGGCCTAAACATTCTCAACACGACTGAGCGCAATATCTCGAGTGCCGAGGATCCTGTTGAAATTAATATGGAAGGTATTAATCAGGTTCATGTGTCGACAAAAGTTGGGCTGACATTTGCAGAAGCACTGCGCTCGTTTTTACGACAGGATCCAGACGTTATTATGGTGGGTGAAATCCGTGATCTAGAAACGGCTGAAATTGCCATAAAAGCCGCGCAGACCGGCCATATGGTTATGTCGACACTGCATACCAATAGCGCCGCTGAAACCATTACCCGTCTATTAAATATGGGCGTACCCGCCTTTAACGTAGCGACGTCGGTGAGCTTAGTGATCGCCCAGCGACTAGCAAGACGACTCTGCGATAACTGTGCTGAACCAGCCGACCTGCCTAAAGAAACCTTACTCGCCGAAGGCTTTGATGAAGAAGACTTAGCTACCGCCAATATTCGCCGACCAGTCGGTTGTGATAAATGCAATGGTGGCTATAAAGGTCGCGTCGGTATTTACGAAGTGGTTCGCATTACACCGCAGCTGCAGCGCATTATTATGGAAGGTGGTAATTCCCTCGTACTCGCCGAAGCGGCACAGCAAGCTGGCTTTAACAACTTGCGTCAATCCGGTTTACGAAAAGCCGCTTTGGGACAAACCAGTCTTGAAGAAGTCAATCGAATGACAAAAGACTAGTTACTCAACCTATTAAAGATCACAGAGAGTAAATGATGGCTACACAAACTGCCAGACTATCAAGAAAAGCATCGACTAAGCCGTCGGCTAAAAAGCTATCTACAAAGCTGCAGACCTATATTTGGGAAGGTAAAGATCGTGCCGGCAAAGTGAGCAAAGGCGAAGTGCAAGTACCCAGCCAAGCAATGGCGAAAGCACAATTGCGTAAACAAGGCATTACGATTAAAAGTGTTAAGCGAAAACCTAAATCATTATTTAGCCCGCGCAAAAAAGCCATTACCCCCGCTGATATTTCTATTTTTACTCGCCAACTTGCCACCATGATGAAAGCCGGCGTACCGTTAGTACAGGCATTTGATATTGTTGCCGAGGGTTTAGATAACCCATCCATGAAAGAACTGGTATTTACAATTAAAAATGATGTTGCCTCCGGTTCAGGTTTAGCAAACTCACTCACTAAACACCCTCGCTACTTTGATGAGCTTTTTTGCAACCTAGTTAATTCTGGCGAACAATCTGGCGCATTAGAAACAATGCTCGACCGTGTTGCCACCTATAAAGAAAAAACCGAAGCCCTAAAAGCCAAAATCAAAAAAGCCATGACCTACCCTATTGCAGTTATTATTGTGTCGATAGTGGTAACCGGCATCTTACTCGTAAAAGTTGTACCGCAATTTGCCTCAACCTTTAGCAGCTTTGGTGCCGACCTACCGGCATTTACCTTATTTGTTGTTGGCTTATCTGAATTTGCTCAAGCGAATTGGTATATCGTATTAGCTATTATGATCGCCATTTTTGTGGGCTTTAAAGAAGCTAAGCTGCGCTCTAAAAGATTTGCCGATGGTCTTGATGGCTTAATGCTAAAAATGCCTGTTATCGGCCCTATTATTAATCAGGCGGTAGTTGCTCGCTTTTCTCGTACACTCTCTACAACCTTTGCGGCGGGTGTGCCCCTAGTGGATTCATTAGATTCTGTTGCTGCTGCCGCCGGTAATGCGGTTTACTCGAAAGCAATTAAAAATATTCGCGATGAAGTGACCGCCGGTTTGCAACTCAACCAAGCCATCCGTAATACGGGACGCTTCCCCAGCATGTTGATGCAAATGGTGGCAATTGGCGAAGAATCTGGCGCCTTAGACGAAATGTTAGAAAAAGTCGCCGTACACTACGAGGCAGAAGTCGACAACTCGGTGGATAGCCTTACCTCGCTTCTTGAGCCAATAATCATGTCAGTACTCGGCATATTAATTGGCGGCTTAATGATTGCCATGTATCTACCTATTTTCAAACTCGGTGCGGTTGTCTAGTAAGGTAAATAAACGACACTTGTATATTGGAGGCCGCCACGGGATACTAGCAAGCCTGTACTTTTGGCCATTAACGCATCGACTACTGACAAAATAAAAGAGATATGATCGCCACACTCAACGCCATTATAGAAAACCAAACACTTTTTATTATTAGCTGTTCGATACTCGGTTTAATTGTCGGCAGCTTTCTCAATGTCGTTATCTATCGGCTGCCTATCATGTTAGAGCGTGAGTGGCAGCGTGAAATTTCTGCCGCGACAATGAACAATGAAGCCGCTGAAGAACTTACTGCTAGTGGTAGCCTGCCTCCTAATACCGCAGAACCTGAATTGAATACTCCATTCAATTTAATTACGCCTAACTCGCGCTGTTCACATTGCAAAGCACCTATAAAGGCTTGGCAAAATATTCCTGTAATAAGTTTTTTACTCTTAGGTGGAAAATGCCATAACTGCAAAGCGCGCATTGCTTATCGCTATCCCTTAGTTGAACTGTTAACCGGTTTGCTTAGTGGCATTATTGCTTGGCACTTTTATCCCACAGCCGATACTGCTTTGGCCTGCCTAGTGCTTACATGGGCTTTAATTGCATTAACCGGTATTGATTACGATACTTATTTATTACCCGACAATATCACCCTACCCCTGATCTGGCTGGGATTAATCCTTAATTATTTTGGCCTTATCACTACGCTAGAAAGCGCGCTATGGGGAGCTGTCGTAGGTTATTTATCGCTATGGTGTGTGTTTTGGTTGTTTAAATTAATTACTGGCAAAGACGGCATGGGCTATGGTGACTTTAAATTACTTGCGGCTTTGGGCGCTTGGCTGGGCTGGCAAATGCTGCCTGTAATTATTATTTCATCGTCGCTGGTGGGTGCGGTTATTGGAATCAGTTTAATTGTATTGGGTGATAGAGAAAAAAATAAACCCATACCTTTTGGCCCATACTTAGCCATTGCTGGTTGGATAGCATTGATTTGGGGCGAGCAATTAAATAATGCCTATTTAAGCTACGCCGGCGTCATTTAGTATTCTGGTTTTAATATCGATAACATCAGCTCAACTTTTTTATCCACTTTGGTTCGTCGTTCAGTCATTGAAAAACTCAATAAATTAATACATAAACCAAACGCTAAATCAACGATCATCCTCGATAGTACAGAGTCATCAATATCCTCTCTAATCTCACCGTTTTTTTGAAGCTTTTTAACAAACTTTCTCGCTGTTTTATAGGCATAAGAATTTTTTTCTTGCCGCGCTTTTATTAACTTGGGATGCGTTAATGAATAGGTCAACAAGTTAGCTCTGACACGCCATTCCATGTCAGATATTTCATCTAAGGGTAATAGCGATTTAAACAACGGGATAAAATCATCAAGCCCTAAATACTCATCGCTATACAATTGATCTAAGCGCGATACAAATCGCTTATCACACCAATTTAGCGCCCCGATCACTATTTCATCTTTGTTGACGAAATAATGAGTGAGTATGCCTAATGAGCTGTTTGCTTTCTTTGCTATATGGCGGGTGGTTGCCGCTGACATGCCCTCTCTTGAGATAATTCGGGCCGTCACTTGAATAATATCCCTACGCCTTTTCTCGTGATCAACGATTTTTGCCAAAACAAGTATCCTCTTCACTAAGGAAACCTTGAGCTACTCACAACGAGCCACAGTTTCTATTCATCCTTTGGAAACAATAAAAAGGCGCGCATCCTATGCCTTTTTATTGATAAAGGGAATAGCGAAAAAGTAAAAAGGATTTATATCGTCTAGATCACTTGTTCTATTTTGTTTTTAATTGTAGATAAAAAATAGAACCAAAAATGTAACCATAAAAAATGGATTTAAGACTTTAAAAAAAGGGGTTTTTATTAAAATAAAAAATTAAGTCGTCTAAAAAATCGTTGTTTATATCCCTTATAACCACAATCAAATATAACAACTGACCAATAAAAACATCGCTGCAAGGCTACTTTCTAGACCTTTCAATAATATCGTAGGCCGCTTGAATTTCTTGTGTTTTTTCTGTTGCCATAGCCAACATATCCTCTGGCACGCCCCGCGCTATCATTTTGTCGGGGTGATGCTGGCTCATTAATTTTCGATAAGCTCGCTTAATTTCTTTATCCGTTGCTGTTGGTGATACGCCAATGGCTTTATAAGCCGTTGATAGTTCATCGGCTGAACTGGCTTGATGTGCTCCCCCGGCAAAAGAGCGTTGCGCTTTAAGCATTTCAACCATGCGCTCAAAACTGCGCATTTCAATGTTGATCGCTGAGGCAACTCGACGCAGAACCGCTTCTTCGCTGGCATGAAAATCATCATCCGCAATCGCCATTTCCACCAAGAACATCAGCAAATTGCGCTTTAGGTCGGCACGAAAGCGCGCAGCACTGACAAATTTCGCTAATACGGCCTGCATATCAAAATCGGCAGCAGCACCTTGTTGAAAATACTTTATTGCCTCAGTTCGCTTTTGGCCTTTAACTCCAAGCTTGGCCATTAAGACCTCAGCTTGTGAAATTTCATCTTCACTCACATGGCCATCCGCTTTAGCCATGTACCCCATTAATGAAAATGTAGTGGCAAAAAAGATATCGCTGCTATGCGAGTGTAAGTCGTAGCTATTACGTAAATTACTATGCAGCCCGCGACTAAATAAGCCCGCAACAAAATAGCCCATAATGGCACCCAGCGCACCGCCTAAAAAATAATAACCCAACACCGCCCCAATAATTTTTGCCACAACTCAACTCTCTAATAAAAACAAATGGTTAAAAACAATCAATAGATAAAAATAGACCTGATAATCGACAACTCTATAAAGTTATCTAGCATCTTGCAACATCAAAAGTGGTTTTGAATTAAAAGATTAGAGGCCATCAAAATGAGCTTGTTAACTTTTTAGCCTCGATCAAAAAACATACAAAAACTTAGCGCTTGGCACAATCCATATTAAAAAGCCTGTCGAAAGCCCTAATTATTCATCAAGAAATAGGAATATGTCGCATAGAACAACTAGTCATATTTAGCGTATGATGCTTGGCATAACAAAAGGGTAATAGTGAATAATTTTGAATCTAAGGGTAGTTGTTAGATCCATAATTAGTTTGTTTGTATTAGGGTTCCATCCAATCAGCGCTTTAACTCAAAGCGATTCAAAAGCTAAAGTTGAATCATTGCTGAAGAAGACTGTACAGGCATTCAATTCAGTTCAATGGACGCAGTCAATCATTTCAGGCGAGCTTGCGCTTAAAGCCTGCCGTACGCATTTTTCTGAAAATAATCCGCTCTGTATCAACACCATGAGGAACAATGCGCTCGCCTACCAGCAGGCTGATGTTATTCATGAAAATGCCGAAAAAATTGAACGCGCCTATCGCGTTGCATTATCTCAACTTGGCCCCATGCACTATACAACAATAAAAACTCGTGAAATTTTTTACCAGCTAGCAATTGCAGAACAGCGTTATAGTGAAACAATCCCCTTAGTTATCGCTTTTATTCACCACGAAAGAACAAACAACAATGATGCACATAAAATTTTAGATTGGTTTATGGAATTAGATGGTCTTTATAAAAAAACCAATCAGGTACAGTATGAAGAACCTTCATTAGAGAGCATTGTCTCACTTACAGAAAAAACATATGGCATTGAGAGCAATAATTTTAAGCAGTCTGTGAGCGCACTAGCTAAGTGTTACTGCGGGCAAAAAAAGTATACGGCACTTAGTGCATTAAGAGATCAATACTCTTTAGAAATAAACTGCGACTAACATAAAACCTAACTTAATTTTATTTTTCAGTCTCTGTGTCTATTACGGTATCTAGAACAGCATCATAAGCGGGCTTTCGCTCAAAATCGCGGCCAATTAAAAGAGGATAATCCGTCCGCCCTAGCATGGGCCGATAATCACGCCAGCTATTACCATCCCATACCCCCCAAAAAGTAATACGCTCGATAGTATTACTGTACTTCACAAATAGTTTAAAAATATGTTGATAGCGCTCTGCTTGAGTAACCAATACCTCATCAGGAATACCTGCTGGATAGGGATTATATTTTTTCTGCAAATTTAAACGCTCTTCAACACTTGCTGTGCGATGCTTCCAACCATTAGGTAAAACGCTGACATCCAGCTCAGTGATATGTAGAGGAATTCGAGCTTCACTGCTTTTTTTAAGGACACGCTCTATTGAGCTTAACGACGGCTCATCAATAAATAAATGGCCCTGATAACCAAGACCATAAATAGGTACGCCTCGCAGTTTAAAATCTTTAATCATCGCAAGTGCAAAATCGAGTTTAGCGGGTTGATCGAGATTATAATCGTTGTACAGTAATTTAGCAGACGGGTCGGCTTTATGCGCAGCGCGATAAGCGATTTCAATATATTCTGGCCCAATAATGTTGAGCCATGGCGTTGGCTTATAAAAGGCCTCATAGCGCTGCTCTTCTTCTAGCCAGCGAGTTTCAATTGCCTCATTAACAACATCCCAATAGGCAATGCGGCCGCGATAACGACTTACCACCGTTTGAACATGTGTTTTTAGCCGTTCGATCAAAATCTCTCGACCGACTTCATTGCCCTTTTCGTCTTCAAAGAACCACTTGGGTGTCGAATTCTTCCAGACCAACGTATGACCAACAACAAGTAAATCGTTAGCCTCAGAAAACGCCATCATTTCATCGGCCTGAGCAAAGGTGAATACCCCTTCTTTGGGTTGGATAAAAGAGGGTTTCATACAGTTTTCGGCTGTAATAGCGTTAAACTCAAGAGTTGTGATTGTTTTTTCTTTTTCTAAAAAACGGTTGGATGAATTATTGCCAAGAGCGTGACCATGCCAGATAGTGCCCATTAAAAAATGATCAGAAAAAGCGTCTTTTAAGGAGGCTGCATAAGAAAAGTTTTGCAGGGCTGATGCAATCAAAATAACGAAAAAAAATCTAAACTTCATATTCAACCTTTTATTATCAGCAAATAATTTCAGAAGGGAGCGAATCGGTAAAGTTATAAGTATGAACTTATTCTAGCAACGTTATGCTTTGGTTTTCTAGCGTAATTGGGGTTTATTAGGTATCAGGTTGATACATTGAAGTGTGCGACATATGGCGGACCGGACCGGACGGGAATGATTCAAAAAGCCTAAGGGCTTTTTTCACCCCTTCGGGGCGCCCGGCATAGCCGTGCGTCAAAATTGCTTTGCAATTTTTCGAACCTTTGGGTTCTCGGACA
>JAOIUY010000013.1 GCA_028223755.1 Pseudomonadales bacterium | reverse complement strand
GCAAGAGAAGCCGCCAAGGCAGCATCTCAGTTAGCGCGTGATGCCGCTAAAGAAGCTGGTTTATCGAAGAAAGATGTCCGCGATGCGAGTCGAAGTGCTGCACGCGATGCCGCCACTGAGGTTGTTAAAGCCGCTCTAACTGAAGCACGCGAAGCCTCTCGAGCAGCACGTGAATCAGCCAAAGAAGCATTGCAGGCTGCACGCAAAGCTGCAGCTGAAGAATTTGGTGATGTACGCTCAGAAGTGCGCGAAACCTTAGGTGATACTTTCCGTGAATATAGCAAAGAAAATCGTCCACGCTATAAATAAGCATTAAACTTTTTATATCAATTCCCTTGAATGCGTTCTGCATTACAGCGGCTAACTTATTTAGCCGCTTTTTTTGTAGCCATTCTTGCTTTCATCAACGCCTACAAAAGATACTTAAATATAAAAATAAGGCTCTGACAATGACAAAAAAAATAATAATGATTCGTGAATTACTTTTAATCAGTGCTGCATTACTAACACATTCATTAAGTTCTCATGCCGGAGAATTTAATTACAACGCGGAATTAACATTATTAACCGATAGTGCAGTGACCATTGAGGCCGCCAACATTGGCACAAGTAATGACGCTAATAGTGACTCTGCTAGCGGTCAACTTTTAGGTACAGAATATCAATTTGATAACCGATTATTAGTGGGTTATGAATTTTATAATGAAAGCTATCAAGACCTCAGTGAAAACGACACCCAGTATCACTCGTTTAATGCGAGCTACGATAACAATATAGGGGGTTTTGACTTCTTCTTGAATACTAGCCATTTAGATATGAGCTTAGACGGCGAAGACTTTCTTACTATGGACCTAGTCATTCCTTCCCTATCCTATTATTTTGAATCGGGTATTTATTTAAACCTTAGCCATACATGGATAGATAAAACATTTGATACCTTTACGGATTTCGATGCCAAAAATAATGCTACTGGTATAACAGCTTATTACTTTTTCGCTAACAGCAAGGCTTATCTCTCGCTTAATCTAACTAAGGGAGATGAAGACGCTAACAGCGATGACAATGACTACGAAGAAGATACCACAACATTAGCATTTCAATACCCTGTCAGCATTGGCGACTATGCAAGCAAACTGAATATTTCTTACTCTGTACGCAAACGCGATTATTTAAAAGTCACCGACATCCTTAATGTTAAGTCGCGAGAAGAAAGAGACCGTTTTAAAATCTATTTAAATAGTGAGATTAACGACAACTGGTCCGTGCGAGCCACTTATGACTTTATGGATCGCGATAGCAACCTTGCGATGTCAACTTATGACAGTAATTATTTTGCGCTTCGTGTAAGCTATAAAAAATAACGGCTACGGCCAACTTAACAGCATTTACTGTCAACGCGTCGAGGTTTAAAAACATGTTGCTTGTTGTCGATGACAATCCAGAAATCCGAGAGTCGCTGACTCAATACCTTGAAAAAAACGGCTTCTCTGTTGACCAAGCTGCCGATGCAGCTGAAGCTAGAGTACAGCTTGATAAAACAAGCTATGAGCTAATTATTCTCGATGTGATGATGCCTGGCGAAGACGGACTGAGTCTGTGTCGTTTTATTCACGAAAGTATTAAAACGCCCATCATCTTATTAACCGCAATGGGTGAAGAGACGGACCGTATTGTTGGCTTAGAACTCGGCGCGGATGACTATCTCACCAAACCTTTTAACCCTCGCGAATTACTCGCTCGAATCAAAGCTATTTTTCGACGTGCGGCGCTCATCGAAGAGAATGCCGAATCAAGTAATACAACGAACAAGCAAAGTACTGAGCAAGAATCAGAGACCTATAGCTTTGGGGATTGGATACTCGATGTAGGCCAGCAGCAACTCAGTCATAAGAGTGCTGAGAAGAACGCAGTAAATAGTGAAGAACCACAAACACTCAGTACCGGCGAGTTTCGCCTGCTGATGGCTTTTTTAGAACATCCGAAAAGAATTCTTTCGCGCGATCAATTACTCGATATTGTCAGTAACCGTTCACTAGTCGCCTTTGACCGCAGTATAGATAATCAAATAAGTCGTCTGCGTAAAAAAATTGAAGCAGACCCTAAACAACCCAAGTACATTAAAACCGTTTGGGGCGGCGGCTATAACTTTGGTTATGCTGTTAACCATAGTGGTGGATAATGTTTAAGGCGCTTATACCTCACTCCTTTCGTAATCAAATTCTATTACTGCTATTAAGCAGCTTGATTGCCGCACAGTTAGTCAGTTTTTTTCTGGTTGTTGGCGAGCGAAGCTTTGTTAGTGTGACTCAACGCGTTGATAACACCATTTATCAATTCAGCACCTTCGCTAATTTAGTTGAGAGCACACCAGAGTATTTACACAGTGATTTACTCGAATCAGTGAATGATGAAAAAAGTTTTTATCGACTCAATGACAGCGAGCAATTAATTGCGCAAGAAAAAGAAAGCGCCAACCGCGTCAATATCGAAGCGCAACAACGTTTTATTCAATACCTAGAAAAAAGCGATTACAGTATTGGCAGCCCTTTCATTATTGTTACCGATAGCGGCGACGAAGCTTTTTCTGATGTTCAAAATAACTATCAAACCTTTACGCAAGGCCTAACAGCCAAGCCAAATAAAAATTTTTCACGTCAAATGTTTCGCTCTTCACCGGCTTTCGATCGGCTGGATATTGAAGCACAGCTTCCTTCTGGCTTATGGCTTTATGCTTCGTTCAAAATCGAGAAGCTCTCTATTGGACTACAAGCTCGTCTGATCAGCATCGTCGTACTCACTATTATTATTGTTGGCATTACCGGTTTTCTTATCACCATTAAAATGACCAACCCAATATCAAGCCTTGCTGCGGCCTCAGAAAAACTAGGTAAAGGCCAAAGCGTACCGCGCCTTAAAGAGAAAGGCCCCAATGATATTCGCGAAGCGCTTGCTGCATTTAACAATATGAATGATCGCCTAACACAACTTCTTAGTAGTCAAAAGCAAATGCTTGGCGCGATCAGTCATGATTTACGCTCCCCCCTCACCTCGCTTCGATTGCGCCTAGAGTCAATTGATGAGGGTGAAGAAAAAGAAAAAATGATCACTACCGTTGAAGAAATGAATGAAATGATTGCGGCTATTCTAAACTTCACGCGTGAAGAAGCCGAAGACCAAAGCCGCGAAGTCTCTCGCCCCGTAGATTTGTACAACTTCTGTGATAGCTTAATAGGTGAATACGCTGAGACAGGCCGCCAATGTAAGCTGATCTACAATGCAGGTGAAGATCAGTTGTTTCATTGCCGTTATATTAGTTTACGTCGTGCGCTACGCAATATTATTGATAACGGTTTGCGCTATGGCGAACAAGTGACGCTTATGGTTAGTCAAACAACAACAGCTAGCTATACAACAGCAAGCCAGAAAGACACAGAATCTGTGTTATTTGAATTCATTGATAAAGGAACCGGCCTTCCCGAGAGTGAGTTGCAAAATGTCTTAAAGCCGTTTTATCGTCCAGATAAAGCACGTCCCAAAGCCGATGGCGGTATCGGCATGGGATTATCAATTAGTGAAAGTATTATTAAAGCTCACGGTGGACATATTAATTTAAGCAATCACAGTGATGGCGGCTTAAAGGTAAGCATTACTTTACCGCTTTAAGCCTTTATCTATATAAGCTTTTACCCATCCAGACTTTACATTAGAACCATGACCTAAACAAAATCATAGTGAGGCAGCTAATTCAGCGCCCTGTGCAATAGCTCGCTTAGCATCAAGACCTGCAGCAATATCGGCACCACCAATCAGTGTGTGCGGCACAGATAAATCATTAGTAAGCTCCTGTAAAGGTTCTTGCCCAGCACAGATCACAATGGTGTCAACTTCTAGCAGGCTCTCAACCTCACCGTTACGCAGTTGCAAGCCACCATCATTAATCGATAGGTATTCACAGCCATTCATCATTTTTACACCATGACGATGTAATTCGGTACGATGAATCCAACCGGTTGTTTTACCAAGATCAGCACCGACCTTACCAGCCTTACGCTGCAATAAAAATAACTCTCTATCAGCAGGGTGTTGTGGCTTGCCTTTACCCGTTAAACTGCCCGGATGCTCTAGCTCTTTATCGATACCCCAGCTAGCAGTAAACTCATCAATCGATCGCTGCTCAGGTGTTTCTTCGCCATTACCCTCTGGCTTATTATCATGAAGCAAGTATTCCGCCACATCAAAACCAATGCCGCCAGCGCCAATAATCGCTACTTTTTTACCGACCGGCTTCTTATCACGTAAGACATCCAAATAACTTAATACCTTAGGGTGATCACTGCCGGTAATATTTAATGCTCGCGGCACAACACCGGTTGCCAGAACAACATGATCAAAACCACCCTGATTAAGCTGCTCGCTACTCACTCGTTGACCGAGATTTAACTCGACACCGGTTAACTCAAGCTGACGCTTAAAGTAGCGAAGCGTTTCATAAAACTCTTCTTTACCCGGAATTTGTTTAGCGATATTAAACTGACCACCTATTTTATCAGCCGAATCAAACAAAGTGACCTTATGGCCTCTTGATGCAGCTTCGGTAGCAAACGACAAGCCTGCAGGGCCAGCGCCAACCACAGCAACATTTAACGCCTTATCCGCATCACAAATAGCCAGTGTTTTAATATGCTCAGTTTCACGACAAGCCCAAGGATTCACTAAGCAACTAGCTTCTTTGCCTTCAAATAAATGGTCAAGACAAGCCTGATTACAGCCAATACACGTATTGATTTCATCAGCGCGCTCTTCTTCCGCTTTATTAACAAATTCTGGGTCAGCTAAGAAAGGTCGTGCCATGGAAATCATATCGGCATCACCTCGATTAAGCACACGCTCGGCTTCTTCGGGTGAGTTGATTCGGTTAGAGGTAATAACAGGAATACTGGCTTGTGCTTTAAACTTAGCGCTAACCCATGTAAATGCAGAACGCGGCACCGAAGTCGCAATGGTTGGAATACGTGCTTCATGCCAACCGATACCGGTATTAATAATATTGGCACCGGCTTTTTCAATCGCTTTACCCACAACTAACACTTCACTAAATGGGCTGCCATCTTCGACCAAATCAAGCATTGAAAGTCTATAGATAATAATAAATTCTTCACCGACATTTTCGCGAATACCTTCAACAACACTCACGGGTAATCGCATACGGTTTTCTAAGCTACCACCCCATTGGTCAGTTCGATGGTTAGTACGAGGAGCTAAAAATTCATTAATAAAATAGCCTTCCGAACCCATAACTTCGACACCGTCATAACCGGCGCGTTTCGCAAAGGCAGCTGCTTTAATAAAGTTATCAATTTCACCTAACACACCTTCGTGGGTTAACTCTTCGGGCGTATACGGAGAGATTGGTGCGGCAATCGGTGAAGGTGCAACACATTTAGGGTTAAAGGCATAGCGACCCTCATGTAAGATTTGCATACAAATCTTGCCGCGCTCTTTATGGACAGCATCAGTAATTAAGCGATGGTTGGCTTCCATCTCTGGTGTTTCTAACGAATGCGTCATACCAAGGCTGCCGCTTTCGGGGTTAGGCATAATACCGCCAGTGACAATTAAACCAACACCACCACGCGCACGCGCTCCGTAATAAGCAGCTGCACGCTCAAAGCCGTTCTCGGCTTCTTCTAAGCCGGTATGCATAGACCCCATCAATACACGGTTTTTTAATTGGGTAAAACCAAGATCTAAAGGTTGGAATAAAAGCGGATAAGATGACATTAATTAACCTCAAGCAGATATATTGTTATCGTTAGCGTTCTAATGAGCATTTTTGTTAATTACTAATGATGATGAATTTACGTAATCTTTTTCAACTCGGATCGTTACACAAGCATAAATTCAGCGCTGGAGTATAACAGCTCGTTGATAAAACCCTATTTAATGGTAGATAGCGATGGCTGTCCATTACCTAATCGTTAGCTAAGGCTAAAATTCAAAGTGCATAATTCGGAGTTGATGGGCTGTTTAATCGACAACCACTATTACCTATTGCTTTATATTGCCAAGAAAGCGCAAATAATGGCATGCTTGCGCCACATTTTATTCCATCGATATTAAGTCATATTTCAAGGCCGTAATATATTGTCAGACCATCAATCAACAGTATCAGCTAATAAATCCGCATCAAAAACGGCTATTGATAGGCGTTTTAGTATCGCTCCGATGATGGATTGGTCTGATCGTCACTGCCGCTATTTTTGGCGCTTACTCACCCAGCAATCACTGCTCTATACCGAGATGATTACTACCGGCGCACTTATTCATGGCGATGTTGCTCGTCATCTCGCATTTGATAATAGCGAGCATCCCATTGCCGTGCAGTTAGGTGGCAATAACGCCAATGATCTAGCCAGCTGTGCAAAGCTCTGCGAACAGCGTGGCTATGATGAGGTGAACCTCAATGTTGGCTGTCCGAGCGACCGCGTTAAATCTGGCGCTTTCGGTGCTTGTCTTATGAACCAACCTCAAGTCGTTGCCGATGGTATTAAAGCCATGCGTGATGCTGTCGATATTCCCGTCACTATTAAGTGTCGAATTGGTGTCGATGATAACGACAGCTATGAATCACTGTGTCATTTTGTATCACTTAATGCCGAAGCGGGTTGTGAGGTTTTTATTATTCATGCACGTAAAGCATGGCTTTCTGGGCTCAGCCCCAAGCAAAATCGCGAAGTACCACCGTTGGACTACCCTCGCGTCTACCAATTAAAAAAGGACTTCCCGAATCTAAACATAATACTGAATGGGGGGTTAAAAACGATTGTTGATTGCCAGAAAGCACTTGAACAGCTTGATGGTGTGATGATCGGGCGCGAAGCCTACCAAAACCCTTCCATGCTGCATGATGTTGATAGCGCCATCTACAACATCCATTCGAAGGAGTTTGCGAGCACTTTAGATGTTGCTAATCGCTTTGCCGGTTATATGGATTCCCAACTTATTAAAGGTGTTAGGCTCAACCATATGACGCGTCACTTACTCGGCCTTTTTAATGGCCAGCCGGGCGCGCGCGTTTATCGTCGGCATTTAAGCGAAAATGCCAATAAAGCCGGTGCGGGTGTCGATGTCTTTATGGATGCTCTTGATAAGCTCAACTTAACTCGCTAAAGCGTACTTAGTGTTACAAAAAGAATGGCGCTTTTATGGCATCCAGCCTAGGGCTTTAGTATCATTCACAGCAATTGATTTATTCACTACCTAATACATTACTTTATCACTTCATATTCACAGCCTTTGGAAACCTTAATGACAAATTCTCCGAGCAAACTGGACCAACTTCGAAGCATGACCGATGTAGTTGCCGATACTGGCGATATCGAAGCGATTAAAAAATACGCACCTTTGGATGCAACAACCAATCCATCGCTATTATTAAAAGCTGCCGCACTGCCCCATTACCAATCACTCCTCAATGACGCCGTCTCATGGGCCGCTTCACAAAGTAGTGATTCAAAGCAGCAATTAGCTGATGCCGGTGATAAGTTTGCAGTAGCTATTGGACAAGAAATTTTATCCATCATCCCCGGTCGCGTCTCTACAGAGGTCGATGCTCGATTATCTTTTGATACCAAAGCAACCATAGAAAAAGCGCACCGCATGATTGACCTATACGAGCAGAGCGGCATTAGCCGAGAGCGTATTTTGATTAAGATGGCATCAACATGGGAAGGCATTAAAGCGGCTGAACAATTAGAAAAAGACGGTATTAACTGCAACCTAACACTTTTATTTGGCTTTAGTCAGGCGGCTGCTTGCGCTGACGCAGGTGTATTTCTTATCTCTCCTTTTGTTGGCCGTATTTTAGATTGGTACAAAGCCAATACGGGTAAAACAGAATATGCTGCTCATGAAGATCCTGGTGTTATTTCAGTGACCAGCATCTATGATTTTTATAAAGCCAATGGCTATGACACTGTTGTTATGGGCGCAAGCTTCCGCAATATTGGTGAAATTGAATCACTGGCTGGCTGCGATAGATTAACCATTAGTCCTGGCCTTTTAGAAGAACTTGCTAATGATCATGGTGAATTGCCACAAATGCTGAATAGCAACACAGGCAGCGATATCGCCAAGCCTAGCAATACTGAATCAGCGTTCCGCTGGGCTATGAATGAGGATGCTATGGCAACAGAGAAACTGTCTGAAGGTATTCGCAACTTTGCTGCTGATCAGGTCAAGCTTGAACAACTGTTAAAGGCTAACGGCTAGTGCTTGGTAAGCTTGCCGGTTTATTTTCTTCAACCGATACGTCAACTGAGACTGACGAGCAACAACTTTCTCAGTTGGCTGCAACGGCTTTATTAATCGAGCTGTGTCGAGCAGACAATAGCGTTGATGAATTGGAGATTGCTGAAGTCATCTCCATTGCTCAAGCCACTTTTAATTTAACCGCTACCGAGGCTAACAAGCTGTTGGCTGAAGCGCAGCAAAAAAATGATGCTGCCACCTCTTTGTTTGAATTCACTGAAATTATTAATAGTCATTTTGATAAAGCTGCTAAATACCAACTCATAAAAAACATCTGGCAAGTGGCTTACGCCGATAAAAAAATTGATCAACACGAAGACCACCTTATTCGTAAAGTGGCTGATTTAATTTATGTGAGTCACAGTGATTTTATTCGCGCCAAACATGAAGTGCTGGCTAAATAGATAAAGAGATAAATAGCCGTTTGTATCAAGCTAGCCTTTATCTATTTCATTTTCTAAAGCACTAACCAAGCTGCCGAATGAAGCTCGATTATCTTCGGTCATATCCATTAATGTCTTATGTGCGTTAATAACCGCATCTTTCATATCGGCCTCGGTACAGGCCAATAGTGGTAACTCATCAAAATCTAAAACTTCTGCAGCAAAACTATTGCGAATATCAAAAACTGATTCGAAACCCATACTTCGAACAAGCCGAAGAATGTTTTCATCATGGCATAGTAAGATGGCTTTTTCGTCACAGTGGCTACTGGTATAAATCGCAACTTTTGCCAGCACACCCAACGTAGTACTATCAAGGTTATCAGTAGCTAACAAATCGACACAGACACTTTTAATGCCTGGCTGCTGTATAACGGCCTCACAATACGTTTCTAAGCTCACACACCATGGCACGCGAACATCGCCTTCTAGCTTTAACCAGAAGCGCTGCTTATCTTGCAAGCCTACTAGCACCTTGCTATCAGACATGATTTAACACCTTTAATAAACCCCATAGATTAGCGTAGGTTGCTATCCATATATCGTTCATATTATTTTTCATTATATAAATTTTTTCAGCACTAATTTTTATAAACACTAGCTCTTATCAACACTAAACTTTATCAACGACTAACAGCGCAATATCATCGGGGTATTGCTGGCTCTCATCGACATTAAAACCATCAAAAATGGATTCGATATCTGCCTTCATTTTAGGTGCTTCAGACAATAAGAAAGCTTCTTTCTTTGCTAAGCTATCTTGCTCTAATACTTCTAATATGCCATCAGAAAACATCATAAATCTAAATTTATCAGGCAGATCGACGGCTATCTCTTGATAGTTAGTCTGTTCAAATAAACCAACTGGCGCACCCTGCCCCTCAAGATAACGCGCTTCGCCATCAGTAATTAATATAGGCACCGGTAAAGCACCAGCTACAGAATAAGTTAAGCGATTATTTTGTGTGTCTAACACCGCATAAAACAAGGTGGCATGCTTGCCGATCCCTGTACCTAATAGTTCAGCATTAGCCTGCGCTAAAAATTCAGCAGGATGCAAAATACCATCGTCCCCATGTCGGCTATAATCACTTCGCATTCGCGCCGTCAGGTTTTTCATTAACACAGTGACAAACGCTGACGATGCCCCATGGCCAGAAACATCGGCCATAAAAAATACAACATGGTCGGTACCAACGGTAACGTACTCAACAAAGTCACCACTTAAATACACTGAGGGCACAATTTGGTGGTGAAAAATATAAGCACTTTTTTGCATTGGGCTAACGGGCAGCATTTTCATCTGCACTTGCAAACCCGCTTGATGATCTTGTTCTAATACCGCAAGGTTAGTTTTTAAATCACTATTCGCCTGCTCAAGTTGCTGGCGATATCTGAGGTTTTCACGGCGTAAACTAAAACGCTCAAGGCTGCGCTCAATCGCATGGACTAAAACCTCAAGATCTAGGATGGGCTTGATTAAATAATCACTCGCACCAAGGCGAAGAGCCTCAACGACATCACTCATGACGCCAGCGCCAGAAATCACAATAATCGGCACGTGGGAATAAGCATCGGCAATCACTTTTAATACATTGATTCCGTCGAGCTTGGGCATTCTCAAATCACAGAGAACCAGCTCTGGCTTTTCGATAGCCATTCGAGCAAGACCTTCTTCACCGTCAACGGCTTCACAGGTTTGGTAACCACTGTCACGGAGGTAGGAGGCAATTGAATGGCGCACGTTTTCGTCATCGTCGATGATAAGGACTTTGACTAACTCTGTGCTACTAGGAATTTCCAATGGTTTATATCAACTTGCGCTTTGCGCTTATTAGCTTAGACAACATTTAACGCTAATACTGTAATCGCGTTTTGAACATTTAAACATTTCTGCGCAGAGATGGAAGAATTAAAATGATAAAAAGCAGTGGTTATATTTGGTAATAATGGCTAATTTATAGTGCTGTTTTTTTATTTTCGATTAAAAATCATCGCCAAAATCATCTTCAACCTGACCATTAGCAATGCTGACTTCGCGCTGCTGAGTATAGATCTCGCGAATAAAGGTATAGCGATCACCCGAAACAAGACGCTCCGCATCTAGCAAATCAGCTCGCATATCAAGTAACTTTAAAGCCCGCAAAGCGTTTCTGGTTCGGACATCATCTACCTGCCCTAACGGCGAAAGATAAGTATCGGGTACTATTGCCACGCCATCACGAAGATAGCGACCGCCAAGCATAGGTAAAACAATATACGGACCACTATCGACACCCCAAACGGCTAGCGTTTGGCCAAAGTCTTCATTGCGCTCGTCAATACCCCAATCAGTAGCAATGTCAAAGAGACCGCCTATACCTACAGTAGAGTTAATCACTAGCCGTCCCAAACTATTGCCAGACTGGCGTAAATCACCCTGTAGGCCGCTATTGACGATATTGCTAATCTCACCAACATTATCAAAAAAATTCGTCACACCGCGATCGATAAGGCCTGGAGTGACCCAATCGTAGACTTTCGCAGAAGGCCTAACTAACCACTTATCTAGCACTTCATTAAAGGCAAAAATTTTACGGTTAATTCTTTCGTAAGGATCAACAGTGGCAGCATGAGATGGCACAACTGTTGCCAGCATTAAAATAACCGTAAGACGGATAAAATAAGAAGGTAATGACATGGTAAAAATCCCTATGCGGAACTTAATTAAATACTATTAATAAAAATTAAAACTGTTATCAATCAAACATACCAAATATTATATCTAACTGGCGTAATTGCGCCAATATATCAGCACCGGCTTTAACGACCATACTGGGATCAGGGTGCTGTAACTCCTCAGCAATTTTCTCTAATAGCTCCCGCCCTGTTTTGTTGTGGCGAGCATCATCATTACCCTCACACAACTCTAACAATCGCGCCGTTACCGGATTAGCCTCAAGAAAAGCGACTTTATCTTGACGATTGCGATAAACCACCAAGCACACAGGCTGCTCACTGGGTTGTTCAGGCTGAAACGTCTCACCAATTTTATGGACTGGGTAATCAAATACCATAGACCATGCCAGTGGCGACAATACTGGCACATGATCCAGCAGAGACTGATCGATCGGTAACGAATCCTCAGGGATACTTTGCTCAGCAACAAATAACGCTAGCTCAGCCCACTCATAACGTGCCAGCGCCAATGCAAACACAGGATCACAGTTAGCAGGCTCTCGCTCACCCTCTAAATAAGCTAGAAACTCTTCACTAACCTCTAAAAAATAAGGCGTTTGCGACTGATGACGATGAATAAAATCACGCACCATTTGATGCCAGTGAGTATCGCTATAAAGTTTACGCAACACAGGAAAGGCACTGCTAATAAAGCCTTCAATATTTTTATAAAATAACTCGCGATAGATTTTCATGCGACGATCTTCGATATCAGTCGGCGCCGGATGCAAACTAGGCTCACGAATATGAGCAGCAAATGTCCGTTGAATGTCATAAAACTTATCGGCCATAAGCCTATCGCCCTGCTGTCTGCTGGATAGCTGTTTGCTGGATAGCTCGCACCTGATTCACCTCGGCAACTAAATCGGCAAGTGGTGGGAAATTAAAATCTCGTTCAACTAGAGTGGGTTTAACACCAAAAGTTTTGTAGGCCAGCGCTAGCAAGCCCCAAACTGGGTCGATAATCGCTGCACCATGGGTGTCGACACGAAGGTCTTCAGCCTCTTCATAATGACCGGCAATATGCATGTAATGCGCGCGATGACCAGGCAGTGCTCGTAAAAAATCAGCCGCGTTGTAATCATGATTAATGCTGTTGATATAAATATTATTCACATCTAACAATAAATCGCAGTCTGCTGATTCAAGCACACCATCGATAAACTCTAGCTCACTCATTTCTTGTGAGGGTGCGGCATAATAAGAGACATTTTCTAGCGCGATACGCTGCCCTAAAATATCTTGCACCTGCTGAACACGATCAGCCACATAGCGAATCGCATCGCGTTTAAAAGGAATTGGCATCAAATCGTAAAGGTGACCAGAGTCACCACAGTAACTCAGGTGCTCTGAATAGACGGGACATTGATGTGTTTGAATAAACTGTTTAATGTTTTTTATAAGCTCAACATCTAAAGGCTCGGGACCACCAATATTTAATGACAGACCATGGAGCGTTAGAGGATAACGCTCGCTAAAACTGCGTAATTGTTTTGCAAAAATCCCACCCACACCTATCCAGTTTTCGGGAGCTACTTCCATGAAATCGACATCGCCCTGCTTTAAGGCAGAGAATGTTTCGACCAGACCTCGACGTAAACCCAAGCCTGCTTGCGCCTTATTTCGATACCAGTCTGTATTATTTTCTATCATTACAACGGAAACCGCATTCGCTCAAGCCACTCCAATCATATACTCAATTAAACCAAGCATTCTTCTTACAAAAATAAGTAATAAGGCTAAAACAAAAATGGCGGGAAAGAAACCTTCCCGCCATTTTTTATCTCAATGGAAATGAGTAACTTAACAACTAACAATAAACATTAGCTGCCACACTTACCTTCACCGCATTTTCCTTCAGAATCTTTCTTAGCATCGCCGCCGCATTTGCCTTCTTCGCCTTTATCTTCGCCGCCTTTGCTCTCGCCGCATTTACCTTCACCACATTTGCCTTCATGGTCGCCAGCGTTAACGATATCGTAACCAGAGTTAAGCGGAGTCGCTGAAAAAGGGTTTACATCTGCGCTAGCGATAGGTGAAATCGCTGTTGCCAAAAAGGCTGCACCCAATGCAGCTGCTACTGGATTCGCTTTGATCTTAGACATGGTAACTCCTTATATGAATTGAATAAATAACTTATATAAACGTATGATAAAAATGGTAAGTCCATTAAATCTTGCAGCCATCATAAAGCTATTGGTTATTGACCACCAGCTCATTAAAGCAACATTCAAACTTACATCGATTTAAGAACAGCATCACTACAGACATAATCCCTATGCATTCGTTCAATCTTTAAATTTGCCCGATAAACCCTATACACGATTAAACAGCGGCAATAGACTAAATGGCAATCAAAACGATAACGGTGAACGCTTTTACAGGACTATAGGGGCGAATATGACAGGTATTTTGGAGGATAAAATCGCTGTATGTCTAAAAAAAAATCCAAAAATTTACTTTTTATAAGGATTTTACATGCAGCACAGACAATGACAGCTTAGGACGAAATAAGAGAACTTACGAAAAATTAAACCGCCAAACTTAACTCAACAGATGTTTCGTCTTGCTGAACTTCAGACTCACTGAATAGATTCGCATCATCGCTTACAGAGTCCTCATAAAACGACAAATCAAAATCAGACTCTTGAACAATCGCTGACTCAACAACGGCTGACTCGACAACCGCTGGACTGCTCAGTGATTGCTGCTCAACAAGCCAATCAGTTGCAACCGTAAATACATCATCCACAGCCGCAGGATCTAACAACAGACTTAAATGATCGTATTCTCGTTTGCTCTCACCTATCTGGCCAGCAACAAGCATTCTTGCATCATGACGGCCTAACTCATTTATAAAGGCGCGAACATCAGCGACATCAGAATAAATTTTATCTGCCGCCGCAGCAAAATGAAGGGTCGGTGGAATAGGATTAGCTTTTAGCGCTGCCTGATAATCAAAACCATCTTCAGAATCACACCAATCATCACTGCTTATCCAGTCGGCATAAACTCGAAACCAATGAGTATTCTCATCAGCCGAGCCCAAATGCATACGTGTAGCAGGAAAAGCATTGTGCCAATTCACTAACTTGGCGGTTAATGGGTGGCAAAAAGCTTTTACAAAAGCACTAGCGATTCGACGCTTGGCTTGTAACTTGCGGCGTGCGCCAAAAAATATCATTTGTGTCGCTGTACGCTCAGAATCACTCATGCGCGCCCATGCAGCCGATAACATCACGCCACCAAAGCCATGCGCTACCCAAATAGTCGGCGCAACTGAGGAAGAATTAGCATAGGCATCATCTGTTGATACTGAGCTGTGTTGTGTCGCTGCGCGAAGCAAGCGAGGAATGGCATCAGTGACAATATCATGAACCGTTAATGTAGATGGCTCTCCATCGCAACCTAAACTGCGGCCACGACCACCCAGGTCGGCAACAAAGACTTCATAGCCCTGCTCAGCAAAATGATAGGCAACGCCTTTACCCGACTCATGATAGAAGATTCGTCCGCACTCAACTTCGCCATGCAACATAAAAACGCGCTTTGGCGCTTCTTCAGTATCTAACAATGGACGATCAAACAGAGGGCGCAGATGTCGCATATGCAACTGTTCGCCGTTGGGCATAGAAACCCAAATAGATTCAGTTTTAATCGCTAACTTAGCTTCTAACGCCTCATTATTTTTTTCAAGGCTACAAACATCTTTAATGTCAGAGTCAATATCATAATCGACCTCAGAATCAACGACAGGATCAAGTGCAAATGAAAATTGTCCATTGTCGTGGGCAGTCTGTGCAGAAGCAGATTTATTCATTGACATAGCTAACTCAGCATGGGGTATTGATTGTGATTTATTGTTGCCCACTCTTTCATAACTCGCTGCAGTGATACCGGTACTGGTGTCTTCAATTGTTGAGCAAACAAGGAAACCCTTAGCTCTTCAAGTAACCAGCGAAAACCAACAACAGCTTGATCTGAAAACATGGCTTCAGGGTACTTATATAGCAGAGTTTGAAGAGGTTTTTCGAGAGATGACAACTTTTCACACAATTCAAGGTCTCTAGCGGCTGATCCGCTTAATCGATCCAACCGTAGCACAATCGCATTTAAGTATCGCGGTAAATGCTTGAGTCGCTGAAAACCCATCTCTTTCAAAAATCCAGCATAAATCAATCGCTTTAACTGCTTACTAATATCGTCACATTGCTTAGGAAAATGCGGCCTTCGCTTAGCAAGCTGTTCAATAATTTGCTGATAGTATTTTAACGACTCATACAGCAAGCTCTCAATTTCAACGGCCACAACCAGAATACTGCCGCGGCCTACCTCCATATAAGCATCAAAGGCTTCTTTGCTTGCAGGTAATGAGCTAGCAAAATCGTCAAGGCAACTCGCCGCAAAAGCCGTTTTAATTAAATCCTCAACTAACACATCACGACTGCCGCAATGCACAAACGGCAAGATGGCTAACGCATTCTTACAACTACTTTTCTTTAAATAGCGGACCTTATCTTTCATTGCCAACATCATTAATCGCACAACGCCATCACGAGAGGCAGACACAGCCTCTGCGGGCGTTGCTAGCAAATCTAGGGTCACACAGTCATCATTATCAATCAGCGCAGGATAACCTCGTAGACGAACACCCTCTTGTTCGTAATCATGACTCGATGCTAAGGCGCCAAAATCCCAATCTGTGAGTGTCTCTCGACGAAAAGCGTCTGTCGCATACTCATCAATGCTGGCATCTAACTGTTGCCGGCATTGGCTCATCAGATCCGATAGCACCCGTCCACTGTGCAGCGTTGAACCCTTTTTATCGTGAATCTCAAAGCGCATACGACAATAGTTATCGAGCGCCGCCTCACATTGCTCGCGCCACTCAACAGGATTAATGGTTAGCGAATAATAAATAGCAATTTGCTCTGCTAAGGCCTGAGCCAAAGAATGATTCGCAGCCTGACTAACATCAATATTGAGCCGCGGTAATAGACTATCCACTACTGACGGCACCGGCACTAAGCGTTTACGCTGCGCCTTTGGCAATGCCTTGATCATATCAATGCATTTATCACGCAACATGCCAGGCACTAACCAGTCAAAGGAATACATGGGTAGTGCACCCAAAGCACCAAGAGGAATAATGGCTGTTACGCCATCGCGATCATCTCCAGGCTTAAAGCAATAATGCAAAGAGAATGCCTGCCCTGAAATAACTAGACTATCGGGAAACTGCTCAACAATACCTTCTTCATTACTATTCAATAACACATCGCTGCGCGCTAAAAAGAGTTTTTTCTGATCATCTGTCGAAGATTTTTCTAACCAGTTCTCTAAACCGCGTCGACTAATTATATGAGCAGGCAATTGACGCTGATAAAACGCAGCTAAAGCATCTTCATCAACCAGTAAATCACGGCGACGAACCTTTTCTTCGAGCAAAGTAATCTCGGCGATTAAATCGCGATTGTGCTGCAAAAAAAGCGCACGCTTTAGTAATTTCGGATTTGGCTTTAACTCGCCTGCCGCTAATGCTTGTTGAACAAATACTGTGCGCGCGACTTGAGGATCAATTTTATCAAACACTATCGATTGACGACTGGCCAGCGTTAAACCATAAAGACTGCTGCTGCGGAACGCCATAACCTGCCCGCGCTTTGCATCCCAGTGTGGCTCATTGTATTCATGTTTGATTAAGTGCGGTACGGCCGCAATAACCCACAGTGGATCAATCGCTGCAATAGAGCGCGCATATACTTTGCTGGTCTCTACAATTTCAGCTGACATAACCCATTGCGGCGCTGGCTTAAATTGTGATGAAGCCGGAAACAAAAAGAACTTAAGACTTCTTGCGCCACGGTATTCACCCTTCTTCTCTTTTAAACCAATATTAGATGGCAGCCCAGATAATAAAGCACCATGTATCTTTTCAATATCTTTGGCGCTAAAAATAAGCTGATGCAAATCAGCTGGATTTTCAGGATTGTTTTCCTGCAACCATTCACGGGCAGATGCTGCATCGTTATCTTTAGAGTCCGACTTCTGTGACGAATCATTTTTTTTAATTAACGGCTTAATCGCTAGCAATAATTGTCGATGTAAATCGCGCCATTCTCGCATCCGCGGATAAGACAAATAACTTTTCTTACACAGCTTACGCAAATGGTTTTGGCTAAGCTCGGTACGTTGCGCCTCATAATAATGCCAAAGGTTTATCCACGCTAAAAAATCCGAACGCTTATGCCAAAAGCGACGATGCGCTTGGTCGGCAGCCTGTCTTTTATCCCCTGGCATTTCACGTGGGTCTTGCACGGCTAGAGCACTGACAATAATCAGCACATCATCTAAGCTATGCTGACGGATACCCGCTAACAGCATTCGACCCAAACGTGGATCTACCGGCAAGCGCGATAGATCATTGCCAATAGCCGTTAATTTACCGGCAGCATTTAAAGCACCAAGCTCTTCCAACGCTTTTAAGCCTGATCGAATCTGCCTGCTGTCAGGTTTATCCATAAACGGAAAGCGGTCAATATCACCTAGATCCAAAGACTTCATTTGCAACACAACAGCTGCAAGATTGGTTCTTAGTAATTCCGGCTCAGTAAATTCAGGGCGTGTATTAAAATCATCTTCGGTATATAAACGGTAGCAAACACCGGGCGCTAAACGGCCACAGCGCCCTGCTCGCTGATTCGCACTGGCCTGCGAGATTGCCTCTAATGGCAAGCGCTGTAACTTACTTCGCGCACTGTAGCGACTAATGCGCGCTATACCCGAATCAATCACATAGCCAATACCTGGCACCGTCACTGACGTTTCAGCCACATTAGTGGCCAAGATAACTCGACGCCTTGATGCTGATCGATTCAAAGTAAAAATACGCTGCTGTTCTTTTTGACTTAAACGCGCATACAGAGGAAGTGTTTCAAAGTTCGATTCATCGCGCTTTAAAAAACGACTTAAATCTCGTATTTCCCGCTCGCCGGGTAAAAAAACCAAGACATCTCGCGGACCACCTTGCTTAGCAACACGATCGCTCTGTTCAATTTGCTCTAAAGCATTCCGAACCCGCATATTAATATCTGCCGCAGCGCTATCAGCATCCGCGCCAACAGTATCCGCCTTAACATCGTCGTCACTCGACGACGGAAAATCCTCTAAATACTCAATATCAACCGGAAAACTTCGACCAGGAATTTCGATAACAGGCGCGCCACTAAAATGCTTGGCAAATCGCTCAACATCAATAGTGGCTGAAGTAACTATCACTTTTAAATCGGGACGCTTGGGCAGTAAGATTTTTAAATAGCCCAATAAAAAATCGATATTTAAACTGCGCTCATGCGCCTCATCAATTATCAGCGTATCGTATTCACGCAAATAGCGATCATGAGTAATCGAGGCCAATAAAATTCCATCGGTCATCACTTTAATACGCGTACTATCATCGAACTGGTCGTTAAATCGAAAGTGGTAACCCACCGCCGCACCTAAAGGCACTTCAAGCTCATCAGCAATACGCGAGGCAACGGTTCGCGCAGCCAAACGACGCGGTTGAGTATGACCAATACGGCCACTAATACCGCGACCTAATGCTGCACAGATTTTTGGAATTTGAGTTGTTTTACCCGAACCTGTTTCACCTGCGACAATCACCACTTGATGCGACTGAATAGCTTCAGCCAACTGTTCGCGACAAGCGGCTACCGGTAGGTTTTCGGGGTATTGAATATTGGCGAAGCTGTTTTTTCGTAACGCAACCGTATTGAGGGATACGCTTATCGCATCCAACAAACGTTGTGCATCTTTATCGAAGGGCTGACCTTTATCTGCGCGCAACATTATTTTACGCAGCAGCTGACCCAATGCATATTGATCGGATATCAATACATCATTTAACCGTTTTTCTATGGTCTTATGGCAGGCAGGAAACTGCTCTACCGTGGGTAACTCAATATTCAAATTCACTTCTTGAAGGGTTTTTCACTCTCTACCACTAATCAACATCGCGCAATTCACGACGCAATATTTTACCTACATTAGACTTAGGCAAATCATCAATAAAGGCAACCAAACTCGGCACTTTGTAAGCTGTTAGTTGTGTACGACTATATTGAATGACCTCGTCCTCGGTTAATGAAGGGTCGGACTTAACAATAAAGACTTTGACCTTTTCACCAACACGCTCATCAGCAACGCCAATAACGGCACACTCTAACACTTTATCATGGCTGCTAATGACCTCTTCAACTTCGTTCGGGTAAACATTAAAGCCAGACACGATCACCATATCTTTTTTACGATCGACAATATGAGGGAAGCCCTCCTCGTCAACCATTGCAATATCACCGGTGGCAAACCAACCATCGCCAGGTAATACTTCGGCGCTTTTTTCTGGCTGCTGCCAATATCCTTGCATTACTTGCGGGCCACGCACACAGAGCTCGCCCGCCTCACCACAAGGTAACGCGTTGCCTTCGGCATCAATCACTTTTAACTCAGTCCCTGGCGTGGTAACACCAATAGAGCCTAGCTTTCTACCTGTGCCTCCAGTATTAATTGAAACAACCGGCGAAGTCTCGGTTAAACCATAACCCTCATTAATTTCGACACCCGTGACTTGCTGCCAGCGAGTAGCCGCATCAGAAGTCAGCGCCATACCACCAGACACCGTCATCGACAGGGCTGAAAAGTCTAAAGCTTTAAAATCATCACGCGCACACAGTGCAACAAACAAGGTGTTTAAACCGCAGAAAACACTAAAGCGCCATTGGCTCATGGTTTTCACCATAGAAGGCAAATCTCTTGGGTTGGTAATTAACAAACAATGCTGCCCTTCACTTACCATAAACGCACACAGTGTACAGGCATAAACATGGTACAGCGGCAGCGGTAAAACCACTGTTTGATTTTGCTGGTCATCAAAATCTTTAAATGTATTAAACATTAACTTCTGCTGGGCAACATTAGAAAGTAAATTTCGATGACTCAACATCGCGCCTTTTGATAAGCCAGTGGTACCACCGGTGTATTGCAATAAGGCAATATCATCAATCGCAGTATTAGGATCTTGTAAATTGCCGGCCTTACCTTCGGCCAAGCAAGAGCGAAGAGAACGCGCATTAGGAATAGAGTATGGCGGCACGAGTTTTTTAACATAACGTGACACGAAATTAATCAGTATGCGAGATAATGCGCCATGTAAATCAGCAACCTCAGTGACAATGACATAGCGAATACCCGTGCGAGGAATAACATCCTGAACTGAATGCGCGACATTAGCCAACACAACTAAAGCCTGCGCACCCGAATCGTTAAATTGGTGGACAAGCTCACGATCGGTGTATAAAGGATTGGTGTTGACGACAACAAGCCCAGCTTTTATCGCGCCATAAAACACGACAGGATATTGAATGAGGTTAGGTAACTGTATGGCGAGGCGATCGCCCTTTTGTAAATCGGTATGCTGCTGAATATAGACCGAAAAGGCATCTGATAAAGCATTGAGCTCGGCAAAAGTAATAGAGTGGCCCAAGCTAGTAAAGGCAAGCCCATCGGGCGATTCTGCCGCTGTATTCGTCAATAATTGCGCCAAATGGCTGTTCGTTAATTCATCAATCGAACTGGGAAGAGCAACGCGTTCTTGTAAGGCCGAAATAGCTTCATTTATTTGCACGTCAATTACCTAATTTAGAGTTTCGAATAACTATATCCACCTAAAAAAGCGCAGACTCTTTTTTTTGCTCATCTTAGCGTGAACCACAACAAAAGTGCAATTACACACAGTATATGATTGCTGTTATCGACCCTGTACGACGCATAAAGCGTGTTTATACAAATAAATTGGCTACTTTTTGTCAATGCTTATTGCGATAATCGCAGCACTGATTTTTTCAAGCTAGTTGATGCCGGCTAGCTGCTCTCAAAATAGATTACCCACTGAGGATTTTTTGTGTCAACTGCCAGCCCAAGACTTATCACTAATTATTGTTATGAAGACATTTCGCTAGATCAGACCGTAGCAGTCACTCGCACGATTACCGCTGACGATATCGCGCTATTTGCTGCACTGTCTGGCGACTTCAATCCAGTCCATCTCGACAGTGAGTATGCGGCCAGCACGCCCTTCGGCAAACCGATTGCACATGGCATGATTTGCGGCGCACTGATATCCGCCACCGTTGCTATGAATTTTCCAGGACCAGGAAGTATTTACAGAAGCCAAACCATTAAGTTTAGCAAGCCAGTTTTTATTGGTGATGAGTTAACTATTCATATAAGCGTTAAGGAAAAGCAAGATCGCCTTAAGCTAGTGACATTAAGCTGCGTGATTAAAAATCAAGATGGTAAAACCGTTGCCAGCGGTGAAAGCGGCGTTATTGCGCCTAGCGAAAAAGTATCCATAGAAGCCGCGACACTACCGCCAATTAGCTTAGGAGACAAGCTATATACTCACTAGCACGGCTCAATGGAAGCGCTGTTAATGCAAGCACTGTCAATAAAAACATTGATAGTACTAGCTTGCAAAACAAACTAACGCTATAGCGTTCGCCCAAGATGGGTTTTTAAAACCAATGGTGCACTTGCACTAAAGTCATCGAGTTTTATTAGCTCATCAAAACTCAGCGGCTTAGAAAATAAATAGCCCTGAATAAAATCGCAGCCCATCTCTTTTAATGCCGTCAGTTGCTCCTCGGTTTCAACACCCTCTGCAACCACTTTATAGTTCATTGAATGCGACATATTAATCACTGCATTCACGATACCCTGACTTTCAGCACTCGAACCGACATTATCAATAAAGGCTTTATCGATTTTAATTTTATCGAGTGGCAATGATTGAACATAACGCAAACTAGAATAACCCGAACCAAAATCATCAATGGCAACGCGAACACCCATTTTTGTTAGCTGGCCAAGCACAGCAGCCACGCGAGTAATATTCTCTAAGAAAATATTTTCAGTGACTTCAACTACCAGCATGGCAGGATCAACATTATATTTAATCAGCGCCTTTGAAATAATATGAGGAACATCTTGGAACTGAAATTGTAAGGGTGAAATATTAATGGCAACCCATTTTTTAACACCCATATCACTGAGGTGACTGAGTTTAGAAAACGCCATATCAATGACTTGCTCACCAAGATCAAGAATAAGGCCGCTATTTTCAGCCACATCTATCACTTCTTGTATATCCCACTGGCCACCCATATCTGGCCAACGGAAAAGCGCCTCACAGCCAACAAAGTATCGTGACTGATTACACATAATCGGCTGAAACGCGAGATCAAAAGACTGATGCTCAATGGCGGCCTTCAAAGCCGAGCGAATATCTCTTTCACGAAAACGCTCTCGCTCTATTGATGAATTATAAAGGACGCAACTACTGCCAATATGCTTTTTTTGCTTGCCTACTTGCACTGCTGAATAAACAGACTGCATAAGATCATCCATCGTGCCACCGTCTTTTGGAAAAACGGCAAGCCCCATGGTCAAACTCAAACCTAAACGCTCACCATCTTGAATCGACATCGTCGCGCATTCATCTATTAGCTTTTGGCATAATTCATGCGCTGACCAAGTGGCAATATTATTTTTGAAAACAACAATGTATTCATCGCCCGACAATCGAGCGATATGCGTCGCATGGTCAGAGTAACCGCGCAAAATATCGGCAAAGTCTTGCAGCACGCCATCACCCGTGCGGTGACCATAGGTGTCATTGATCTGAGTAAAATCATTAATATCGATTAATGCAAGCGTAAATCCTTCGCCCGAGACGAAACTCTCGCCTGCTAGCGCATTGAACTGGGTTTCAAAATGGTTGCGGTTAGGTAGGCCGGTTAATGCATCGTGGTTAGCCATGCGCCAAACTTCACGCTCTCGCTCAACCTGCTCATGCATTTCGATACAAGAGCCGATAACACACAATGAGCGCTTAGCACCAAAAGAACTGAGCTCACCATTAATTAAAAACCAACGATACGAACCGTTACGGCTCATTACTCGGCAGCGAAGACTTATCGCCTTGCCTTCTTTAAGGGCAAACCCTAACTCTTCTGTTAGCTGCACCTGATCATCTTTATGAATCCGCGACAATATATCATCAGCAGGTATAGCTTTAGTTGGCTCAATACCTAGCAAGCTTTGGCTTTTGCCGGCTATATCCATCGTCTGATGGCGGACATTGAACAACCAGGTTACCGCGTTAGCGACATCTAACACTAAACTTAAGCGGTTAACAGTGTTCTGCAATTCATCAGAAGTAATCTCTACACGCTCAGCGGTCGCCTTTAACGCCTTAGTACGGCGCGTTACGATAACATCCAACTGCTGATTAGCTTCTTGCAGGCGCTGGTTTATATCGAACAATTCCGTGCTTTTATTTTCGAGCAAAACTTCTGCTTGCTTGCGGGCATCTTTTTCGCGATCAATTTTTTTTCGCAAATAAGATAACTCAATATCTATATTACTTTCACTCATGATTGTCTCACTGTAATCAGCGTGGAAAATTCAGTATCGGTATTTAAATGCTTCATCGACACTGAAAGTGTTTGCTGATAGTAATCGCCGCAACCATCAATAAGACCCTTTGCTAAATGAGCAAAAGGCCTGCATGAACGGTATTCCATGAGTATTTCTTTGGCATTGATTTTTTTTATGTTGAACGATGGTAGTTCCGCATCAGGGTAAAGTTTTAATACTTCTTTATGAATAATGCTTTCTAGGGAGCAGAGTAAATCCAGAGCGCCATCAAACTTTAATGACATTGCTGTCATTTGTTCGGCGAGTTTAGGAAATAAATACTTGCCATAAGCTTCAAGCAAGTCTGGCGCAGGTGTGCCGGTTAACTTTTGTAACCGACCAACCAAACTGAGAATTTCTTCATGGTCGTAGGTGCCAACGGTTGTATAAGCACCCCCTGAAGGCAGATCACAACCTTCCAGCAATGCATTAGCAACACCGTAACCAAACGTCGTTTCAACGAGCTCCACAAATTCGGTAAATATGATTCCTTTCATAATATATGCCCTCTCGGCAGGAAATAAATCATATTTTTTTTACCTTACATAAAACTCGCTAATGTTGTTAGAAATGGGAAAAACACTTTTATTATTATACAGCTTAGATCAGACATAATAAAAATGTTAGAAAACAAGTGATATCAACTATTCAAATGTAAAATAACAAGTAACCAAGCAGGATTCTAGTTTTAATTTCCCATTTTTTGCGCTTTATCATTATTTTACGATTTTTAATATTTCATAGCTGATTACAGATCGTATTCAATGCTGCAAGAACATATAAAACGTATGTTGATACAAATAAAATGCCATCATGTCTTGTAAGTGATTGATATTGATCAGGTTTTATTCTTTATTTAAGAAGTAGAACAACCGCCCCCTATCCTGCTTACTTAAAGACTGCATTCTAACGATATTTCTTTGTGGAATATCATCAACCTCTTCATAGCTATTAATTGCCAACTCTACACTCGCTTCTCGCAAAATATGAATAATCGGAAATGGCGCGGCGTTGGTTAGATTCTCTAAGTCGCTCGGCTGAGTGCCTGCAAACTGATAGCGAGGATGAAAACTAGCAAGCTGATAAACACCCTCCCAGTCACAGTCGGCTAACAAGGTATTGGCTATCGACAAAAAATCATTAAAGTCATAAAAGTCTTGCAGCATCTTGGGCAATACTAATAAGGTCGTCTCCAGGCTAGCAGCAGTAGCATCATCCAAACGCTCGCACTCTCGCTCTAAATCCGTTAATGCTGTCGCCGTATCGACAGCGTCACTAACATAAATTCTATGTCGCGATTCACGAACAGGTTTAAGTGCAAAAGGACAGAGCTGCAGGCCAATCACAACATCCTCAAGCCAAGCTGTTACTTTTTCTTCTATCTCTTTCGACAAGTCATCACCTATTTAAGAACTGCTGCTGTAAAACATATAATCGCCTAAAAAATCATAACGCCTATTGTATGACATTAAGAGTCAACGCAGGTATCATACAAGCAAGCTCAAACCATTCAAAGTAAGATAAAAGCCTATTAAAACGAAGCTCAAAAACAAACATCAAAAGATCATTTAATGAGTCTATCTAATCACTATCAAGCGATAAGCTGCACCAGCAGCGAACAGTTAATTATCGATGATAACGGCGGGCTTCGCTCCTGCCGCTTTGATGACATCTATTACAACCCTGGTCAAGGCGCAGAAGAGTGCCAACATGTTTTTCTTGATGGCAATCAACTGCAGCAACGCTGGCAACAAGCGAGGGATAGCGACCATTTTGTAGTTGCTGAAACAGGCTTTGGTACAGGGCTTAACTTTCTTGCCTGCTGGGATTTATGGCGCAAAGTCCACGCCGAGGCGCAACCAGCCCAAGCCCCAAAAACACTTTACTTTTATACCACCGAACTCTATCCGCTAACGCGGAGCGCGCTAGAAAAAAGCATTCAGCATTACAACCCATTCCCTGAACTCGCCGAAGCATTGGTCAGCCAATACCCTGACCCTATTGGCGGAGAATATCTTCTTAATTTCGACAGTAATAGCGACTATCCCGTCAAGCTGATTATGTTGTTGGGCGACACTTCCGAATGTTTAGGGCGACTGGAGCACTATCCCAGTAATGCTGCTATTGAGTGTGATGAAGTAAAAGGGGATGGAGTAAAAAACGATGCTTTAAACGCTGATGCTTTGAAAGTCGACGCTTGGTTTCTCGATGGCTACGCCCCCTCAAAAAATCCAGACATGTGGCAAGAAACGCTATTCACATTGATGGCACGGCACAGCAAAGACAGCACAACGGTAGCGACCTTTTCTGTGGCAAGACAAGTACGCGACCAACTCAGTGATAATGGCTTTGTTATCAGTAAACGCAAAGGGTTTGGCCGTAAACGTGATATGTTAACCGCACGCTTCGATAGTCAAAAAACGGCATCGTTAATATCTTCATCAATACCTTCACCAACAAAACAGTCAACAAAAAACAATAAACACCCCCGAAAAAGCGTCAACCTGTCTGGCTGCTATTATCGCTTCAGTTCAGATACAGCAACAAAAAACACTCAGCGTCATGCAATGATCATAGGTGCAGGCATTGCCGGTTGTACCATCGCCTATAAACTAGCTCAACGCGGTTGGCAGGTATCACTTATTGATGCCGAAAAAAATATTGCTAGTGCTGCATCAGGTAATGCTCGCGCTGTGCTTTATGCGCGCACAGCGCAGCAACGATCAAGCCTTGCCGACCTCCATGAAGCCGCCTTTCATTACGCTACACGTTTTTACCGTGGACTTGATGATAAAAACCTAACAGCAGGCCTAAACGGCATGCTCAAGCTCGATGAACAACTAAGTGACGAGATGCTTGCGCTTAACCCAGAAGCTTATTCTCGAAACAATATTAGCGCCGAACAAGCCAGCGAGCTCTGCGGCATTGCCATGCAACATAACGGCATTCACTATCCTGAATCCGGCTGGCTTGACCCTAGCGCTATCTGCCAGGCATTAACTGAGCACCCAAACATTCAGTTCTGTGGTGAGACAAACATAAACGCCTTGCATCAAGTCAATGGTGGCTGGCGCGCTGAGTGTCACAACAATACAAATAGCAGAGAAGCCAATATCGCCATTGTCACAAGCGGCCAGTTAAGCCATCAGTTTGAACAGACCGCTTGGCTTCCGTTACGATCAATGCGTGGACAAACAACCGCACTGTCGCAATCCACTGCCAGTAGCTGTTTAACTATGGCTGTCTGCCAGCGCGGCTATATCACTCCCGCCAGTAATAATAGTCACTCGGTTGGCGCGACCTACGCGATAAAAGATAGCAACTCAGAAGTAACCCGTGCAGACCATCAAACCAATATCGAAAATATAGTCGCCATGCTCGACATCGATTCACCTTGGCGGCAAGAGCTGAATGATCTGGACACGCACTCTATTGGCAAACTAGAAGGTCGCGTTGGCTTTCGTTGTGTCGCTCCAGATTATTTACCCATTGTTGGGCCAATACCGATGGTCGACAGCTTTAACGAGAAATTTGCCAGCTTAAAGAAAGATGCCAAGCAAACACCACAACAGCTAGCAACGCTTCAAGAAGGGCTTTATGTCAGCACAGGTTTTGGCTCTCATGGTTATACAACAGCACCGCTGGCCGCTGAAATATTACTTGCGCAAATTGAAGGTACGCCGATGCCAATCGGTGATAAACTCAGACAAAGCATTGCACCGGCGCGTTTTTTAGTGCGTCAACTGATACGAAGCAATTAACTATTTTATTACTATGATAATCCAGCGCCGCTCTTTATTTATCATTTTTGTTCTTAGCTTGCTGCTACAACTTTCTGCGGCCAGCTCTTATGCAGCGACAATTCAATGCGACAAACTCCCAGCCAATAAAACACCAACAACATGGAGTGTTAGGGTAAAAAACACTTACCCGCATAGCAGCAGCGCTTTTAGCCAAGGGCTTATTTACCACGACGGCCATATCTTTGAGTCAACAGGTCACTATGGTCAATCTACGGTTAGCAAAATACATTTAAAAAGTGGAAAAAACATTAAGCAGATTGAACTTGATGACACAGTATTTGGCGAAGGCCTAACCGCTTGGCAAGATCAAATTATCCAACTGACATGGAAATCTGGGCAGGTCTACCGCTATTCACTGGCTGACTTAGCATTAGAGCAAACGCAAAGCATTAGCGGTGAAGGCTGGGGAATCACGCATAACCATCAACACTTAATTACCAGCGATGGCACTGCACAACTAAGCTATCGTGATCCCACATCGCTAGCCGTGCAGTCAACTATTGATGTGACCTACCTAGGACGGCCATTAAAGAACCTCAATGAACTGGAGTGGGTCAACAACTGCCTACTAGCGAATATCTGGCAGAGCCAATATATCGCCATCATTGATCCTGTTAGCGGCCAGACAACGGCCTTAATTGATTTAAGCCGCATTATTGCTCATGAACAAAAAACCGGCACCAGCGAAGTCGCCAATGGTATCGCTTGGCTTGCCGATAATCAGCGATTATTGATCACTGGCAAGTACTGGCAGCGAATCTACGAGATTGAGCTTATTGAGAGGTCAACAGCAAAGCCTTAAACCGCTTTTGCCCACTGAAGAACGCTTTGGACTGACTCAAAAAGCCGCTATACTTGACGGGTATAGCTACACCGCCGTAACTGCTGGCAAATTGAAACTGAAACCTCAAAAAAGACCCAACTAAATTTATGAGTGAATTACCACCCTGCCCTAAATGCGCATCGCCCTACAGCTATGCCGATAGAGATTTATTGATCTGCCCTGAGTGTGGATATGAATGGGCAGCAGAGGCAACAACCGACGAAAGCGAAGACGATAAAAAGATCAAAGACTCAAACGGCAACCCATTACAAGATGGCGACTCAATTACCGTTATTAAAGACCTCAAGGTCAAAGGCACATCACTGGTCGTTAAAGTTGGCACTAAAGTTAAAAACATACGCCTTGTTGATGGCGACCATGATATCGATTGCAAAATTGACGGTATCGGCCCGATGAAATTGAAATCCGAATTTGTGAAAAAAGCTTAACGCCTTTAATGCTTACGCTTTAGCACTTAACTATTGACTAACGAAAGAAAAAAATACTTATGAACGCAGACGTATCCGCTTTTCATTTAATTAAGACCACCACTATCGAGTCACTGAATATTCAATTTGAAGAATATCAGCACCTCACTACTGGCGCGCGACATATTCATCTTGCCGCTGACAATAAAGAAAACGTTTTTATGGTGGCACTGCGTACAGTTCCGACCGACTCAACCGGTGTTGCTCATATCCTTGAACATACCAGCTTATGTGGCAGTAAGCGTTTTCCTGTGCGCGATCCGTTTTTTATGATGATACGCCGCTCGCTGAATACATTTATGAATGCATTCACAAGCTCAGATTGGACCGCTTATCCTTTTGCCAGCCAAAATAAAAAAGACTTTAACAATCTGTTAGAGGTCTACTTGGATGCGGTATTTTTTGCTCGTCTTGACCCGCTCGACTTTTCGCAAGAAGGCCATCGTTTAGAATTTGAAGAGCCGACCAATGCCGACAGCGATCTCGTTTATAAAGGCGTTGTGTTTAATGAAATGAAAGGTGCGATGAGCTCAATCTCTTCTCAGCTTTGGCAAGCGGTTGGCGAATCACTATTCCCTGATACCACTTATGGCGTCAACAGTGGTGGCGAGCCAGAAAATATTACTGACCTGAGCTACCAGCAACTGCAAGACTTTTATCAGACTCACTACCACCCTGATAACGCTATCTTTGTAACCTTTGGGGATATCGACGCTAAAGAGCATCAGCTTAAGATTCAAGAGTTGGCACTCAAGCATTTTTCACCGTTAGATAAACATATTGAAGTACCGCTGCAAGACAAATTTTCTCAGAGTGTCCGAAGCAATAAATCGTTTCCGATTTCAGACGAAGAAGCCAGTGGTGATAAGACACATCTAGTTATGGCTTGGGTATTAGGTAGCATCCGCGATCCGCTAGAATTAATGTCCACCCACCTTCTCGCTGCAGTGCTACTAGAAAACAGCGCATCGCCCTTACAATACGCTTTAGAGACGACTGATCTTGGCACCGCCCCATCACCACTATGCGGCATGGATGACTCTGGCTTAGAAATGGTTTTTGTCTGCGGCGTCGAAGGCAGCTCAGAAGGCAAAGTCGAAGCGTTAGAAAAATTAATTATCGATGCATTGCAAGGCGTCGCCGATAACGGTGTCGATATTGACAGAATGACCGCACTACTCGACCAACTCGAATTACAACAGCGCGAAGTCGGCGGTGGCGGCTATCCTTATGGCTTACAAATCATCTTGTCATGTCTACCGACGGCTATTCATCGTGGCGATGCAGCCGCGGCACTTAATATCGACCCAATTCTTAGCCAGCTGCGTGAATCAATTCAAGATCCTAACTTTATCAAGTCGTTAGTTAAACGCTTACTCATTGATAACCAGCACAGAGTGACATTAGTGATGTCGCCAGACACAAAACTTAGTCAGGCGCGTATTGAGCAAGAGCAGAAAAAACTTGCCGCCATTAAATCGACGCTTAGTGATGAAGAGAAACAAAGTATTATTGAAACCGCAGCAGCTCTTAAAGAGCGCCAAACGGTCGAAGATGACCCAGAAGTTTTACCAAAGGTCGATTTAAGTGATATCCCACCGGTTATCGATATTCCTGAATTTTCAGCGCAGCAAATAGCAAAACGTAGCGCCACTTTTTATCCGCAAGGCACTAATGGTATTAGCTATCAGCAAGTCATCACCACACTGCCCGCTTTAAACGAACAGCAGACCTCACTGTTGGGTCTTCACAATCGCGTGCTTACCGATCTGGGTGTTGGCAGTAAAGATTACTTAGCCACTCAAAACTGGCAAACGCAGGTTTGTGGCGGCATTAACGCGCAAAGCAGTATTCGTAGCGACTTAGACAACGAACAACAAGTCAGCGGTTTCTTTACGCTATCGGCTAAAGGCTTAAACATTCATAACGATGCCATTAGCGACCTACTCTACCAAACCTATCACCATGCTCGCTTTGATGAACCGCAACGCATCCGCGAGCTTATTTCGCAATCGCGCGCACGCGCTGAGCAATCGGTTACCGGTAATGGTCACAGCTTGGCAATGTCGTTAGCGTCACAAGGTTTTAGTCCGGTAGCAAAACTCAATCATGCTAGCAGCGGTATTCTTGGGATACAAAAACTTAAAGCCTTAGACGACTCTCTTGAAAACTCAGCATCACTCAACGAACTCACCGAGTCGCTAAGTGAAATCCATCAAACCATTATCAGCAACCCACAACAGTTTTTAGTTGTCGGCGAAGAGCACAGCGCCGAAGGCATACTGTCGCAAGTTGATCAATTATGGAAAAATCAAAGTACCGATAGTGATAGCCAACTGTCACTGCCTGCTTGTAGAGAGAATACGCGCGAACTTTGGCTTTGTAATACACAGGTCAACTTCTGCGCCAAAGCCTATCAAACCGTTAATGGAAGCCACGCAGACGCACCGGCTCTTACGGTACTGGGCGGCGTATTAAGAAACGGCTTTTTACATACCACTATCCGCGAACAAGGCGGTGCCTACGGCGGTGGTGCCAGCCAAGATTCGAGCATTGCTGGCTTCCGCTTTTACTCTTATCGCGATCCACGACTTGGCGAAACACTGAATGACTTTGATCAATCAATTGCTTGGCTACTAGAAAAAGACCATGAATGGCGAGTCGTAGAAGAAGCGATTTTAGGTGTTGTCAGCTCATTGGATAAACCCTCATCACCCGCTGGTACAGCAAAGATGCACTTTCACAATAATTTATTTGGCCGCACACCTGAGTACCAGAGCGCTTTTAGAGATGCTGTATTAGCAGTGACACAAGCAGATTTAAAACGGGTAGCAGAAAAGTATTTACGCCCAGAGCAAGCCAGTATCGGGGTTATCACACATAAAGGCGAAGAAGCCAATTACCAATCTATTTGTGATTCGATGGGATTAACGATTAAGCAGCTGTGATTAAACAGTTGTGAAAAAACATAATAAAAAATTAAACTAAAAAAACCGCTGCTTAAAAAACGCCTAGTTGTAAAGCAGATGCCATGGTCTGACCAAGATTTCTGCAAGCTTCTAGTGCGTCGGCATCCACCTTACCTTTAATCACTAATGGCTCTGCGACCTTTTTCATTGGGTAGCCTTTTAATATTCTATCAATCTCTCTAACCGCTCCACTGCCGTCATTGCCGGCACTGACAAATAAAGCATAGGGCGTACAGAGCTGAAGAGGTTGTGCAGGGTAATAGGTACGATCAAAAAAATCTTTTAATGCACCAGACATATAGCCAAAGTTTTCGGGTGTGCCAAAGAGTATGGCATCGGCCCATTTCAGATCTTCAGTATCGGCATCGAATGCGCGCTTTACCGACAATTCAATTTGAGGTTCTAATGCTGCGCCGGCAGCAACCGCCTCAACTAACTGAGCCGTATTTTCTGATTGGCTATGATAGATAACTAACAGCTTTTTCTTTTCCACGACGACTCACTTAATCCTCGGGCAAGCTTCACATATTAAAAACGCTATAAAATTTAAGACGTTTCTTTCTCATCGAGCTCAATAGACATGCCGTAAATTTGACCCAGCAGCATCAATACAAAACCAACCCCAAAAACGAGATATTGATTAAGCGAACCCTCTTCAAACAGCAGATAAGCTAGTAAAAAAATAGTACTTCCTGGCGAAATCGCCAATAAGTAAGAGCGCCAAGTCACACGCAATTCTGCACCGCAGGCATCACAAGGAGCTGGAGCAAGTGGACTTAGCAATGCCTTCTTCCAAGTTGGCATGGCTGTTTGATTACATTTGGGGCAAATAGCTGACACGTTATTATTCTCATAAGATGGAGCGTTAACAAAAGAAAAGCGCTTGAAAACAATACTCTATTGTTATCCATAAAACCTTCTAGCCCAGCATACACACAAACCTTATAGTAGTTATAGCCCCACCACTGGTATTTTTGCAAGCCAAATCAGTCGGCACTCAGGTTGTTCTAAAAAGCACCAAAAAAAATAAAACCCTCAAAAGGCTTGCTCAATCAAAAAAGCTGGATATAATTACATACTGTGGATTTAAACAGTATAGCTGTGAAATCGCCAACCAAGCATGATCACTATCAAGGCAAAAGAAACTAAATAGGTAAAAAAATGAAATTAACTGCTCGGCAACAGCAAATACTCTCGTTAATTCGAACGTATATTCAAGACACAGGCTTCCCCCCTACTCGTGCCGATATTGCCGGTGAATTCGGTTTTAAATCGGCTAACGCCGCCGAAGAGCATTTAAAAGCCCTTGCCAGAAAAGGTGCTATTGAAATTATTCCAGGTGCATCACGTGGTATTCGCCTGTTAGACGAAGTCCCTAATGGCTTACCGCTGATTGGTCGTGTTGCTGCTGGTAGTCCAATATTGGCTGAAGAACATATCGATGAATACTGTGATATCTCACCTAGCTTTTTTCGCCCTCGAGCAGACTATATGCTGCAGGTTGTCGGTGAGAGTATGCAGGACGTAGGTATTTTTGATGGTGACTGGCTTGCAGTTCACAAAACCACAGAAGCCAATAACGGCGATATTATCGTTGCGCGGGTCGATGAAGAAGTAACGGTTAAACGACTTCGCAGAACACGAAGCAAACACCTTGTGCAGCTAGAACCAGAGAATCCTGACTTTAATGTGATTGAAGTTGACCTTCGCGAACAGTTTTTTGCTATCGAAGGCCTAAGCGTCGGTGTGATTCGTCGCTAGAAATAAAAAACAAAGGACAGAAGGGATAAAGGAGAAAAGCGAGAAAAAGGAAAAAAACAGTTAGTGTAAAACGCGAGAAGAATCGACTTCCATCTCTTCGTCATCAACATCTGATCTAACAAACTGCATTTCTGAAGCTGTTTCAATACCCGCATGAATCATTGCTCTAGCCACTTCTAAACGGCCATTGGGCATATACTCTTTCGACTCATCCGAAAAGCGAATCGTCATCAACGCCTCACCATCACCGTCTGCTCGTTGCAAAACGATATCACCGTTAACTAACTCTACGATTTCAAGAAAAGAAGACACTGACAACCTCACTGCGCTAAAGAGTCGCCAGTCTAACATTTATTGAGTTTATTTGCAGCTCATTAAAAGAGGAACTAACGAGTACAGAAAGAGAGGCTAGAGAAGGATTAAGGTAATTGCAGCCTTCGAAGCAATTCGCTAATAGAATGAAGAACTTAAAGGTTTAGATTAAAGCCCGAAAAAAACTAGCATTCAGCGCTAGAGCCTTGAACTTTAAGCACCATTTCAGTAATTAACTGCTGCCATCGCTCACAACTCTCAAGCGATAAAGACACATCAACCAAAGAAATCATATCCTTCGCTGGCGCTGCCTGCACAACATTATGGGACCAGATAGTATGGCGAACACTCAGTAGAGCAGCCAGCAAATGGGGATCTTCAAGCGCCTGAATAAGGTTGTTTATCTCGGCGGTGGGCTTATCTTGATAAGCCAGCTTTAAACTATTTAATAACAGTTTGGGTGTCTGAATAAGCTCGCTGCGCAGCTGCCCCTGATCAAGCAAATCAATGGCTAAAAAATACACGGCTCTAAACGAACAATCGGCAGAAGCCTCTAAAAAACACAATTGCTGCTGACGTAAAAACTGCGGCTTACTATCACTGCCCGCAACTAAAGCGCGTGCGCTATCACAGTGTAAGCGCGCAAAATAAAGCGATTGATTAATTCGTCCTGTCGTCGCTTTATCAATCATAATAAGACACGCTATCAGCTATCGTTATCAGTACTTTTCTTTTTAACAACTTTACGCTTTACCGCTTTTTTTGCCGGTGCTTTTTTTGCTGCTTTTTTCTTGGCAGTCTTTTTCTTGGCGGCTGCTTTTTTCTTAGGTGCAGCTTTTTCGGTTATCTGCCAAGCACCGCTTTCAAAATCTGCACGCCAGCCGGTAGCCTTACCATCAATATCCGTCATCAAATACTGCTGTTTGGTTTTGCGCTGGTAGCGAACCTGAACACGATTACCGTCCGTATCAGTCACCGGCCCTTCCATCAAAAAGTGATACTTAGGATCGATTGCAGCTTTATGTGGCAGTATCTCATCAACAAAAGGTGCACGCGTTTCACGGTTTTTAGGAAACTGGCTAGCGGCCAAGAAAATACCCGCCGCACCATCACGTAAAATATAAGTGTCGTCGACCTTGTTACAAACCAGCTCCGGCATCGGCACTGGATCCATTTTAGGTGGCGCAGCTTCACCGCTGCGCAATAATTTGCGCGTGTTTTTACAGCTTTCATTTGTACAACCAAAGTACTTACCAAAACGACCCGACTTCAATTGCATGTCAGAACCGCACTTATCACACTCAAGTACAGGTCCTTCGTAACCTTTAATTTTAAATTGACCGGCTTCAACTTCGTAGCCATCACAGTCAGGATTGTTTCCGCAAATATGAAGCTTACGGTTTTCATCGATGAGATAGCTATCCATTGCTGTGTTACATTTTGGACAGCGGTGCTTGCTAATCAATAAACGCGACTCAGCTTCATCGTCCGCATCCGCACTGACAACTTCATCGCCAGAAATCAAATTAACGGTGTGCTTGCAGCGCTCTTTTGGCGGCAAGTTATAACCCGAGCACCCTAAAAATACGCCAGTACTAGCCGTTCTAATTTGCATAGCACGCGCCTTACAATCAGGGTGCTCACATCGAACGTCCTCAACGGTCGTCGGATCATTATGACGCATACCACCATCGTCAACTTCACCTTGTGCAGTCGCTAACTTGCCACTAAAACCTTCATAAAACTCGTCAAGTACCGTGTGCCAAGGCTTTTTACCATCGGCAATCTCATCGAGCTTTTCTTCCATCTCGGCAGTAAAACCATAATCCATTAAATCGCCAAAGCTTTCATTCAAACGCTCGGTAACGATATCGCCCATTTTCTCGGCATAGAAGCGACGGTTTTCTACTCGGACATAACCGCGATCTTGGATCGTAGAAATAATGGCCGCATAAGTTGATGGTCGACCAATACCCCGCTTCTCAAGCTCTTTAACTAACGCTGCCTCTGAGTAGCGCGCCGTTGGCTTGGTAAAATGCTGGCTAGGATCTAATTGCTTGAGCGATAAACTATCGCCTTGTTTGAAATCAGGTAGTAAACGATCTTCTTCTTTTTTGGCTAATGGTGTTTGCACTCGTGTAAAGCCATCAAAACGAATCACTCGACCGCGAGTCCGCAATTCATAATCACCGGCTTCAACGACAAGACTGGTACTGGTGAATTCAGCTTTTGTCATTTGGCAGGCAACAAATTGACGCCAAATTAATTCGTACAGACGTACACCATCGGGATCAATCTTATCCAAATCGCTGGGCATAACCTTAACGTCAGAAGGACGGATAGCCTCATGCGCTTCTTGTGCCCCCTCTTTGCTGCTATAACTGATGGGCTTTTCGGGGAGATACTTATCGCCATATTTGCCAAGGATATGCTCACGGCAAGTGGCCACGGCATCCGCACTCAAGTTGGTCGAATCAGTACGCATATAAGTGATGTAACCGGCTTCGTACAAACGCTGGGCTAACATCATGGTTTTCTTAACGCTAAAGCTTAGACGCGTACTAGCGGCTTGCTGAAGCGTTGAGGTAATGTAAGGCGCTGTTGGTTTCGTCGTGGTTGGTTTATCTTCACGCTTCGCAACAAGGAAATCGGCTTTTTTCAAGCTGTCTAACGACGCATCGCTAAGTGCTTTGCTGGTTGGGCGATACTTTTCGACATTGGCGCGCGTCACCTGCATGCGCACATCACCGGCATCGCCGTTTAAATCGGCAAATAAATCCCAGTACTCTTCGGGGATAAAGGCACGTATCTCACGCTCACGCTCGGCAACTAATTTAGCCGCTACCGATTGAACACGGCCAGCAGACAATCCTCTTGCTACTTTAGCCCACAACAGTGGTGAAACCATAAAGCCCACGACACGATCTAAAAATCGACGTGCTTGCTGAGCATTAACCCGATGCATATCGAGCTCACCGGGCTTTTCAAAAGCAGCATTAATGGCTTTTTTAGTGATCTCGTTAAATACCACACGTTGAAAGCGAGCATCGTCGCCGCCAATAATTTCTCGCAGGTGCCAGGCTATCGCCTCTCCCTCTCTATCCAAATCCGTCGCTAGTACGATAGAGTCAGCGTCTTTGGCGAGTCGTCGCAACTCGTCGACAACTTTTTCTTTGCCGGGCAGAATTTGATAATTAGCTTTCCATTGCTTTGCTGGGTCTATACCCATTCTCGCGACTAACTGCTCGCGCGCTTTTTTCGCTTTATGAATGACTTTTTTGGCCGGCGATAGCTTGCGTGTTTTCGCCGCTTCAGCCGCTCGCGCCTTAGGATCTACAGGCTTGCCGCTGCCACTGACAGGTAAATCGCGGACATGGCCGACACTCGACTTAACGATATAGTCTTTGCCCAGATACTTATTTATGGTCTTGGCTTTCGCCGGTGACTCTACAATAACGAGTGACTTACCCATTCGTATAATGATTTCCTAGTATGTTGACTGTCTGCCGTCTCCAGCAGTCGTTCTGTCGCGATAACCCGGTGAAGAACCCATTATGGCTACCGACATTCTTTCGAAGGGCGACATATATAGAGAAGGAAGAGCGGTTGGTCAAGCTATTCGTTCAAATATTTTTTCTACGACCACCCCACCCGTACCATCGAGAAGTCAGACTAATCATGCGAAGTTGCCGGTAAAAGCATAGAAAATGTCGACAGAAAGACATTTCTAGACGTTTACTGGTGGGCTAAAAAAAAATTCTATGACTGAGTGTGAAGAGCAGTTTACGTTAACAATCGGTGCTAGTATGGAAAGTAGTAAAGGTCGCAACCGTTTCTTAATTGAGTGCAGCAATCGAACAATTTATAAACGTAAAATCCGCCACTAGAACCCAGGAATTGATGACAGGCAGTCTTTTGTTAAACTTTCAAACTCATCCAGATAGCAACAGACCTATTAGTCAACGCTTTCAACATCTTCTCCGCTTGCTCGCTATGTTAGTGACCACTTTGGCATTCAGCCTGTTACTCATAAATGATAGCTTTGCCCAAAACCAATACTCTGCACAGAGCCAAGACACTGAGCAGCGACAAAAGTACAGCAAAGCAAAATCGCTTCTTCAACAATCTAATTTAAGTGCCTATAAAAAACTGCGCGTGTCATTAGACGACTATCCTCTCGCGGGGCATTTAGACTACCTCTATCATCGCAAGTATTTAAGAAAGCTAAACCACCAAAGCCTCGAAGATTTTGCCCAGACACATAACAACACCCCTCTCAGTAATAAACTTAAGCGCGCATGGCTGCGGTATTTAGCCAAGCATAAACAATGGCCGACGCTGATTGAACATTATGACGAAACGCTCGCTAATAGCGCTCTGCAGTGCCAGTATGCTTGGGCCTTGTATCAAAGTGGCGAACGCCAACAGGGATTAGATGCCGCCAAAGCACTGTGGCTTTATGCTAAATCACGCCCCAAAAGCTGCGATGCTATTTTTCATTTACTTATCAAGACAAAGAGCATCAATAGTGATTTAGCTTGGCAGCGATTTATCTTGGCTTTTAATGCACGACAACAGCAGCTTGCCAAGTACCTAATCCGCCTTCTTGATGGCCCACAGCTACAGGCAGCCAATCAACTCTTAAAACTCTATCGACAACCCCATAAAATTCCAAGCCAATGGCCCGCTATTAGCACCATCTCGAACGACACTTTGCACGACAAAGATAATTGGTTAGAAGCCAAATATCAGCTGCTGAAAAAGTTAGCGCGCGCGCATCCACAAAAAGCTTATGACTTTGTCGTGCTGCTTAATAAAAAAGACAACGACAAAGAAGATGAAAAAGTTTTAGCAAAAAAAATAATAAGCTACTTAATTCAATCGCAAGCGATAAAAGATTACGCTCCAATTCCCGACCTTTATATCAGGCTTGGCGAACCGCAAGATGCGAGCTCTATACAATGGTTGCTACGCGCCCATATCGCACAGGCTAACTGGCAAGCCGTTATTAAAACAATTAACCTTTTACCCGCCGAGCTGCAAAAAAATGAACGTTGGCGCTACTGGCACTACCGATCTAAGTCGCTTTCTGGCGAGCTTAAAACAGAGGAACAACAAGACAGTTATCGAAGCCTCTCCAACAAAGCCAGTTTTTATGGTTTCACTACCGCCGAAAACCTTGGCTTAGCTTATGGCTTTTACCCTATAACGTATTCACCTAGCCGCGAACACTGGGAGAAAATGTATAACAACCCTTATCTGCAAAGGGCTATAGAGCATTTTAAGCAACAAGAGTTCGCGTTAGCACGCAGCGAATGGCGACACGGCAGCCAATCATTTGATACCGCAATGCTAATTGGCTCGGCCTATTTAGCGCAATCGATCGGCTGGCATCATCAAGCAATCAATAGCGCAGCACAGGCTAAGGCTTGGCAACATTATAAACTTCGCTTTCCCAACCTCTATCAGCAGCAGTTTGAACAACAGGCATCAAAACATGGCTATTCAGCGCGCTGGCCCTATGCCGTAGCTAGACAAGAAAGCGCATTCGCTAGCGATGCACAATCGGGCGCCGGCGCAAAAGGTTTGATGCAGTTGCTGCCCTCTACCGCTAAAGAAGTTGCCGGTAAAAAGCGCATTAGATATCAGCGTAGCAAACTATTTAATGTTGATTACAATATTGATTTAGGTAGCGCTTATTTACAGCAATTAAATAAACGCTATAAAAATAGAGCGCTTGCATCGGCCGCTTATAATGCTGGCCCTCGCCGTGTTAAGCATTGGCTACGTCGCATGCCGCAGCCGCTACCACTTGATGCTTGGATAGAAACCATCCCCTTCTCTGAAACCCGTCAATACGTGCAAAATGTTTTTAGTTTTAGTCTTATTCATAGCTTGCTTTACAGTGATCCAATAGACGAAAAACTCAGCACCACAAAAGATAACAAGGCATTGCCGTTTATTTATCCCAACGAACAAATGATTTATCCAAACAATATTCACCCGACAACAGATAATAGGTAAATCGAGTGATTGATATTGGCGCCAACCTTAGCAACCCTACTTTTAGCGATGACCTTGACGAGGTTTTAACACGCGCACAAGAGGCTGACGTCGAAGCCATTATTGTGACCGGCACTAGCGTAGAAAGCAGCCTTGCTGGCCTGCAACTGGCAGAACAACACCCTAACCTTCTTTATGCAACAGCGGGCGTTCATCCGCATGACGCAGATAGCTATAACAAAGAAACTGAGCAACAATTAATTGCACTGTTAGATCAGCCCAGCATTATTGCCGTTGGTGAAACAGGCTTGGATTTTAATCGCAATTTCTCGACGCCGGAAAACCAACGCTCTGCCTTTGAAGCACAAATCGATTTAGCCAATCGCTATCAAAAACCGCTTTTCTTACATGAGCGCGATGCCTTTGATGATTTTTATGCCATTCTTTGCGCCAATAAAAATGATGCCGTCAAAGCCGTTGTGCACTGTTTTACCGGCAGCGAAAGTGCATTAAAAGCTTATCTTGATAGCGGTTTCTATATTGGAATAACGGGCTGGATTAGTGATAAAAAACGCGGTGCAAACTTACGTGAAATTATAAAATACGCACCTCTCGATCGATTAATGATTGAAACCGATGCGCCTTATTTAACACCGCAGCAAACAGGTATAAAGCAGAAACTCGTTAAGAAGCATCGCAATGAACCTTGGACACTGGCTTACACCGCCGCCACATTAGCAGAGTGCCTTGAAATTGAAACCAACGAATTGATTAGCCGCACAAAAGAGAATACAAAAAACTTTTTTAGTCTTTAAGCAAATCTTTAATACGACTTGGAGGAAAAGGCCAGTTAAGCGCAGTTGTTTCTGTATCTTCAATACGGGCCAAGACGGGAATAGAATAACGATAGAGCTCTGTGAGCTTAGGATCCGAATCAATATCGACTTTTTCTAACTGCCAATCACTGCCGCTAATCACCTGTTCTATCAGGGCTTGCGCCTGATCACAAAGATGACAGTCCAGGCGTGAATATAAAATTATCTGACGCTTAGCAGACAAAGGTCGAGCCCCCTAAAGTCGGATTTAGTGACGTGTAGTCCAACTGTGTAAGCCTTTCGCAATAACCTTATCAATGCTTTTCTCCACAGCTGCTTGAGCTGCAACACCGAGCTTTTCTTGCCATGATTTTTTCTGCACGTATTTCACTTCAAACACCGAAGCCTCTTTGACGCGCTGAGAAATATACTCATCACTGGTGCTAATACCGTCGACTAACTGCTTTTCTAATGCAACTTTTCCGTACCAAGTTTCTCCCGTAGCGACGAGAGGGATATCGAGCTTAGGTCGATACTCACCGACAAAACCTTTGAATAACTCATGCGTCTCTTCTAAGTCGTCAATAAACTTTTTACGACCAGCTTCGGTATTCTCACCGAGCATAGTTAACGTACGCTTGTACTCACCGGCAGTTAATACATCATAATCGACATCGAATTTTTTCAACACTTTATTAAAGTTGGGCAAGCCAGCAACCACACCAATTGAACCGATCACGGCAAATGGTGCTGCCAATATTTTATCGGCAATACAGGCCATCATATAACCGCCGCTAGCAGCGACTTTATCAACACAAATGGTTAACGGAATATTAGCCGAGCGAATTCTTGCTAACTGCGATGAAGCTAGACCATAAGAGTGGACCATACCGCCGGGGCTTTCGAGTCTAACGACAATTTCATCCTCGGGCTTGGCAAGTGTTAACACAGTGGTAATTTCTTCGCGGAAGTTTTCAACTTCAGAGGCCTTCATATCGCCATCGAAGTCGAGCACATAGACTTGGCTGTCTGTAGCCTTTTGATCATCATCCTCAGCCTTAGATTGCTTAGATAATTGTTTAGCCGCTTTTTTCGCCGCTTTGTCTTTTTCCTTCTGCTTTTGCTTTTCAGCTTTATCTAGCTCTTTAATCGCATGCTCGTCTAATACGGCACTACGCATGACATCTTCCATCTGTTGATAGCGATCATTAATTTTTTTCACTTCTAGACGGCCTTCGCCATCACCGCCCCGCTGTCCAGCACTAACAGCAACGGTAATCAGGATAATAACGGCAATCAAAAATGTAGCTACTTTGGCAAAGAACAGTCCGTATTGGGCGAGTAATTCAATTAACACAGCAAAACCTTATTAACGAGTGAGTGAAGTGCGCCGAGTTTTTTAACCGGACGCCATCTAAAATGCTGGCAAAGAGTCAATCCCCAGCCAGCAACAGTGAGAATGAGAGCGATTAAACAAGGAATGAGTGAAGATGTCTACCAAGATATTGCCCTAAAAAAAGGGCAATAACGGATTTTTATCGCTATTGAGTCTTATTATTTAGCCATTAACAGCCAGCTATTCTAGAGCAGCTAAACTATCGGTGATTAGCTTAAGTGCCATATTGTCGGCTGTTCGTCCTGCAGCCAATTCATCGAGCAAATACTCTACACTGACTAACGCATCGGCTAAGCGCTCTAACCAATCCTCGCCAATCTCATCATTTGACTGACCTTGATAAGCTGAATCCAACAATTCCGCACAGCGATTCATTAAGGCCGCAGCACTGTCAATGTCCATCATGTTGAAAGCGCCACCAATAGACGCTAAGCAGACACCAATATTGGCGATATGCTCTCGATCGTAATTAGAATCCAAGTAGGCAACAACAGCTCTCTTTGCTAGACCAACATTAGATTTAGACTCTTCATATAAATGGATTTGCGCTTGTTGTAACAAGCCTTTAGCAACCACTGATTGATCATGCTCATCAATATCATGAGCACCGGTAAGCAACGAGCCAGTCAGCAATGCATTTTCTATAAATAGAATCATATTGGCGACGTCTAACAATGCCTCTTGATCCGGTGCGTCACTGCGCCAATGATTCATTTGAGTAACCGCGTTATCAATGGGTGAGGTCGCCGTGGCAAAACCACTTACTTTTAACACGGCAGAAATGCGCCCACAATTTTCCACCAAAGTATCAACATCATCGGCCTCACAAAGACCACTCTCTGACATCATATCGAGCACGCGTTTCGCGCCAAGTAACTCATCGTTAATCACATCTAATACCGAGTGCAACGCTTTATAAGTACTTCGCTCCATGGCCTCGCGATGAGCTAATAATGCTTTGTCACTCCAAGGTAACGGCGTAAATTTACCTAATCGGTTAATATCTTTATCATTAACATGTTGAGTATCAGCCAACAGTAACAATAAGCTTAACTCTGCTAAAACAGCTTCATCCGGCAAACAGTGCATTCCATGTAAAGGGTCTTTTTCTAGCTGCTTAAGACTACGATCGAACTTAGCAAAAAAGTGACGACGCTGAGCCGTTAACTCAAGATCATGCTCATTAAAGGCTACCACCACCTTTCTTAATAGCCGCCAAACCGATTCAGTTACGCTACCGCTGCACAGCTCTAAGCAACGCTCACTAACGTGGTCAATCAACTTTAATTTGCCGCTAATATCATTGTCACGAAGCAAACCAATTAAGGCCGTTTGATACATCTGCCGAAGGCGCCTAAAAGTTTGTCGCTGATCTTCAGGCGACCTATTTTGCTCTGATGTCGGATCAACTATCTCTTCGTCCAATTGCTCTTCAGCACTTGGCAACGGCACTAAACTTAACTCCACCTCTTCGCAATCTAACGACTCATCTAAACTGCCAGCCTTATTATCTAAAGACTCACTTAGACTCTTAGCCTGATAATCAAATTCAACTAATTCATTTTCCATGACAAACTTAGACAAGCCAGCACTTGCCAATGCATAGAAACAAGGGGCCAGTAATAATGGCGAGGCAACACCGGTGGTTTGGACATATTCAAAGAAACGTGGCAACAAGTAAACGCATTGAAATAGCGCCTCGTATTCACGAGTATTGGCTATTTCATCAGACTGGGGATGGAAATGAGAGGAAGACAGAGAAGGAGATTGGGAAACACAGAGTCGATTTACCGCCTCAACCAGCTGCAAAGACAAGTTCGCCGCCACAGGCAGATCGAGCATCGAAAACACACCAGCAACCTCTTTTAGCTGAAGTGATAGCTTTTCAGCTAAGGAGTCTGCTGAGGTCGTCTCATTAAGACTTTGTTCAGCCAATAGATTCAACTGCTCGGTGACTCTCGAAAGCGTCTCGATTAGCTCGGGTTCAATAATATCCAAACTGTGTGATTGAGTCTGATGATTCGATGATAATTGCTTAGCGGCAGCATAGGTCTGATTCACGGAAGCCCTCTTTTTGTCATATAACGAATTTTGCTGTTTAGTCCTTTAAAAAGTATAGGTAATAAGCGATCAGACGCTTGCTCAAGTGACGCCAACTATGGGTGTGAAAAGCCTAGATGTGTCCGAGGTCCGCTTTCTTAGGGCTATGCCTCATAGCTCATCAAGCACCAGCACGAATTAGTCCAGGGCGTAAGGTAAGAAGAGAAATGAGGAGTGAGAAAAAGCATATTGATCGAGACCCAAAGAATTACCAATAAATTCAGCGATTAGTGAATTGTTTTTTATACCGTTTCTGTAGATAAAAGCTTCAAAAGTAGATTAGACCGTCTATAATTCAGCGCACTGACATAGCGAGGTCTTAAATCGCAAAGTCGCCCTTAAAAACTGACATCCCAGAGCCGACTAAACACTCCATTTCAAAGGATTTTTCATGCAAAGCGTATCAACAGGCCAAGCCATCTATCGCAACTTTCTAGGCGATGCTCCTTGCTGGTATAAGAACGCCATTATCTTTTTCCTTGTCGCGAATCCATTCTTACTGCAGATCACCGGACCCTTTATCATGGGCTGGGTGTTAATTTTACAATTTATATTTACGCTTGCCATGGCACTTAAATGCTACCCACTTCAAAGTGGCGGCTTGCTGGCTATGCAGGCCATCATCCTCGGCATGGCTAGCCCGCAAGATGTCTACCATGAGATACAACTTAACTTACCCGTCATCCTACTTTTAGTATTTATGGTAGCTGGCATTTATTTTATGAAGGACCTGCTGCTTTTCACCTTCACAAAGATATTGACCAACGTTCGCTCTAAAGTATGGCTGTCTCTCTTATTTAGCTTTGTCGCTGCATTTTTATCGGCTTTTCTTGATGCCCTCACCGTTATCGCCGTTGTCATTAGTGTGGCTGTCGGCTTTTATGCCATCTTTCAAAAAGTCGCCTCAATAGAAGGCTACGAAGAAGATAATGAAAACAGTGACAGCGATAGCAATATTCATCATCTGCACCGTAAAGATCTCGATCAATTTCGTGGTTTTTTACGTGACCTGATGATGCATGCTGCTATTGGTACCGCTCTAGGTGGCGTCTGCACCCAAGTCGGCGAGCCTCAAAACTTAGTCATCGCCGCACAATCGAATTGGCAATTTATCGAGTTTTTCTTGCGAATGGCACCGGTAAGCATTCCAGTATTATTTGCTGGCTTATGTGTCGTCGCCTTATTAGAAAAAACTGGCTGGTTTGGTTATGGCTGGCAATTACCTGAATCTGTTCGCCAAATATTGGTTGATGACGCCGAAGAGCAAGATAGAAATCGTAATCACCGAGCTAAAGTCGCATTGGTCGTTCAAGCATTAGTAGCCATTTGGTTAATCATAGGCCTAGCGTTTCATCTAGCGGAAGTGGGCGTTATTGGCTTAACCGTTATTGTTTTAGCCACGGCTTTTAACGGCATCACAGACGAACATGCTCTGGGCAAGGCTTTTGAAGAAGCACTGCCCTTCACATCACTTCTTGTTGTATTTTTTGCCATCGTCGCCGTGATTGATAAGCAAGGCCTGTTTACTGGCATTATCAATAACGTTTTAGCTATGGATAAAGACGTGCAAGTACCGATGTTTTATTTAGCTAATGGCTTATTATCTTCCATTAGCGATAATGTATTTGTCGGCACGGTGTATATCACTGAGCTTAAACAAGCCCTAACCAACGGTGTTATTGACCGCGCTCAATACGACTTACTAGCTGTCGCTATTAACACCGGCACAAACATCCCATCCGTTGCCACACCTAACGGTCAGGCTGCATTTTTATTCTTACTGACATCGTCTTTGGCGCCATTAATTCGTTTAGGCTACATGACAATGGCATACAAAGCCTTGCCCTATACCATTGTATTAACCATTGTTGGTTTACTCTGTGTTAACTATATTCTTCCCGACGCCACGCACTATATGATTGACGAAGGCATTATTAGCGACCCTCATACCTATCAACTTTCTAACGATACTGGTAGCTCAGGACACCATTAAAATAATAACTTAACTAACATCTATATTGATTGTGAAAAAAATATTAGTCACATTACTGGTAAATCTCATTGGCGCGCTGCCATTATCAATTGCACGCGTCCTCGGCCGCACTATCGCCTGCCTACTTACCTTGAGCAAGAGTGACATCTATCGCTTAAGCCGTATTAATATTGCGTTAACACACCCTCAGTTAAGCGACGCTGAACTTCATAAAATAAGCAAAGACAGTGTTGCAAGCACCATTATTAATGCACTCGAAATGCCGGCTGTCTGGCAACATAAAAATAACTGGGTAACAAAAAAAACCCATGCGATACAGGGCGAAGCCTGCTTAACCTCCGCGATTGCCGACAAAAAAGGCGTCATTGTTATTGTTCCGCATATTGGTAACTGGGAAATACTTGGTCGCCACCTACCCGCTTACGCAGCAACAACCAGCCTTTACCAGCCGCCTAAAATTACAGAACTAGAAAATATCGTTAGAAACGGCCGCGAGCGCTCAGGTGCCAATCTTGTACCCACTAACCAGCGAGGTGTCGCTGCATTACTTAAAGCACTTAGGCGTGGAGAAGTAACAGCCATTTTGCCCGATCAGGTACCGCAAAAAAATTCTGGCATCTTCGCCCCCTTCTACGGTATTCCAGCTTACACCATGACACTCGTTAACAGCCTCATTCAAAAAACCGGTTGTCGCGCCGTGCTAGGTTACGCATTGCGCGTTCCTGGTGGCTTTAAGGTGGTTTATCGTGAAGCGCTAGAGGATATTTATAGTGCAGATCAAGATGTGTCTATTGCCGCTTTAAACCGAATGGTAGAAATGGCAATTAATGATGAAATCGCCCAGTATCAATGGGCTTATAAGCGGTTTAAAGCGCAACCCGCAGGCGTGGCAAAGCATTATTAAACGGTGACTGAATCTCCAAAGCCTTTTACTAAACTTCTTACTAAACTCCTTATTAAACTTCTTATTAAGCTTCAGGTGCTTTTAACCAAAGGCATTGACCATCACTCTTTTTATCAATAGTGGCAAGCAGTGCGTCATGCGCAGCTAACTCTTCAGCATTGGCAGCAATGACTGGAAGCTTTTTCCGGCCCGAGTCTAAACGCGTAACACCAACTTGAGCTTGCTCACCTTGCGAGCCTGCGTCTACTTCACCATCTAAATACAAAGACGTTTGACCGCCCGTCATCATTAAATAAACGTCTGCTAAAATTTCAGCATCGAGTAACGCGCCGTGTAATTCACGTTTAGCATTATCGACGGCATAACGCTTACAGAGCGCATCAAGATTATTCTTTTGGCCCGGATGTTTTTTACGCGCCAACACTAAGCTATCTATTACCCCACAAATACTGCCGGTCTTTTTAATCTTGCTGCCTGCCAGTTTTAATTCGTGATCGATAAAACCAATATCAAAGGGCGCGTTATGGATAATCAGTTCAGCACCGTCAATAAATGCTAAAAACTCATCCAGCACATGGGCAAACACAGGCTTATCCGACAGAAATTCATTGCTAATACCGTGGACTTCTAACGCGCCTTGATCAATTTCACGCTCAGGCTGAATATACTGATGGTAGTGGTTTCCGGTTAAACGACGATTAACCAACTCAACACAACCAATCTCAATAATCCTATGCCCCTGTGAGGGCTCTAGACCCGTGGTTTCGGTATCGAGAACAATCTGTCGTGTTGCCATTGATATCTACCTTCTATTTAAAATTAAATTATGGTTGCTTATAGATTTGACTATGATGCGGGTTAGATCTTCTCTATACCTAGGTTAGCGAGCTCATCAGCGATTTCATTTTCAGCATGACCCGAGTGACCTTTAACCCATTGCCATTCAATACTATGACGCTGCGATTGATCATCAAGCTCGCGCCACAGATCAGCATTTTTAACCGGCTTTTTCGCTGCCGTTCTCCAGCCGTTACGCTTCCAATTAGCAATCCACTCAGTTATCCCTTTACGGACATACTGCGAGTCGGTCACCAGTACAACTTGTGACTTAGCATCCAGTAAGCGTAAGCCTTCGATAGCCGCGCGCAGCTCCATACGGTTGTTAGTGGTCTCACGTTCGCCGCCGCAGTGACGATGGTCTTCACCATCAATACGCATTAATACTCCCCATCCGCCGGGGCCAGGATTGCCTTTACACGCGCCATCGGTATACAACTCTATTGCCACAGTTCTTTTCCTATTTTTAATCTTTTGAAGATAATTTCCAAACGATTCAACTGGGCTATTTTGGTCGCTAGCACGGCCAATATCAAGCATTAAAGTATTGCTCAAGAATGAATTTTTCTAGAGAGCATTTACAAGGCGACTAATGTCGATGGTGTAAGCCAGACGTTCGCGGTGTTTTGATTCTACCCATCCAATGCTGACCGATAAAATTAACCGGATAAGTACGTTTTTTGGCAATCACCACATAGAACAGCCCAAACGGTAAGCGGCAGCGCTCACCGATATCTTCCATTCCTTTTAAGCGCTCAAGTATTGGTTGATTATTAATAGGTGGCCGATAAAAGTACGATTGCTGGTGCACAATGTCGTAATTCAACACTGACAACCAATCGGTTAATCGACTCTGACGAATAGCTGCATTCCCCATCGCCAAACCCTTAGACCATTGCGCATAGCGCTGATATATCGGCCATGCACTTATAGGATTAAAACCGACTAACATCATATGCCCACCCGCCGTCAGTGTGCGGTCAGTCTCACGCAATAACTGATGAGGATCAGCAGAAAACTCCAGCACATGATGTAACAAGGCAATATCGATACAGTCTGTAGCAATAGGAAAAGATTGATAATCCGCCCACAAACTATCAGCTTGTTCGGCATCAAGATTGGGAGCAAAACCCAGCTGAATATATTGCCCGACGCAGGCGGCCTGCGAGAGAGGCTGACCCTTTTGCACACTCAACTGCAGTAAATTACATCCCGCGAGACTTGGCAAATGTCGATCTACCACCGCCGTTTCGCTGGTTAATAGCGCTTGACCGAGATCCGTCGTCAAAAACCCTTTAAAGTCACTCATAGCAACCGACATAGGCAACGCGGGTTTTGCTTTTTTTTGCCGATCTGGCATAGGGTTTAGGCCTATTTAAGGTAAACTAGCATGACAAAATATAATAAACTCAACAAAAATATAATAATACGCCAAATATCTAATGATAAAAAATACGGTCGAAGCGACCCATCCGCTTACTATTACGCGCATTCCCGCTTTTAGCGATAATTACTTATGGCTGCTCGATAATGGCCAATCAGCGATTGCCGTTGATCCTGGTGATGCACAGGTCATTATTGCCGAGCTCGAAGCCAAACAACTCCAGCTTGATTATATCTTAACCACCCATCATCACGCTGATCATATTGGTGGTGTTACCGAACTTCAGTCACGCTATAACGCTAAAGTGATTGGCCCCGACAGCGACTATATTCCACAAGTCACTCAAACGGTCAGTGATGGGGAACAAATAAATTTACTAGGCCTCAGCATTGATGTGATTAGCGTGCCTGGACATACACTGGATCATATCGCTTACTTTATTGCTTCCCCCAACCCTTTACTATTTTGTGGCGACACCCTATTTGCTGGTGGTTGCGGGCGCTTATTTGAAGGCACTCCAGCACAAATGCGACACTCACTGGGTAAACTAAGAGAATTGCCGGCTAAGACGTTGGTTCACTGCGCGCACGAATACACGCAGGCCAATCTCGCTTTTGCACTCGCTGTAGAACCCAATAATAGCGATTTAATTCAACGTATCGCCACAGTTGATTCACTGCGTAAAAAACAGCAGGCTTCCGTCCCTTCGCTGCTCAGTGAAGAACTCGCAACCAATCCATTCTTACGTTACGATAACGCCGATGTGGTCAGCGCCGCCATGCAACGAACCGAACAATCATCCTTAAATACTGACGAAGTATTTGGCGCTATTCGACAGTGGAAAGATACCTTTTAACGGTTTATCACTTTAAGAGCCTCTACTTTTATGTTGCGCCAGCATCTTGTACTTATACTGATTTCACTCTTTATCACTAGCTACCAGCTAGTTAACGATAAAACAACGAGCGCCGATAATTTATTTGCCAGCAGCAATGCTCAGGAACTCAGCGATCGTTGCAACGCAAATACTGTCATGCTTCAAGCGCAACTTGGCGCACTTGAAAATAGCTTAACCGACACAAGTGACTTATCGTTTTTAACCGCTTTAGATGATTTTTATATCCAGCTCGAAAACAGCTATAGCGTCGCCCAACTTTATAGTAATACCCATCCCAGTGCCGATATCCGCAAGCAGGCCAGCGAATGCCAGCAAGCCATTAAAAGCCTGTTAACCGATGCAAGTTTATCGCAGCCTATTTACCAACAACTCAAACAAATAAATAGCAGTCATAGTGATGCTATTACTCAGCGCTATCATCAAAAACTGCTTAATGACTTTATTCGCTCGGGCGTCGATAAAGATCAACAATCACGAGATACGTTGCGCCAACTACAAATTGAAATTTCTGACTTAGGTCAGCAATTTTCAAAAAATATACGCGAAGATGTTCGTCATATTACTATCGATGATATCGAGCAACTCAATGGTCTACCGCAAGACTATATTGAAGGGCTTACAAAAAATGCCGATGGTCAATGGCTTATCACAACCGACTACCCCAGTATTTTCCCGTTTTTACGCTATGCGAAAAATGACAGTAAACGCCTTGCCATATACAAACACTTTCTTGATCGCGGCTACCCTAAAAATGAAATTTTATTAAAAAATATTATTACCAAGCGCGACCAACTCGCCAACCATCTCGGCTATAAAAACTACGCAGCCTACGTTACCGAAGTAGCAATGATAGGCTCACCAGATAATGCTGCAGCATTTATCGACCGTATAGCGACACTCGCCAAACCGCGCTCGCAACGCGACTACACGCAACTGTTAGAGCAACTGCAAAGCATCGACGCTAGTGCAAGCAATGTTGGTAGCTGGCAAAAATCGTTCTTACAAGAACAAGTCAAAAAACAGCAGTATCAATATGATGCCAAAGCCGTCCGCGAGTACTTCGCCTATGACGATGTAAAACAAGGCATCTTTAAATTAGTCGGGCAACTATTTGATGTAGAAATTATTGCTTGGCAAACAGAAGTCTGGCACACCACTGTTAGCGCTCATGAACTTCGAACTACCAGTGGTAAAACACTGGGGTACTTTTATCTTGATATGCACCCACGCGAGGGTAAATATAAACACGCCGCACACTTTGGCATTAAAACCGGCGTGCTTAATAAACAACTGCCCGTATCGGCACTTATCTGTAATTTCCCTGGCGAAGACAAGCAGCTTAATGACAGCGGACAGCGCATCAATCGCGGCCTGATGGAACACAACCAAGTTGAAACCTTCCTGCATGAATTCGGCCATTTGATGCATAGCCTGATTGGCGGCCACCAAGCATGGAGCGGCTTGTCAGGTATAGCAACCGAGCGGGATTTTGTTGAAGCCCCCTCTCAACTACTCGAAGAGTGGGTCTGGGATTACGAGACATTAAAAACCTTTGCGGTTAATGCCGAAGGTGAAACCATACCTAAAGCTATGGTCGATAAAATGCAACGCGCTCGTGGCTTCGGCAAAGGAACACATATTCGCAACCAAATGTTTTATGCCGCCCTATCACTTAATTATTATTCGAGCGAACCCGATACTTTAGATTTAAACGAAACACTTATTCGTTTGCAGCAAGCTTACTCGCCGTTTGACTATATTCACGACACTCACTTCTATGCCAACTTCGGCCACTTATATGGTTACTCCGCGCGCTACTACACCTATATGTGGTCGTTAGTGATTGCGGCTGATTTATTTTCTGAATTTGAACGAGAAGGTTTGTTAGATCCTACTATTGCTGCACGCTATCGTGATAAGGTGTTAGCACCTGGCGGCAGTCGCGACGCCGCCGATTTAGTGGCTGATTTCTTAGGCCGCCCTTTTAACTACGACGCATTTATTGAGCAGCTTAATGCCGAATAAACTAATCAGCCTATCGTTTCTACTTGCTTTATTTCTTAGCGGCTGTGACCTTGGCCCCAGCAATGTCGAGTCTGGCACGAACAATCAAATTCTTCATTTGGGTAACGGAACAGAACCAAAAGACCTCGACCCGCATTCAGTAACCGGCGTGCCTGAGCACAATATTATTAGCGCCTTGTTTGAAGGCTTGGTTACGGTTAACCCCAAAACCTTGGCACCTGAACCGGGTACAGCAGCCAGCTGGGTAATTGATAATGATGGCAAGCGTTATACCTTTAGCATCCGCGATAATGCACAGTGGTCAAACGGCGACCCCGTCACCGCCGACGATTTTGTCTGGTCATGGAAACGCATGCTCTCGCCCGCCATGGCCAGCGAATATGCCTATCAATTATTTACCGTTAAAAACGCCAAGCAATTTAATCACGGTGAAATTAAGGATTTCAATCAAGTCGGCGTTAAGGCATTAAATGCAAAAACCTTGCAAGTCGATCTTGAGAATCCCACGCCTTATTTTTTATCGCTACTCTCCCACTACAGCACCTACGCCGTTCATCCGCCAACGATTTTAAAATTTGGCGCAATCGATGAAGCTGGCACACTATGGACTAGACCCGGTAATTTTGTTGGCAACGGTCCTTTTGTTCTCGATGACTGGCGACTCAATTACATTATCCGCGTGAGCAAAAATCTGCGCTATTGGGATAGTAGTAACGTGCAGCTCAATGAAATCGTTTTTTATCCTATCGACCAAGTTCAAACCGAAGAGCGTATGTTTAAAACCGGCGCACTGCATGCCACCAGCTCAATACCGGTTGATAAAATTGCTGTATATCAACAAAAAGACCCCGAGAAAATCTCGATCGATCCCTATCTTGGTACCTATTACTATCGCATCAACGTTAATATTAAGCCGCTAGATGATCCTAAAGTGCGCCGAGCATTATCTATGGCCATTGATCGAGAGATGCTTGTTAGCTCTATCACTAAGGGTGGCCAACTTCCCGCTTATACATTTACGCCTCCGAATACGCAGGGCTATTACGCAGCCACTAGCCCTATTACTTTTGATATCGAAGCTGCTCGTCAACTATTGACCGAAGCAGGCTATCCTAATGGCGAAGGCTTTCCCGAAATTGAGCTGACTTATAATACTAGCGATGGCCATCGCCGCATTGCCGTTGCCATACAACAAATGTGGAAAGAAGCACTTAATATTAATATCCGACTTTCTAACCAAGATTGGAAAGTCTATTTAAGTCGCATTCAATCAATGGACTACAGCATTGCGCGCGCCGCATGGATTGGCGACTATCCCGACCCTAATACTTTTCTTGATATGTTTATTACTGATGGCGGTAACAACCAGACAGGATGGTCTAATGCCGAATACGATCGCCTTATTGCACTCGCAGCTAGCCAGAGTAATCAACAACAGCGCTACCGCACATTCCAACAAGCCGAAGCATTATTAATGGCTGAGAGCCCGATTATTCCTGTTTACACCTACACGTGCGTATTACTTAAACATCCGCAGTTGCAAGGTTGGTACCCCAACATCCTTGACCAACACCCGTATAAATATGTTTACCTGCAAGAGCCAAAATAAATCATGATGCGTTTTTTTGTTGGTCGATTATTACAGTCCATACCCGTCATTTTTATTGTTATTACCGCGACTTTCTTTTTAGTCCGCGCAGCGCCTGGCGGCCCCTTTGATGCCGAAAAAACTTTAAGCCCAGAAGTTATTGAGCGACTAAACGAGCGCTACAATCTTGATGCGCCTATGTATGAACAATACTTTGATTATCTTGGTCATCTTGTGCAGGGTGATTTTGGTCCATCGTTTCGCTACACCAACCGCACCGTAACAGAAATTATTTACGCCGGCTTACCCATTACTTTTGAGCTGGCTATTTATGCCATTATGATTGCACTTGTAATTGGCATTCTCGCGGGCATGCTAGCGGCAATAAAACCGAATAGCGCCCAAGACTATATTCCCATGTCGCTGGCTATGACAGGTATCTGCATGCCATCCTTTCTATTAGGCCCGCTATTAGTTCTAGTTTTTGGTATCTGGTTACAATGGCTGCCTGTATCCGGCTGGGGATACTCACCCGGCGATAAAATACTGCCCGCTATAACTTTGGGCTCAACCTATGCCGCCTATATCGCTAGGCTAACCCGTGGCGGAATGTTAGAAATACTCTCACAAGACTATATTCGTACAGCAAAAGCAAAAGGACTTTCTACCGCCAGCATTATATTTCGCCATGCGCTTCGCGGCGGACTCTCGCCGGTCGTTGCCTTTCTTGGCCCTGCTATTGCCGGCCTGCTCGCGGGCTCTTTTGTGGTTGAAACCATTTTTCAAATTCCCGGCTTAGGACGCTTTTATGTGCAAGCCGCATTTAACCGCGACTACACCATGATTTTAGGTACGACAATATTACTGTCTTGCTTAATCGTTCTACTGAATATGCTATCCGACTTACTAGCGGTCTGGCTAAACCCACGCCTCGCACTGTCTAACGAAAAAAATTAGTTATGATTGATTCATTAAAAGACTATCAAGATGTCAGCTTTGAACAAGGCCGCTCACTTTGGCAAGACGCATGGTATCGACTCAATAAAAACAAACTGGCTATGCTTGGCCTGTATCTGATTATTTTCTTTGTCGTCATATCAATACTTACGCCTTGGATTGGGCCTTATGCTTATGAAACGCAGAACCTAGCCTTGGGCGCTTCAGCACCGTCGGCGCAACACTGGCTAGGTACAGATATTCATGGTCGCGACTTAATGACTCGACTCATGTACGGTGGCCGCATATCGTTAATGGTAGGCTTTGCCGCCACCGCTGTCTCTTTAGTTATAGGCGTATTGTGGGGCACTATTGCCGGCTATGTCGGCGGCCTTACCGATACTATTATGATGCGTATTGTCGACATCCTCTACGCCCTACCCTTTATGATATTTATTATTTTATTGATGGTCGTTTTTGGTCGCAGTTTATTGCTGCTATTTTTAGCCATTGGTTTAATCGAATGGTTAACCATGGCTAGAATCGTTAGAACGCAAGTACTCAGCGTACGTAAACAAGAATTTGTTAGTGCCGCCATTGTGACGGGGCTTAGCCATTGGCAGATTATTCGTCGTCATGTTATTCCTAACATTCTTGGCCCTGTTATCGTCTACATTACCCTAACGATTCCCAGTGTTATGTTGTTAGAAGCATTTTTAAGTTTCTTAGGCTTAGGTATACAGCCACCGCAAAGCTCATGGGGCGTATTAATTTCTGGCGGGGTAGAAACCATGGAAGAATATCCGTGGTTATTAATTTTTCCAGGCTTAGCCTTATCGCTTACGCTATTTGCACTTAACTTTTTAGGTGATGGCTTGCGTGATGCGCTCGATCCACGGGCGACAAGAGATTAATTATGAGTTTATTAAGCGTCAATAATTTAGCCATTGATTTCACCACCCGTGACGGCACCGTTAATGCGGTAAGCGACATCTCCTTTACTGTTGATAAAGGAGAAACACTCGGAATTGTTGGCGAATCTGGCTCAGGAAAATCGGTGAGCTGTTATTCATTACTGGGGTTAATTCCTATGCCGCCGGGTCATATTAAAAATGGCAGCGCGCTATTTGACGGTATTGACCTGCTTCGGGCTAACGAAAAAACCATGCGCCAAATTCGCGGCAAACGTATCAGCATGATTTTTCAAGACCCTATGACTTCGCTTAATCCTTATATGCGTGTTGGTCAGCAAATTATTGAGCCGCTATTGCAGCATAATAAAATCACCCAACAAGCCGCCAAAGAAAAAGCTATCGCCCTGCTTGAAGAAGTTGGTATTAGTGACGCTGCTAATCGCTACCAGCAATATCCGCATGAGTTTTCTGGCGGCATGCGGCAGCGCGTTGTTATTGCCATGGCATTAATTACCGAGCCTGATCTTTTAATTGCTGACGAACCAACCACTGCTTTAGATGTGACTATTCAAGCACAGATACTCGAGTTAATTCATCAGCTACAGCAGCGAAGAAATATCGCAGTTATTTTCATCTCTCACGACCTTGATGTTATTAAACGTATGGCTGATCGCACCATCGTGATGGAAAAAGGTTTCATTGTTGAACAAGGCAATACACAAGATATCTTTTATTCACCAACGCAGAGCTATACAAAAAAACTTATCGCTTCTATTCCCAGTTGCGCCAAACCCGAAAACTATCGCTTTACCGGCGATAAAGATTCTCGCTTTCTTGAATTAAATGACATTAGCATTTCTTATGGCAATAAAAATAATGCCTTTAAAGCCGTCGACAATGTCAGCTTGACCGTTAAGCAAGGTGAGATATTAGGATTAGTGGGTGAATCAGGCTGCGGCAAAACTAGCTTATCTCACAGTATTGTTAGACTGGTTGATATTCAGCAAGGACAAATTTGCTTACAGCAAAATCCTTTAGAAACACTGCAAGGCAGCGCATTAAAAGCAACACGTAAAGATATTCAAATGATCTTTCAAGACCCTTATGCCTCACTCAACCCGCGCATGACAGTTTTTAATACACTAGCTGAGCCACTGCGCCTTCATGGTATAGCCAGCGATGCCAATGAATTAAACAGCAAAGTATTATCGCTAATGCAAGATGTGGGTTTAGAGGCAAGCTGGGCTAACAAGTACCCGCATGAATTCTCTGGCGGCCAGCGTCAGCGCATTGCTATTGCTCGCGCCCTTGCGGTAGAACCTCAATTAATTATTGCTGACGAGCCGGTATCAGCATTAGATGTCACGATACAAGCGCAGATATTGAGCTTGTTATTAGAATTGTGCCAACAACGTCAGCTAACGATGATTTTTATTTCTCACGACTTAGCAGTAGTCCGCTATATAGCCGACCGCACTGCAGTGATGAATCAAGGAAAAATTGTAGAAATTAATGATACTGAAACGGTCTATCAAAACCCTAGCGACCCTTATACAAAAAGCCTCTTAGCGGCACGAGTATAAAGCTATTTCTTACGCGATCGGCTACTCCACTGGCCGCCGACAGCTTTGTTGCTCGGTTTTCTACCCTGCTTTTTAGCGCCAGTACTGCGTCGACCCGCAGGCTGAGCACCACGGCGATGCGAGGATTTCTCGGCAGGCACTAACTGATTAGGCCCATCACCAATTAACTCTGCACGATTCATTTTTATTAATGAGGTGCGTAAATAAGCCCAATTCTTTTCATCGTGATAGCGTAAAAAGGCTTTTTGTAAACGACGCTGCTCAAGGTTTTTAGCAACAAATATTTTTTCACCGCGCTTATACATTAATTTTTTAAGCGGGTTGCGACCGGAGTGATACATCGCTGTCGCTAATGCCATGGGCGAAGGATAAAAAGTTTGCACTTGATCGACACGAAAATCATTGCGCTTTAACCACAGTGATAAATTCATCATATCCTCATCACTACTGCCGGGGTGGGCAGCAATAAAATAAGGAATCAAATACTGTTTCTTTTTCGCCTGCTTGGTGTACTTCTCAAACATCTTCTTAAACGCATCGTAGCTACCCATGCCCGGCTTCATCATTTTAGATAGCGTGGCATCTTCACTGTGCTCTGGCGCTATTTTTAGATAACCACCAACATGATGCGTAACAAGCTCTTTGACATATTCTTCATCCAACACCGCTAAGTCATAACGCAAGCCAGAAGCAATTAAAATACGTTTAATACCACTTAACGCGCGCGCTTTACGATAGAGTTGCGTCGTCGGCTTATGGTCGGTCTCAAGATTCTTACAAATGGTTGGGTAGACACAAGATAAACGACGACAGTTCGCTTGAATCACATCATCGTTGCAATTCAAATGATACATATTGGCCGTCGGGCCACCTAAATCAGAAATCGTACCGGTAAAGCCTGGCACTTGATCGCGAATTTTTTCTATCTCATCCAACACCGACTGCTCAGAACGGCTTTGTATCACTCGCCCCTCATGCTCGGTGATCGAACAAAAAGTACAGCCACCAAAACAGCCACGCATAATATTGACGGACGTTTTTATCATGTCATAAGCGGGAATAACTGCGTCGCCATAACTTGGGTGGGGTCGTCGTTGATACGGCAAGGCAAACACGCCATCCATCTCTTCGGTCGTTAATGGAATGGGTGGCTGGTTGACCCACACTTCACGATTGCCATGTTTTTGCATTAAGGCACGGGCATTATGTGGGTTACTTTCTTGATGCAGCACGCGCGAAGCATGTGCATATAAAACTGGATCGTTGCGCACCTTCTCAAACGATGGTAATCGCACATAAACATTATCAGCACTAATCGCTTGCTCGCTTAATGTTTTAGTTGCCAGTGGCATAGGAATAATTTTAACCACATCTTCTGTATCTTGCGCTTTTTCTTTATCGCGATCACAGTCGATTTCGCCCTCGTCGTAATGATAAGGGTTAGGCAACTTATCAATAGCGTTAGGCCAGTCGATACGAGTTGAATCAACTTCTACGAAACCCTTAGGCGCTTCATTAACAATGGTTGTGGTTCCGCGTAAACGACCCGCCGCTTTAATATCGCGACCCGAACCTAGTAGATGAGCCACTTCACACAATGCTCGCTCGGCATTGCCATACAATAATATATCGGCACCGCTATCAACTAAGACTGAACGTCTTACAGAATCGCTCCAGTAATCGTACTGCGCAATACGGCGAAGGCTTGCTTCAATACCGCCAATAACAATTGGCACATCAGGAAACGCTTGACGACAACGGTGGGTGTAAACAATGACGCAGCGATCAGGGCGCTTACCACCTTCACCACCAGCGGTATAAGCATCATCACTACGCATCCGTAAATCGGCGGTGTAGCGATTAATCATGGAATCCATATTGCCGCCAGTGACACCAAAAAATAGATTGGGTGCACCTAGCTCACTAAAAGCCGCATCGGCTATGGGATCGCCTTGCTGCCAGGCTGGCTGACTAATAATACCGACTCGAAAACCTTGCGACTCGAGCATACGGCCTATTACCGCCATCCCAAAGCTGGGATGATCAACATAGGCATCGCCAGTGACAAGGATAATATCGCAACTATCCCAGCCAAGCGCATCCATCTCTGCTCTCGTCATCGGCAAATAAGGAGCCACGCCAAAACACTCAGCCCAATATTTGGGATAAGCGAATAAATCGGGTGCCGTTACCGGCTGACAAAGTGATGATGAGGCCAAAATCTAGGTTCTTTTTTGTTAACTGCTAGCTGCTTACTAAGCCAGTTCTGTACTGGTATTAGGCTAGGTCTTGAAGCATCTCAGACCTGAACAGCGAATAAGCGGGCATTTAACCATAAGCGGCGGGGTTTGTATTGTGATTACTCGGCAATAAAGACTAACGATTTTCGTTAGGATCGCCCTGTTTAAGGGTTTTCACCTTGTCGAGAATACGCTGGGCACGCTCAATATTTGCCAGCAATTGCGCATCATTAGGCGCTAGCGGCAATACGGCCTGCCATGCGATTAGAGCGGCCTCAATATTGCCCTCAGAGTAATAAACCTCACCCTGTGCGGTTGCTCGCTCCACCTCGCTAACCAACTGATCGGCTAAACGCTACTGTTCTTCAATAAGGCTCTTATCGCCAGGACGCTGCTTGAGCATAGCGGCTAAAATCGCCTTTGCCTCAAACCATTGCTGTTGTGCTAAAACCTCATCGTAATCCAACAATTGCTGCTGTTGTTTTTCAGACAACTGGCTACTGTTACTCAGTGCAACTCTTTGCTTTTGCTGTTCTGCTAGCAAAGTACGCAGTCGCTTAATTTGATTTAATATCACCGCCGAATCATCTAGGCGCTGAATACTACGCATATAGTCTAAGGCTAAACCATATTGCTGCTGTGCTTCGGCTTTAGCCACATAGTCTTTTACTACAAGAACAATACGGTCCCGCTTAAGCCGCTCCTGCTGAAGAAGATCAAGCGCACTTGCATCATCCGGACTCGCTTCAAATAATCGCTCATACAGTTTCAGTGTTTGTGGTAAATACTTAATTTCCAACTTAGCTAACGAGCGCGTTAAGCCATCAATATGCTGCTTGCGTTGACGATCAACAGCGATAAATAAATCACTTAACTGCGGGTTGGGTGGTAGATGCCGCTGAAGAAACTGCTGCTCAACATTTGCTTTAGCCCAGTCATTACGACGCGCCAAACGCTTTAAGCGCTGCGTTTGCTCTTGCTGAAATGCCGCAGCTTCGGTGGTAGCTTTATCATCAATTGATTGCCAATAGCTTGCTTGCTCAGCGCTTAATGACCGACTTAATTGCCGCCCTGCAATATCTAACACTTCATTATAATGTCGCTGCGCCAGCAAAGATTCTATTGCCTTCGGCTTGGGTGTCGATAAAGCATTTATCCATGTACAACTGCTCAATGTCATAAACGATATAAACAGTAATGCTACTGCCATTACTTTTGTCGAATAGCATAAGCTGTTAACCTAAGGCTTAAGTAGACTATGTTTTTTGAGAACAATCATTAACAAATCACCTTTAATAAGCAGAGACGAGATCTTCGATCAAGCCGGCTAACACCCAACCCTTGGGCTCGCTGACGGATTGAATACGATAGACATTGACCATTTGCTCCTTACCCTTAACCGCCACTAACCCAGCATTCTCGGCGCGCACTTCTGTATAAAAGCCCTCATTAAACACCGACTCAGATACCAACGCCTCGCCCGGCTGCGCGGCATCACACAACCGCGAAGCTAGATTGACTGCATCGCCTACCACGGTATATTCCATACGATATTCCGAACCTAAAATACCGGCCTGCATCAATCCTGAATTAACCCCTACTCTTAAATTAATCGGCGCCAAGCCTTTCGTCTCGCGCTTCTCATTAATTTTACTGGCCACTAAGCGAATCGCATTAGCGCAAGACATGGCCTGCAGGCGATGATCTTTATCCGCGCGCGGTGCGCCAAATACAATCATTGCCGCATCACCAATAAATTTATCCACCGTGCCACGATAGACCCGTGCACAAGAAGTGAAAATGGATAAGTATTTATTTAACATTCGCGCCACATCATCAGGCGACATAGATTCGGACATACGCGTATATTCAACAATATCGACAAATAACACCGACGCTTCAACGACCTCTCCACCTAATTGCAAAACCTCGTTGCCATTTAATAATTGATCGGCAACATCACTAGCAACAAAACACTGCAACAGTTTTTCTACCTCTCGCTTACTATTCACTTCGTGACCCAACTGCGCGTAAATCGATAAAATGTCAGACCACTCATTATTCCACTGAGCACTTCGCCTATCGCTCGCCTTACCATCGGGCAAATCTTGCACCCGCCCTTCACGTGCCGCCTTACTAATCGCTAACAGGCGATAAACCGGACGTGCTAACAAACGACTAAAAACAAAGGCGCCAACAACTGAAATAATACAAACCAAAATAACGGCGATTAATAAATTGCGTGCCGATGCATAAAAAATCATACGCATAGGTGAACGATTCACTGATACAACCGCATAGGCGCCGTTAGCACCTGAAAAATTAACCGGTGCCATATAATGGCCCAGCGGAAATTCCGACTGCTGTAAACGAATTGCCGTACTGATAGAAGTATCGGGACGTGCTAACAAAAAATTATCGCTTGCCGATAACTCACCAACACTGCCTGACTGAGCAATTAAGTCACCACTGGGCAGATACAAGGCCACGCCATAAACAGCGCTTTTTTAGCGAGCTGATTAAGCTGCAACTGAATGGCCAGTTGATCATCAGTAAACACAGGCTCTACCAAACTACCCGCTAACTGTTCAACAATCGCCTCACCAAAGGCATCACTTTGGCGCTCTAATAATTGCCGATACTGCTCGAGTCCTAAATAAGCCAATACCACAGCGCCCAGCACAGCAATCACACTAATCGCCAAGCCCAATTTCAAGGTAAACGGGATATGCCAGCCAAGGTGTGCATTCCAACAGATTTTTCGCAAAAAATTGCCTTTATTGGACTTTTTCGACGAGGCTGCTGCGATTAACTGAGGCTTATCGTCGGCATTGCCCAAAGGCGCTGATGTGGGTGTTTTTATTGACGCTGGCATAAGTAGTAGTGGCTAGAATCCAAAGGTTGAGGCTAAAACTCCGTTAACTGCAGTAAGACAACAGCTCAGGCGGTTTGTTTATAGAATAAAAGGACTTGGCCGAAAGGGTATTTATCAACGAGATCGTGGTATCCTGCACAGCGGAATTTAGACACCGCCGCAGCCTAAGAAAGTGGCATATCTAACTCTGTATTAGCACTCATTAATCAAACTTTCATCAATCAATAGCTACAAACGCGTCTCTATGAATCGATCTGCACAAGCCTTTGACCTGCATCATATTTGGCACCCCTATAGCTCATTAAGTAAGCCTGTGCCGCCATTGCATGTGCGCAGTGCTAAAGGCGTGAGATTAACGCTAGAGGACGATACAGAACTGATTGACGGTATGGCCTCATGGTGGTCGGCAATTCACGGCTACAATCATCCGGTGTTAAATGAGGCCGCTAAAGGTCAGATAGACCAAATGTCGCATGTGATGTTTGGTGGCTTAACTCATACACCTGCTATTGATCTTTGTCGGCAACTCGTCGCTTTAACCCCTGCGCCACTAACAAAAGTTTTTCTCAGTGACTCTGGCTCGGTTGCTGTTGATGTGGCTATGAAAATGGCACTGCAGTATTGGTACTCACAAGGCGTTAAAAGCAAAACGCAATTTGTTTGTTTACGTGGTGGTTATCATGGCGATACCTTAGGGTCGATGTCAGTATGTGATCCCGACACCGGCATGCACCATTTATTTAATGGCATGCTGGCCTCACAACACTTTGTAGAAAAGCCAGCCTGTCAATTTGGGGAAGAAGCCAGCGATGATGATATGGCTGACTTGCAACGCGTCCTATCCATTAATCACAACAGCATTGCTGCATTAATTCTTGAGCCCATTGTACAAGGCGCAGGTGGAATGTATTTTTACTCTGCCGACTACTTAAGCCGCGCGCGAAAACTTTGCGATGAATACAACGTGTTATTAATCGTGGATGAAATTGCTACCGGTTTTGCCCGCAGCGGTGAATTTTTTGCCTGCCATCATGCCGCTATTTGTCCCGACATTATGTGTATAGGTAAAGCCATGACCGGTGGCTATTTATCCTTAGCCGCAACCTTAACCACCGATAAAGTTGCTAGTGGTATCTGCGAAGGTGAAGCCGGCGTTTTTATGCACGGCCCCACTTTTATGGCTAATCCGCTGGCCTGTAGCATCGCCAATGCGAGTATTAGCCTATTGGCGCAAAGTGATTGGCGCAGCAACATTGAACGGCTCTCATCTCGACTGCAAAGCAACTTACTGCCCGCTAACGATCATACAAAGGTCGCCAATGCCCGCGTGCTTGGCGCTATTGGTGTGGTAGAGACTAAGAATCCAGTTGATATGCACAAAGTACAAAAGTTATTACCAGACCTTGGCGTATGGTTACGCCCTTTTGGAAAATTGATCTACACCATGCCACCGTATATTATTACTGATACAGACCTTGATACTGTGTGCGATGCCATAAAAACTGTTGCAGAAGAATGTAGTTAATGAGTCGATCTAAATTACAAAACACGTTACACGATATTATCTTTGGCACCGAAAGCCCACTCGGTAAAGCTTTTGACATCTGCCTTATCGTGGCTATTTGTATTAGCGTACTTGCCGTCATTCTCGACTCAGTCAATCTTTTTAATCAGCGCTATGACAGCCTACTACTGACACTAGAATGGTCGTTTACCATTTTATTTACCATAGAATATATTGCCCGCCTCTACTGCTCACCGCACCCAATACTTTATGCACGAAGTTTTTATGGTGTCGTCGATATATTATCGATTGTACCCAGCTACCTAACTATGATTTATAGCGGCGCACAATACTTCTTAATTATTCGCTTATTACGTGTAATGCGTTTATTCAGGGTTTTAAAATTGCTCCGCTACTCTGGTGATGCCAACATCCTTACTCGTTCGATGTGGCAGTCACGACGAAAAATATTAATCTTCTTATTTACCGTGATGATTTTCGCCATTCTGTTTGGCGCATTTATGTTTTTAATTGAAGGGCCAGAAAATGGCTTTTCGAGCATCCCTGAAAGTATTTACTGGGCAATTGTTACCATAACCACCGTAGGTTATGGCGACATCACACCGCACACACCTCTTGGTAAAATGTTAGCCAGCTTAGTCATGATATTAGGTTACTCAATTATTGCTGTTCCAACCGGCATATTAACGGCAGAGTTAGCCAATGAAATTCGGCTTGATCGGTCGAATAGAGATTGCGACCACTGTGGCCGAAGCGGCCATGATAACGATGCCATACACTGCAAATTCTGTGGGAAAGTCATATAAAAAATAGCAGAGATAAAGCTGGCCATTAAATTAGGCGGATAAATTAGACAGATAAGCTTTATCACTCAAAGCTATTCTGTATAAGTGAATAACAAGCGTTACACTGTACTTTACTAGGTTTTGCATATCGAAACTTTTAAGCCAAATTAATTTTAACCACTGTGGATTAAACGATATTTTCTTATGAGCTTTTACCCTCCGCAACGCACTCTCATGGGCCCCGGCCCTTCTGATGTTAACCCACGCATTCTTAGTGCATTAGCCAGACCCACAGTCGGCCACTTAGATCCAAGCTTTATTCAATTAATGGATGAAATCAAAGCATTACTGCAGTACGTATTTCAAACCAAAAATGAGCTAACCCTGCCCGTCTCAGCGCCTGGCTCTGCCGGCATGGAAACCTGCTTTGTAAATTTAATTGAGCCCGGTGAAACCGTTATTGTTTGTCAAAACGGCGTGTTCGGTGGTCGTATGAAAGAAAACGTCACGCGCTGCGGCGCGCATGCCGTTATGGTTGAAGGCCCATGGGGCAAAACTGTTGATATTGAAAAAGTAAAAGCTGCCATTGCAGCTAACCCTAATGCTAAGGCGCTAGCATTTGTTCACGCCGAAACCTCGACGGGCGTACAAAGCGATGCGGCGGCGCTATGTGCATTAGCAACTGCTGCGAATATGTTATCGATTGTTGATACCGTTACTGGTTTAGCTGGCATAAATGTTGACGTTGATGGCTGGGGTGCCGACGCAGTTTATTCTGGCACACAAAAATGTTTATCCTGTACGCCTGGTATTTCACCCGTGACTTTTAGCCCACGAGCCATTGACGTTATCACCAATCGCAGCACGCCAGTACAGAGTTGGTTTTTAGATTTAAATTTAGTGATGGGTTACTGGGGTGGCGGTGCTAAGCGCGCCTATCATCATACAGCGCCTGTTAACTCACTGTATGCGCTGCATGAAGCGCTAACAATTGTGAAGGAAGAAGGCTTACAAGCGAGCTGGGATAGACATTTGCACAACCATCTTGCGTTACGCGCGGGTCTTGAGTCGATGGGGCTATCCTTAATTGTTGATGAGGCAGATCGTTTGCCACAACTCAATTTGGTGAGTGTGCCTGATGGCATTGATGAAGCAAAGGTTCGCTCGCAATTATTGAATCAGTTTGATCTTGAAATTGGTGCGGGGCTAGGCGCACTGGCAGGTAAGGTGTGGCGGATTGGGTTGATGGGCTTTGGCTCTAACCCTACGAATGTTCGGCTTTGTTTAAGCGCGTTAGAGACCTGCTTAATTACGCAAGGATTGAGCATTGCTGGCGGTAGCGCAGTGGCTGCAGCTAATGGC
>JAOIUY010000012.1 GCA_028223755.1 Pseudomonadales bacterium | reverse complement strand
TGTTTCGTCTGATTCAGCACGTAACGGTGGTTTCTTTAATAACAGCCTAATCTCTGTTGGTTCTACTTCGGCGCTTTTCTACAGCCAAGCAAACCCAGCGGATGGCACTACATTGGCTGATGCAAACGTTGTGAGCCAAATCGGTACTGCTGGCGTTGCTTCACAATCAGCTGCTAGCTTAGCTGCTGACGGTAGCTTCTCTGCTAACACTGGTGCAGCTGTTGTTCCTGTACCTGCAGCGGCATGGTTATTTGGCTCAGCGCTTGCTGGCCTAACTGTTGTACGTCGTCGTAAGTAGTTAAAATTAGATTCTTTTACCCAGTAGCTTTTTTTATTGCTACTGGGTAATTGGGTCGAAATATAATAAATATAATTATTCGTTAATAATATGAGGTTATTATCATGAAATTAAAAACTATTGTTGCAGCTACAGCTGCAGTTATATTCGCTGGAAACGTTGCTGCTCAAGCAACTTCTGGCTCTTCACTTAATGAAGCTTCAGGTGGCTCGTACATCGGTGCTTTACCAGTAGGTATCGTTGCTAACCCACTTCTACGTGACGCTCTTCAAGCACTTCAGTTAGATGCTTCTTGTGTAGGTAGTGACAGCAAAGCCTGTATGCCTTCTATCAGTACTGTTGAGCTTTCTTCTATTCTCCAAGGTGGTTTTGGTCAAGAATGGAATACATACGGTGTTTCAGCATTCGGTACTGGCGCGATTGCATCTGCAGCGGTTTGTGGCACGATTTCTTCTGATGAAGCTACTCGTGTAGCTGCTCGTCATGTAGGTATCGGTTGTACAACTGCTAACCCAGATGCTGCTTTTAATGGTGTTGCTGGTCTTTTAGGTCTTCCACAAGCTAACACAACTGGCTGTTTAGCTGCTGCTGAAAGCTTTGCTGCTGGTGGTATTGGTTTCGCTACTGCTGATTCTGCTGACGCTAGCTACCGTTTTGTTAAGTTAGATGGTGAGTCTCCTGACCTTGTAAACTTCATCGCTGGTAACTACGCAATGTTTGCTGATGTTCATGGTGGTTCTTTAACTGGTGCTATTACTGCTCAGCCATTTGGTGACACTGGTGCTGTAGCTTCTTCAGCTAATCCACCAATGCACGCTTCTGCGGGTAACTTTAACTTAAGTAACGAATGTGCTGCTGGTCGTCTACGTAGCAACGCTGCTTCTGGTGACTTAGCAAACTAAGTTACATTGTTATATGTCATGTTAAAGTGACACGTAACTCAAAAAAAGCTGATCCTAAGATCAGCTTTTTTTTTGCTTAAAATTTATTATCGTTTGAAGTTTTTTGAGGCGATAGTATTTGAAGGGGGGTAATGGTCTTTAGTTTTTAGAGAAAATGAGTTGCCAGTTTTTTTCAAGACTTGGCTGTGTTATTTCAAAGGTACCTAAGCGATCGTAAGTAGTAAAAAAAGCACTGCCTTGAGAGGCTTTGTCCTTATTCATCTTCAGTTTATGAATGCCAAAGGTAAGTGTTTGATCTAGTTTGCCTGTGGCTTGCATACCATCAGCTAATGTATTGTGTATGCGCATATCAAATGCTGAAGGTTCGCCTGTAAATGATACTAGGCTTGAATTTGAGCTGATACCATAAACAATATTGTTATGTATTAAATTGGCTCGATGAATTTTGGATTGATGTAATTCCTGATGAGTTAGAGGGGTTAACCGTTCATTCAATTCAGTAGTGGCAAGGCCAAAGTTAATTAAATTGACATCACCAAAATGATTTCCTGAATTATATTGGTTCGCTATCGCAAAGACTTGCCAAATCATATCGTCACGAGATTTACTCGATTCGATAAAAGTAGACAGTTTTGAATTGCTAATGGTTATTTGGTCTTTAATCTTGCTGATATCACTTAAATTTAAATCATTGGTACTACCATCATTATCTTCAAAAGATAGGTCTAGTAGAAAGGATTTTTTGCGTGGTGAGGTGCCGCTAGGATCATAAACCACAAGCACTAAATCACCAGTACCATTGCCTTGGAGAGCTTTCCCCTGGCTATCAGTATTGGCAAAGCCATCTGTTGATATTACAGCGCTCAGGTCTGGCGCGGCTGTTTCTTGGTGCTCGCTTGCATCTGATTCATTGGCGTTGGCTGTTGTGTTTGCACAAGCAATGAGCATCATTATTTGGAGCTTAGTCAAAATAGGTTTTTGTATTTTTAATTGTTTCATACTTTTCATACTTTTCATACTTTTCATATTTTCAAAGCTCTGTCTATACTCTATCTATCGTTATGCTAACTTGTTATTGTTAGGGCTCGTTCTTTCAAATTATTAGTAATATAGTATAGCATTATGCGTTAAGTTCGCTGTTTTTATATGGTTTGAATGCGTCTTAACGAGTGACTTTAAATCAGTTATAAATCAGTTATGAATCGGTTATAAATTTGCTATAAATTGTTTATAAATAAAGCTATTCAATATATTAATATAATGATCAACTTCAGATAAAGCTGGCTAAATTAAGATGTTAGATCCCATAGATCCCATAGATCCGATAGAATCGTTTCGACCAGATCCAGATGCAAAATGCTTGTGTGGTAAAAAAAGGCGTTTTGCTGATTGCTGTGGCTCTAAAAAAACAGACAGGGATCTACCTTATGGCCTAATTTTGAAGAAAAAGTTCCTGTCGGATAATGTCTCTGATAAGTTAATCAAATATGTTGAGAAGCAGGCGGATGCCAGTGACTTGGCTATATTCACTGAAAACCCAAAAGACGCTAAAGAATCCCTTTCGACGGTTGTCAATAGTGACAGGGTGACTTCGAGAATTGAGCTTGGTGATCGACAATCAATTATTGATAAATGGGTTGCAGATATTTTTCATAAGTTTGTGGCTAAGCGCGTGGGTAAAAAAATACGTACTTTCACTAAACCTGATTTAATGAGATACACAAAAGGTGGCTACTATAAAGCGCATTCCGATTCTGAAATATTTGATTCGGATGAAGGTATTTGGAAAAAGGTTCTAGATAGAGACTACAGTTTGTTACTTTATTTGAATGACGATTTTGAAGGTGGTGGTGTTCGTTTCGAACATTTTAATTACACCTACCATCCTGAAAAAGGCGACCTTTTAGTCTTTCCATCAGATCATTTATATTTACATGAAGCATTACTTGTTACTGCTGGTGTTAGATATGTCATTGTGAGCTGGGCGAATTTCAAGTAAAAAATTAATTATTGATTTTGGCTCTGACTTTTAAGGAGGGCATATTGGATGGTAATAAATATAATTAAACTATTTATTTTTATTTTTTCAACGATAGTGCTTTCTGCATGCGGTATCGATACTGACAAAGCGTTGACTGATCTCGACGGTTCTAATATAGCTGCTTCAGACCGAAATAATTCAAATGCTGCATCTTCAAATTCCGTTGCTTCTTTTGATCCGCAACCGGTTAATAATTTTACCTTGCTTGATCATCATGGCAGATCGCATGAATTATTTTATTATGATGATGCGAAAGCTATTGTGGTGATGATTCACGGTAATGGTTGTCCGGTCGTTCGCAACTCTGTAAGCGATTACATGGCTTTGTCGAAAAAGTATCGTGGAAAGAATATTCGTTTTTTCATGTTGAATTCGAATTTACAGGATAACAGAGAGAGTATTGCAGCTGAGGCGGATGCTTGGAATGTTTCTCTACCTATTTTGGTTGATGATACTCAAATTGTTGGCCGCGAGTTAGGTTTGACCCGAACGGCAGAAGTGCTGATTATTGATCCGCGTAAGAGAGAGATTGTTTATCGAGGTCCATTACATGATCGAGTGTCTTATGAAAAACAAACTGATAAGGCTTCTAATCATTATGCTGAGCTTGCGCTAGATGCTTTATTAGCCAAGACCTCGATACCTGCAGCGAACGAGCATGTGAAAGGATGCTTGATTAACTTTCCTAAGTTTGTCGATACTTCTTATCAAAAAGATATAGCACCAATATTCCTCGAGCATTGTGTCCGTTGCCATCAAAAGGGCGGCATAGCGCCATGGGCAATGAATAGTCATGCAATGGTGCAAGGTTTTGCGCCGATGATTAAAGAGGTTTTACTCACTCGTCGAATGCCACCTTATGATGGTGATCCTTTGGTTGGACATTGGCAGGATAACCCCTCGTTAAATTACCAGAAGGTGTTTACCTTATTATCATGGATTGATAATGGAGCATTAAAAGGCGAAGGCGGCGACCCGCTGGCTGAGTATCAATCGAGCCTTTCTGAATGGCAATTTGGTGAGCCTGATTTAATTATCGATATTCCCGCTTTTGATATTCCGGCAACAGGGACAATAGAGTATCGCTATGCGGAGATATTGAATACTCATGATGAAGATGTTTGGTTAACTGCGGCGACAATCAAGCCTGGCGATGCAAGTGCGCTTCATCATCTTAATGTTGCTATTAGTGACACGGGTAATAATATTGCTGAAGCGATTGCTGATGGTTATTTACTTGTTTGGTCGCCGGGTACAAATTTGGGTAAAACCCCTGAGGGCAGTGGTGTCTTTTTGCCTAAAGATTCTAAATTTATGTTTGAAATGCATTACACCGCTTATGGTAAAGAGAGTGTTGATCAGTCAAAGCTAGGTTTATATTTTTCTAAGAAGCGACCCGAAAAAATAATGCGCTTTGGTGAAACGGCTGGAGCATTACTTGAAATACCGCCGTTTAGGCGTGTATATGACGCGCACTCGTATATGCTGTTTGATAGAGACGCGACAATTTATATGCTTGGTCCGCACGCACATTATCGTGGTAAAAGTTTTAAATATTTTTATCGTTATCCGGATGGTCGAGAAGAGCTTGCACTTTCGGTGCCCAGTTATGATTTTAATTGGCAGCGCGGCTACTCCTATCTCATTCCCAAAAAGGTCCCCGCAGGCACAATGATTATTGTCACTGCCCAATATGATAATTCGCGCTTTAATGAGGCTAACCCAGATCCCTCAGCAACAGTGAGGTGGGGAGCGCAATCTGAAGATGAAATGTTGACCGGAGCGTTTACGTTTTCTTGGGATGATGAAACAAGTCAGCATAAGACGCACGATGGAAATCGTTGGGTCATTAATAAAAAAGTTGGTTATCTGGATGTAAACATGGACGGCAAGATTGTTGCCTCTGAGCTGCCTGCCGATCGACGAAAATATTTTGATAGCTTTGCAGCTCAGGTAGATAGCAACGGCGATGGAGCTGTCACCTATCAAGAATGGCAAGCTAAGCCGAGCGTACCATTTTTTTAAGCGAGACTTTGTTACTCGTTTTAAAAGCTATCGTTATTCTTTTTATAGTCTTCCCAAAATGTATTGATATGGCTCATTATGCTTTCTTTGTCGCGTGGGCCAATTTTTCGAGCAGGGCTGCCGCCATAGATGGTCCACGGTTCAAGGTTTTTGCGAATCAATGTCATAGGTCCTGTTGAAACACCTTCTTCAATTGTTACATCTGGCATAACTACAGTGTTAGTTCCTAGGATGGTATAGCTTTTAATATGAACTAACCCTGACGGCGCTTCACCCAAATATTTTTCTGGAACATTAGGGCCGGCCATGCTGCTTACATAATCGTCAGAAGCGGTGATGATTCTTGTCCCAGGTGCACAACCACTAAGATCTTCGAAGACACACTTGCCTTTACCGCCACCGCCTAAAATTGTTGAATTAGAACCAATATGACAAAATTTACCGACCTCTAGTTCTGCAGAAATATAAGTAAAGTCGTCGATGATGCTATTATCGCCAATGCTGACTAACTCAGGATGTCGAATACGGACGGTTTTGCCGATAATGACGTTTTTACCGATATGCTTGAGGCGCTTCGTGTCGAAAAAGATATTATCCATTGTTCAAATAACCCTTAAATATTTCAATCATTGAGTATATCATCTCTCTGCTTTTAGCAAAGCTATTGAGCCTTAAAGATAATTGCTGATTATTGCAGTCGAAATTAATAAACGAAAGTGTATAAAATTGTCTCAATCTAGGCTGGCGAGTACCTTTTATTAATCGTTAGCTGTTCCCATTTTAAGTTGCAGAGTGAGTGGAGTTCTGATGTCGGAGTCGAAGTACCTAGTTTTTCCACATGCCATGGTGGGTGGGATGACTAATCTGCTCATGGAGCTAGAGATTCGTGTCATTCTTGCTGATTTAGCCGATAGAACATTAGTCTCTATCAATAAAATTCCTTGCTCTCCAATGCCTGACGATCATTTATATGGGCGTTACCGTGCAGCAACTATGCTCGATTTATTTGATTTCCCAGTCAAACACATCAGCTTAACCAAGCTCTATAAAAAAGGCTTTAAAGATCTTTTTATTTTACCTTGGCAGGGTGAATGTGCATCTCAGGCTTATTTTGTTGATTCCAATCAAAATCAATTTGATGATGAGGTTATCAATGCCTTCAAAGAGAATCGCCAGCATCAATGGGAATTTCCTGATAACGATGCCGACACTTGGTGTGCGATGAATCAACGCCGTACTTTTTGCAGCTATTCTTATTTTTTTCTTGCGTCTGAATCGACTAAGCGTCGCATTAGAAAAACTGTTTCGCGCATTCAGCCTAAAGCGGTTTACCTTAATCTGGCTAAAAAAATAGCTGATGATTTAAATCAATATAATGCAATTCATGTGCGAAGAGGTGATTTCAAAGAATGGTGGGTGAAGGTGCCAACTACTAAAGAGGTGCTTTCTAATATATCGCCTATTATGTCTGCCGATATGCCCTTAATCATTTGCACCGACAATTCTAAAGATGATGCGTTTTTTGCGCCTATTCTTAAAGCTTATCCTAAAGCTATTTTTATTGATGACTATATTATGGCCGAGTATAAAAATGAGCTTAAGAATCTACCATTTGATGATGCTACGGTTATTGCTTTATTAAGCTCCTTAGTCACAAGCAATAGCCAGTGTTTTGCTGGTAGTATATTTAGTACTTTTACAAGTTCTATTCATCGTCGTCGATTATTCAAAGATCCTTCAACTCCTGTGTTGTTTACCTCTAATCCTTACGGTGATGAAGTACTTATGGAAAATGGTGAGTTTAAATCGAGTAAGGCTGGCCATTTTAGTTGGAACCGACTAGCCTTACCTAATCCTCCTGAAGCCAGAGCTAATGCTTGGCTTCGCGAGTGGCCCGAAGCTGTTAAATAATAGTCAGTAACATTAATCTCTAGGGAGAATATTTTGAGCACTGCTCGTAAAGTCGCGTTAATTACTGGTGTTACTGGTCAAGATGGTTCCTATTTAGTCGAACTATTGCTTGAGAAGGGCTATGAGGTGCATGGCATTAAGCGTCGCGCATCGTCTTTTAATACGAGCCGATTAGATCATCTTTTTAATGCCAGTGCCGAATATGCTGGTCGCTTATTTGTTCATTACGGTGACCTAGCGGATACGTCTAATCTTACATCGTTAATTAAACAAATTCAGCCCGATGAAATTTATAACTTAGGTGCTATGAGCCATGTTGCTGTTTCGTTTTCTTCGCCAGAATACACAGCTGATATCGATGCCTTAGGACCGCTAAGATTATTAGAGGCAATACGTCTATTAGGCCTGGAGAAGAAGACTCGATTTTATCAGGCATCTACCTCCGAGCTTTACGGCAAAGTTCAGCAGGTACCACAAACTGAGAATACACCTTTTTATCCGCGCTCTCCCTATGCAGTCGCTAAGCTTTATGCGCATTGGATTACGATCAATTATCGTGAGGCTTACGGAATATTTGCTTGTAACGGTATCTTATTCAATCATGAATCTTCGCGTCGTGGAGAGACTTTTGTATCACGTAAAATTACTCGTGGTTTAACTAATATTTGTCTGGGTAATCAAGAAGTACTGGCGTTAGGTAACCTTGATGCTAAGCGAGATTGGGGTCATGCAAAAGATTATGTCGAAATGCAGTGGCGAATGTTGCAGCAGGATACACCAGAAGATTTTGTTATTGCGACGGGTGTACAACGATCTGTTCGTGAGTTTGTTGTCGCATCTGCGGCCTGTCTTGGTATCACGCTTGAGTGGCAGGGTGAGGGCATCGATGAATCGGCTGTTGTCGTTAAAGTTGATCCTAGCTTAAAGTCCATCGACGGTGATAACTTGTTAGGAAAAGCCATTGTTAGGGTTGACGCTAATTATTTTCGACCTGCAGAGGTAGATTCTTTGTTGGGAGATGCCACAAAAGCAAAAGAAAAATTGGGTTGGGAGTCCAGCACTGATTTTACTGCGATGGTTGATGAAATGGTGTCCTACGACCTAGATAAGGCCAGACGCTTTTTATTATTAAAAGAAAAAGGTTTTTCTTTAGAGTTAAGTGATGAATGGAACTAACTTTTTAGATTAGTGAGCCATCAAAACTTGGGCTGACAAAATGATAGAAGCAAACAATTGCTCTATGTCCTTCCGGTAGTTTATCACGCCAGTGTTCGATATCTGTGCCACGATACAGCAGGCCGCTTCCAATCTCTAAATTAACTGCAACAGGCTTGTTTTTTACTTGTAAATAGATAGGCCATGGTTCGACAGGGTTACCTTCCTCATCGCTCATATCAAATACAATCGATAAATTATATTGGCATTGTGCGCGATCAATATGACGTTCTAAAACTGCACCGCCAAGATAGCAGCCCAAATAAGCATACGAGGCCTGCAGTTCTTCACCTGTGATTAAGCTAACCAATTTTGCCAGACGATGATGGAGTGAGGCGGTTACGGTTTCATTATGAATAGCCATTCTTCGATCGACTTGGCCATCACCGAGTGGTCCAAAGTAATTATTTTCTACCAAAGCTTTAACATGTGCCTGCAGCGATAACTGATGAGCCGGTGAAATAACATCGATAAGTTGAGCATAGGCTTGACGTTTAAATTCTACTTTTGCAATGCTAAGTTTTTTCTTCCATTCTTGCTTTCGTTTGGCAACCGATGAGATGGCTAGGCGTTGTTTAGTATCGGTAATTAACTGTGATAACTCAGCTTCAGGAAGAATAGTGGCATTCGGCAATCTTGTACCTGCATCACAGCTCCAAACAATTTTGTTGTCTGGTAGTTCAGGTACTTGCTTACCGAGTAAGCGAATCACTTTTTCAGGAATAGCTTCGCCTGAGTTTTGGATGAATACTTGCTCTGCTGTTTCAAGCTGTTGCAAACTCACTGCTTCCGATAACAAAGGATTAGGATAGCTGGCGATTGATGGTGGGTCGTTAGCAATTAAAACACCTTGTTCAGCTAGCGTCGTTTTATCGTCGCTATTAAGTCCATGAAGCTCTGATTGATCACTATCTATTGCAGTAAGCAACCATTTTGACGCGCTTTTAAAGCTATCAATCACTAATGCGCGGCGCGTGGATGGTGTATTTTCATAACGAGCGAAGATAGTGATGGTTGCGATAACTTGTGGCTTGAAACCAATAATGATCGGGTCGTTTTTATCATCTACGCTTAATTGAACGATGCCCTTATTTTCGAGCATATGTGCCAAGCTTATGGGGGCAGATGCAAAAGCCGTAGGAACTTTCTGGTCGGATGCCAGAGCTAATAAAATCGCCTTAAATTCAGGATAACGATCGAATAAAAAATCGTGATGATCAACTTGGCGAGTCTCTTCATTTAAGACTCGAAATGTCGCCATCAATCGCAAAGATGGATTAAGGTGTAGGTGACTATTTATTGAGGTTGATTCCATAGTTAAATTCTACTACCAACGGGCAACATGATTTAAGTTTTATTTGCGATAATAATAGCTATAAAGCCTATCATTGTCAGGTAGACTTGATCATGGCATAGTTAAACCGTTTTTAGACTTAATCTGAAAGCTATCAGAACTAATGCAGGACAAAAAAGAGACAAATAATGATATTAGTGACCGGTGCAACAGGTTTTTTAGGTAAGCGAGTGTGTCAATTGCTCGAAGCGAGCCATACCGAATTTACTCCGACTTCAAAAAGTCTAGGTGTCGATTTACGTAACCGCTCCGAGGCGATGGACCTGTTTAAAAAAGTATCGCCAAAGTACGTGCTTAATTGCGCCTCTTTCGTCGGTGGTATTCAGTTTGGCCAAAAGCAGCCGGTTGAGATATTTCAACATAACTTGCAAATGACGCTAAATTTGCTTGAAGCCTCACAGCAATTCAATGTGACTCGGCTTGTTAATCCAATTTCCAATTGTGCTTATCCGGGTAATGCGACGCTGTTTAAAGAAGAGGAGTTCTGGGATGGACCGCTTCATGATTCCGTGATGGTTTATGGCTTTGTAAGAAAAGCGTCTTGGGTTGGTGCTTGGGCCTATGCACAGCAGTATGGTCTCGATGTAATCAATATTATTTTATCGAACATGTACGGCCCTGAAGATCACTTTGAGGCGGAGCGCTCTCATGCCTTAGGTGCTCTGATTATGAAGTTTGTCCAAGCCAAAGAAAATAATGAGCCTCATGTCGACGTCTGGGGAAGTGGTAGCCCTGTTCGGGAGTGGTTACATGTTGACGACGGTGCGCAGGCGATGGTCCGCAGTCTAGATGTTGCAGCAACTACTGAGCCAATTAATATCGGTGTAGCAAAAGGTATTTCCATATTAGCTATGGCGGAAATTATTCGTGATATTGTGGGTTATAAAGGTGAAATTAAACTCGATCCCAGTAAGCCAGATGGCGCACCCTATAAAACGGTTGATGGCAGTAGAGGTAAGCAGCATTTTTCATGGCAGCCGGACACTGATTTTGAAGCGGGTGTCAAAGCGACGATTGATTGGTATTTACAAAATAAATAATGACAAAATTGATGGGCATGGGGACGATATAGCGTGGCAGTTAAAGAAGTTAAGCAAGGTGATTTAATACTGGCTAGGCATATTCCTGCAGAGGATGCTTGGCAGGGCGATTTGAATTTTTTCTCACCTGATGAAGATTATATTCAAGTTGGCACTTGGGGTTACGATAGCGGTAAAGAGCTGCTGGCACATACGCATAATGAAGTAACACGCAATGTTTTGTGGACTCAAGAAACCTTGTATATTCGTAAAGGTCGCATTTTGGTTCAGGTTTACAACACCGATGAAGTGTTAGTTGACGAGTGGCAGGCAGCAGAAGGGGATATTGTTATTTTATTGCGTGGCGGCCATGGTTATCAAATCTTAGAGGATGGCACACAAGTACTTGAGGTTAAAAACGGCCCTTATGTCGGTGCAGATAAGGACCGTCGTCGTTTATAGATGAGGCTAAAGTTAGCAACGCTAAACGGATGCTAAATGTTCATTGATGACTTTCAAAAAAGCCTCGCCAAATTTATCCAATTTTGATTGACCAACACCGCTAATCGATAGCAGTTGTTCAGTGCTGCGAGGATGCGTTTCCATCATTTCCATTAATGTCGCATCATGAAACACCATGTACGGTGGGATACTATGCTCATCGGCAAGTTCTTTTCTGCAGTCGCGAAGAGCATCCCAAAGACTACTATCTTCCTCTGAAACACCATTTGAATGTTTTTTCACGGGTTTGCTGAGTCGTGGTTCACTAATATCTTCACGTAGCAAGAGTGTTAGCTGGCCTTGAAGTAATTCTCGCGAGGCATCGGTTAGTGTCAAATTGTTATAGCGTTCAGTATCGACTCGCAATAATCCACGAACAATTAATTGCCGAGTGATAGAGCGCCATTGGTTTTGCGATAAGTTGACGCCAATTCCGTAGGTGCTTAATTTATCGTGGTTGAACTGTTCTATGCGCTCTGTTTTTTTGCCGCGCAACACATCAATGACATGGCCAAGTGCAAAGCGTTGATTAACCCGATAAACACAGGATAATAATTTTTGTGCCGCTTCGGTTGCGTCCCAAGTTTTAGGTGGCGTTTGGCAAGTGTCGCAAAAATTACAAGCAGTTGCCGTTTTGTTTGATGCTGCATCTAAACTGCCTTCGCCGAAATAATCTAACAACGGTTGTCTTCGACATTCAGTGACTTCACACCAACCTAATAACGCGTCGAGTTTGCTTTTTTCATTACGTTTGTACTCAACGCTGGTATCAGAGTTATCAATAAACTGTGAAAGTTGCACGACGTCATCTAAGCCATAAATCATAAACGCTTCGGCGGGTTCGCCATCGCGACCAGCTCGTCCGGTCTCCTGATAGTAAGATTCGAGACTCTTAGGTAAATTCATATGGGCAACAAAGCGCACGTCCGGTTTGTCTATGCCCATACCAAAGGCAATAGTTGCCACCATAATGACAGCGTCTTCTCGAAGAAAGCGTGCTTGGTTTTCGGCGCGAGTCTGTGCGGCAAGCCCCGCGTGATAGGGGAGTGCTGTTAAGCCTCTATCGTTTAGCCAAGCTGCAGTCGATTCGACTCTTTTACGAGATAGGCAATAAATAATGCCGCTTTCATCTCGGTGTCCGGTTAAAAATTTGAGAAGTTGCTTTTTTGCATCGCTCTTAGCGGCAACAGCATAGTGAATATTAGGTCGATCAAAGCTACTGACAAATTTGGCAGGCGTATTTAATTCAAGATTATTAACGATATCGATTTGTGAGCGAGGGGTGGCGGTAGCCGTTAGCGCCATTCTTGGCACGTTAGGAAAATTCTGCTTTAACTGGTTCAGCATTAAATAGTCTTGTCTAAAGTCATGACCCCATTGTGAAACACAGTGAGCCTCGTCAATGGCGATTAGCGAGATATTACAGTTACTGAGCCAATTACGCGTTGCTGGCTGGTTAATACGTTCAGGGGCGATATAAAGCAGATCTAACGCGCCTGCTTGCATCTGTTCAATAACTTTGGCCGTTTCCATATCAGTTAGCGTTGAGTTAAGAAACGCAGCTTGAATACCGACCTGCATTAGAGCAGAGACCTGATCTTGCATAAGGGCAATAAGCGGCGAAATAACAATACCGGTGCCTTCTCTTACTAAAGCCGGTATTTGATAGCAAAGTGATTTGCCTCCACCTGTAGGCATAATGACTAAGCTATCTCGGCCTTCAATAGCTGATTCGATAATGGTTTGTTGTTGGTCGCGAAATTCGCTATAACCGAAAATAGATTCCAGTATTGTTTGTGGCGATCGGTTGGTCAGCGATGATGTGTTAGGCGGGATGTCTGATTTTTCAGTTTGAGGCGATGACATAATGATATTCCTTGATTGAACATTACCGAGCAATCCTTGCTGCGGTTACTGTATTTGGGTACGTCTTTTAAAAGACAATGGCATAAGACTACCTGTCGATTACTCTAAAATGTACTAAACAATTCATTTATGCAAGTAATATCAATACTTTACCCTTCTCAGCTTTTCTGTCAATAACTTTAAATTAGCTCCTTTTTGATATAAAACTATTCAGATGTGAGGCGGCTTTATCTTGACATGGGGAGTGTACGTGCTATTATTTAACCAATGTCAGCGCTGTCATACTGCGTTTAAACGACATAAACAAAATATTTAAAATAATAAAAACAGTCAAATTGCTTCACCCCATGAACTTTTTGGCATTGATAACCTGGAGAATAAAATGAAGCTACCTAATGTGATAGGTATGACGTCGGTTTTATTATTTGCTAGCCAAAGTTCTTTTGCGGCTTACGTAGGATTCACTTCTTTTGATAATGTGACAGCGGGCAATAATGATTCTGGAATCTACGATACAACTCCCGACCAATCTTCGAGCGCTTATCTGACTGCAAATATAGGTGCTGATGCATCTGCGAGCGGATTCAAAGGTCACGGTAAATTAACCACTGCAGTTTCTGGTGCGCTAAATGACCCTACGTTCGGTTTTGGCGGTCCAGCTACAATTGCGAACGGTAATGACTCTTGGAAATTTTCATCTGCAAAGCAATTAAAAGGTGATATCCAGCTAGTTAATAACAGTGATTCATATTTTAAATTTACAAAGATCCATTTCGATTCAAGACGAGCTGCGGCTACTTCAGCTACGACTCTTAAGCTTACCTACCTTGCTTCTCCAGAAGGCAGTAACTTGACTCATAAAGGTACAGGTAATGAGATCGTTGATAACAAGGTTCTTAAAACTCTAACTTGGGGCGGTACTGAAACTACAGGTAAAGATACTTCTGTAGGTTTGGGAGCTCCGCTTTCTGGTACAGGCTATCTTGCACCGGGAGATAAAGCGTCCTTACGTTTTGCATTTACCGGCCAGACAGGCGGTGGTTTTTCTCAGTTAGATAATATTGCCTTTGAAGGTGAGTTTTATACTGATGCAACATTAACTTCAGTTGCTACTCCAGCTGCTTTTTCAGCGGTACCCGTACCAGCATCGGCATGGCTATTTGGTTCTGCTTTAGCTGGTTTAATAGCTTCTCGTCGCAAGTAATGTTATTTAACTTGTAAGAGTTGTATGTTTATAGGGTATGAAGCCGCTTAATAAATAAATGCTATTAAGCGGCTTTTTTAATTTTTTTATCAAGAATCTAATTTGGAAATTATAAAATGACTCTTAAATCATCCTTGATTCTCGTTTTGAGTTCTTCATTAAGTTTTTATACTTTTGCTGGAGAGGGCAGTGCTCTGATTGGTTGGCAAACCTTTGATGCTAGTGATCCAACTGATAATAACTCAGGTGTCGCTGATAATACGCCTGATACGAACTCAACTTACGATTCATCACCGGTTGGTGGTATTAGTGCTTCTAATCATTATCTCAGTGCGGATATAGGCCCTGGGGCTTCTAATCAAGGTTGGACAGGGTTGGGCATTGCAACCAATAACGATTTTCTTAACGGCCCCCGTTTTGGTGGGGTGCTAAATGGAGACTATGAAGAGCCACCTGCTCAAAATGGTGAGTTAATTGTCAACTGGCCATTAGCTGGATCGAATGTGCTACCGGGCACGCGTATTGGTCCCTACGAGGCTGGTCCAAATGGTGGTCCAATTGGTACGGGAACAGTTTCGTGGAAGTTTGGGAATAACGCTGATCTCAGTCAGTCTAACCGATTGAAAGGTGATATTTCGATTACCAATAATAGCGATTATTATTTTAGATTGGAATTCATGCATTACCTTGCGCGTACATTAGAAAATCCATCAGCGCCCAATAAGTTAGAGGTTAAATATTTAGCATCTCCAGGAAGTTTGATCAAAAAAACTACTGGGCTTGAGGTGGTCAACCTTAAACCGATAAGTACGATTTTATGGGATAATGCGTTGGTTGCTTCTGGAGAAATGGAAAAGATAAATCAAACCTCAAGATCCTTGGGCGGAGTCGCCGATAGTGCAGTTTATATTCCGCCGGGTGAAAAAGCGGCTTTTCGCTTTCTTTGGTCGGGTGAAACGGGGAGTGGCCAAGCTCAATTAGACAATATTGCTTTTGAAGGGACTTTTTTCGAAACAGCAGCACTTGTCACTGAGATTGATCCAGCGGAAGTGCCTGAAGAAGTTGAATCTGTTTATAAAGTCCCAACTCTGCCGATTGTTTTTCAATGGTTATTTGCAGGGGTTCTAGCATTAATTTCTTTCAGAAAGTTTCCATTATTGAATAAAAAATAACACTGCTTGTGTTTTAAATCGTTTATGATATTCATAATCTCCACAAAAATCCCTGTCTAAATGATAGGGATTTTTTTTAGGCTAGCTTATTCTTGAGTATTTTATCTTAAAAGGAAAACGTGAGATGAAGGTAAGAAACTTATTAGTTTCTCTATTTATTTATAGCTTCTCGATGTTAGCTTATGCGTCTGACTATTATATTAGTTCTTCGCAGGGTAATGACCTTAATAATGGAGCAGCGGCCGAATCTGCTTTTCAGTCATTGGCTAAGATCAATTCATTAAACTTGTTGCCCGGTGATCGTGTTTTATTTAAATCGGGCGATCAATGGAGTGGCATGCTTTGGCCTAAAGGTTCTGGTACTCAAGCGCTGCCTATCCATATTAATTCTTATGGGGGCGAAGTTCCTGCCATTATCGACGGTGATGGTTTTCAGGCTAGCATACTTATTTTTAATGACGATTATTATGAGATAAGCAATCTTGAGTTGACTAATGAGGCCTCATATCTAGATGCTAGCAATGGCCAAGCTAAAAAGCTCACGGGTTTTGGTGGCCAAGAAAATAACTGGGGCTCGGGTCGCGATGTTAGGTTTGGTATAAAAATTGTTGCAAGCACGCGGTCACTGAGCTATTTCCGGTTCAACAATATTAATATTCATGATATCTACCCCACGCCCAATACCTTAACTCTTAAGCACCAAGGCTACGGTGTTAAGTTTGAATCACAATCGAATGTAGCTGCAAATAATATTAATACTATTTCTAATGTCGTAATTGATTCAGTCACTATTGAAAAAACCGGCCACTATGGCATTTGGATAAAACCCTTAGGCTTAAATGGAAGCGACCTTCATAAGCATTTTGATTTTACGCTTCGTAATTCATCCTTCTTGAATACAGGTGGCTCAGGTTTTGTATCTGTCAAAGCTGCCAATATATTGGTTGAAAATAATCTTTTTGATGGCACGGGTTCTAGTGATGATTCTAGAATGTGGCAGCGAGGCAGTGGCACGTGGCCTTTTGATTCAAAAAATGTCGTCATTCAGAACAATGTATTTAAGAATGCGAAAGGGCCTTTGGATTCCTACGGCGTGCATATTGATTACAATAACGAAAATGTCGTGGTGCAGTATAATTTTAGTTATAACAATGAGGGTGGTTTTGCCCAGATATTAGGGGCCAATGTTAATTCGGGTTATCGATATAACATTAGTGTCGCCGATGGTTCTAGGATTGAAGGTGTTGATGGGGCGTTGCAAAACGGCCGTATTTTTCACGTGTCGGACTATTGTAATATTAATGGTGGCTGTCCTAGCACTAATAATTTTATTTATAACAATACGGTTTTTGTTCCTTCTATAATTAGGCCGGAAGTTTATTTTCATGCCAATAGTGGCGAGACGCATTTTTATAATAATCTGATTTATCTTGATCAGGGTAGTGAGCCATTGATGACCGTATTGTCTGATCAGGGCGTGCAACTTAGCGTGAGTAATAACTTATTCTATCCTTTGGCTTCTTTTTCACTCGACCAAAAATTAACGACCAATGCTGTTTATAATAATCCGGGGCTGCGCTTAGCCGGTTCTGAGCTGCCATCAATGTATAAGTTAGTCAGTGGTAGCCCAGCGAAGCATGCGGGTAAAATCATTCAAGGCTCTTCTGATGCGGCCACATATAGCTTCAATAACGGTGGGCGAGATTATTTTGGTAATGCTGTTTCAGATTCAATAGCTCCACATATTGGCGCTTATAACGCTAATGAGTTATTGTCGGGCTTTATATCTGAAGAAGAGTTTAATATACCCATGATTTCCTCCACTCTAACATCGTTGCTTGCTGGTATTTTGCTTGCGATTGGTATGCGGCGAAAAGGTCCTCATTAATTTTGAGAAATTTAATACGCCATTCAGGTAATATTTTTTCTCAAATTGAATATAAGAAAGAGATTTGTGCTCTTGGTTTTTTATTCTTTATGTGGGGTTTAATCTCTTCGCTGAATGATTTGTTGGTTCCTTATCTGCGCGGCGTTTTTGATCTTAGCTACGTGCAGGCGATGTTGGTTCAGTTTAGTTTTTTTAGCGTATTTTTTATTTTTTCCATTCCGCTGGGCATACTGGTTAATAAAATCGGTTACCAAAAAGGTATTGTTTTTGGTCTTTCGGTTGCATCGTTAGGTTGTATCTTGTTTTTTCCTGCTGCTCAATTAATATCATACCCGATCTTCTTATTGGCACTCGCTGTGATAGCGATAGGTGTTTGTTGTTTGCAGGTTGCGGCCAACCCATATGTTGCCTTGCTCGGCTCAAAAAAAACAGCTTCCAGTCGTTTGAATTTAACACAAGGTTTTAACGCGCTTGGAACTACTTTTGCTCCTTTTCTTGCGTCAATTTTTATTTTCTCGGCACTAGGGCAGGTGGTTCCTAATGCCGATAGTGTTAAGTTACCTTATTTGATGATTGCTACTTTATTAGCCACGCTGGCTTTTGCTTTTAGTCGTCTTCGTTTGCACCCAGTTGTTCATGCGGCTTCTGTTGAAGCTCTTGATTCTAACGACGCTCAGCTAGTCAACTTTAAAAGCATGATGCAGACTTTAATGACGCATAAACCTCTTATGTATGGCGCTTTAGGCATCTTTTTTTACGTTGGTGTAGAGGTATCTATTGGTAGCTTATTGGTGAATTTTATTTCAGACACATCGATCGGCAACATGTCAGAGGCGAAAGCTAGTGAGTACGTTGTTATTTTTTGGGCAGGGTCAATGATTGGTCGATTTGCCGGTTTCTTTTTGATGTATCGTATTCGTCCTCATCGCATTCTGCTTTTTAATACTGTGATGGCAAGCTTATGTATTATTATGGCTGTTTTTTCCAGCGGCTATTGGGCAATGTGGTCTATTCTTACGGTTGGTTTATGTAACTCAATTATGTTTCCTACTATATTTATTTTGGCGGTGACTAAGTTGGGCGTTGTTATGAGTCAGGCCTCGGGAATACTTTGTTTGGCGATTATTGGTGGCGCCATCATTCCTGTTATGCAGGGTTTCTTGGCTGATGCTGTTGGGATTCAGCTTTCGCTACTTTTAGCTCTTGTGAGTTACAGTTATATTGCTTTTTTTGCTCTGCGCGGTTATAAAAATATTAATAAAATAGTTCTTGATAATGAATAAGGTGACTTCTAGTTATGAATAAGGTGACTTCTAGTTATGAATAAGGTGACTATGCAAGATGTCGCCGATTTAGCAGGCGTGTCATCAAAAACGGTATCTCGTGTTGTAAATAACGAGCCTAAAGTGCGAAATGATACGCGTGAAAAAGTTCAAAAAATTATTAATGAATTAAATTTTCAGCCGAATAAATCTGCGCAAAGTTTAGCGGCCGATCGTTCATTATTGATGGGTTTGTTATACGATAACCCAAGCTCGGCGTACATTACTCAGTTACAGGCAGGTGTCTTAGCTGCGTGTAACAGCCATGGCTATGGCTTGGTTATTCACCCTTGTGATAATGAAGACGATGCTCTACTCAGTAATTTACAGCTCCTGTTGGCCAGTTCTAGAATGGACGGCGTAATCTTAACGCCTCCGTTAACCGAAAATAAAGTGTTATTAGATTATTTGGATGTTAACAATATTCCTTTTGTGTTGATTTCGCCTTTAGATCAAGAACAATCGACTCCGTTGGTCTATACCGATGACACGTTGGCTGCCAAGCAATCTGTTCAGCATTTAATTGATTTTGGTCATAAGAGAATTGGTTTTATCTTAGGAGCACGGCAGCGAAGCGGAAGTGAAATGCGCTTCTTAGGCTATAAAAAAGCTTTAGAAGAAAATCAAATTGCTTTTGATAGTGCGCTTGTTGTTGAAGGTGATTTTACTTTTGAATCGGGTGAGCTTGCAGCGCAGCAATTACTGCGTCTTGATCAGCCGCCAACCGCTATTTTTGCTAGCAATGATTATATGGCTGCAGGTGTTATGAAGGCAGCTATTCATCTGCGTATTTCAGTGCCCTATGAACTGTCAGTTTGTGGCTTTGATGATTTGCCGGTCGCCCGTTATCTCACACCAACCTTGACCACTGTTCAACATCCCGTGTCACTTTTAGCGGAAAATGCAGGTAAGCTCCTAATAAAGCAATTAAAAAAATATGCCGATGCATTTGAACTAAATGAGGTGCACGCTGAGGTTATTGTTAGAGAGTCGACTGGGCCGGTCAAGGTTTAGGTCTATTCTTTTAAGTGCATCTGTTTTTGTTCGTGCGATTTTGATGGGATCTTTATGATTGCATTGCAGCTTATCCCTTAATACTTTCAACTTGTTTTTGTGACGCTTATTCTATAAGATGACAGCGCTGACATTTTGGTGCTTGGTTGGCTATGATAATCAATAAAATATAAACAATGAATCTCAGTATTAGCGCTTATTCTTCGGTTATAACTTATTGAGAATTATAGACTATTCGGTATTTATTAGCCCAGAGAGGCTGTTTACTTTTGGTGTCTGAGAGTCGCTTACAAAGTCATTGTAACTAGCAAGATGCTATTTTAATTAGTAAAAGTTATTGGATTCGTGACAAGTATATTGCTTGAATACAGGATGTAACTTTAAGAGGAAAGCATGGTTTATAAAAATAAGATTAATGCATTTTATGCACTAATAGTTTTACTCCCTTTGGTTCCTAGCGTTAATGTACAGGCTCAAGAAGCTGAATCAACTATTGAAGAAGTTGTTGTTTATAGTATTAGACAAAGCTTAGAGTCAGCGTTAGCTGAGAAGCGCCAAAAAACGAATTTAACCGAAGTGATCAATGCTGATGACATCGGCAAGCTTCCTGATGAGAACGTAGCGGAAGTGTTAGAGAATATTCCTGGGGTGCAAATTACTCGCAATGCAGGCATTGGGCAGGGCGTATCGATTCGCGGAAGTGACCAAAACAGAGTAGAGATTAATGGGCGTGGCACTACACCGAGCGGTGATCAGCGCGGCGGAATTAGCTTTTCTGATTTACCAGCGGCATTAGTCAGATCGCTCAATGTAGTTAAGGTGCCGACTGCTGATATGGTTGAAGGCTCATTGGGTGGCACGATTAATGTTAAAACTTACCGAGGGTTAAAACTCAAAAAGCCACTTAGAGTAGTGCGCTATCAATCTGAGTATGCCCAAAACGCTGAAGAGTGGAATGCTAATTATTCAACTACGTTGGGCGATAAATTTTTTACTGACTTTGGTGACATTGGTGCTATTTTAACGATTTCTCATATTGATAAAACCGTGCGAGAGGATGGTTTGCGAGTTAGCCCCGGTATTAGGCGAGTAACAGGGAATCCGCAAACCTCGATAGATTTTGATGGTGATGGTGATTTTGATCCATATTATTTCCCAGGTTTTGGAGATACTGTTTACGGCGTAGAAGATAGAGAGAATACAGCTTTTTCGGGATCGGTTGAGTGGCAAGTTAATTCGGGTTTAAAGCTGTTTTTTGAAGGCTCTTATACTGATTTTGAACGACGTGGTCGTCAGCAATCAGCTTTTCTTGGCACACCAAGTTCAGATAAAGAACTGGACGGACTTGATCAGGCTACCTTTGACTTTATAACTGTTGCAGGTATCCGAGTACCAGTAATGACTTCGGGAATCATTGGTGGAGGTATTGTTAACAATAGACCTGATGAAATTACCGATACAGGCACTCCTAACGATGGACTTCAGTTGAGAACAAGTAATCGATCGAATACTCGACAAACAGCTTCTTATGTTAGTGCTTTTGGTGGCGAGTGGGCGGACGATGCATGGCTGGTAGAGTTCGAGCTGAGTGCGGCTAAATCAGATACAGAAGACTTTGCATTTACAACGACTTTTCAACTTAATGATGCTGAATCTGCTAACTTTCACTCGAGTGGCGCACGATTAAGAGTCCCTTTTTCTTATGACATTCGTGATGGCAATCTCTCCTATGGGCCGGCACCAGGCATAGCTAATATTGAAAACTTGCTTGATCCGAATTATTACTCATTGTTTGTAGCGCGAGACATTGAAACTACCTTTGATAATGAGGAATTTACGCAAAAAATTGATGTGACCTGGGATACCGAACATTCCTTTTTCACTGATCTTAAATTCGGTATGCGTGCCAGTCAGCGCGTTAATGAGCGCAATCGAAAATCTGAGTCTACTCCTAACTTTCCGGGTTTTTCAGGGGCAGATTTAGCTAGTTTTTTAATGCCAACGCCAGGTGATTTCTTTGCTTTTAATTCTTCAGGGAGTTATCTCGATAATTTCTTAACAGCTGATGCGCGTGAGGTAAATGCACGTCGAGATGAATTACGCGATATGCTGGGTCTAGCAGTTAATGGTGTTATCGATCCACTACAAGGTTTTAAGGTCGATGAAGAAACTTATGCTACGTATTTGCGTGCCGATTTTGATGCTGAGTTATTGGGTGTTCCGGCAAGAGGAAATTTCGGCATAAGAATGATAGCAACCGATCAGCTTGCCTCGGGAAATGAGGTGTTGGGAGATGGTACCTTAAACGCTGTTTCCGAGCGTCAGAGTTATACAAATTGGTTGCCTAGTGCGAGTTTGGTGCTATCACCCATCGAAAAGCTTCAAGTGAGATTGGGTTATGCAAAAATACTTCGCCGCCCAAGTTTTTCACAGCTTTCGCCCACAGTTGAGTTTCCACTTAACGAAGCTCAGGCGGTTATGGTGGGTGATCCTACACTTCGTCCAACTACTGCAGACCAGTATGACTTAGTACTTGAATATTATTTTCGTAAAGGCAGCGTTTTAAGCTTGGGTTATTATTTAAAAGACCTAGATAGTGTTATTGGAACAGAGTTACGGTTTGAGTCTATTTGTAATCCACGTGCGGTGGGCGATTTAGACAATGTGCCATGTACTACGCAGGATGGTTTAGATGGCGTGCTTGTCAATAGGATTTCGCCGGTGAATTTATCGGGTGGCGAAATACAGGGCTTCGAAATTGCTTTTCAGCATAACTTTAATCACTTGCCACGTCCGTTTGATGGCTTAGGCATGATTGCTAATTATGCTTATCAAGATGGTGAGCGGGATGATACATTCGGCGTACCAGGTTTCTTGAAAGATGATGGTGTGACTGATGCTGAGTTCCCACTTAATTTCAGAAGTTTGTCAAAAAGCTCGTATAACTTTACGCTATATTTTGAGCGACCTCGATATCGATGGAGTGGGCGCCTTCGTTATACCTACCGCGATGGTTTCCTGATTTCTGAATCTGACGATGTATCTAACGGTCAACCACTGTACGCCGATGATAGAGGGCAGCTCAATGCTTCGGTCTCTTATCGCATTGACGATATTTTTACGGCCACTTTTTCTGCTATTAACCTAACTAAAGAGCAAGCGACTCAGCGGGCCGCTTTTGCAACAGGTCCAATTGTTAGACAGCGTGATGCTGACAGACGATTAGCTTTTGGCTTGCGTGCTCGATTCTAAAAAACCTATTTATAAAACGGATTAATCCATTGAAAAATTTATTGCTTATTACTTTATTGAGTGTGATGTCATCATTGTCATTTGCTCAAAAAAATTATTACGTAAGTTCATCAATGGGTAACGATCGCAACGATGGTTTATCTTTAGCACAGCCTTGGGCTAGCCTTGCGCGAGTACAAAAAGAAAAGTTGCATGCCGGTGATACAGTGCATTTTAAGTCTGGCGATGTATTTAATGGGCAGCTAGAAATAGATGAGTCTGGTAACGAAACGACGGTTATTCATTTTACTCGTTATGGTGAAGGTGAATTGCCTATTATTGATGGGGCTGAAGGTAAACGTGGTTCGGCATTAGCCGCCATTTTAATAGTTGATCAAGATCATATTGAAATTAGTCACCTCAATATTCGTAATTTTCGCCGTAAATCATTACCGAATATCGCCGATGTTAATGCTTATGGTGTTTTGGTAAAAAACACCGGTAGGCGTGTGTTAAGGGGCTTTGAATTTCATCACTTACTTGTTGAAGACATATACCCAATTAAGGCAAAAAAATCATTTAATCAAACCTCAGTAACTGGCATCCGTTTTGAAACACTGCCGGCATATTCAAAGCGACATGCAGTTAACACGCGTGATGTTTTTATTCATGATAACTTTATTCGTCATACTGCGCGTTTCGGTATAGCGCTTCGCCATAAGCCCTCAAAAATAAAAGGCATTACTGATACCAATCTCGATTACGATGTTGATGTTCGTATTATCAATAATCGCTGTGAAGATACGGGTGGTAGCTGCGTACTTATCAATGGCGTTTGGAACGGATTGTTAGAGCATAACGAATTTATTCGCTCTGGCGCATTGGTCGAGCCAAAACTATCAGTTAATCGTGGTAGTGGCGCATGGTTCTTTAGAAGTAAAAATATTGTTGCTCAACATAATATCGCTATTGGCTCGCGAGGTCATAATGATTCAGCAGGCATGCATGTTGATTTCGCCAATGAGAATGTGCTCGTACAGTATAATTTCAGCTTTGATAACGAAGGCTATGGCACTGAGATTTTAGGCAAAAATAAAAATGTTATCTGGCGTTATAACGTTAGTGTTGGTGATGGTACGCGTCGTATTAATATCCCTAGACCTGAAAGTGAACCGAGTCGTTATCCCGGAAAAACTATTTTTGTTAGCGATTTCGCTGTACCTAAAAGAATTTTATCGCGCGATATTTTTATTTATAACAATACGTATTTGGTCACTTCGGGATCCGATCCTTATATTGAGCTTAATGGCGAAAACTTGCACTTATGGAATAACTTATTTGTCGTTGAGCCGGGTGGTCGCTTAGGTAAAAAATTCAATTTGGGTTGGATTAATGGCGCTGGATTAGATATGCAATCCAATGCTTTTTCTGGGAATGTATCACCTAATTTCATTCAGTTTGATCAGCAATCGGTAATTACTGCACTGCAATTTAGTGGTGATCATAGAAACCTGAATACCTTTGCTGTTAGTGAAAGTCAGTCTGATTTGTTCGGAGCAGGTATAGATGTTCCTCATCCGGATTTCCCTGCGGCAGGCCAAGGTATATTCCAGCATGTCAGTGAAATTCCTAGTGTAGATTTTTTTACTAATACGCTTCCTGATGGGCAGCACTTGATTGGTGCTGGCTTTAAAGCTGTCAGTAACAATTAATCGTTAAAAATAAAAGAGAGCAGTACTTTGATTATTTATTTGCGTTTTTTTCTATTCAGCTGGTTGTTATTGGTTCAATCAGTGCAGGCAGCCTCACCTAATTTTATACTAGTACTTGCTGATGATTATGGTTGGACAAGTTTATCGTCGTCTATGGATAAAACTAAGCCGGCTGCGAAAAGCGACTATTATCAAACACCGCATCTCGATTCTTTAGTTAGTAGCGGTATGCGTTTTTCGAATGGCTATGCAGCCGCGCCAGTGTGTTCGCCAACGCGTTATAGTATTCAATTTGGCAAAACGCCTGCACGCCTTCTTCGTACCCGAGTCATGGGTAAAAATCGTGCCGATCATAACCAAACTGCTATTCCGCAAGTATTAAAAGCCATTGACCCTGCTTACCGAGCTGCGCATTTGGGTAAGTGGCATATTGCTGCCGATCCAAGTCGTTACGGTTACGATGTTCATGATGGAAAGACCGCCAATAAAGAAGGCGGTTTTGTGAATGAACATAAACCGCAGTGGAATGGCTATAGTGAAAAAGATCCTAAAAGAGTTGATTCCATTACTGCGCGTGCTATTGCCTTTATGCGCGACTCGGTTGCTAAAGAGCAGCCGTTTTTTCTGCAGTTATCTCACTATGCAGTGCACTCCAATATTGTTTATAGCGAGTCTTCCTATGCGGCTTTAAATGGTAAGCCGAAAGGTAAGTTACATAAAGACCAAGGCTATGCAGCAATGGTTCACGATATGGATCTGTCTATTGGCGATCTGTTAAAGGCATATGATGAACTTGGCTTAGCTGAGAATACCTATATTATTTTTACTTCGGATAATGGCGGTATGCCGGTATTGCCAATGCAAATGAATTTGGGTCGTCCTTATAAGGCCGGATTAAATTTACCGTTATTGCGTGGCAAATGGGATCTAACCGAAGGCGGTATTCGTGTGCCGTTTGCGATGATGGGACCGGGCATTATGCCCGATAGTCAAAGTGATACGCCTATCGTGACCTATGACTTGCTGCCTACATTGGCCGATTTAGCTGGTTCGACAAAAAACTTACCTGATGCTTTAGATGGCGGTAGTTTTAAACCGTTATTAACTGACCCTAAGCAAAAAGTTAAACGTGCTTTTGATGGCTTGATTTTTCATTTTCCACACTACAATCGTGTGGGTATGAATGAACCGCATTCGGCTTTACGTGATGGAGACTACAAGTTTATTCATTTTCCAGCTTCCCAAAGAAGCTTGCTGTTTAACGTTAAAAACGATGTTGGTGAGTCTAATGATCTTTCTTTAGAGCGTCCCGCCTTGGCGAAGCAGTTAGAGACAAAATTAATCGCATACTTAAGTTCTGTGAATGCTGAACAAGCCAGTGAAAGCGGTAGTTGGGATCGAGCAGGTAAAGGCGGCACGGTTAAGTCAAGGTTTTTTAAGCGCTATACAAAAAAGTAATAAATATTAAATTATTTAAAATAAAGAGATGTTATGAAAAAGCCATTATTTAAATTTCCACTCGCTGTCATTTTTACTGCTAGCGTTTTTAACGCCTACGCCGCTGATTATAAAAATCCTGCTTTGACGGCTGAGCTTCGCGTTGACGATTTATTACCAAGAATGACCTTAGTTGAAAAAATTGGTCAGATGAATCAATTTGTTGGTATCGAGCATATCAAGCGCTCAGAGAAACATTTAAGCCTTGCAGAAATGCAAGCCGGTGATGCACATGGTGTATACCCTAATCTCCATTCATCAAAAATTCCTAATCTGATTAGAAAAGGCGAGATCGGTTCTTTTCTTCACGTTGTCGATCCCTTCGAAGCGAATCGATTGCAGCAGATAGCCAGTGAAAGTCGTTTAGGGATTCCACTATTGATTGGTATTGATGCGATTCATGGTAATGGGCTTGTCAGTGGCAGTACGATTTATCCTTCGCCATTGACTATGGCAAGTAGCTGGAACCTCGACTTGGTCAGGCAGGCTAGTGTTGAAACTGCCCTTGAGATGCGCATAAACGGCGCTCACTGGGCTTTCACTCCGAATATCGATATCGCACGAGACCCGCGCTGGGGAAGGGTAGGTGAAACCTTTGGCGAAGACACTTACCTTGTCGGTGAAATGGGTGTCGCGGTCATTGAAGGGCTGCAGCAGGGTGATTTTATAGGCAGTGAGAAGGTGTTAGCCAATGCTAAACACTTTGTGGCTGGTGGCGATCCGTTAAATGGTCTAAATCTGTCGCCGATGGATGTTTCTTTGCGCAGTCTTAAGCAAGATTTCTTTCCACCGTTTAAACGTGCGGTTGATGCTGGCGTTTTTACCTTTATGGCCGCGCATAATGAGATCAATGGTGTGCCAGCTCACGCCAACCGTTTTTTGTTTACCGATGTCTTGCGTGACCAATGGGGCTTTGAAGGTTTTGTTGTTAGCGACTGGATGGATATCGAACGCTTAAAAGGTTTGCATCGTGTTGCGCCAACACAAAAAGAAGCTGTTTTCCAAGCGGTTGATGCCGGTTTGGATATGCACATGCATGGGCCACGATTTTTAAAGCCACTAATAGAGTTAGTCGAGAAGGGGCGCATTTCTGAGGCGCGCATTGATGCGGCTGTTAGGTCAATATTATTAGCTAAATTTCGTTTAGGTCTTTTTGAAAATGCGCAAGTCGATACAACGGCTGCAGCAGGTATTATGTTTAATGATCAACACCAGCAAACAGCGTTGAAGCTTGCACGTCAAGGTATTGTATTGTTGAAAAATGATAAGGTTTTGCCTTTAGCAGCGGGTCAGAAGATTTTTGTGACAGGCCCAAATGCTAATAACCATACCTTAATGGGTGACTGGGTATTTGAGCAACCAGAAGAAAATATCACCACGATTGTTGAAGGTTTAAAAGCGGTTGCTAAGCCATCAACGAGCATCGATTATTTTGATGTGGGTGATCAGGTGAAAAATATTGCGCCCGAAGCGATAGCGGCTGCTACCGAGCGAGCTAAAAAGGCTGATGTTGCTATTGTCGTTGTGGGTAGTAACTCATTGCGCTATGACAGAAAAGGTAAAACAGCGGGTGAGAACGTTGCGCGTAGTTCGATTAATTTGTTTGGTGATCAGCTAGCATTAGTTAAAGCGGTTCATGCGTCTGGTGTGCCAACGATTGTTGTCTTAGTGAATAGTCGTCCATTAGCTGAGCCATGGGTTGTTGATAATGCAGCCGCGCTTATTGAAGCTTGGGAGCCTGGTGCGCTAGGTGGGCAGGCTTTAGCTGAGATTATTTTTGGTGAAGTGAACCCCAGTGGTAAATTACCTATTACTGTTCCGTACAGTGCGGGTCATTTGCAGTCGGTTTATAACCACAAACCCTCTGCTTTTGTTCGTAAGTATGTCGATGGGCCGACAAAGAATTTATTTGAATTTGGCGATGGTCTAAGTTACACCAATTTTATTTATAGCAAAGCTAAATTAGATCGTTCGAGCATTAAGCCCAATCAATCGTCTAGCGTAACTGTGACAGTGACTAATAGCGGCAATCGAGACGGTGATGAAGTTGTACAATTATATATTCGTGATAAATTTTCACGGGTTACTCGGCCGGTCAAAGAGCTAAAGGGTTTTCAGCGCATTCGTTTAAAGGCAAAAGAAAGTCGTAAGGTAACTTTTGAAATTACGCCCGATACCTTGGCCTATTATGATCTGGATATGAACTGGCGTGTAGAGCCGGGTGAGTTTGTGATTATGGTTGGCTCTTCATCGCGTAAGAGTGACCTTAAGACAGTCACTCTTCGCGTTAAGTAATTAGATTATTGGGTTTTAAAATGGGGCCTGAATACCGACCCTGAAAATAGGGGCTTCAGTTAGCCCCTTGAGTTAGCGTATTAAAACTGTTTTGGAAACTCATTAATCGATAAAGATTTATTTCTATTTTTATCGAGCCAGCGAAAACTACCGCCGATAGCTTTTTCAGCTTCTCCGGTGCTCCACAAGCCATCGCCATTTTTGTCCCATCGTTTAAACTTACCTCGCAAAGCGTCTTTTCGACCGTTGCTCATATCGTCTTGACGCATGACAAATTCTCTTCTTGTCCATTGGTTGTCACCGTTACGATCAATAGCAACGTATTGAGCTATTCGCAGGCTGCTGTATTCTTCAAGGCTTAGTTCGTTATTGCTGTCTTTATCAAATTGGCGCCAGCTGTCATCCATCTCGGCATTAGCTGAGACTGAAAGCAGTAAACAACATATGAGTGATTTGTTTTTCATAAACATTATCCAATGGAGTTTCTGTTAAGTTAATCGTTACCTTTTTTAAGTCGTTTGTCATCGGGCGTAAAGAATCGCTCTAAATCTCTTTCATTGCCTTTGCGTAACCATGCATCAGGAAATTCGGCCGCTTTTGAGCGATCAACTTGTCGAAACACTGAGCCAGAACTGAATTTCTTTGTATAGGGTACGGCGTGTTCGCCATCCGAGCCAAGGCGGGCAAATAAGGCTTTTCGCAGTTTCACTTTTACTTTTAAGTAACGAGGGTCATCAATCAGATTGTTCATTTCTTTAGGATCATTTTTGATGTCATACAATTCATCAGTATCCCAAATACCATGGTATTGGATTAATTTAAAATCGTCTGAGCGAACCGCAAAGGTGGTTGGTGTTTGTGGAAAGTTAAACTCCCAATAATATTCATAGAGTAGGGTGTCTCGCCAGTTAGCCACTTTCTTACCTTCAGCTAAAGGTAATAAGCTATCGCCAGCAAATTGAGGCGGTTTTTCTTTGATACCAGCAATGTCGAGGATGGTCGGTGCGATATCAATATTTGCGGCCATCTCTTCAACTACGTAGCCTTGTTTTGCACCGGGAATAGAAGCGATTAATGGCACGCGCATCGACTCTTCATAAGCATTACGTTTATCGATGAGACCATGCTCGCCAAATAAGAAACCATTATCGCCCATGAGAATAACAGCAGTATTTTCATCAAGACCATTGGCTTTAAGCCAAGCGGTGATTCTGCCTAAGCTATCGTCAACAGCAGAGAGTGCGCGGTGATACTGGCGCTTGTATTCTTGAACATCTAATTCACTATGGTAGGGGAAGTCTACACCGTGCCAGCTGTTACGCTGATTCTTAACCCACATAGGTTTACCGTTATAGTTTTCTGCGGTATCGGCTAAGCTATCGGGAATATAAATATCGGCATCGCTGTATTGCGTTTTATGTCGCTGTGCAGGTGCAAAGTTTGCATGAACAGCCTTGTGAGAGAGGTAGACAAAAAACGGTTTACTTGTGTCACGTCCTTCTTCTAACCACGACAAGGTGTAATCGGTAAGTTCGTCTGTAATATAGCCCTTTTGTTTAACATGCTTGCCATTGATATTGAAGCGACTCATTTTGCCGTTACGTTTTCGCTTAGGGTAGTAGTCGCCCTGACCAGCAAAACTTAACCAGTAATCAAAGCCGGGCTGCGGATCATCGTGATGACCACCCATATGCCACTTACCAATAAAAGCCGTTTCATAACCTGCTTGTTGCAAATAGCTAGGAAAATAAATCGTCCCTTCTTTGGCAGGCTTATTATTATCAACCACACCATGACTATGCATATATTGACCGGTCAAGATCGATGCTCGACTAGGTGAGCAAAGAGCCGTAGTGACAAAGGCGTTTTTAAAGTGCACACCTTTTTGCGCCAATTCATCCATATTCGGTGTATCGAGGACGGGGTTTATAAAGCCTAACTCATCAAAGCGTTGATCATCAGTCAAAATATAAATGACATTTCTAGGCTTCGCGGTATCTGTAATCTCTTCCGCATTGGCATCAAAGTTAAAACCAATCAATAAGAAAACGGCGCTCGCAACAGCGGACCACTTTTGTTTGGTAGGTGTACATTTGGGCATTTCGAGATCCTTATTAATTTTTTCTAACTACATCTTTGCATAATTTAAACATAGCTATTTTATGGCGAATGCTTGGAAGCGCAGGCGTTAATTTTCTGGCGTGCTTACAGGCAATATTAGCTAGTAACATCAAGCCATGATATTAAAGGATGTCAGCGCTGTCAATTTGTCATTTAGGTGATGCTGGAGTGCTAGTGAATTGATATTACTTAGTTTAAAGCGTTTTGATCTGGGAGGTGGGTTTTCTTTATAACGGATGGGAATAGCCAGTGATAGCTATTCCCATCGTTGAGACAAGTGTTGCTTTTAGTCTTCTTTCGTTTCTTCAGCTGGAGCATCTTCCGCAGCTGCTTCTTCAGCTGGGGCTTCCTCTTCTGCGGGTGCTTCTGCTGGTGCAGCAACGCTTAACTTTATTAACTCTTCAGCTAATAAAACTTTCACTTTGTCGTCGCCATTTAACCATTGAGCATTTGCACCTTTTACTGCATAACGATTGTTTCGTTTTTGGTAAATGGTGTACTCGGCAGTTTTCTTAATCGCTTTCATGTTGCCTTTCTCCGTTTGTTAAATAAATTGGATATAAAATAAAAAGATGTTTTTAAGTGCTTTACTGCACATCACCAAGGTTGGTATTCACCACCTTAAGTAATTCTTTGAATAACTTGGGGTTGCCGCAGACAATGTTACCGGTCTTTAGGCAAGTGTCGCCACCTTTAAAGTCGGCAGTTAAGCCACCGGCTTCTTGTACTAGAAGTAAGCCTGCAGCCACATCCCAAGGGCGTAATCCATATTCCCAGAATGCATCTAAACGGCCAGCAGCAACATAAGCTAAGTCTAAAGCCGCCGAACCTGCGCGACGAATACCTGAGCCATTGGCGGCGAAGTGTTCAAGGCATTTCATGTAGTCGTGCATAAAAGGTTGTTGGCTCGCACGATAGGGCACGCCAGTACCAATTAAGGCGCCATTAAAAGTATGACGATCGCTGACGCGAAGACGAACACCATTTAGACTTGCGCCTCGGCCTCGGCTGGCTACGAATTCTTCGCGGCGGATAGGATCGTAAATAACAGCGTGTTCAATACGGCCATTTTGCACGCAAGCAATTGACACCGAAAAATGTGGAATGCCTCTAACGAAATTGGTTGTTCCGTCTAAGGGGTCAATATACCAAGTGGTATCAGATTTACCGTTGCTACCTAAAATTAAGCCGCTTTCTTCGCCGAGAATATTATGTTCTGGCCACGCTTTTTGAATTTGGTAGATGATTTCTTCTTCAGCGGTTTTGTCGACATTGGTAACAAAGTCATTCTTTTCTTTTTCTTGGATTTTAACTAAATCCATTCGCTCGGTGGCGCGCGCAATGATGTCGCCGGCTTTGCGGGCGGCGCGAAGAGCGATAGTTACAGTTGGCTCCACGTGGATACCTCAATGTCTAGGTTGATAAAGCAAGTTATGTGTTTGCAGCTCAGGTTGTTAGCGTCTATTGACGGCCTAAATGAGTGGCGCTGCAAAATCAGGGCGGCGAGTATATCAGAGAGGCTAGGGCCTAACTGCCATAATTTGCCGTAATTTTGGTATTCGGTGGCGACTTTGTTAGAATCCGCGCCCGTTTTGCATCTATTCATTGTTTTATCGCGCTATTGGTTTTTAAAGAGAGACTATTTTGACAGACGACACCCAAGCTACTGAATCTAACATTGACGCACCAGTGTCTAACAAAGCCGCTGCTGTGCGCGATGTTCGCATGGTATTGGTCAACCCATCGCACCCCGGTAATATCGGTGGCGCCGCCCGTGCTATGAAAACTATGGCGGTTAATCAACTGGTGTTGGTAAGCCCGCGTAATTACCCTGATCCTCGCGCCGTTTGGCGAGCAGCAGGTGCGCGCGATTTACTCGAGTCGGCTATTGTTGTTGAAACGCTTGATGACGCCTTGGCTGATTGCGACCTAATTGTCGGCACATCGGCGCGTGATCGTCGTATTCCTTGGCCGGTAGTGGATGCCCACGAGTGTGCTAAAAAGATTTATGAAGAACCACAAAGCTCAAAAATCGCGATTTTATTTGGCCGTGAAGACCGCGGGCTTAAAAATGACGAGCTCAATCGCTGCCATCTCCATGTTCATGTGCCAACCAGTGAGGCCTATAGCTCGCTGAATTTGGCTATGGCGGTGCAAATTCTTAGCTATGAATTGCGTATGCGCTCACTGAAAGTCAATGATCCTCAGCCGGATGCTGTGCAAGATACAACTGATCAATGGGATGAGCCTTTTGCCAATGGGGCCGATGTTGAGCGATTTCATGAGCATTTAGCGCAAACACTGGTCGATATCGACTTTTTTGACCCTGATCAGCCAAAACAGCTACTTACTCGCCTTCGCAGGCTATTTGTCCGTGTTCGCTTGGATAAGATGGAAATCAACATCTTGCGTGGCATACTGAGTACGGTTCAAGAAAAGTTAAGCAAAAACAAGTAGATAAAGAATTTTTGAGCGATAGGGCTGTCAGGGTTTTACCGAAAGTGAATATCTGACTAATTTGCTAGGTTAAATACTTGATTATTTTACTCAGGCTTTAGATAATACTGTTATTCCGCGTTCACTTTTAGACTTTTGCCTCGTAACCACTGACTGTGTGTTGTCGTCCCCGCAAAGCCTCTTGAGACTACCGCTATGAGATTAACTACAAAAGGGCGTTATGCCGTCACAGCTATGCTGGATTTGGCGCTGCATTCTACCGCTGGGCCAGTCAGCCTTAGTGAGATCGCTGGCCGCCAAGAGTTATCGTTGTCATATCTCGAGCAGCTATTTGTTAAATTACGACGTAACGAGTTAGTCAAAAGTTCGCGTGGCCCAGGTGGTGGTTATAGTTTGAATCGCCCCGTGGCTGATATCTGTGTTGCCGATATTATCGATGCTGTTGATGAGCGTGTTGATGCCACTAACTGTTCGGGTAAAAGTGATTGCCAAGAAGGCAATACCTGTTTGACGCATCACCTATGGAACGACCTGACACAACAGATTCATGGTTTTCTTACGGGTATTTCTTTGGCCGATTTAGTGAACCGAAAAGAGATTAAAAGAGTATCTGAAAGGCAGGATAGTCAATTAGAAGCAGCTAATGACTTACAGCAAATACGTATCGCCACTAGCGATTAAATTTTAGATATTTTATATCGGCTTATTTATCAGCCGCATTGTTAAAAATTTTTTTTGGAGAACACTGTTTTGAAGAGCAATATGCAATTACCTATTTATCTTGATTACTCTGCGACAACGCCGGTCGATCCGCGTGTGGCCGAAAAGATGTCGGCGTGTTTAACGAACGAAGGCAACTTTGGTAATGCTGCCTCGCGTTCACATAGCTTTGGTTGGCAGGCAGAAGAAGCGATTGAAACCGGTCGCGCTCAAGTTGCCGAGTTAATTAATGCCGATCCGCGTGAAATCGTTTGGACTTCAGGTGCGACTGAATCAGATAACCTTGGTATTAAAGGTGCAGCGCGTTTTTATCAGAAAAACGGCAAGCATATTATTACTTCATCAATCGAGCACAAAGCGGTGCTTGATACTTGTCGTCAGCTAGAACGTGATGGCTACGAAATTACTTATTTACCGCCTGATGAAAACGGCATTACTCAACCTGAAGCAGTTGAAGCGGCAATGCGTGAAGATACTGTACTCGTATCTATTATGCATGCCAATAATGAGATTGGTGTGGTTAACGATGTTGCTGCGATTGGCGAAATAACACGTGCCCGCAAAGTTATCTTTCATGTTGATGGTGCGCAGTCAGTGGGTAAGATACCCGTTGATGTTGTTGCCATGAAGATTGATTTATTATCGATGTGCGCTCATAAAATGTATGGGCCAAAAGGTATTGGTGCTTTATATGTGTGCCGTAAGCCACGAGTTCGCATCGAAGCGCAAATCCATGGTGGTGGTCATGAACGCGGTATGCGCTCAGGCACATTGCCTACGCATCAAATTGTTGGTTTTGGCGAAGCGGCTCGCGTTGCTCAAGAAGGCATGGCAGAAGAAAACGCGCGTTTAATTACTTTGCGTCAGCGACTTTGGGATGGCGTTAGCGATATGGAAGAGGTCTATTTAAACGGCCATCCAGAGCAGCGGCTACCCGGTGCTTTAAATGTTAGCTTTAATTTTGTTGAAGGCGAATCATTGATTATGGCGTTAAAAGATCTCGCCATATCATCAGGCTCGGCATGTACTTCTGCCAGTCTTGAGCCTTCTTATGTACTTCGCGCTTTAGGTCGAAGTGATGAGTTGGCACACAGTTCACTGCGTTTTTCTGTCGGTCGCTTCACCACCGAAGAAGATGTTGATCACGCCATATCGCAAGTACGGGCTGCGGTTGAAAAGCTTCGCGACCTGTCACCACTATGGGATATGTATAAAGACGGCATTGATTTAAATTCAGTGCAATGGGCTGCTCACTAAATAGCAGCGTTAACTAATACGACAAGCAACACGACAGAATATTATTGAGGTAATTAAAAATGGCATACGGCGAAAAAGTGTTAGATCACTACGAGAATCCACGCAACGTAGGCAAAATGGATGCTGACGATGCTTCAGTGGGTACCGGCATGGTAGGTGCGCCTGCTTGTGGTGACGTTATGCGTCTGCAAATCAAAATTGACGATAACGGCGTTATTGAAGATGCTAAGTTTAAAACCTATGGCTGTGGTTCGGCCATTGCTTCTAGCTCATTGCTAACCGAGTGGGTTAAAGGCAAAACACTAGATGAAGCTTCGCAAATTAAAAACTCTGAAATTGCTGAAGAGTTAGCATTGCCGCCCGTTAAAATTCATTGTTCAGTGTTGGCCGAAGATGCAATAAAAGCGGCGATTGATGACTTGAAAAGTAAATCTGATAACGCTGTTGCTAGCTAAGGATCAATTTGCATGGCAATTACGATGACAGAAAAAGCCGCTGAACATGTTCTTCAGCAGTTAGATCAGCGCGGCAAAGGCTTGGGTATTCGTGTTGGTGTTAAAACCACTGGCTGCTCGGGTATGGCTTACGTGTTGGAATTTGTCGACGAGGCTGATGCCGAAGATGCGGTGTTTGAAAACCACGGCGTTAGCTTAATTGTTGATCCTAAAAGCTTGGTCTATATCGATGGCACGATCATGGATTTTGTCAAAGAAGGTTTAAACGAAGGGTTTGAATTTAAAAACCCTAACATTGCTGGTGAGTGCGGTTGCGGCGAAAGTTTTACCGTATAACGTGAACATCTCTTTGAATAAGGTTTGCAGTTAATACCGTGAAACTCGAACAAAATTTCTTTACCCTGCTAGGGCAGGTTCAGCAGTTTACTGTTAACCGCGCAGCGCTTAAAAAACAGTTCCGTCATTTGCAGCGTGAATACCACCCCGATCGCTATATTGCCAAAACACCTCAAGAGCAGCGGTTAGCTGTGCAATTCTCTGCTCACCTTAACACCGCTTTCGCTGTATTAGATAATCCTGTTAAGCGCGCTACCCATTTACTTGAATTATCAGGTGTTGAAATTGATCACCAGAACAGCACGATAAAAGATCCCAGTTTTCTTATGCAGCAAATGGAAATAAGAGAAACGCTTGATGACGCGCGAGCTGCAAGTGATTTACCCGCATTGGAAGTGTTATTGAATCAAGTGAGCGATCAGTTTCAAGCTTGTCAGCAAGGTTTTTCAGCGCAAATGGAATCTTCTCAATTGTCGTCGCCGAGTGATGAAAAAGATTTGCGTGATACCGTTGGTAAGATGCAATTTTATGAAAAGCTCTGTGATGAACTAACCTCAATTATTCGTTCGCTCAGTTAATTTTTGACAAGTTAATTTCTTATAGACTAAGAAGGTTACAACGCAGTGGCATTACTTCAAATATCCGAACCAGGACAATCACCATTACCGCACCAGTTTAAGCGGGCTATCGGTATTGACCTTGGTACAACTAATTCTTTGGTTGCGGCGGTAGCTAACGATGGCACTGCGGCTGGTGGTATTGCTAATGTTATTAAAGATGCAGAGGGTAGGGCGATATTACCTTCGGTGGTTAACTATGGTACCTCAGGTGTGCAACATATCGGTTATCAGGCGCAGGCTATTGCCGCTGATGACCCACACAATACACTGGCTTCCTTTAAGCGATTGATGGGCCGTGGTTTAAAAGATATTAGCGACACCTCACAATTTAAAATTGTTACACCCAGCGACGCTTCAGATAAAAACGATGTTATTCGTATTGCCACCGCTGCGGGAGAAATCACCGCTATGCAGGCTTCGGCTGAAATTTTAAAAAACTTAACAGCAAGAGCAACCGATGCGCTCGGTGGCGCTATTGATGGTGCGGTCATTACCGTACCGGCCTACTTTGATGATGCGCAGCGTCAGGCCACTAAAGATGCAGCAACACTCGCGGGCCTCAATGTTTTACGCTTAATTAACGAGCCTACTGCTGCGGCTGTCGCTTATGGTTTAGATAAAGCTGACGATCGCCATATCGTAGTTTACGATTTAGGTGGCGGTACCTTTGATGTCTCTATTTTGCAGCTAAGTGAAGGTGTTTTTGAAGTATTAGCGACCGGTGGTGATTCTGCGCTCGGGGGCGATGATTTTGATTTGGCAATTGTTGCTTGGGCTTTGTCACAAGCAGAAATTACCCAAGCAGAACTGTCTGCACAAAACTATCGTCGTCTATTAGTTGATGCTAGAAATGCCAAGCAGTCATTGACCGATAATGCCTCGGTAGGTTTATCGATTCAGTCATCGACGATTAGCTGGGCTGGTGAATTGACTCGTGATGTTTTTAATCAATTAATTGATTCATTAGTGACGACAACTATAGCGGCTTGTAAAGCGAGTTTAGACGATGCTGATTTAACGGCGAGTGATATTGCTGATGTGGTTTTAGTTGGCGGTTCAACCCGTGTACCCTTGGTGCGAGAGCGTGTGGCAGCACTGTTTCAGCAAACACCAAAAACAGATGTTGATCCCGATCAAGTGGTTGCCTTAGGTGCAGCTATACAAGCTGATAGCTTAGTGGGTAATCGATCCAATAGTGATTTACTGCTATTAGATGTGATCCCCTTATCGTTGGGTATCGAGACCATGGGCGGCTTGGTAGAAAAAATCATTCATCGCAATACATCTATCCCTTCGAGTCGCGCACAAGAATTTACAACTTACAAAGATGGTCAAACTGCTTTAGCTGTGCATGTCTTGCAAGGCGAACGTGATTTGGTGAGTGACTGTCGATCACTGGCACGTTTTGAATTGCGAGGCATTCTTCCCATGGTTGCTGGTGCCGCACGAATCGAAGTGGTTTTTAACGTTGATGCCGATGGTATTCTTGATGTCAGTGCTAAAGAGACAGCGACGGGCGTTAGTGCCAATGTACAGGTCAAACCTTCTTATGGTTTAGGCGAATCAGAAATAACAGAAATGCTAAAAGCCTCCTATACACATGCCGGTGAAGACCGCGATGCGAGGATGTTAGCTGAACAACGAGTTGAGGCAGAGGGTTTGGTTGAAGCTGTGAAAATGGCTTTAGAGCAAGATGGCGAATTACTGAGTGACGATGAGCGAAAAGTGATTGATGCAGCGATGGGTAAGGTTTCTGAGCTTGCATTGTTGAGCGATTCGCAAGCCATTGCTGACGCGGTTGCTGAGCTTGGTCGAGTAACTGATACCTTTGCGACCCGAAGAATGGATCAAAGCATACGTACCGCCTTGCAAGGAAAAAGCATTGACGATGTTGCTGATGGATCACTATGATCACTTTTATGAATTTAATGACTTTTAATAACGATATTGGAGCTTGTCTCATATGCCGCAAATAATTGTTCTACCTCATGCGGAAATTGCCCCCGACGGCGCAGCTGTAGAAGCGAAAACGGGTGAAAGTGTTTGTGATGCGTTGTTGCGTAATCATATCGATATAGATCATGCCTGCGAAAAATCTTGTGCCTGTACAACCTGCCATATTGTGGTACGCGAAGGCTTTGATTCGCTGAGTGAAGCTGATGAGCTCGAAGAAGATTACTTGGATAAAGCTTGGGGCCTTGAGCCTGAGAGTCGTTTAAGTTGTCAGGCTTTAGTGACCGATGAAGACTTGGTCGTTGAAATTCCAAAATACACGATTAACCATGCGCGTGAATAATTGAAGCGTTTAAACAGCAGCAATTTAAACAACAACAAGTAGAGAGTGACCCATGCGTTGGACTGATGTAAATGATATTGCTATTGAGCTTTACGAAGCTCACCCCGATGTTGATCCGCAATACGTCAACTTTGTTGATTTGCGTAATTGGGTGCTAGCGTTAGAAGGCTTTGAAGATGATGCCGATCGCTGCGGCGAAAAAATCCTTGAAGGCATTCAAATGGCGTGGATGGAAGAGGCTTCTTAGCACGCTCCTTCTTGTTTTCGTCATTAGCGATAATAATAAGAGTATTATATTTTGCGTAAACTTCTCGGTTATATTTTATTAGCTATTTCTTGTATTGCTTGGTTGGTGGTCCCCGTCATTCCCTTTTTACCCTTGTCGACGGTTCAAAAAGCCAGTTGGGTCGGCGGTATTATTATTTTCGCTGAAATAGCATGGTGGCTTGCTGTGCCATTGCTGGGTAAAGAAATTATTGATTGGTGTAAAAATGCTTGGCAGTGGTGTAAGCGCCGCCTTAGTTTTAAATCTGTTAAGTCGCCTGATGACGAAGTGGCTAAACCAGCGATTAAAGCGCCTACAGAATAAGTATTTGTTTTTTTTAGCGAGCTCACTGTCTATTAGCTGATAGCTTTAGCAGCTTAAAATTTTGTCTGGTTCAATAAAGCTAGCTACGCTAAACTCCTCCTCAAACTGATAAGCATCAACGCTGTTGATAGGATTTCTTATGTCATTGGTTCCTCGCGCCGCCGCATTTACCTCTGCTCGCAAGCGCCACGCCGTTAAAGTCGGTAATGTTATTGTGGGTGGCGATTCGCCAGTCGTGGTGCAGTCTATGACGAACACCGATACTGCTAATATCGATGCCACGGCGCAACAAATTATTGAGCTGGCAGAGGCGGGCTCTGAGCTAGTGCGCATCACTGTCAATAATGATGAGTCAGCGGCTGCTGTCCCACATATCAAAGAGCGACTGCAAATTAGAAACATCGCTGTGCCGCTGGTTGGCGACTTCCATTTTAATGGCCATAAATTACTGTCTGATAACCCAGCCTGTGCAGAAGCGTTAGATAAATATCGTATCAACCCTGGTAATGTGGGTCGCGGTGCAAAAAAAGATGCGCAGTTTAGTGAAATGATTGAAATTGCTTGTCGCTATGATAAGCCCGTACGTATTGGTGTTAACTGGGGCAGCCTTGATCAAGCATTACTAGCGCGTCTACTCGATGAAAACGCTAAGCATGCAGAACCACGTGATTTACAGGTTATTATGCAAGACGCCGTTATTCAGTCGGCGCTTGAAAGTGCAGTGCTAGCCGAGGAAGTGGGTCTCGCGCGCGATAAAATCATTCTTTCTTGTAAAACCAGTCATGTCCAAGACCTCGTCACTATTTATCGTCGCTTAGCTGCAGAAAGCGAATATGCTTTGCATTTAGGTTTAACTGAAGCGGGCATGGGTTCAAAAGGTATTGTGGCATCAACAGCGGCTTTGTCGCTTTTGTTGCAAGATAATATTGGCGACACCATTCGGATTTCTCTAACACCTGAGCCGGGTGGTAGTCGTGTTAAAGAAGTACAAGTGGCGCAAGAGATTTTGCAGACCATGGGTTTGCGTGCATTTACGCCAATGGTCATTGCCTGTCCCGGTTGTGGCCGAACCACAAGCACTTACTTTCAGCAGCTCGCTGAAGATATTCAAAGTTATTTACGCAACCAAATGCCTGTTTGGCGTGATAAGCATCCTGGCGTTGAAAATATGAGCGTGGCTGTTATGGGTTGCGTGGTGAATGGTCCCGGTGAAAGCAAGCATGCCAACATCGGTATTAGCCTGCCCGGCACGGGTGAGCGTCCTGTTGCGCCGGTTTATATTGATGGCGAGAAAGATGTGACTTTAAAGGGCGACCATATTGCAGAAGAGTTTCAAGCTTTGGTAGAAGACTATGTTGTTGCCCATTATTCGTCATAAGTTGAGGCTTTGTCTGCCGCGGTAGAGTTGGTCTTAGCGTTTTACAGCATTTATGCACTTTTCTTTGTAACACTCTGAATTAAATACAGTTTCCCCCTCTCGTTTAGGTGGTCTTTCAATTGCGATCAGGCGGCTTAATCTCTATAATCCGCCGACTTTACTAATCTTCATAGGCCCAGCAATAAACACTTGCTGTCGGTGAGTGCTGGTTAGTCTTATAACCCTTTGAAATTACTAGTTAAAACGGAGATTCACCCATGGGCGTTGAACGCACCTTTTCTATTGTTAAACCTGATGCAGTGGCTAAAAATGTTATTGGCGAAATTTATGCACGTTTTGAAAAAGCAGGCTTAAATATTGTTGGTTCTAAAATGTTACATTTAAGCCGCGAAAAAGCCGGTGGTTTTTATGCCGAGCACGAAGGTCGTCCTTTCTACAATGACCTCGTTGATTTTATGACTTCAGGTCCAGTGATGGTGCAAGTGCTTGAAGGTGAAAATGCCGTTGCCTTAAATCGTGAGTTAATGGGTGCAACTAACCCACAAGAAGCGGATGCCGGAACGATTCGTGCAGACTTCGCTAATTCAATTGATGCGAATGCCGTTCACGGTTCTGATTCACCTGAATCAGCAGCGCGAGAAATTGACTACTTTTTTGCTGACGATGAAATTTGCCCACGCTAAGTTGGCAGCAAATTTTTTAACTAACAGTAAAACTAATTAGTATTACTAGCGACAAATTAATGTCATGAGTAACGAAACGGAAAAGCCAAGCGCCACACCTGTACTCAGTAAAGTTAATTTACTGGGTATGACGCAAGCTCGCTTAATTGACTATATGCAGTCGTTAGGTGAAAAGCCGTTTCGTGCTAAACAATTGATGAAGTGGATTCATCACTGCGGCATCGATGACTTTGCAGTGATGACAGACTTGAGTAAGGCGCTGCGTGAAAAGCTGAGTCGTCTTGCCGAAATCCGCGCCCCTGAAATTGTCAGTCAAGAAGATTCAGTCGATGGTACTCGCAAATGGGTGCTACGCGTTCATAATGGCGGTTGTATTGAAACCGTTTACATCCCTGAAAAAGGCCGCGGGACACTCTGTGTTTCTTCACAGGTTGGCTGTAGTTTGGATTGCAGTTTTTGCTCAACTGGAAAGCAGGGCTTTCAAAACGACTTAACCGCTGCCGAAATTATTGGTCAGGTATGGTTAGCCGTTAAATCTTTTAATGGCTTTGAAGCTCAGCAAAAACGCGAAATAAAAGAGACTTTAGTAAGCGAAGATGGTGTCGAGCGCCGCGTTACCAATGTGGTGATGATGGGTATGGGCGAGCCATTAATGAACTTCGATAATGTCGTCGACTCTATGTCTCTTATGATGGACGATCTCGCCTTTGGCTTATCTAAGCGTCGTGTAACACTCAGTACTTCTGGCGTAGTTCCTATGCTCGATAAATTGGGGGAGGTTAGCGACTGTTCGTTGGCAATCTCGCTGCATGCGCCCAATGATGAATTGCGAAGTCAGCTCGTACCGATTAATAAAAAGTATCCAATTGCCATGTTGTTGGATTCTAGTCTGCGTTATATCAATGGTTTATCGGATAATAAGCGTGTTATCACCATCGAGTATACACTGATAGATAAGATCAATGATTCACAGCCATTGGCGCATGAATTAGTTGAGTTGTTAAGAGATGTACCTTGTAAGATTAATTTAATACCGTTTAACCCGTTCCCGCTCTCGGATTATCAGCGGCCAAGTAACAATCGGGTTAAAGCGTTTCAACGTATTTTAAATGAAGCCGGTTTTATTGCGCCGATTCGCACCACGCGAGGCGATGATATTGATGCGGCTTGTGGTCAGCTGGTTGGTCAAGTGGCTGATCGCACGCGACGCAATGAGCGCTATGTTAATGCGCAAGCTATTAGTGATGAACAACCCGTCCGTATTGTTGGAGGTGCTGAATAAATGTCAGAGTTAAACCCCCTCGTATTTTTAAGTGCGCGATTATTCCGCGTATTGCTCACCGTATTTTTGTCATTAACACTAGCAGCCTGTGTGACAACGCAGCGCGGTGGTTTTAATAAAGAGGTGAGTACCGAAGAGGCAATTACCACACGTGTTGCCGCTGCCAAACAGTATTTACTGAGTCGTAATTTTGAAGCGGCTCGTCGTCATTTAAAAACTGCCTACGAAATTGATCCTAAGTCCGCTGACGTTCACGATGCACTCGCACTAACGTTTCAGCATAGTAACGAATATGAGTTGGCTGAGTCGCACTATCAAAAAGCGATTGATTTTGGTGAAGGAGAATCACGTTTTCGTTTTAACTACGCGATTTTTTTATATCAGCAAAAACGTTTTTCCGAAGCAGAAAAGCAGTTACAAGCCATTGTTGAAGATTCGTTTTATGATAAGCGTGAGTCGGCATTAGTGATGCTGGGTTTATGTCAGCAACAGTTATCACAAGTGGCCAACGCGCAGCGTTCATTTGAGCGAGCGCTGATATTGAATCCACGCAATAGACGCGTGCTGCGTGAATTGTCGGTGATGAATTACCAAGCTGAAAACTTTTCTAGTGCTTGGCGTTACTTTCAAAATTATCGTAAAGTCGTTGCACGCCCTGATGCAGAATTACTTCTTCTGGGTATTGAATTGGCACGCGAATTAAATGATGCCAACGCCGAAGCCAGTTACGCTTTAGCGCTAAAAAACCTCTATCCCGATTCTCGCGAATACCAAAGTTACTTAAGTCGTCAATAATATGAGTGAGAGTGAAGTCACAGCAGATGCAGTCGCCGCTATCGAAGCCGGACAGCTAGGCCGAGCGCGCGCACAGTTGGGATTATCGCTAGCTGATTTATCAGCGCAGACGCGCATTCCTAAACGGCATCTCGCTGCACTCGAAAATCATCAAGTTGATCGTCTGCCGGCTAAGTTATTTGTTGTTGGTTATTTACGCACCTGTGCTGAGCGTCTGGATTTAGATTTAGAGCAATTGTTAGCTGAATACGGTGTGGCTGAAACCGTCGTGCGTGATGCGACGGCCAATGCAAGTGCTGCCGAGACCATATTGGCCGGTGATACCGCGCATTCAGTATTGACGACTGGGCCGGGTATTGCTGCTCGTCCAACAGTTTGGCGAGTGGCGGCTGTAGCGATTGTGCCATTGCTATGTATTATCGTATTCGCATGGGCTTATTCCTCTAAAGGGGATGCGGTTGTTCAGCAAATTGACACTGAAGTGCCGATACTTGCCATTGATATGCAGCCTGCGCCATTAGGTCAGCTGGCTTCTGTTGCCGTTAGTTCACAAACCCAAGACATCCTCACAGAAGAGAATAGCTCGCCCGATGAGATTGCTGTAGTAGAGGTATCTGAAGCTGAAGAAGGCAGAGCATCAATTAATGATAGAGAGCAGTTACCATTGGACGTTGCCACCGAAAGCGCTTCAAATACAAGCGCAGAAGCTATGGTTTCCCAGTATCAATCGCAGGATCGTCTCGTGATTAGGGTTACTGAAGATAGCTGGGTAGATATTAGTGATGCAGCTGGTGTTCGATTATTCCGCGATTTAGCCCGTGCAGGCAAAAAGATTGAGGTGAGTGGTGATTTGCCATTCAAATTGCATTTAGGTAACGCGCCAGGATTAACATTAGAGTTAAACGGCTCGCCTTTTGCTATTAAGGACTATCGAGACGATAATAGTGCTCGTTTTGTATTAGGTAGCGGATAAAACGCGCAATACATCAAAAAAACAAGATAGGGTTAACGAGTTAACCGTTAGTATTTTAAGCAGGTCAGGGTTATTCATTGAAAACAATTCAAGCCGTTCGCGGTATGCACGATATCACCCCGGATCAATCGGGGCACTGGTCGCGACTAGAACAAGCCGTGGCAGAGGTATTTAGTAGCTACGCCTATCGCGAGATTCGTATGCCACTGGTCGAGAGCACTCGACTCTTTCATCGCTCTATCGGTGAAGTGACTGATATTGTCGAAAAAGAAATGTACACCTTTCCCGATCGCAATGATGAATCCTTAGCTTTAAGACCTGAAGGCACAGCTGGCTGTGTGCGCGCCGTGATTGAAAATGGCCTACTGAATACACCACAGAAACTCTGGTATGGCGGCCCTATGTTCCGTTATGAGAAACCTCAAAAAGGCCGTTACCGACAATTCCATCAAATTGGTGCAGAAGTCTTTGGTTATCCCGACGTTGAAGTCGAAGCTGAGATGCTGTTATTGAATCAACGTTTCTGGACGCGCTTAGGTTTAGATAAAAACGTTAGCCTACAATTAAATAACATTGGTGATAGCGAAACGCGCGCCAACTATAAAGCAGCGTTAGTTGATTATTTGTCGGCGCATAAAGAATCTTTAGATGCGGATAGTTTGCGTCGTTTAGATTTAAACCCAATGCGTATTCTCGACAGTAAAAATCGCGATACACAAAAATTACTTAATGACGCGCCACAAATGGCAGGGTTTTTATCTGAGGCCTCATTGCAGCGTGTTGAGCAGCTTAATGCCTTGTTACAAAATCAGGGTGTTAAGGTCGAACATAACCCGCGGTTAGTTCGCGGCTTAGACTATTACAACGATACTGTTTTTGAGTGGGTGAGTAACGATTTAGGCGCTCAGGGTACAGTATGCGGTGGTGGTCGCTATGATGGCTTAGTTGAGCAGTTAGGCGGTAAGTCGATACCTGCTATCGGTTTTGCTATGGGTGTTGAGCGACTCTACTTATTATTAGAGGCGCAGGCTTTTGCAGCATTAAAGGGTAGCGATGCGCCCGATGCTTATTTTATTGTTGCTGCTGACCCATTACAAAGTTTCGCGTTTGATTTGGCAGAGCGGCTTCGTAATGCCAAACCGCAGTTTAAAATTATGCATAATCTGGCAACCACTAGCATGAAGAGCCAGTTTAAAAAGGCCGATAAAAGTGGGGCGCGATACGCATTTGTGATTGGCGAAGACGAAGTAGCTAATGCAAGCGTCACCGTTAAAGATTTGCAGAATGGCGAGCAAGCACAATACGCTATAGGTGACTCGTTAGATAATTTATTAGCTGGCTTAAAGAGTTAGTAGTCAACCCAGTTAGCATTAAGATTTTATTTGATCATCGAAAGATGAGTTTAGGAGAGCGAACTTGAACGAATATAGAACAGACGAAGAGCAAGTTGAAGTTTTAAAGAAATGGTGGAAAGAAAACGGTTCATCGACCTTAATCAGTATTGCTGTTGCATTGGCTGTCGTCTTTAGTTGGCGCACATGGCAAGACAGCCAGCAAGCAAATATTGATAATGCTTCATTTGCCTACCAAGAGCTGTTAGAAGCGATTGCAGCAGTCGAAGCCGATCCTGATGATATTAAAATTGCTACTGTAGACTTTATGGCTCAAGAGCTTAAAGATAATTACAGTGGTTCCGGCTACAGTCTTTTTGCTGCGCTTCTAAAAGCGCGTCAAGCGGTTAACGATGACGATCTAGTCAGCGCCGAAGAAGAGCTTAATTGGGTTTTAGCGAATAACCCTTCCCATGAAATGATCTTAGTCACTGAATTGCGCCTTGCTAAAGTGCTGCATCAGCAAAGTAAAACCGATGAGGCGCTGGCTGTTCTTGCGCGTACAGATACCGGAGCATTTACCCACGCTTTCTTGGAATTAAAAGGCGACATCTTGGTCAATGAAGAGGATTATCAAGGCGCTGTTGATGCTTATGCTGCTGCAGAAGCAGAAGTTGCTCTATTAGCCATGCAGCCGCCACAAACGCTGGCTTTAAAATTAGCTTACGCAAAAAGCTTTTTATAACTTCAGATCAATTTGTTCGACTATTTTTAATTTAGCGAGTCTTTTTGACTCGCTATAAAGAGGGTTAAACCGTTGCCGCAATCTTTATTATTTCTTTCTCGTGTTGCTTCGCCCTTTGTTCCGGCTAAAACAGCCAAACGAATGGCTGTGCTTTTGTGCGCATTAATGGTGCTGTTATCGATTTCAGCCTGTGGCTCAAAAGATGACGATGAAGAATTAAGTAAGCCGATACCGCTCGAAAAATTTGATGTTAAAGCCAAGCTTAAGTCGGAGTGGTCAGCCAATATGGGGCCAGGGCAGGGTGAGCGTTATGATCGCCTAACATTGGGTTTTGATAGTGATAGTGTTTATGCGGCTAATATCAAAGGCGAGGTATCTCGTTACCAATTACAAGGTGGGTTAACTTGGCGCAATAAGCTCGGACCGCTTTCAGCTGGCGTGGGTGTTGGTGAATCGCTAGTGCTTGTAGCTACCTCTAACGGTGTTGTAGTGGCGTTAAGCAGCGCTGACGGTGTTGAACAGTGGCGTAAAGATGTGCGCGGAGAAGTATTAGCAGCACCGCAGGCGAGTCGCGGTATTGTGATTGTACAAACCTATGATGGCCGTTTAATAGGCATGGCTGCTGAAAGTGGCGAACAGCTGTGGGTTTATACAAGCGATACGCCGCTACTGACATTAAGAGGTACTGCGACACCCGTTATTGAAAATGGTATTGCCTATACCGGTTTTGCCACAGGTAAATTAGTTGCCATTGATATTACTAACGGCAATCTTATTTGGGATAAGCCAGTAGCGATTGCTAAAGGGCAGGCTGAGATTGATCGGATTGTCGATATTGATGCTTCTCCTTTAGTTTCGTCAAATCGTATTTTTGCGGCCAGCTTTAATGGCAACTTGTTTGCCTTTTTAAAGCGCGATGGACGACCACTTTGGCGTTTTGATACTTCGAGTTACCGCGAAGTGGCCGAAGGTTTTAAAAATATTTATGTTGTTGATGAAAAGAGTCGACTCTTTGCCGTTGATGCCGAATCGGGTGAGCAACGCTGGGAGCAATCAGCTTTATTAAATCGTCAATTGAGTGCGCCAGTAGTCTTTGCAGGTTTTCTCGTGGTTGCCGATTATGATGGTCATATCCATGTTATGTCGCAAATTGATGGCAGTATTATTGGCCGTACCAAAATTGATGGTTCAGGTGTAAGAGTGCCTATGCGTGCAGTGGATAATATGCTGTATGTTTACTCCAATAAAGGTAAGCTAGCAGCTTATACTCTCGAGAATGTCGCCTCTAAATAAGCTGCCGTTTTTATATAGAACATCGTTACACAGTTTTAAAAACAGATCTTGTTAGCGAATAACAAGGTCTTAACAATAAAAGGCTAAGAGTTAACGCTAGATCGTTATTAAGCCTTAATTTACCAAACTCATTTATCACACTAAAGTTCAGGCAACTCTATGTTACCCGTTATCGCCCTTGTCGGCCGACCCAATGTCGGAAAGTCGACTCTTTTCAACCGACTCACTCGCAGTCGGGATGCGCTTGTTGCCGACTACGAAGGCTTAACTCGTGATCGCAAATATGGCGAAGCGGTGGTAGAAGAAACACGCTTTATTGTTATTGATACCGGCGGCCTCAGTGGCTTGGATATTGGTATTGATGAAGCCATGGCGCAGCAATCGTTAGCCGCTATTGATGAAGCCGATGAAGTGGTCTTAATGGTGGATGCTAAAGCCGGTTTAATGCCGGCCGATGAATCGATTGTTAGAGAAATTCGTCGTCGTGGTAAATCATTTGTTTTAGTGGCTAACAAAATTGATGGCATGGATGAAAACGCCGCTGGTGAATTTTATTCCTTAGGTGTTGATCGCATTTTTCCTGTTACCGCTACCCATGGTAGAGGTGTTAGGCAGTTGGTTGACGATTTAGCGACGCGCTTTCCAGAAAAAACTGATGACGTTGATATTAGTCAGCATCGTGGTACGCGCATAGCCATTGTTGGCCGTCCTAACGTAGGTAAGTCGACCTTAGTTAATCGCATGCTAGGCGAAGATAGGGTAGTGGTCTATGACCATCCAGGCACTACGCGTGACAGTATTTATATTGATTACGAGCGCGTTGATAAAAGCGGCGAAAGTAAGCCGTATATGCTTATTGATACTGCTGGTGTACGTAGACGTAAAAATATTGATGAAGCGGTTGAAAAGTTTTCAATTTTAAAAACCTTACAAGCCATTGCTGATGCGCAAGTCACGGTATTGGTTGTTGATGCACAAGAAGGTTTAGTTGATCAAGATTTGCATTTAATGAGCCATATTGTTAATGCTGGCCGTGCGTTGGTGATAAGTATTAATAAGTGGGATGGTTTAGATAGCGAGCATAAAGATAAAATTAAAGAAGTGATTGAGCGCCGCTTAGCGTTTAATGATTTTGCTGAAATACGTTTTATATCTGCTTTACATGGTACGGGTGTAGGTGAGCTTTATCAGTCGGTTGATATAGCTTATCAAGCGGCAACACAAAAGTTATCGACTAATGAGTTAACAAAGATATTAGAAAAGGCAGTATTCGATCATGCGCCGCCGTTAGTGGCAGGTCGCCGTATTAAGTTACGCTATGCGCATGCGGGTGGTCAAAATCCGCCGATTATTATTATTCATGGCAATCAAACCACGTCAGTACCTAAGCACTACACACGTTATTTAGAAAAAACCTTTAGACGTAAGTTGAGTCTTTACGGAACACCGATTCGTATCGAGTATCGTACCGGCTATAATCCTTATGCGGGTAGAAAGAATAAATTAACCGCGCGGCAGGTAACTAAACGTCGTCGTTTAATTAAACATCATTCTAAAAAATAATTTTTTTGTAGAATAGGTTATTACTTTCTGCTTAGTGACGTTAAGTCGGCAGCTAATGCATATACCCAATCAAAACAAAACCACCTACCAACAATACTGTCGCCACAATAGTTAAGATATTAAAGTATTTATCAGTCCATACTTTGATGGTTGGCCCAAACCACATAATAAGCGCGGCTAATAAACCATAACGCAGCGCACGACTGGCAACCGCACCCAATACAAAAATACCAAACGGCACGAGAGCCGCGCCGGCTGCAATGGTAAATACCTTAAATGGAATGGGCGTAAAACCAGCTGCAAAAATGGCAGAGAATGTATTATCAGAAAATGATTCAGCCAAACGTATAAATAAAGCCTCATTAAAACCAGGTACGTACTGATAAAAATAACTGTCCAGTACCCCCCATAATCCCCAGCCCATGGCATAACCCGTAATACCACCTAACACCGATCCTAATGTGCAAATAGCGGCAAAGCGCAGCGCTTTGTTGGGCGCGCCCATGGCCATTGCCAATAATAAAACATCAGGTGGAATTGGAAAGAAGGACGCTTCGGCAAAGGCCATGACAAACAGTGCAAATGATGCGTAGCGGTGATCTGCCCAGGTGAGTACCCAGTCGTAAAGATTTCTTAGCATAATATGATTATCTGTGAAGAGGCCTAAGTTGTTATTACAAGCAATATTATATCTGTGTTGTTCATTTTAGCTGCTGCTTCTCACTGTTTTTGGAAAGAATAGGGCTTGATATAGAGAAATAGTGCACATTTAACCAATGATTTCGTTTTAAATGGCTTTAAAATCATTATATTAGCTGAAGTTTCTAAAAAAGATTTTAAGCGATGTTGAGTGACAATGACGGGGCTACCGAAAGACTAAAGCAAGTAATACGCAGTGTAGGTTTAATCGTGCTGCTGTTTACTTTGTTTGCTTGCGCAGATTCAGCGCATGTTATGGTCGTTGAACGACCACAGCCGCCAACGGAAAAAATTAATAGTCATTGGGTTAGCTCTGGCGAAACGTTGTATGCCATTGCTTGGCGCTACAATATGGACCCCGAACGTTTGGCGCTTGCTAATGGTATTCGGGCTCCGTATAGGCTCCGCGTCGGCCAAGAGCTAACGTTGATATTGACGAATAGGAGAGTCGTTGCTGCGAGTAAGCCTTCGGTTTTAAAGCAGCCATCAACTTCATCGTCAGTCGTATCGTCAGTGAGCAAAGTGACTAATAGAAAAGTTACCAAGCGTTATGACGGATTTACCGCTTGGCAATGGCCCACTAAAGGAAAGGTAAGCCGACGTTACTCCAGCAAAAGTAGTGCGTTGCATAAAGGTGTAGATATTCGTGGCACTCGAGGGCAGTCAATTTTTGCAGCTAACACCGGAATTGTGGTGTATGCAGGAGCTGGGTTACCGGCTTATGGCAAACTGTTAATTGTTAAGCACAATGATACTTATTTAAGTGCTTATGCTCATAATCGGCAATTGTTGGTCGATGAGGGCGATAAAGTTAAAGTTGGGCAGAAAATTGCCGAAATGGGAAAGAGCGGTACTACATACGAACATTTACACTTTGAGATTAGAAAGAAAGGTGTGCCGATTAACCCGTTAACTATTTTACCTAAGCGATAGTTAAGAATTAAGAATTAAGAATTAAGAATTAAGAATTAAGAGTTAAGGTTTACGAAATAAAATTTGTAGCATTATCCTACAGGGGCAATTCCCATGATCGCAAGTCCAGACGAAAAGTTAGACGCTGAGTTGGAAGCAATAGATAAGGACGATAAATCGGATAAAAATTCTGATGCCAGTCCTGATGTTGCAGAAAAGGACTTTAAAGAGATTGCCGGTGATATGGATGGTCGCAGAAAAACTGCTGAGCGCTCTCCCAAGTCGCTTGATGCTACGCAGATGTATCTCAATGAAATTGGTTTTTCGCCGCTATTATCTGCTGACGAAGAAAAACATTATGCGCGTTTAGCTTTATCGGGCGATGAAGCTGGTCGCAAGCGTATGATTGAATCGAATTTACGTTTAGTCGTTAAAATCTCTCGTCGTTATTTAAATCGTGGTTTAACGCTGCTGGATTTAATTGAAGAGGGTAACCTCGGTTTGATTCGTGCGGTAGAAAAATTTGATCCGGATCGTGGTTTCCGTTTTTCTACTTACGCAACATGGTGGATTCGTCAGACCATTGAACGCGCGATTATGAATCAGACGCGTACCATACGTTTACCGATTCACGTGGTTAAAGAGTTAAATGTTTATTTGCGCGCTTCGCGTGAGTTGAGCCAAAAACTTGATCATGAGCCGAGTGCTGAAGAGATTGCTGAGTTACTTGAGAAGCCAGTAGCAGACGTTAAGCGGATGTTAAAGCTTAATGAGCGCGTTACATCGATTGATGCGCCTTTGGGTCACGATTCAGAGCGTACAGTGGTTGAGACGGTTGCTGATACTAAGGTGTCTGATCCTGCGCAATTACTGCAAGATAACAATATGCGTTCGAGCATTAATAAGTGGCTCGATGATTTATCTGAAAAGCAACGTGAGGTTATTATGCGTCGCTTTGGTTTGCGCGGTCATGAAGCGGCTACCCTTGAGCAGGTGGGTGCTGAGATTGGTTTGACGCGTGAGCGTGTCAGGCAGATTCAGGTTGAGGCTTTACGCCGCTTGAAGGAGATTATGCGCAGTGAGGGTTTGTCGAGTGAGTCGATTTTTAGTCAGTAGGGTTTGAGGGCTGATGGTGTTTTGAGAAACCGGTGATTGATATCATCGGTTTTTTTTGCTTTTGTTTTAAGTTTAGATTCAAGTTCAAGTTCACAGTCAAAACCGTCGGGCCACCCCGACGGTCTTGACTATGAACTTGAACTTAGCCTTAACCTTGAACTTAAAAGAAGCCATAAAAAAACCGCATATAAAAACGCGGTTTTTTTAAATATCCTAGCCTACTTAAAACAACAATTTAACGCTCAAGCAATTTCAGCTTCTCAGGCACACCATTCCACTTTTCAGCGTCTGCAGGCGCCGGCTTCATTTCAGTGATATTCGGCCAAGACTCAGCAAGCTCAGCATTGAGCTCAAGAAATATCTGTTGATCCTCGGGTAGCTCATCTTCAGAGAATATCGCATCAGCAGGGCACTCAGGCTCGCAGAGCGCACAATCAATACACTCATCAGGATGGATAACAAGAAAGTTAGGGCCTTCGTAGAAACAATCTACCGGACAGACTTCTACACAGTCAGTGTGTTTACATTTAATGCAGTTTTCGCCTACAACAAAAGTCATTGTGGTCGTACTCTCCAATTAATACTGAAAATCGAATGATGCTAAAAAATCGAGGGCGGAGTTTATCATGGCCGCTGGATGCCGAAAACCCGTATTGAGCGCTTTTTAGTTGCCGATAGCCATATATTGCGCCGATAGCGACATATTGCGCCAATTCAGTGTCGCTGACTTGGGGCTAAAGCTTTCGTTTTAGGTCGTAAAGGGCGTCTAAAGCCGCTCTGGGTGTCATTTCATCCAGATTGAGTGCGCTGACCGCTTCTTGTAGCTGACTGCCTGTTCGTGCAAATAGGTCGGGCTGTGGCGAAGAGCTGCTCTTTGCTTTAGCGGTGCCAGTAACAGCCGCTGGTGCTGCGTTATCGCTGGCTAAACTAGCGGCTTCTAATTCACCGAGCTTGTGGCTGGCAAATTGTAATACGTCGTTAGGAATGCCCGCTAACTTAGCCACTTGAATACCGTAACTTTGATTTGCTGGTCCATCTTTGACGGTATGCATAAAGACAATATCGTCGCCGTATTCGGTGGCATCAAGATGTACGTTGGCAATATCCGTCAGGGTGTCGGGTAGGCTGGTTAGCTCAAAGTAATGCGTGGCAAACAGGGTAAAGGCTTGAAGCTTTTCAGCTAGGTGATGTGCACAAGCCCAAGCTAGCGATAAACCATCAAAGGTGCTGGTTCCTCTACCAATCTCATCCATTAACACTAAGCTGCGTGTTGTTGCATGATGCAAAATATGTGCGGTCTCGGACATTTCAACCATAAAGGTCGAGCGGCCACCGGCTAAATCATCGGACGAACCTATTCGCGTAAACACTTGGTCAACAAGCCCCAGTGTTGCTGATTCGGCGGGCACATAACTGCCCATATGCGCAAGCACGGTAATTAACGCAACCTGTCGCATATAGGTCGACTTACCACCCATGTTAGGGCCGGTAATGATTAACATGCGACGCTGTTCATCCATATGTAAATCGTTAGGGATAAACGGTTCGCTCGATACATGCTCAACAACAGGGTGTCGGCCTTGTTTAATGACAATACCTGCACGCTGTTCGAGTTTCGGTGCGCGCCAGTTAAGGCTGTCGGCACGTTCGGCTAAAGTGGCTAATACATCAATTTCAGCAATGGCTTCGGCGCTCGATTGTAATAGCGGTAGTTGTTCATTCAGCGTTTCAATTAATTGTTCGTAAAGATATTTTTCGCGCGCTAAGGCTTTGCTTTGTGCGCTAAGCGCTTTGTCTTCAAAAACTTTTAATTCAGGCGTAATAAAACGCTCGGCATTTTTTAAGGTTTGTCGGCGTGTGTACTCTACCGGTGCATTGGCCGATTGCGCACGGCTGATTTCTATAAAGTAACCATGCACGCGGTTATAGCCTACTTTTAAAGTGCTAATACCGGTCTTTTCGCGCTCACGTTGTTCTAACTGAATTAAAAAGTCCGATGCATTAGTGCTTAACGCACGAAACTCATCAAGCTCTGCATCATAGCCGTTAGCAATAACACCACCATCGCGAATCGTCATGGGTGGGTTTTCTTGCAGCGCTCGGGTGAGTAGATCAGATTGCTCGGGAAAGACACCGATGCGAGTGCTAATGCGATCAATGACATCATCACGACTATCTGTCATTACTCGATTTAATTCGGGCAATGCATTGAGTGAGTCACAGAGTCGGGTTAAATCACGAGGTCTTGCCGAGCGTAAGCTGATGCGCGTTAAAATCCGTTGCATATCGCCAATGGGTTTTAACGCCGTACGCACAGATTCAAAGGCATAGTTTTGCAACAGTGCTGCAATGGCTTGCTGGCGACTAAGAATTGGGGTGATTTGATTTAATGGCTTGGCTAACCACTGTCGCATAAGGCGACTGCCCATTGCCGTCGATGCGGTATCTAAAACCGCTAATAAGGTATTGCTCTCGTCACCATTTAAGTTTTTATCCAGTTCTAAGTTGCGTCGGCTTGCACCATCAATACAAAGATAGTCACTGCGATTTTCAACACTTAACGCTTGGATATGCGGCAGTGCGCCAGATTGTGTAGAGCGGGCGTATTGGATTAATGCACCGGCTGCACAAACAGCAATGGGAAAGGGGTCGGCACCAAAGGCTGATAAATCACGAGTGCCAAATTGTCGGGTTAATTCTTTAAAGGCGGTATCGGCATCAAATTCCCATATAGGTCGCTCTCTAACAATAGACGGATCAATAGCGTCGGCTGGAATAATGCTGTGGTCTGAGGTGAGTAATTCGGCACCGTCTAATTGGAGTAGTTCGGTTTTTAAATCGGCCAGTGAGTGGGTTTGGCTAATAGAAAATTTACCGCTAGCCATGGCAAGCCAGGCTATACCAAACGTTTCTCTGCCAGCACTATCGTTATGACGATGCACACAAACCAACAGGGGTTCGCGTTTGGCATCCATTAAAGCTTCGTCGCTTAATGTGCCGGGGGTTATAACGCGCTGTACTTTTCGCTCAACGGGTCCCTTGCTAGTTGCGGGGTCGCCCACTTGCTCACAAATGGCAACCGATAAACCGGCTTTAACGCATTTGGCTAAATAACCATCGGCTGAATGGTAGGGAATACCCGCCATTGGAATAGGGTTGCCGCCGGATTTACCACGTGCGGTTAGGGTTAAATCTAAGATTTCAGAGGCTAATTTGGCATCATCAAAAAATAGCTCGTAGAAGTCACCCATGCGGTAGAACACCAGTTCGTTGGGATGTTGCGCCTTAATCTTTAAGTACTGGCGCATCATCGGCGTATGTTCTGAAGTGGCAGTCGAAGCAGATGTTTGTTCGGAAGAAGTCATAAGGGAGAGTAGAGCCACTAATGCAGTTGAAAGTAGGAGTGGGATTGTAATTTAAGACAAGGGCTTTGCACAGTCTGAAAAGCAATGGACCGCAAATAATGAGTGCAGAGTGGCGGGTTAAGAGGGCGAAAAGCCCGTTTGCTTTTAAATGAGCAAACAGGCTTGGGTTTTAAATGGATAAACGGCTTTAGCTGTTAAGAAAGCTATGCGTTATAGGTCGAAGACGAGGTATTTCCGCCACGTCCTGTCCAGTTAGTATGAAAGAACTCGCCTCTAGGCTTATCAGTGCGCTCATAAGTGTGAGCACCAAAGTAATCGCGCTGAGCTTGCAGTAAGTTGGCCGGTAAGCGCGCTGTACGATAGCCATCAAAGTAGTTCAATGCGGCGGTTAAGCAGGGTGCTGGCACGCCATTGGTGACAGCATTGACCACGACGTTTCTCCAGCCTTGCTGAGAGTTAACCACGGTATCTTTAAAGTAATCGTCTAATAATAAGTTATTCAGTTCGGGATTTTTATCAAACGCTTCTTTAATTTTGCCTAAGAATGCTGAGCGGATAATACAGCCGCCACGCCACATAAGCGCAATGCCACCGTAGTTAAGGTTCCAGTTAAATTCTTTAGCAGCTTCACGCATTAAGGTATAACCTTGAGCGTAAGAGACTATTTTCGCCGCTAATACCGCTTGGCGTAAGTCTTCGATAAAGGCAGCTTTGTCGCCATCAAATTGTTTGGCGGGGCCGGTGATGAATTTAGAGGCTTCAACACGCTCTTCTTTTAAAGCTGAGATGCAGCGAGCAAATACCGATTCAGCGATCAGTGTGAGTGGTACACCTAAATCGAGTGCTACAACGCCCGTCCATTTACCAGTACCTTTTTGGCCAGCGGTATCAAGAATGCTTTCTACTAATGGTGAGCCGTCTTCGTCTTTATAAGAGAGAATGTCACGTGTAATTTCGACTAAATAACTATCGAGCTCAGTGGTGTTCCACTTTTTGAATACTTCATGCATTTCATCGGCCGACATACCCAGTACGTCTTTCATGATTTGGTAGGCTTCACACAATAATTGCATATCACCGTATTCAATGCCGTTATGGACCATTTTGACAAAGTGGCCTGCGCCATTTTCGCCCACGTAATCACAGCAAGGTGCGCCATCGTCTACTTTTGCAGAGATATCTTGAAAAATCGGTTTAACGGCTTGCCATGCTTCGGCTGAACCGCCGGGCATAATCGATGGGCCTTTTAATGCACCTTCTTCGCCGCCGGATACGCCTGCGCCAACAAAGTGAATGCCTTGTTCGGCACAGTATTTCTCGCGACGAATCGTGTCGGGAAAGTGGGTGTTGCCGCCATCAATAATGATGTCGCCTTTATCTAATAGGGGGAGCAGTTGCTCTATAGTGGCATCAACGGGGCCACCAGATTTGACCATAATCATGATTTTACGCGGTGTAGCCAGCGATTGGACAAGCTCTTCTATGGAATATGCGCCACGAATCGACTCTCCCTTTGCACGTCCATTAACGAAATTCTCGACTTTATCGGTTGAACGGTTAAAAGCGGTAACGGTATATCCTTTGCTGGCCATATTTAAGACAAGGTTTTCACCCATAACAGCAAGGCCTATTAAGCCAATATCAGAAAGAGTTTTCATAGATTTCCAGTTTATTTTTTTGTAAAGGAGTTCGTGGCTATTCGTATCTAAAAGTGCAGCTATTTTACCTGCGTTATCTGCGGATTTGAACACGATCCAAGCTATTACATCAATTGCACTAAGTTTTGCCTAGCTTATTGAATAAAGACGCATTCTAACCATTAATTTAAAACTTAACACCTCACAAATGGTTAAGATCCATTTTCGCACAATATCTGGCCAAGCTCATCCTTTGAGAGTGTTAATTGATAGGAAGTATTAATGAGTATTATCGAAGAAGGCTAAGGAGGGGGAAGGTAATGCGGGGTAATGCATGGTTAAGTATGACAAAGCGCGGATGGAATGGAAGCCATTCGATCCGCGCTTATCATGGCCGTTTTAGCAGCGTGCTTTTCTAATGGCTGAGCCGGTGACTACCGATAATAGTGCTGAGAAAAACAGCAATGCTGAGGCAGGTACAGGGACTGCTTGAATAGCAATGTTATCAATAGCGAAGTAAGTGGGTGTGTTGATACCATATTCACCTACATCTGACGAGCTGTAGCTAAATGCTAAGCCATAAACGGTGCCAAGACTGCTTAAGTCGGCTTGTACCCAACTGTCTACAACATTGCTGCCGTCAGCTAAAGAAAAATCAAACGCAGAAATAACATTGTCGTTTTGATCAAGACCATTAATAGTCAGCGTGAAAAAATCACCCTCTGTAAATGCGCCTTTTACATAACCAGCGCCATCATTGCCATCTTTAACTGCTAAATAGGCATAGGTGGTATTGGTGATATAGGCTGATTCAACTTGCGTTGCGCCAGCAAAGTTTAAGCTTGCATTACCGTAAGATACGGCATAATTGTCCTGTCCGCTGCCAACCCCTGTGCCCGTGATAGCACTGCGGTCATTGCCGAAACCGGGGGTGCTAGTATCTTGCTTATTAGAGTAAGTGAAATTACCCCAGCAGCAACCCCAGCTCCAGTCATGGTCGAAGCTAACGCCGCCACTAGTAAAGCTCGTCTGTGCAGCTGGTGCAAAAAACGTATCCGCCGCTAGTGCATTATCATCAAAGGTGATGACGGCTGCTTGTGCTTGAACGCTGCTGATAAGCGCAGTAAAGGTTAAAGCTGTTATAGACAGCGTTGTTTGAAGTACATTTTTATTGTTCATAGGGGTTTCCTTGGTTTAAATATAAAAAAATTAAAAATATTATTAGTAATAAGGTTGATGTTGTTTGTTGCGTAAGCATTGGTGGTTAATGCGCCTGTTTAAATGGTTAATACCTATTAATGCCAAGCTCAGTATCACTAAAGTGAAAAAGGGTAGTGGTACATTGGCTTCAAAGTTTTGTTCGTAAAAATACATGGCGGCCACTGCATCTAAATCAAACCCTGCACTGCCAAAAGAAGGCGAGGGATCATAGATAGGGTTGGGGCCAGCGGGGGGCGCTAAACTGTCAGTGCTGCTTCCATCACCGTTTATATCAATGATGCGAATATGGCTAATATAATTAATATTTAACGACGGGTTGCTGGCCACTTTGTCAGCCAGATCTTGTAAATCAAACGGCGTGCCAAAGCCGCCACGATATTTTCCGGCATAACCAAAAATATTAGTGGTGTCTATATTGCCAAATGCACCCACCGGAGCAGCGGTGAGTGAAATGTTATCGAAGCGAACAAAATCAATACCATTAGAGGATACTTCGACAAACGCAAGTTCTAAAAAAGTATCTGAGAAGCTATTTTCGAAAACTAAAAAGTCGGCACCGTCGCCATTGGTAATGGCTTGGTCAAAGCTTAAAGTAATGCTGCCGTTATTGCCGAGTGAGACAATATCAAAAATAAAGCCATTGTTGTTGGTGCTGTTGTCGTTAGAATTGCCAGCGGGGCCTAAGGCGAGGCTGGGTGTTTGAAATTGTAAGTCGATATTGGCGCCAACAATATAGTTACTATAACTGCTTGCCCATCCTGCAATAGCGGAATCGTTAGCTGCAATAGCTGTTGAGTTAGGTAGGCCTGCAGCAGGAGGGAAAGGACCTGAATAAGCAGCGCTCGGATAAATGGCGCTGCAATGAAGAGACAGGTTTAGCAGTGTTGAAAGTATTAACCTCAGGCTATTTCGAGGTGATTCGAAAACCCGATTAAAAACGTTAGTCACTAATATTAGCCGATTAAAATGCATAAGATATGCTGCCAAAGTAGTTTCGTGTTGCTGCGGGATAAATAGTGTTGCTATAGGCAATATCGGAATATTCTTTGTTAAATATATTTTGTATGCCTAACGAAAAAATTAATTCGCTCGTGCTATTTGAATTGCGTTGAATGGTTTGGCTCAAGCGTATGCTGGCATCGACTAAAGTATGGCTTGGGAGTTTTTCGAACTGCGTTACAGCAGTATCGGTTAGGTTGCTGTTGCCATCTTCTCTTGCACCGGTATGGCGAATAGAAATATTGCCATTTATTTGCTGGCTTGGCTGCCAGAGTAAATTAGCCGCTGCGGTAACAAATGGCACTAAGGGGATTCTTGCATCTTGCTTTGTGATGGCGTCGATATAGCCCAAATTACTGGTGAGTTCTAAGCTATCGCTGAGGGTAAAGCGGGTTTGCAGTTCGCCACCTTGGCGAATGATGTCTGCAGGTGCATTAATATTAAGACCGAAATTGTTAGTGCTGGCGCGAAATAAAATCTCCTGTTCGGTGCGAGAATAAAAATAAGCAATATCTATAGCAAAGCGATTCCCCGCATATTTTATACCGGTTTCATAGCGCTCAGCCCTTTGCGGTGCAAGCTCGGGAGGGGATAACACTAACTCATCAATATTAGGGTTTCGAAAGGTTTCTGCGAAACTACTGTAAATATTGGCCGACGTATTGATGGCATAAACCAAGCTCGCTTCGTAGGCCTCGTTTTTCCAATGGTTTTTATTGCGCTTAAGTTCGCTAATAATTAATGGGCAGTTACTTTTAAAGGTGATGACATCAAACGGTGGCGCTAAATCTGTGGCTTGGGTCGTGGTATCGCAAGTCGGAGAGGTTTCATCGGCAGTAAGTATGTCCTGCTGAAAGAGGTTAGTGCTTTTTTCTTTTCGATAACCTATGCCAATAGTTAAGTCGTCTACAGGTACAATGGTTGAGTGAATGAAGTGTGCTTGGCCATTGAGTTTGCCGCTGTTTAACAGTCCATCAATCTTTTTTTGTCCACCGTTGGTTCTGGAGTAGTTACCATTACTTTTTTCAAAACCTAACGTTAATGTATAGCCATGGTTAGGTGAGTGCCAGTGTGCAATCAATTCGCCAAAAAGAGAGCGTTGGTTTATACGGTCGCGGTTTTGGGCTGCAGTTAATTTAAAATTGTCACCAAAAATAAACTGGTTACTTCGCTCGCGCAGTTGAATAGCGCTAGAGAGAGTTAGGGCTTCTGATGCCTGAAAAGAGACTTTTAATAGCTGCGATTTATCATCGGTTTTTCCTTCGGCACCACTTTCTACACTGCCATCGCGTCTATCAAATAAGATATTGCTTAGTGAGTTGCGATCCAGTCCGCCAGGTAGTTGATAGTTATCATTATGGGCGTAGCTTTTAGCGTTAATAGACCAGCGCTCGGCAATGTCTGCGCGGTAGTTAAGTAAAAAGTCCTGACTGTCTAAATGATTATGCTCTCGATAGCCATCGCTACTTGCTCGGCTAGCATAGGCCGTTAAGCTCTGCTTTTTATTATTTACTGAAACGGTAGCTTGCTGCGATTGGGTAGCAAAATTGCCGGCGTCGAGTTTAACGAGGCCCGTTAAACCTTGTTCTGCTTCTAATGTGAAAATATTAATGATGCCATGCGATGCACCACTGCCATAACGCACGCTATTGCCACCACGAATAATTTCTATACGTTCAATTTGCGATAAAGCGAGTATTGAAAAGTCTGGGCCAGAAAGGTCGAGTGCGTTAATTCTAATGCCATCGATGAGTATTAAGATATTACTTACGCTGGTATCGCCAGAGCCACGTAAGTCAATGGAGGTGAATTTACTGTTGCCGCTGTAGGACTTTAAAACAATATTTGCTTGCTGTGCTAACAATTCAGCTATGTTTCGCGCGGCAGATAAAGCGATATCTTCTGAGCTAATAACCGTGGCACTGCGAGGTAGATCAAGTAAGGGCATACGGTTAATGCCGGTGACGATAATCTCTTTTATTTCTGGTGATTTAAATGTGGATTCAGTTACCGCTAGGGTGGGCGTACTAAAAGCGGCTAAAAAAACGCATAGGCAGCCGAGTACGTTTGCTATTGAATAGCAATTTTTCACCGAGTGGGTGTTCGATTGCACAGGCAATCGTTCCCTGTCAAAACGCCTAAAGCGCACAGTTTGCCAAAACGCCTAATGCGTTTTGCTGATGCTCTTTAGCGGTCTGAGATAACAGGAATTGTCGGCACGGCAGTGCCTGGGCACAGTGCTTGATGTAAAAGACATCAAGACACCTAGTGTGCATTCCATATCGCCCTCCGCGATGGTTGCTGATTGCTGGAGGCCGGTTCCGGGCTAATGAGGGGAGTGGTTAAGCCTGAGCTTATTCACTTTTCTCACTTACCGTTGCGGGGGCAGCGTCGGATTGGTTTAACTGCTATCTATTTATGTGTTTATGTACACAAGAAACTAAGATAGGTAGCCGTTAAAATGTTTACCGAACTTCCCGTTTAAGTCTAACTTGCAATTTATCGCTATTACTTATGATTATTCTTTATCAATACTTTTTATCAATATTCTAATGATAGTAATGAAGCGATAAGGCCTTTAGTTAGACACCTGTCAACAAGGTTTAAATTATTTGACGCGCACACTATCACGGCGCTTTGTATGCTGCAAGCTCAGAATAGTAGTGTCCGCTGGTTATGTTAGGCATAAACGTCAAAATTGGTTATGCTGCATGGCAAAATTGGAATGATGACGAAAGGCATAAATATGAGTGAACAGCCTGAGCTAAATGCTTCTGGAACTGGTGACGAGCGTCGCGACAGTAAACATAAAAAAGCTATGAAAAAGCAAAAAGCCAATATCGATGCCACGGTTGCTGCCGCGGATATTGAGCGGGGCGTTGCTGTTTTACTAACAGGCAACGGCAAGGGTAAGTCGAGTTCTGCTTTTGGTATGGTGATGCGTGCGCTGGGTTATGGTTATAAGGTTGGAGTGGTGCAGTTTATTAAAGGCGAAATACTGTCGGGCGAAGAGATTTATTTAAGAGAGCATTATTTGCAAGAGCAAAATCCAAACATGGTTTTTTACCAAATGGGTACGGGGTTTACATGGGATACTCAAGATCGTAGCGCCGATATTGCTGCTGCGCAAAAAACTTGGGAGGTGTCAAAAGCACTGCTTGCTGACGAGAGTGTTTATCTTGTTGTTCTTGATGAGCTTACCTATATGTTGGCTTATGATTATTTAGACGAAGCTGAAGTCCTCGAAGCGTTGAGTAATCGTCCTGAGCATCAAAGCTTAGTTGTTACTGGTCGTGGCGGTGGTGCGAAACTGCAAGCCATTATGGATACGGTATCAGAAGTAAAAGATATCAAGCATGCATTTAACGATGGTATTAAGGCGCGCAAAGGCGTTGATTATTAATTATGTCGATTGCGGATAATGCTTCGGTAAAACAACAAGAGCCATTCAAATCTTTGTCTGGCTCAAGCCTGAGTTTTGGCTTAGCTGGTTGGCTGTTGTGTTTGCTCACGCCGGTGATGCTTTTGCTGGGCTTAAGTGTTGGCCCTGTGTCAATGGATATGCAGCAACTGTTTCAAGTGTTGCTACACCTTTTTACCGATACGAGCTCATTAGACCCAGCCATGGCTGGCCTGCAAACTATTGTTGCGGATATTCGCTTGCCTCGCACGTTGTTAGCTTGGATTGTCGGTGCTGGATTGGCAATATCCGGTGCGGCGATGCAAGGTTTGTTTCGTAACCCCTTAGCAGACCCTTCTATTATTGGTGTAACAAGCGGCGCCTCGCTGGGAGCGAGTATTGCCGTTGTTATTATTGGTAGCAGTATATCGGCCAGCGAACAGTGGGGTGGCTTATCGATTTTGGTGCTGGGCGCTTTTGTCGGCGGTTTATTAGCTGTGCTCACAGTTTATCGTTTATCAACAGGGTCGAGTGATCATTTTTCTTCAAGTAGTACATCGGTAGCCACGATGTTGTTAGTCGGTATTGCGATTACGGCATTGGCAGGGGCGGGGAATAGTTTGTTGGCTTATATGAGCGACAATGAAACGATGCGTCGCATTAGTTTATGGAATATGGGTGGTCTTGATGCGGCTAGCCAGCCGCGAGTGATATTGGCAGCCTGTATTATTGTGCCGGCTGTTTTTTTATTGATGCGTTTTTCTCGACAACTCGATGCTATGTTGTTGGGTGAATCTGAAGCGCGGCATTTAGGTGTTGATGTTCAGCGTATCAAATGGTCTTTGGTAGTGATTGTTGCTTTTGCTGTTGCTTCTTCTGTGGCGTTAGCGGGTGTGATTGGCTTTGTCGGATTAGTGGTGCCGCATATGTTGCGTATGGTGATTGGTCCTGGTCATCGTCGATTACTGCCTTATTCAGCCTTAGCGGGTGGGCTTATGTTAGTAGCTGCCGATATTGTCGCGCGTGTTATTTTGTCGCCAGCAGAAATGCCTGTTGGTGTGATAACCGCTATCTTAGGTGCGCCGCTATTTATTATCTTGTTACGACAGCGTCGTGACTATGGTATGTACTGATGGGTGTGTATTAACAGGTATGTATTGATGGATATGATTTAACATGAGCCAAAGTCAACATAGCCGAATGTTGTTTGATGCTGTTTCGCTGAGTCGAGACGGTATTGCTGTGTTAGATGATATTAGCTTGGCACTGCCTACAGGAAAAATAACGGCCTTGTTAGGACCAAACGGTGCGGGTAAAACATCGCTACTGCATTGCGCAAGTGGTGTGATGATTCCTAGTCATGGCAACGTATTACTTGATGGTGTCGCTATTGAGTCTTTTGCGCCGCACGTTTTAGCGCAAAGCGTTGCGGTATTGCCGCAGCAATCAGGGCTTAACTTTCCATTTATTGTTGAGGATGTGGTTGCCATGGGGCGCTTTCCCCATAGCGATGGACAAGCTTGTGATCAAGCCATTGTTCATCGCTTAATGGATATCCTTCATATTCGTGATCTGGCTCAGCGACCTTATACTGCTTTGTCGGGTGGCGAAAAACAACGGACGCAATTAGCTAGAGTGCTGAGTCAGTTGATATGCAATACGCAATTGGATGTGAATGGCAGCAGTGTTTTATTGTTAGACGAACCGATTGCCGCATTGGATATGCCGCATCAATCTTTGTTGATGAATTTGTTGCAGCAGTTGGCGGCTAAAGGTTTAACCGTATTGATTGTATTGCACGATGTCAATTTAGCGGCTACTTATGCCGATAAAATTGCACTGTTAAAAGCGGGTCGTTTATTGGCATTTGATAGCGTGGACAAGGTGATAACCGAAACGATGATTAAACAGGTTTACGATGTTGATGTGGATATTATTGCGCATCCTAAAACGGCAAAGCCATTAGTGATACGTGAGGTTTAATAAATGTTTTTGATTAAGCCTCTGGCCAAACTGTTTTATGCATTATTGATTGCCAGTCAATTTTTGGTTATAAATGCGTTAGCTGAAGACGTGTTAACGAAAGAGACGTTAGCTAAAGACGCGTTAGCTACAACAACCATTATTGATGATATGGGTGTGCCTGTTAATTTATCCGTACCCGCAAAGCGCTTAGTTGTATTGGGTCCCAATTTAGTTGAGAGTCTTTATGAAATAGGGGCAGGTGAATATATTCTTGCCGCGTCTGAGTATTCAGATTATCCCGAAGCGGCAAAAACTATTGCTCGGGTGGCCTCTCACAATATTATTAATTTTGAAGAAATTGTCAGTTTAGCGCCTGATTTAGTGATGGTTTGGCAGTCCGGTTTTGGTGTGGACGCTATTACTAAGCTGCGCTCGCTGGGTTTAAAGGTTTATGCTTCTGAGCCTCATACTTTAGATGATATAGAAGATTTGCTTCGTGATATGGGGTATTTAACTGGCTTGCTTGATGGTGCCGAGTTAGCCAGCGCTCGTTATCGTCAAAAGCTGAATCAATTGCAAGCCGATTATAGTCATAAAGAAACAGTATCAGTGTTTTATCAAGTTTGGCAGGAGCCGATGCAAACACTGAATGGTGATCATGTTATGAATGATGCTATTGAGTTGTGTGGTGGCAAAAATGTATTTGCGGCATTACCTGAAATTGCGCCGAGGGTAAGTGTTGAGTCTGTTATTGGGGCTAACCCCAAATTTATTTTTAGTAGTGGGTCGAATAGTCAGGGCATAAGTGAGTTAGCACATTGGCAGCGTTGGTCTATGATTGCTGCTGTACAAAATCAGCAGGTACATTTTCTTCAAGTTGATAGCTTAGTGCGACATGCACCGAGAATTTTAGAAGGCGCGCAGCAGTTATGTGAATTGCTTGAGCAAAGTCGCCTAACGCAAAAGGATAGGGTGATGGCGAGTGAGTAATGATAACTATCCAGAGGATGAAGAAGGTCTTGATGATAATCTTGAAGACGATCTTGAAGATAATCGAGGCAATTTAATATCATCGTTAGATGAGGATGTGACTGAGGCGGCGCCACCATCAATTGAGGATCATCCCTACCAGAAGTTAACGCCTGATGTGGTGATTGATGCGGTTGAGTCGACGGGTCGTTTATCGGATGCGCGTATTTTAGCGTTAAATAGCTATGAAAACCGTGTTTACCAAGTGGGTATTGATCAAGGCGAGCCTGTTATTGTTAAGTTTTATCGCCCAGATCGTTGGACGGTTGCACAAATTGTAGAAGAGCATGTCTTTACGCAAAAGCTCTATGATTTAGAGATTCCTGTTGTGCCACCTCTAGCGATTGCTGAGAGCGATACGCCAACGTTAGCGATGTTTAAGGGTTTTTATTTTTCTATCTATCCACGCCAAGGTGGTAGAGCACCAGAGTTAGATAATCTCGATCATCTTTATCAGTTAGGTCAGTTTATTGGTCGTATTCATGCGGTGGGAGCGAGTTATCCTTTTCAGCATCGAATTGATTTGCATGTTAAGGCGTTTGGTCATAATAGTGTCGCGTATTTATTAGATAACGGTTTTATACCGAGTGAGTTGCGCGCAGCTTACGAATCTATTTCGAAAGAGCTGTTGTTAGCGATTGAAGGTTTTCAGATCGAATCAGGTGCTTTTACGTCGATCAGTTTGCATGGTGATTGTCATCCGGGTAACGTTTTATGGCGTGATGATCGACCGCACTTTGTCGATTTTGATGATGCGATGACGGGGCCGGCGATTCAAGATTTGTGGATGCTATTGTCGGGTGATACGGCTAATAAACAGCGGCAGTTGAGTGAGATTGTTGAAGGTTACGAGCAGTTTTTCCCTTTTAATACGGCGGAGCTGCGTTTAATTGAACCGCTGCGTGCTTTGCGTGTTTTAAATTACAGTGCATGGTTGGCTAGACGCTGGCATGATCCGGCGTTTCCTGCGAGCTTTCCTTGGTTTAATACTGAACGTTATTGGTCTGAGCATATTCTGGAGCTGAAGGAGTTGGTCTCGGCCTTGGCGGAGCCGGTTTTGAGTTTGC
>JAOIUY010000011.1 GCA_028223755.1 Pseudomonadales bacterium | reverse complement strand
TGAACTTGACCTTACCCCCCAATCAACCCCCTCACCGCCTGTTGCCACCCATCATAAAGCGTATCCGCCTCATCACTTAACATCTGCGGCATATAATCGTGCTGTTTTTGCCACACACTCGCAATATCCTCCGTCCCTGCAAAAACACCAGCACCAACACCTGCCAAACTCGCCGCCCCCCAAGCCGTTGCTTCGGTCACTGCCGGCACTTCAATTTGCAAATGCAATATATCTGCTAAAAACTGGCAAACAAATTGATTCGCCACTAAACCACCATCCGCTCGAAGCACCGCCGGTGCAGTACCCAAATCAGCGACCATTGCCGTCACTAAATCTCTTGTTTGATAGGCCTGCGCTTCTAATGCCGCGCGCGCAATATGCGCTGAGGTTGTATCCCGACCTAAACCCACAATGGCGCCACGCACATCTGGCCGCCAATACGGTGCGCCCAAACCCGTCAACGCCGGTACAAAATAAACGCCATTGTTCCCCGCTAAACTTTGCGCCATCGCTTCGCTTTCACTGGCATGCTTAAACATGGATAACCCATCTCGCAGCCACTGAATCGCAGCACCAGCAACAAAGATAGAGCCTTCTAATGCATAAGTCGTCTGGCCATTAAGCTGATACGCAATCGTAGTCACTAATCGTTGTTTCGATGCAACTGGCTCCGCGCCTAAATTCATCAACATAAAACAACCCGTACCATAGGTCGATTTGATCATGCCTTTATCAAAGCAAGCCTGCCCAACTAGAGCCGCCTGCTGATCACCAATCATTGCACAAATAGGCAACTCGACACCTAATAAAGACTGTGCCGTACAACCAAAACTGGCAACGTTATCGCGCACTTCTGGCAACATGGATCGTGGAATATTAAACAATGCCAACAACTCATCGTCCCACTGCGCGGTGGCAATGTTCATTAATAAGGTTCGCGAAGCATTAGTCGCATCCGTGGCATGAACTTGGCCTTCAGTTAATCGCCACAGTAAAAAAGTATCAATGGTGCCAAACAGTAACTGCCCTGCTTCAGCTCGCTCACGCGCACCCTCAACGTTGTCGAGTATCCACGCAATCTTGGTGGCCGAAAAATAAGGATCTAACAACAAACCCGTTTTGGCAGACACCTCGGCTTCTTTACCCTGCGCTATTAATTGCTCACAGACCGCTGCTGTGCGACGGTCCTGCCAAACAATGGCGTTGTAAACTGGCTCTCCACTTTCTTTATCCCAAACAACTGTCGTCTCTCGCTGATTGGTAATGCCAATCGCAACCGTATCGGTTAATGCTGAGGGCGTTTCTTGCAACACCGCTCGACAAACTTGCAAGCTGTCGCGCCATATCGCTTCAGGGTCTTGCTCGATCCAACCAGCCTGCGGATAACTGAGCGCCAACTCTTGCTGATGCAGGCCGCATATCTCCCCTTGGGTGTTAAATAGAATCGCTCGCGAACTCGTCGTGCCTTGATCAATCGCTAAGAGCAGAGTGTTATCTGTTTGAGCCATAAATCTATTCCCACTTATTTTTGATATGAATGCGCTATCGCTAAATGATGAAAGCAGATCCAGAAGTCTACCGTTGTTTTATTGTAGGCATGCATTTATTCGTTGTATGTACCAAAAAAACAGCCCGTTAAATCGACAAAAGTCGATTTCTACAGTGAAGTTTATTATGGAATAAAAAAAAATATTTTAATTCGAAAATAGTTTTATCGTGGTTTTTTGAGTGATTTTTTCGCCCTTCACATTAACCGTCTTTGCCTTAGCGTTAGTAGCCACAAACAATATAAGTTATCCACAGCTAATTCACAGTAAAAGCGATGAGTTTTGCTATTGCATAATTGTCCCGACCGCACTATCTTGTACCTCCGGTGCTCATCAACCCCAAGATGTAGGGTTTTTGAGAGATTTCGCGATAAAGCGCATGCGCAAGCGACCGAACTGGCCAAATATTAGGTTGAAATCTCACAAAAAGTACTCAAAAAGCAATTTTAGCTACACAATCGATGCTTTTGTTCACTTTTTAGCCGCTTTATTTAGCATAAATTAAAAATAGTTTTAAAGAACCAAAAAAAAAGAAATGCACAGGCTTGTCAATATTTTGACTCTGCCAAAAGCATCAGAAAAGATTAGAAAGTGTTAAAAGTATTAAACGTATTAAACGTATTAAAAGAAAAGCATTTATAAGCTTTATATGCAGAGCTCAAAAACAAGGTTTATACAAGCGGCACTGAGTGTTCAATTTTAAATCCTCAAGCAGCTCAAAAAAACCAACGACAGTAAACGATTAAAACACCAGACTGAGGAGTCAACATGCAACAAACTGAGGCCAATGTTTCTAGCCCAGCTCAAACAACCGAAATCAAGAGCAGCTCAACTGCTGCTGCATCTATGAATTCAGACACCATTGATATGACAGCAACCGCACCTGGTCAGATACGTGTTATTAAGCGTAACGGCACGGTTGTGACTTACGATGTCAGTAAAATCAGTGTCGCGATTACAAAAGCATTTTTAGCGGTTGAAGGTGGCACTGCCGCTGCTTCAAACCGCATCCATGAAACGGTTGCGCAATTAACCGAACAGATTACTGCGATCTTTAAACGTCGCATGCCTTCTGGCGGCACTATTCATATTGAAGACATTCAAGATCAGGTTGAACTGGCTCTAATGCGTAGTGGCGATCAAAAAGTCGCGCGTGACTATGTTCTCTACCGCGAGCAACGCGCTCAACTCCGCGCTGAAAAATTACAAGCCGAAGCGCTGCCCGAAACCAATATCAATGTTGTATTTGACGATGGCACTAAACAGCCTCTCGATATGCAGCGTCTTCACACGATTGTTAATGAAGCCTGCCAAGATCTTGAAAGCGTTAGCGCATCAGAGATTCTCGACGAAGCACTTAAAAATCTTTACGACGGCGTGTCATACAGTGAGGTAAATACCTCATTAGTTATGACCGCTCGTACTATGGTTGAGCGGGACCCGAACTACAGCTATGTGACTGCGCGTCTATTAATGGATACCATTCGCAGCGAAGCGTTACAGTTCTTAGACGTTGCCTCTGCAGCAACCCAATCAGAAATGCAGCCACTTTATGGCAAAGCACTCGAGCAGTACATTGCAAAAGGTATTGAGTTTGAATTGCTATCGCCTGAGCTAGCGAGCTTTGATCTTACACGACTTGGCCAAGCACTTGATGCAAATCGTGATTTGCAATTCACCTACTTAGGCCTGCAAACACTTTATGACCGCTACTTTATTCATAAAGATGAAGTTCGTTTTGAATTACCACAAGTCTTTTTTATGCGTGTCGCTATGGGTCTTGCTGCCCAAGAAGATGATAAAAATGCTCGCGCTATTGAGTTTTATAACTTGTTGTCATCTTTTGATTACATGAGCTCGACGCCGACATTATTTAATGCCGGCACGTTGCGCCCACAATTATCTTCATGCTACCTCACGACTGTGCCAGATAACTTAGACGGTATTTACAACGCTATCCACGATAACGCGATGCTATCTAAATGGGCTGGCGGTCTTGGTAATGACTGGACACCAGTGCGCGCATTAGGTGCTTACATTAAAGGCACTAACGGAAAATCTCAGGGTGTTGTGCCATTCTTAAAAGTTGTCAACGATACAGCGGTTGCGGTTAACCAAGGCGGCAAGCGTAAAGGCGCTGTTTGTGCTTATCTAGAAAGCTGGCATCTCGATATGGAAGAATTCCTCGAGCTGCGTAAAAACACGGGTGATGATCGTCGTCGTACCCATGATATGAACACAGCTAACTGGGTGCCTGATCTATTTATGAAGCGCGTCTTCCAAGATCAAGAGTGGACGTTGTTTACACCTAACGATACACCTGACCTGCACGACTTATACGGCACAGCATTTGAAACACGCTATACCGAATATGAAAAACAAGCTGATGCGGGCGAGATTACCGTCTTTAGACGCGTTAAAGCACAAGACCTATGGCGTAAAATGTTAGGTATGTTGTTCGAAACGGGTCACCCATGGGTAACCTTTAAAGATCCATGTAACCTGCGCTCTCCTCAGCAGCATGCAGGCGTGGTTCACTCATCGAACTTATGTACTGAAATCACTTTGAACACGAACAACGAAGAGATTGCCGTATGTAACCTTGGCTCAATTAACTTGCCACAGCATATCGGCGAAAACGGTCTCGATACTGAGAAGCTGAAAAAGACAGTTGATACTGCCGTGCGCATGCTCGATAACGTGATCGACATTAACTACTATTCAGTGCCACAAGCGCGTACGTCTAATCTACGTCACCGTCCTGTCGGCATGGGCATCATGGGCTTCCAAGATGCTCTATATAAGCAGCACCTTGCTTATGGTTCTGATGCTGCGGTTGAATTTGCTGATCGCTCAATGGAAGCTGTTAGTTACTTCGCCATTCAGGCCTCATCGCAATTAGCCGCCGAACGTGGCAGCTACTCAAGCTTTGACGGTTCGCTTTGGAGCCAGGGCATACTGCCAATTGACTCATTAAAGATTTTAGAAGAGCAACGTGGCAAGGACTTTATCGAGGTTGATCACAGCCAAACACTCGACTGGGAAAGCCTACGTGAAACCGTTAAAACACAAGGTATGCGTAACTCTAACGTAATGGCTATTGCGCCAACGGCTACTATTGCCAACATTACTGGTGTTTCGCAATCGATCGAGCCGACTTACCAAAACTTGTATGTTAAATCAAACTTGTCGGGCGAATTCACGGTAATCAACCCTTACTTAGTGAGAGATTTAAAAGCGCGCAACCTTTGGGATAGCGTGATGGTTAATGACCTAAAACACTACGAAGGCAGTGTGCAGCAAATTGCTCGCATTCCCGACGACCTAAAAGAAATCTACGCTACAGCATTTGAAGTTGAACCACGCTGGATTGTTGATGCCGCAAGTCGCCGCCAGAAATGGATCGACCAAGCGCAATCATTAAATTTATATATCAACAATGCTAATGGTAAAAAGCTCGACGTGACGTATCGCATGGCCTGGTATCGTGGTCTTAAAACCACTTACTACCTTCGCTCTTTAGCCGCGACAGGTACTGAAAAGTCGACGATTGAATCCGACAAGCTCAACGCGGTTTCATCATCGAGCGATATGCCGGCACAAGCTGCACCTGTACCTCAGGCTTGCTCGCTTGATGATCCAGATTGCGAAGCATGTCAGTAAACCAATAGGCGAAAAAGAACGTAAATAGAATTTTAAATATTAATTTATAAAATACTCATCGATAAAAGAGGAAAACCAATGATCAGTTGGGATGAATACAAAGAAGAAGGCGCAGTTGCAGAAGCAACACCGGCACCGGTTGTAGAAGCTGCACAAACAGCACTACAAGAAACTGCCGCTGTAACAGAAGCACCATTAGAGCCTGCTATCGAAGCCGTGGTTAACGCCGTCATTGAAGCACCTGTTGTTGAAGCAGCGATTGCTGAAGCACCCATTAATGACACGCTTGATCGTGCTGCCTTTGAAAACAAGTCAGACGAGAATCCTGCCATTGCTGAAAACATTGCTAACGCTGCCGATGTTATTGCCAATATGGATGTAACCGCTGGGCTTGAAGAGCTTGAAGCTGGCGGACAACGTATTCAAGTTGATCAAAAACGCATGATTAACTGTCGCGCCGATTTGAACCAGCTTGTGCCCTTTAAATATGACTGGGCTTGGCAGAAGTACTTGGATGGCTGTGCCAACCATTGGATGCCGCAAGAAGTTAACATGAATGCGGATATCTCTTTATGGAAAAGCGAAGATGGATTAAGCGAAGACGAGCGCTTAATTGTTATGCGTTCATTGGGTTATTTCTCAACGGCTGATTCATTAGTGGCTAACAACTTAGCACTAGCAATTTATCGTTTAATCACTAACCCAGAATGTCGTCAGTACATTTTGCGTCAAGCGTTTGAAGAAGCTATTCACACACACGCTTACCAATACTGTATTGAATCGTTAGGCATGGACGAAGGCGAAGTCTTTAACATGTATCGCGAAGTGCCATCAGTGGCTAAGAAAGCGTCTTGGAGCTTAAGCAAAACGCATTCGCTATGTGACCCTTCATTTAATACGGGTACGCCAGAAACTGACCAAGAGCTTCTACGCAATCTAGTCGGCTTCTATGCTGTTACCGAAGGTATTTTCTTCTACTGTGGTTTCACGCAGATATTATCAATGGGGCGTCGCAACAAGATGACCGGTGTTGCTGAGCAATTCCAATACATTTTGCGTGATGAATCGATGCACCTTAACTTTGGTATTGATGTTATCAACCAAATCAAGCTCGAAAATCCGCATTTGTGGTCAGAAGAATTCCAAGAAGAAGTGATTCAAATGATCTTGGAAGGCACACAAATCGAAATCGAATACGCGCGTGACACTATGCCTCGCGGTGTACTCGGCATGAACGCTAAAATGATGGAAGGCTACTTGCAATTTATTGCTAACCGTCGACTTGCACAGCTGGGCTTACCTGAGCAATATCCAGGCGCTCAAAACCCATTCCCGTGGATGTCAGAGATCATGGATTTACGCAAAGAGAAAAACTTCTTTGAAACCCGTGTTATCGAATATCAAACGGGCGGTGCATTAACTTGGGATTAATCATTTAATCTCTAGTATGTATAAAAAAGGACAGCCTAGGCTGTCCTTTTTTGTTTTAACTGCTATCTAATTAATGAGATAGCTCATTAGTATCGTTTGATTACTTAGGGAATTTAATTCCTAGTGAACGCGAAACACTTTTACCATTACCCATAGTGTGAGTCAGACCCGAAGAATCAATATGCCAGCCCATTTTATTTTTACGTACGTTCACCCTTAAATGCATATTCTCATCTGTGCCAAAACCAAATGCAGAGGCATAACTGTAAGGACCCTTACAGCTGACCAAAATGCGATTAGCTGTTTCACTAAGAATAGATATCTCATCACAACTGCCATTTTTTAAAGCACGAAAAGAAGCTGTATAAACCAATCGATGCCAACCCATAGTCGTCGCAATTTTTATACGTGCCTGCTCAGAAAAAAAGGCTTTCTTCTCATCATCAAATTTGCTTTCGCTGTTAATCGCTTTTTGATAATCCAAAAACACTTGCATACCCGGATGTTTCATATCGACTGGATTCGCAAACCGCTGATCAACCGTCACACAAGCAGACAACCCGAATACAACCAATATAATAATAAAATTCTTCACTACACCTACCCTCATCAAAACTGACAAAACAATCAAAAAAACAACTCAAAAAAACGATTTAAATTTATCGACCCTAAGCATTAACTTCTAGTCGGTGAAAACCTTAAACAGTCCGGGGCTCCCACTCTACCACTGCCATTAACCGCCGACCAACTCACAATCGCATACTTAATGCCTCGCTTAATAGGCAGGGATTCATGCACATAGCGATGGGTTGAAGGAAAAAAAACCAAGTCTCCGGCAACGGGTTGATAGGTATAATTCAAATGATTAAAGCGCAGGCCACCGCCTTTATATTTATCATTAAGATAAATCAAAAGACTTACATCGCGATCAAAAGATTTAACCCAAGTATTCGATTGCGAATCAAACACCTCACTATCTGCATGGCTTTTGTATAAGCCACCAGGCTGATAACGCAATAATTGTGGCGCCTCAAAAAATTCGATTTGCTGTTTAATGACTGGTTCAATACATTGAACAATGGCACGATTCATCCAACCAACAACTAAGTCTTTATGCTCCATCATATCGACCGACTGAGTGACTCGATCAGGATCTCTTTTTTGAACCTGCTTACCTTGCTCCTCAGAGCGCTGCTCATCTTTTAAAGTCAACCATACCCGTTGCTGCTGTTCAGCTAAACGAATCATCTTTTTGCATTCAGATTTAGAAAACAGCCCTGAATAGATGTGAACACCTACCGGCGGTGCACGGTTCGGCGATGGGTCACCGCAACAATCGTTAAAATTTTTACCGCTTAAGCAGTAACACAATGTACTCAAAATACTTTGGCCTTCATCTAGAAAATATTATTTAACCTTTTAGACATTTCAGCAATTTAATGCGCGTTAGCAATAAAACTTCTCTATCGAATGACAAATATAATCGATGGTATCGTCGCTAAGTTGCGCGGCAGAGGGCAACCAAAGTCCGCTCGCCCCAATTAAATTGGATACCGGATGTTCACCAACAATATTGTATGCGGGTTGCTTATTAATCGGCGGGTACATCACGCGTGTACCAATATTCTGCGTTTTTAAAAACGCCACTAGCTGATCTCTAGATTGCGCGATAACGTCAATAAACCATGGCGTTGTATAAGTTAAATCCTGCACAAAAAAAGTAATTTCATCGATATGCGCTAAACCACTTTGATAGCGTCGATAAATTTCTTTTTTTCGTTCTACACGCCACGGTAATTTTTTCATTTGCTCAATACCAATACACGCTTGTATATCAGTAAATTTAAAATTTAAACCTAAGCTTTCATGATAATCATTGCCACCGCTTGTTCGACCAAAGTCTTTTAACTTGCGCACTTTGTCTGCAACATCATCATCATTAGTAACAACACAGCCGCCCTGTCCCGTTGAAATGATTTTTGGCGCTGAAAAAGAAAAACTACCTGCCATACCCGCCATACCAATATGACGACCATCAGGATAATGTGAGCCCAATGATTGCGCAGCATCTTCCAATAACAATAAATTATGCTCTGCGGCTAAACGTTCAAAAGCGTCAATACCTACCGATGGATAACGACCATTAGCAGGCATCAACATTATCGCTTTTGTTTTTTCGTTAATAGCTTCGCGAACCAGAGCAATATCAAGGCATAAGGAATCCGCTTCAACATCGACAAACACCGGCTCAATACCAAACATTTTGAGTGAATTAGGTGTTGCCACCATTGTGTAGTTAGGGACAATAACCTCGTCACCCGCTTGCAAACCACAAGCAAGCGCAGCTAACGAAAGACTAATGGTGCCATTATTGACGACGATACAATGCTTGGCACCAACATATTCAGCTAACTGATTTTCAAACGCTTCAGTTTGTTTGAATTCGGTAATAAAGCCACCGCCATCCATATAATCATTTAGCGATTGTTTTTCTTCGTCACCAAACCATGGCTGCATTTGCATGATAAATTCGCGATCGGTCATAAATTATCTAAATCCACATTTAATAGATCAAAAAACTATTTTAATAAAACCTAACGATTTTACTCAATCAAGGCTATGTATTCGGCTCAATGAGTTTAACTTGTTAAAAAAATAAGCAATTACAATAAAGAATAGCACAAACACAACTTTTCTCGCCCTAGAGTGAGGCTCTGTTTAAAGCAAAAATTCATCACTAAAACTTTATTTTTTGCCTAACAAAGTTATTAAAGACTAAAACCTAACAAAATAGAAAGGTTTGTTTAATAACTAATACAAGCCTAACGCTAGATGAATGGATCTTTAAATGCGATAAGAGCACGATAAAAAACCCAAAGTAACAAAGAATAATGTAAAATCAACATATTATCAGTCATCAATTATAATGGCTTTTAAAGACTTTCGAGCTGTATTACCAAGCCATTAAACAGCCGGACACTATTAATAAAAGAGAAAAATAACATGCCTTTATTCTACCGCCTTCTAATTTGTATTGTTGTTGCAACACCACTTTCAGCGGTGTATACCAGCTGGACTATCGACAGCACCATTAGCTATGTTTTTAATACCGATGCTGCTCTAGCTTTTGCAGGCACAGCAATACTTTGTCTATTACTCGGTGATGCGAACTTCAGCAACACTTCAATTCGTATGCCACGCCTGCGTAAAGCGCCTGCAGGCAGAGAAATTGGCACCGTTAAATGGTTTAGTGGCAGTAAAGGTTTTGGCTTTATTACTCGCGACAACGGCGAAGAAATCTTTGTACACTTCCGCTCTATGCAAAAAGACAGCAAGCGTCTTGGGCCAGGCCTAGATGTTGAATACGCCATCGTCACTGGTGATAAAGGACCAGAGGCTGCTGACGTTATTGTGGTTTAAAACGGCCTAAAGTTACGCTTTATGACTGATGCGATGACTCTATGATCGTTGCATCATCAAATAACTATCAATCTGATTACCTCCTTCATAGCTCTAACTGCGAAACCCTTCGTAGAACTTCTATTTTTTCCTTATTGAGAATAAAATGACCTTGTCGCTAACTAAAAGCGCTTTCTCTATAAAATAGCATAACTGTATAAAAGGCATTCAATTGAAGTCTCATCGTGTTTATAGCACCGATCAAGGTCGCATTTGCCCCTCATGTGATCAAGCTAAAGATAACTGCCGCTGTAAGGCTGCTGTCACGACTGATAAAGGCGACGGCATCATTCGTATTCGTCGTGAGACAAAAGGTCGTAAAGGCGCAGGTGTGACCATTATTGATGGTTTAGTGTTAGAGGCCAGTGAATTGAAGAAACTGGTTAAAAAAATCAAGCAAAGCTGCTCGAGTGGCGGTGCTATTAAAGATAGCAGCGTTGAAATACAAGGAGAACATAGGGAAGGCATTAAAGCCTTGCTCGAAAAAGCCGGTTATACGGTAAAGTTATCGGGTGGATAATTAACCAAGACTGTATTTTAGATATAAAAAAAGGCCTGCATTAGCAGACCTTTTTCTTAACTCAGTTTATCTTTTCAGATAATCTTATAGATCAAAAGCTTTGCTTAGACCGATAACGATTGAGTCACTTTCTACATCGCCTGCATCAGAAGCAGTACCTTCATCAAAAGTTCCAGTGTAAGTTAATGTAGCATCTACACCAGCAATTTGGCCAAGTGAACCAGAAATTGCGAAGTAAGAATAGTCTGCGTCAGCAGCATCGTCATCTTTGTTACCAATTAAGATATTAGCATTGCCAATAGAGTAATCTAACTCAACAATTGAGTAATCTCCATCTGCACCACCTTGATCATTTGAACCATCCACGTAGCTAATGCCAAGACCACTTATAGATGTTGCTACTGCAACTTCTTGTTGGCCACCAGTAACAGTGTCATACGAGTAGTCAGTGTATGAAACATTAAGGTCAACACCGCCGAGGCTTAAGTCGTAAGAAACATATAGATCAGTTTCGCCTGCTTCATCGTCAGCAACCCATGCACCAACAGTTAAACCGCTAACACTATATTCAAGAGAAGCTGAAGTTGTAGATGAATCGTCAAGTGTAACACCGCGGAATACGTATTCAGAATCAACTGCAACCGATGCAGATAATTCAGCTTGTGCTGCTGTAGCTGTTGCTAATGATGCAATTGCAATTGCTTTAAAAAGAGTTTTCATAGTGGATGCTCCGTAAATCTTGTTTTAATTAAGTTTGTATAACAGTAAAAGAACTTTTTAATTTCCGTTCTGGTAAACAGATTAGGTAAGAACTCGCCTAACGACCAGACTTAATCGCGTTTAAAATTTACATTTAGTATTTTTAATGAAAGGAAACTTGTAAAAGTTACAGATAAGCGCCTAAAAAGGCTCAAATAGACTAAATGACAACCAGAATACTCAATAAATGCTTATAATTTGAGCGCTTATTATATTTATAACGATTTATTTTTCTCTTATAAATAGAGATTAAACGCTTGAAAAAAAACAAATAATAATAATCAAAAAAAATTGAGTAATTTATAACCTTTTTATAAGCCTTTAGAACCAACAATGCCTAACGATTAATCAATAGTTAATCCTTGCTCACGCATTTTAGCCATTTTATATCGTAAGGTTCGCGGGCTTATACCAAGTTTTTCTGCTGCTTGTTTTTTTGAACCACGACTTTCATTTAATGCATCAATAATAATTTCATACTCACGCTGTTTTAAATCAGCACTGTAATTAATTGATGTGTCTCCTACTAACCCTTCTTCTATTAATATTTTTTTATCGTTATTTTGAATGCTACCCATTAGGGTCGACTGATTATTCTCTGTGTGCCCTTGAGTCTGATCAAATAATAAATCGTTAGGATAAATAGTATCGCCCGCTTGAAGAATCAACGCTCGTTGAACAATATTATCTAATTCACGTACATTGCCCGGCCAAGCATATGCTAGTAAACACTGCTGTGCTTCAGTAGAAAAACTCAACTTTCCACGACCCATTTTGTTTGCATGCTGCAATAACAAATATTCGGCTAAAGGAATAACATCATCCAATCGTTCGCGCAGTGCAGGCCAACGAATAGGGAACACACTTAATCGATAAAAGAGGTCTTCTCTAAAGTCACCTTCAGCCACACAGTGTTTTAGATCTCGATTAGTGGTCGCTATAATCCTGACATCTAAAGCAATCACCTTACGACCACCAACACGTTCAACTTCACGCTCTTGTAAAACCCTTAATAACTTCGCCTGAAGAGATAAATCCATTTCCGACACTTCATCGAGTAATAACGTACCGCCATTTGCCTGCTCAAATTTACCCGGCGCAGATTGATGTGCACCAGTAAATGCACCTTTCTCATGGCCGAACAAAGTCGCTTCTAACATTGTCTCGGGGATTGCCGCACAGTTAATAGCAATAAACGGAGCGGCCTTACGTGATGAATGTGCATGGATAAAGCGTGCAATAACTTCTTTGCCGGTGCCCGATTCTCCAGAAATCAATACCGTCGAGTCAGTCATTGCTACACGCTCGGCCATTTGAAATAAGTCACGACTTATTTGCGAAGCTATCACTGGACCTTCACCACCTAACGACTGACCAATGGTATAACGACGAACTAATTCGATTAAAGTGCTAGGATCAAATGGTTTAACAAGATAATCAACTGCTCCGGCTTGTATCGCGCGAACTGATCGATCAATGCTGGCGTAAGCAGTAATTAATAGTACGGGCAAAAAAGGATAATGTTTTTTTATTTCATCAAGCAGTTGATGGCCATCCATACCACCCATATTGACATCAGAGATGATCATATCGAACCGCTGCTTTTCTAAACAGATTAACGCTTGCTCGCCAGAGTCTGCAGCAATAGCGTTTAAACCGGATAATTCAAGTGTATCGACTATCGCTTCTTGTAAGGCAAGGTCATCCTCAACAACCAATATAGTTGTCGCTACTTTCGTAGACGATAAAGTGGCGTTGTTATTATCAATACACTCTGCAGATGCGCTCATAATTAATTTCCTTATTAGCCTGTAGCCAAGTGACGCGAAGCAGCGTGAATACAAGGCAGTTTAATCGTAGCTCGTGTACCTTGTCCTTCTATTGATGCCAATTCAAATTCTCCTTGATGGGCTTTAACTACGGCGCGAACGACAGCTAAACCTAAACCTGTACCTTGCGACTTAGTTGTAACAAAAGCTTCTTCCTGCTCTAAACGCTGCATAATATTTTCAGAAATACCACAACCACTATCTTCTATAGTGATAATGATATCGCGCTCTTCACGCGCAGTTGATAACTGAATATCCGCCCCCACATCAGAAGCCTGAAGCGCGTTATTCACTATATTACTTAATGCACCAATCATAGTTTGCGAATTACAAACGATACGCGTATCACTAAAATCATTCGTTATTAGTAATTCGGCTTTATTCGCTGACAGCGGCACATCAACCGCATTTTTTAATTCTTCAAGCATTGAGCCAATAGTCATAGAATCAGATAACGTTACATCGCCTTTTGCAAAGACCAGCATGTCCCGTACTTGCTGTTCAAGGTTGTTAAGGCGAGAAACAATTTTTTGTGAAAAACGTTTTGTTTGTTCGCTCGTTAAATCGCGCTCACTTAAATGACCCGCGTATAAAATAGCGGCAGACAAAGGCGTGCGAATTTGATGTGCTAATGCTGAAACCATTCGACCTAAAGCTGACAGCCGTTGGCCACGACTTAACTGCTCTTGTAAACGTCGGGTTTCGGTTTGGTCAGTTAATAAAATAATTTGGCCCGTTTCTTCTTCTAAAGAACGCGTTGATAAACTCACACGCTTACCGTTCTTCATTGAAATTTCATGGCCATCATCTTTTTGCGGCGCAAAAAACTCGGCAATAATATCAACCCATTTTCGACCTTCTAAACCAGACGCTAATAACTCTTCACCTGCCGGATTAATTTGCGAAACCGTACCCCAACGATCTAATACCACTACGCCACCCGGTAATAAATCTAATAAATTACTTAAACGTGCAGTGACTTGCTCTTTTGAGCGAACCTCTTGCTCGCGTTGTAAATTAACCCGATCGAGCTCATCAGTCAGGGCTGATACACGGCCTTCAAGCGCACGATAAGAATCCGACAAATCGTCAGACATACGATTAAATAACTCAAAGGTGGCTTGTAAACCTTCTTTGCTATTCATATCGAGGTTTTCAGTGGGGATTGAATTAGCAGAGACAGGATTATCAGCCGCAGAACTAGAATCGGTAAAATCAGAAGCGGTGACTGGCGGCATAATGCATCTCTACTTGGAATTGAGTTGCATGGCTGAAGGAAGTAAACGTCTGAATTCGACAAGAATCAACACATGCATTGTTTATTGCCTTGATTCTGCAATCACTGTGCCGAGAAGAATTATTCTAATAATATCAATTGGTTATGAAAATATCAGCTGAAAAGCTCAACAACTGAGTCAATCTTTTGTCGGACGTGATGAACGTAATAATAAGAAACAACGATTAAGCGCGATTTAAATCGTATTTACGCATTTTTTCGACCAACGTGGTACGGCGGATTTGTAGTTTATCTGCGGCTCTGGCAACAACACCGCTGGCATCATCGAGTGCCTGCTGAATTAAATTTTGCTCTAACGAGGCAATATAGGCTTTGAGGTCAATACCTTCATGCGGCAGTAAAGGTTTAGCATCAATATTAACGATATTCGCTACCGCCTGTAGTGCCGATAAATGCTGGCTGTTCGTTTCATCATCCGCTGATTCATCGGGCTCTTCGACATAACGAAACTTTGATGGCAAATCTTTTACACCAGCAACGCCATAGGGATACATAATTGCCATGCGCTCAACTAAGTTGGCTAGCTCACGCACATTACCCGCCCAGCTATGCTGACACAGCGACATAATCGCAGCTGAATTAAAACGTATCGACCCGCGCTGTTCGTTTTCAAGTCGTGAAATTAACTCATTCAACAGCAGTGGTAAATCTTCAACTCTTTCACGCAGTGCTGGCATTTCAATGGGAAATACATTCAGGCGATAATAAAGATCTTCGCGAAAATCGCCGTTTTCTATCATGGTTTCAAGATTTTTATGTGTCGCCGCAATAATGCGAACATCCGCATGATAAGTTTTATTACCGCCCACTCGTTCATAGGTACGCTCTTGCAACACACGCAAAATTTTAACTTGCATATTCAGCGGCATATCGCCGATTTCATCTAAAAATAAGGTGCCGCCTTGTGCCATTTCAAAGCGCCCTGCACGACTACTTATCGCGCCGGTAAACGCGCCCTTTTCATGACCAAACAATTCACTTTCAAGGAGCTCAGGTGGTATAGCACCACAATTGACGGGAACAAACGGTTGCTGGCGACGGGGCGAATGATAGTGCAAGTTACGCGCGACAACTTCTTTACCTGTGCCCGATTCGCCGGTAATCAGTACCGTTACATCTTTATCGGCCACTTGCGCCATTAACTCACGCACTTGCTGAATTTTTCGACTCGTGCCCACTAAGCTTCGAAACAATAAGGGATCGCGATGAACAATGCGATTAAACGATTCGCTGTGCTGCTCACGATAGACTTGCGCGCGGTGCAAATCGTCAACGATACGCGCATAGTTTGGCGGCATTTGGACTTGTGAAATAACAGGACGCATAACGTCAGCATCTAAGGCTTGATCAGCGACATGATCGACTAACATCACCGGCAAGTGGTTTTGCCATTGCTGAGCCAGCGCTAAACGTTCGTTTAATGGCTGAGCATCATCACCCAGAACTAATAACGTTAGATTGCCATTATCGGTGCTGGCTTGAACTTCAGGGTCTAACCACTCGGGATACGATAGCGCTCGAGCGGGCTCACCAATAAATTCGAAAACTAACTGTAAATCCTGTCGCCTGCGCTCATCGCTATCAACAATGACAATGCGTGTCTCTTCCCACATACCCGCTACTCAATAAGATGCTATTTACGCCATTTTTATGCCACGTTACGCTATTAAAAATCGAATCCTTCGACTTAACCACGAAATGTCATAGTTTTGACTAACTGTCATACGGTTTTGAAAAACTGCTTTTTCGCAGTCAAAACCCTGACGCTTTTGAAGGCGAGATTATGTAAGAGAATGGTCGATCAAGCAATGATTTTTCGTAAAAAAACCTTCAAATTCATTCACTTCTCAAAAAAAACGAGAATACAATCGCAAAAGTGAAAAGGTGGAGAAAAAGCAGGACGGAAAGCTTAAGAAAAAACGAGAGAAATGACAATTTCAGATAAATAAAGAGTGAATCGCTGCTAAATGAACAAAAAAACTACAAAGAGGACGTTGAAGTGTATTGCCCAGTAGCTGACCGTCCTACCTTCACTTCATTTAACTTAGCGGCCAGAGTATCTCGTTCTGCCGCACACTGCTGTTGCATAGACTGATAAATGGCAGTCAATTTTTCGAGGCTAGGTTTTAAAGCAATAATAGCTGAGTCTGGGCTTTTGCCTGCCGCGGTGGCCGCTGCATTGATCACTACAATTTCGGCTTCGACACAGGGCTGAGTGTAGTCATTTAGCTGTGAAATTTTTAACCAATCGGTGTCGCGATACGCAAGCTCAAAGGCTGCAATCAATTGATCCAATGATGGCGTTTCATGATCACCTAATTGCCATGTTGGCGATATTGTTTGATTCACAGACACCTCTGTATTTAAACCGGTATTGATTCAGTTGACGACTCAGATACAACTTCAGCTCGAATATCATTCCATCCGGCCTGTAGCTCTCGCAAGACATTCGCAGATTCATCAAGTGCCACACTATCATTGTTGGCATTCGCCTCAGTCAAACGGCGTGTAACAAAATGATAAAGCGCAGAGAGGTTGTCACCTAAGCCCTCTTGCTCTGCATCAACATTAACGCTGTCCAATAGACCACCAACAATACCTATCGCTTTGCTAATAGCCTCACCTTTACCGGCCAAATCGTCGCGCTGCATGCATCCTTTTGCCACCGAAATATATTCTAGCGCACCGGAAAATAACATCTGAATTAAGCGGTGTGGGTCAGCATCAATAACGCCTGTTTGCGTATTAATCGATTTGTATTGCTGGCCTGCTTGTAAATTCTTCATCGTACTCCTACTCCCCCAATAATCTTTTTATATCACTTAATCTATATGTCTATACTTCTACATGTTTACACTTCTATATGACTACTAATTATCGTTACGATTATTGTTATTGGAGGAGATTTGAGAAATTGAGTTCAACTGACTCAACAAAAAGTTACCGTTAGATTGTAAATTGGCAACCAGCAAATCGAGTGATGCAAACTGTGCAACTAGGCGATCTTCAAACGCAAGCAAACGCTGCTCTTGCACTAATCGCTCATCGCTAATGCGTTCGACATCCTGACTTAAACCTTCAGTGCGCGCATCAATAATGCCTTGTTGGCCAGCAGCACCTAAAAAGCCATCAACTACCGACTGCAAACGTGTAATAACACCTTCGGGCGCATCGAGTTCTGGCGTGGTAATTTCACTAAAGTATTCAGCGCCGTCTGTTATCGTCATTGCTGAATCAGGACCAGCAGCATCAGCTGTGAGTATCATTTTTGCACCGGTACCGCCGGCACCGTCGTCGACGAGTATAAGTGATGCTGTAACGCCTGGATTATCGACGGCATTATTAATTAAAGCTTGCACGCCCAGTAAATTATCATTGCCTTCTAGCGTAGAAAAGCTAACTGTAAAACTTTCCTCTCCTATAGTAATACCTATACTTGCGTCGCCAAATGAAGTGGTCAGGCTGTCATAGGCAATAGATTCAAACTGATGGTTTTGAGCAATAGTGTTGCCATCGGCAGCCAGTAAACGCGCCACATCATCAAAGTTAGAATCAAGCAATGCATTAAATTTTGTGCTGTTTAATGATAACTGGCCATCGCGATCAATACTGATGCCAATATCGCTTAGCGTACGGACACCCTCAGGTTGAGTTTCATCAATGGCAGTAAAAATAGTCCGACGCAATTGTGCATCTAAGGTGCGCAATACTGAATCACCCACTAATACACCAGCACTACTTCCCTCTTCAGTTCCGCCCCGGCCTAAGTCATCAATACTATTCGATAAGGCATTAAAATTATCAATAAATTCATTAACTGCAGACAACGCCTGCTGAGTATTTTTTGTAATACTGGCTGTGCCTGCTGACGTCGTTTCAGTGATAGCCGTAATCGATACGCCGGTGACGACTTCATTAAAATGACGACCTGATGTTGATGTGATCGACTGTCCATTCACCGTGATTTGCGCATCAAGGGCGGCTGTTACTTGAGTTAGATTCGAGCCAGCAATATCACCGACATCAAATGTTAGCTGCGATAAACCCTGTGCATCGGTATCGTTAGTATCAATATCGTTAACGCTAATGCTAATTTCATTATCACTGCCGGCATCGTTGCCGTTAATAACCAACACTGGACCGGCATCAGCGTTAATAACACTAGCTTCAACACCGGTATTACCTAACGACTCATTAATAGCCGAGGCAATCGCATTGAGTGAACTGTTTGCAGAATCAATCGTTACCGAGAAAGAAGGCTGGCTACCCTGCTGAATAAGCAGTGTGCCGCCGCCGATAAGCGAATCCGCACTGCTAATAGCTGTGTTCGTGATATCAACAAAATTACTGCCGCTCAGTGAGTGCCGCTCACCCGCTTCAATCACTTCAACACTGTAATTACCCACGCCAGCATTAACCGCTGCGCTCACCGTAAAAGCATCTTGATCGGATGAGCTAGCTGTGCGCGCTTGAAACGTAGCGATGTTGCCAATAGAAGATAGCGAGCCATCAAATAGCGACACCGAACTTTTTAATAGGCCATAGGCCGAAATACGCTCGGTGGCAATCGCTTCTTGTGTATCTAAGCGACCGAAACGTAACTGTTGCTCAGACGCCACCAGACCGTCAACCAAAGTCTGAAGGTCTAAACCGGATCCAACACCAAGAGATGAAACACTAGCCATATAAAAATACCTAGTGCAGCCGTTTAAGCTACACGCGAACGTCGAGTAAGTGGCCTTTTAATGCTGATAAATGGCCTGTTGAACCGTCTAATTGTTCTTGTCGTTCTTGTAGAGTACGCAAATTATGTGCCAGCTGACGCAGCTTTTCACTGGGAATTTCCCGAATCACCTCGCCTGTTTGGCTATCCATGACAACAATCACTGTTTTACCGCTATGTTCATCAACAGTAAAGCGTAAATCACGCTGAATGATTTGCACTTGTTGAGATAACTGAGTGGCAAGGTCTACAAATTGCTGCTGCGTTGACGGACGATAAAGCGATGTATTGACTAAATTTGAAACATCTTGCGGCAAAGTCTTGCCGCTATTATTTAATCGCAGAGACGCGAACGGGGCATGCGCGAATAGATCACGCGAATGATTATTGGTACTTTCAAAACGAAACTGTCGGCTGAACGGATTAAACCCTTCGCCGACAGTTTGAAAACACCAATGCTAGTCATTTCTTCGATAAGCCATCAGAATAATCCTGCTTTATAGCGCCAACCACCAACAATTAACTGAATAGCGGCTGACGCATTACAGATCTACTGAAGCAGACTTAATACCTGCTGCGGTAATGCATTAGCTTGCGCCAATACTGAAATACCTGCTTGTTGCAGAATTTGGTTTCGAGTCAAGCTTGCAGTCTCTGCAGCAAAGTCAGCATCTTGGATACGACTTCTCGCTGCTGATACATTTTCAGAGACGCTTTGTAGATTCGAGATGGTTGATTGCAAACGGTTTTGCACCGCACCGATACCAGCACGAAGCGAATCGATACCCTGAATCGCAGCATCAACTACAGCGATAGCTGCTTGCGCACCCGATTGCGTACCAATATCTGCCGAAGCCACATTACTTAATGTACTTGCATTAGCGGTTGTCGCTGCAAATAAACCGCCGGCATTAGCCGAAGTCACTGTAAACGCCGAAGCGGCACTAAAAGAGATAGAACCACCAACCGCAAAGGCATCATCGGCGGCGGCAGTAACGACATCAGCCGCACCAGAGTCAGCACCCGTTGATGTTAGGCCTTGCACAGTCAGTGATGAACCCGCACCTACTAATGCATCCAAAGTAATATCGCGACCTTCTTCATTGGTCAGCACTAAGGTGCTGCCTTCTGATAAGGCCGTTACGCCTGTCACACCCGCTTGCTGATTAATGGCATCGGCTAAACCAGAAAGATCATTTGCACTCGTAACATTAACGGTAATGCCCGCAGCATCAAAGTTAGTCGTATTACCCGCAGCGTCAGTCGTGCGTGATCCTAGTGTGAAGGTATAACTCGCTACTGCCACACTTGAAATACGAACCTGTGTTCTTGCATCAGCAGTCACACCCGTTGTCGCTTCATTGGCATTAACTAACGCTGAAATAGAATCCGCTGTTTGGCCGACACCAATATCTAATGCCGGTGCCGTTGTTCCTAATGGGCCGCTAATCGTTAAGTCTTCTGCGGCAACCACTGTATTCGCTGCAACAGCAGTTGCAGCAATGGCACTACTTAATGTGCCTGTTGGCGCAACGGTATTAGCACCAATGGCCGTTGCTCGTGCATTACCGATTGAAACACTAATAGTTTGGTTTGCCTCTGAGCCAACCTGGAATGTTTCTGTACCAAAAGAACCATCTAACAATGCGCGACCACCAAACGATGTAGTCTCGGCGATACGATTAAGTTCTTGTTGTAATTGTGAGACTTCTTGTTGAAGCGCCGCTCGCTCAGTACCGGAGTTAGTACCGTTAGCAGACTGAATAGAGAGTTCACGAATTCGCTGTAAGATGTTGGTTGATTCTTGTAATGCGCCCTCAGCTACCTGAGCGAGCGAAATACCATCGTTAGCATTACGAATAGCCTGATTCAAACCACGAACCTGAGACGTAAATGCATTTGAAATGGCAAGACCGGCAGCATCATCACGAGCACTGTTGATACGCAAACCAGAAGATAGACGGTTAAGTGATACGTTTAAGGCTTCTTGAGAACTATTAAGATTTCGCTGTGCCGTTAACGAAGAGATATTGGTATTGATAATCTGAGGCATTGTGTAGCTCCTTTTCTGTAAATAACGGACCGTAAGATTGGTGCTGCTGCGTTAAAACATTAACTCTGTATCTAAAAATAAAAACCCGAAATAAAAAACCTAGTGCTTGTCTGCCAATAGTCAGAAACTATCTTCAAACTTAGTTACCGATATAGCGGCCAGTTTTATTGAAGCTTTAGGCTTTTTTATAAGCAAAAGTGTGAACTAGTCCAACTTACAGAAGGGTTTTGATCAATTGAACAAAAAGAGTAGATAAAAATGAGGGAGAAACAAGCGAGAAGCGAAAAGTAACCAATAAGAAAGCGCCAAAAGGCTAAAAACTGTCGACAAATATTACATCCAACAAGGATGCTGTTTAATAATTATACGTTTGTTTTAAATTAGGCTTAAATTGTAAAAACATCGCGATAAATAGTATTTTTTTTATTTTCTAGCTCAACTCGCTCTACTGGCAAGCTAAACAATATCAAAAGCGTTTTATCGAAGAAAATTAAATAATGACAGACTCGATACTTTGACAAAACTTTGCTGCGCAGCTTCTAAGATAAAACTCTGAAACGATAAACGACTAACCGCCTCAGCATAATCCAGCCCTCGCAATTCATCCAGTACGCCGGTACTGATAAGATCGAGGCTTTGCTGACTCGCGCGAGTTGATTCCAGTGTATTTAGACGCGCACCAATTCGTCCGCGACCTGATAGTAAATTCTCTTGGATATTGCTCAAATTATTGAGCGCATCACCGATAAAAGCACTTCGCTCAGTTGGATCGGTAAAGCTCGCCAAACTGGCACCAATACGCTGGACAGTATTGAGCATATTTTCTTTACTTGTCGATTCAATCAAAAAGGTATCAGTCGGGTTAGGAATATCGCTGAGTGTCACTTCCACACCATTAATAATAATCGGTGTCGCCAAATCAAAAGGCACATTGGTGCTAATTAATTGGCCATCCGACAAACGCTTAACCGAATAATTCGGACCTACTGGCGCCACACTGGTCGTGTCATTAAAAATAATCGCATAATCTTCAGGAAATACCGCATCAAAAACATCTTGGTCAACAACCAGACCACGCCCTACTTGAACATCCGAAGTATTATTAACACCTGCCGAAACGGCAACATTGTTATTGACGGTAGCAATATCAGCAAAAAGCGCTTTGCCGCTCTCACTGCTGGCAATATTTAAACCGTTGGCAACCTGCTCAAAGCGCACGCCCTCATCGCCCTGAAAAGCATAGTTATCACCGACAGCTGCAAATGCTGCTGTATCAGTTTTAAAACCCGAAAAAATATAATTGCCGTTTTCATCACGCGCATTGGTTAAATCAACTAACTCTTCAAGTCGCTGATTAATTTCAACGGTTATCTGTTGACGATCTTGGTTGGTCAATGCACCACTGCCCGCTTGAATAACCAACTCACGCACACGATCAATCACACCTTCGACATTATCAATTTGCACTTCGGCGCGCTGTAATCGACCTTCAACATTATCAATATTACGCTGATATTGCTTACTAATAGCCAGATCAGACTCGATCTCTAGAATACGCGTCGATGCCACAGGGTCATCTGAGGGTTTTAGTACCCGCTGGCCAGAAGCAATTTGCTCTTGTGTGCGCGCCACTTCATTAGAGGCATTGGTAATACCTCTTAAACCTGTCGTATAAATTTGTGATGACGATAAACGCATAAAACCAACTATTTAAATGTTTGTTAACAAGGTCAATAAAGACGCCCCCCATTCGCTTTAACGCTTAGCGAACGAAAAACATCTTAACGAAACGCACCTAATAATGTATCAAAAATCTCTCTAGCCACCGTAATAATTTGTGCCGAAGCCGTGTATGACTGCTGGAACTGTATTAAACGTGCGGCCTCTTCATCAAGATTCACACCGGCCACCGAATCGCGTCTCGCGGTTGTTTGAATCAACAATGATTGCACTGCTTCACGGTCAATATTTGCCGCACCAGTTTGCGCGCCAACCTGGGCAACCAGCTGGCTATAACCTTGCGCAATACTCAGCGAACCATTATCCAATATATCGGCCGTTTGCAAACTGGCTAAAGCTAAAGCATTACGGTTATCGCCAACACCCGAGGCATTAAAACTAATCGAAAAAGTATCGCCCGCATCAGGCGCACCCACAAGACTCACCTGATAGCCTAAATAAACCGGTAGTGGCTGTGGCGTTGGGTTGCTAAATAATCCACCCGAAGTACTGATGGTTGAACCAGCTTCGGTGATCACGTCAATTGTACCGCCCACCACTGCTTCTTGATTATTGAGCACTAAAATATTAGTTGCCGCACCATTCACATTAACGATTTCAAGTCGGTCGTTTGCGTCCGTACCAAACTCTTCGAAACGTAGGTCAGCACCATTAACCGAGCGCACTGTTAACAAAGTCCCATCACTGCTTGCGCTAATGCCACTGCCCGCAAAGACTTGATTAATCCGCTCAGCAAGAATATCGCTAGTTAGTGGATTCGGTAGTGCACCTAAAGCTGGATCGGTTAACGTGACACCATTAAAGCGAATGCGCAATAAACCCGTATCGCCGTCATCAACAATATTTAATGTCGCCTGGGTATTGGCTGTGGCGGTAACACCATTCAAGGTGTTTATACGTGCCGCCGCTGTTGCCGCCGACTCGTCGGCTAACAAATTGACTGAGGCGACACTGGTCGAACCCGTTGCTGCGTTAACGGTGTTGACTGTAATGGTCTCGGTGGTAATCAACGGGTTAGGATCTGGATAACCGTTACTCACACCACTACCAATAATACCTGCCTGTGCATCAAACACATGTGCAGCCGTTGTTGAAATATAAGTAGCACTCAAATCTTGCGGTAACAGATTGTTATTTTGGTTCGGCGCAAAAGTCTGATTTCTTAATGGTGGACTTAGCTGTTGTGGATTCAGTGGGTCACTGTTATCCAATACATCGTAAGTCGATGCGCTAGTAAAACGAATCAATAAGGGCGGTGACAACTGCCCAGCATTGGCAAACGCAGGCAGTGTTCGAGAATCAATTTCACCAACGCGAATAATGCCGCCTTGCGAGATAACGCCCGATCCTGAATTACCTAAACTCGCATCGGCAATAATAGGAGAGCCCAAAGCTAAAGAGGCTGTATCCCGAATATTAACCGCCATGCTTTCGGCAGCCGACAGCGTTGGCTTAATCAAAAAGCTATCGCCGGTTTGAAAACTGCCTGCATTTAATTGAATAGAAAAACCTTGATCCGTCATTAATGTCTGCGGAAAACTATTCGACAGCATGCCGCTTGAGACAACAGCCTGATCACTCGCACGCACTAAGGTGTAATTTAACGGCGCCGTACCGCCTAAATTCAAACGATAATCACTACCCGTTAACTGGCTAATATTATCTATCGATACAGCGGCCTCTCGATCATTAGGAAAACCGTTATTACTCGAGGCTTTAATACGCTCGCGCATCAAAGCATCGGTATTAATGGGTGTGAAGAAATCAATACCTTGCTGACCGTTTAAATCGATACCGGCTCGATGCTGGGCATTAAACATATCCGTCACTGCCAACGCTAACACACCGACATTACCTGTTGCAGAGTCCAGCACATCATTGCGATAACGCAATAAACCGCCCAAGCTACCACCAGAAAAACTATCCGTGACTATTTGCAGATTATTATTAACATCAATCGCTAATTCTGTCCGGTTAGGATCAAGTGGATTATCTACCGCTACAACACGATTAGAATTACTGCCTAACACCAGAGGTTGGCCGCCACCAACAAAAACATTAATAATGTTTCCATCTTGCTCGGAAGTGCTAAATGACACCAACTCAGACAACTGTCGCAATGCCTCTTCGCGACGATCCAGTAAATCATTGACCTGATCAGACGTTGAAAAACCTTGCGCCGCAGAAATATCGCCATTAAGTTTTGCGATACTAACCGCTAACTTATCTACCTGCGAACCGATAGAACGAATCTGGCTATTAACACTATCTGCTTGACCACTAATTCCCGCTTGTAAGACATTAAATCGTTGCGCAAGACGTTCAGCTTCACTGAGTACCAGTTGCCGCGCAGGTAATGAAGTTGGCGAATCAGCAACCGATTGCAGCGATGAAAAGAAACTATCCAAAGCGGCTGTTAAGCCGGTATTAGCACCTGCAATGACCGAATCTAATTGGCCGATTTGAGCAGCAAAAGCATCTAACTCAGAAAAATTAGCCGTATCGATACGCAACTGCTGAGTAATAAACTCATTAGTAATACGTCGAATAGTTTCGACTTCAACACCATTACCAACAAAACCACCATTGCCAAATTTTGGCGCATTAGTTTCGAGCACAACCTCTTGCCGGCTATAGCCCTGAACATTAGCGTTAGCAATATTGTGACCCGTAGTATTAATTGCCGCTTGGCTGGCAAGTAAACCGGTTACACCGATATTGAGCAATCCCATTATTGACCTCGACCCTTACTCATGCGCACTTTACCCATGAGGCTGTTGCTCAGACAGTGAAAAAGAAATCGCATCTAACGATGCCTTATTAAATATATCGCGGTTAAGAATCGCTTGGACTTTTTCTGCATATTGAGGATCCGTTGCATAACCTGCTGCTTGCAAAGCCTGAATATATCCAGCCGCATCAGTCGCTTTCTCTAAGGCTGGCTGATAGCGCGACTGGGAACTGACAAAATCGACGTAGTCATTAAAACTCTGTTCAAAAGAATCGTAACGACGAAAATTTGCATTAACTTTAATAGGTTGACCGGCAAAATATTCTACAGTCTCAACTTGTGTCACAGGACCCGACCAACGATCATCCGCTTTAATTCCAAACAAATTAAAACCGTGCTGACCCTCTTTACCACTGGGTAAATGCTGGCCCCAGCCGGTCTCTAATGCGGATTGAGCTAATAGTGTCGACGGCGCAACACCCAGTTTATTAGCCGCTTGTTCAGCACTGTCGTAAAGCTCTTTAACAAAAGCTTCTGGTGTTGCAAAGTATGTCGCATCACCTAATGGTTGCGCGTTCTTGACAGTCGTAGCCGATGCAACAGGTGCTATAAATTCACTGCGCTGTTTAGTAATTCGAACGCCCGACAATATCTGCTCAATGGACATAGCCGCCGATGTCATGCCATCGCCTTTAGGAATAGCGCGATCACCGCCCAGCTGCTGAGCCATAGGTTCAGCAAAACCCAAACCTGCACCGCGTGTTAACTCAACACTCCACTGATCATCTAGCATTTCTTGATAGAAGGACACTTGGTCACCACCAAGATAACTGCCTTCCGAAAGTACATTGGTTGCACTGCGCATATTCTTCAACATCATATTGACAAGAATTGATTCAAACTGCTTTGACACTTCTGCCAATGCTGCATTTTCATCAACCTGCCCTAACTGCTTGATCGACTCTAGACCTTGCACATCACTGTATACCGAACTATGTCCACCACCATAGGCTGCGGCGGACGCAGATATCGAACTGGCATTGTTTGAGGTGAGTCCTGACATAAGTCGCCTAGTACAATCTAAATAACAACAAGTTCAGCGCGAAGTGCACCGGCTTGCTTCATAGCTTCGAGTATTGCCATTAAATCACCAGGTGCTGCACCCACTAAGTTAACCGCTCTAACAATTTCATTTAACTGCGTACCGGGATCAAACAAAAACATACGATTTCTTTCTTCTTCAATTTCTACGCCCGAATCATTAACGATAGCGGTCTCGCCACCAGCGAGCGCATTGGGCTGACTCACTGCTGCATTTTCAGCAACGGTGACGGTCAAGCTACCGTGAGTCACTGCAACTGGAGAAACCTTTACACTACTACCCACCACGATCGTGCCGGTACGTGAATTGATAATAACTTTAGCTGATGCCTGCCCTTGTTCGATTTCAAGATTCTCTAACACCGAAACATAGGTAACACGCTGATCCGCCGTTTTCGGTGATGTAACAATAATGGAACTAGCGTCGAGCGCTTGTGCCACATCAGGGCCAAAAACAGTATTGATACGATCAGCCACACGTTTCGCAGTAGTAAAATCAGAGCGATGTAAATTAAAAATAATATTACTGGCCGTATCAAATCCAGTGTCGATCATTCGCTCAACGGTAGCACCGTTAGGGATTCGCCCAACACTTGGCACATTAACGGTAATCTTTGAGCCATCGTTACCCTCTGCACCAAAACCACCGACAACTAAATTACCTTGTGCCAACGCATAAATTTCACCATCAATACCTTTTAACGGTGCAAGCAATAAGCTGCCACCGCGCAAGCTTTTTGCATTACCTATTGATGACACCGTAATATCAATCGTCTGCCCAGGCTTAGTAAACGCAGGAATCTCTGCATGAATGGCTACCGCTGCTACATTTTTTAACTGAAAGCGCGCGCCCTCAGGAGTGGTAATGCCAAACTGCTTCAACATATTAGTAAATGACTGCGTAGTAAAAGGCGTCTGTGATGTTTGGTCACCTGTACCATCTAGACCAACGACCAAACCATAGCCGACCAAAGCGTTAGAGCGAACACCCGCAATCGATGCCATATCTTTTAAACGGTCAGCCTGCGCCACTACACTGGCTAATAATAAACTAGCAAGCAATAAAAAACGTCTAAGACTGCTTATAGAAGTGTGCTGTTGATTCATAAATAACATCCTAAAAGGGCCACACTGAAGAATTAAAGAAGCGCGAAGCCCAACCTTGTTTATTAGCAGCTGCTAAATCACCGGTACCGCTATAAGAAATACGTGCATCCGCAACTTTAGTTGACGAGACTGTATTATTTGAAGCAACATCATCAGGGCGTATTAAACCGCTGATGCGGATAAACTCCTGTCCATTAGTTAACGTCATCCATTTTTCGCCACGAATAACTAACAGACCGTTCGGCAAAACATCGGCAATGGTAACGGCAATGCTACCTTGCAAGCGATTTTGTTGATCAGTTTCTCCCGAACCATCAAAAGCTCGAGTCTGCTCAACACTCGTCAACAAAGAGCTTCCCTTAAGATCAACCAAATTGCCTAATATCGAATCTTCGCCAAAATCGACTTTGCCATCTTTATCTATTTTTGTTTCCGCCGATTTACTCGACACCGTTCGTTCATTTAAAGTAACGGTAATAATATCGCCAGCACGATAAGCTCGACGATCATCATATAAATTCACACCCACTTCTGGACGAAATAAGCTACCAGCACTCAAAGGTTGATTACTTTTACTCGGCACAGAGACCGGCGCAAATTCAGCCGTATCTGGCTTTTCAGCTTGAGGAACAACAGCGCAACCCGCTAGCAACAACATAGAAATTACGACTAACTGAATCAATTTAGAAAACTGTGTTTTAACCAACATTTTTTTCATCACCATCACTACTAAACTAACGTTTTAAATATTCTGCGTAATAAATTGCAGCATCTGATCAGTTGTCTGTAACACTTTTGAATTCACTTCGTAGGTACGCTGAGTGGTAATCATATTAACCAGCTCTTCTACAATATTAACGTTTGAGTTTTCAATACTGCCCTGTCGAATTGCACCAAAGCCATTCAAACCAGGAGTGCCCTGTTGAGCCGCGCCACTCGAAGCTGTTTCTAAAAACAAGTTAGATCCCATGGCTTGCAAACCCGCTGGGTTTATAAAATCTGCTAGTTGCACATTGCCCACCTGAGTCGGCGATGTTTCACCTGCGATAAGCACAGAAACCGTGCCATCTTGGCCAATCGTTACTGTTTGAGCGCCTTCAGGAATAGTAATAGAAGGCTCTAAAACCAAACCACCCGCCGTCACAATCTCGCCATCAACACTAAGATGAAACTCACCATTACGCGTATAGGCTGTCGTGCCATTAGGTTGGAGGATTTCAAAAAAACCACGACCATCAATCGCCATATCTAAAGGCTGATCGGTAACCTGCAAGTTACCCGTGCTGAATTGTTTTTGCGTACCCACTACTCGCACACCGGTTCCCAACTGTAAGCCCGATGGCAGTTGATTATTTTGTGCCGATTGCGCACCCGGTTGGCGTTGAATTTGGTAAAGCAAATCTTCAAAAATAACGCGGTCACGCTTATAACCCGCTGTTGATGCGTTCGCTAAGTTATTAGAGATAGTGGTCAACTGCTTATCTTGAGCCGTTAACCCTGTTTTACTCGCAAATAATGCTGCATGCATGATTTAACCCTACCCTTTATTTTCTATTTAGCCATCTGCTTTGCTTTCTGCTTCCGGCTGTTATTCAGTTTTATCGTCTAGCGATATATTTAAAATTGTTAAACTTGAACCTGCAAAACACGCGCACTGGACTCAGCATTTTGAGCAACGGTTTGCATCATCTTAATTTGCATTTCAAATTGTCTAGCCAGCGAAACGATTGAGGTCAGCTCACCCACCGCATTGACATTACTATTTTCTAAAAACCCCGAACGCAAACGTACATTAGCATCGAGTCCCTCAGAACCATTGCGGCTATAAATCAAACCATCTTGTTGTTTTTGCAAATCGCTTACCTCGGGATTAACCAATTTAATACGATCAACTTCAACCAAGGTTTCTGGCCCCTGCCCTAAGGCGCGAACCGAAATTGTTCCGTCTACACCAACATCAATTTTTTCTGCTTCAGGAATAGCAATCGGTCCAGAGTTACCCATTACCAACAAGCCACGCTCATTGCGCAATAAACCAAAAGTATCGACACTCAAATTACCGCCACGCGTATAAGCCTCTTCGCCATTTGCATTTTGTACAGCAATCCAACCATCACCATCCACGGCCACATCTAATTCGCGACCGGTTTCAAGTAAAGGGCCGCTACTTAAATCAACAGCTGGCGTTTGTGTAACAGCATAAACACGGCTGTTATAACCATCGCCCCCTTGAATCGGCATTGACATAGCATTGGCTAAATCAGCTTTAAAGCCCACGGTTGAGACGTTAGCTAAATTGTGCGAACGAGCAGCCTGCTCAAGCATGTTGTGCTTGGCGCCGGTCATTGATATATATAATGCACGATCCACTTTTTAGTCCGCCTCTTAGTTTTGCTTATTAGCTTTGTTTAACTATTATCTTGGTTATAAAAATTAACGAAGATTGATAATGGTTTGTTGAATCTCATTAGCCGTTTCGATAGTTCTCGAATTCGCTTGGAAATTTCTTTGCGCGATAATTAATGCCACTAACTCTTCAGCCAATTCAACATTCGAATCTTCTAGTGCGCCCGATGTAATAGAACCCAAAGATGCCGTTCGCGGCGCGCCAATAACTGGCTCACCCGATTCAAACGATTGACCCCAAGTAGAATCACCTAGTGGTGTAAGACCTTGCTCATTCGCAAATGAACCTAGCGCCACACGACCTAGAGTCAGTGCCTCACCATTACTGTAGCGGGCAAAAATAACACCCGTCTCAGAAACATCGACACTTGATAACCGGCCACGTGCAAAACCATCTTGATCTAATTCGTTGACTGAGAAGCCACCACTAAACTGTGATGACCCATTAACATCTAACACAAAGTTAGAACTAACCGGTGGCACAGCAATTGTCGTTGTACCACCATTAGCAACAGTTAATGGGCCTAATGCGCCCGCTGGATTGCCGTCGGCATCCAATGGCGTCCAGTTAGAGACTAACAACTCATCACTGTTAGCCGTATCTAATGTACCGTCGTTGAAAAAGCGAAGTGTAAAGCGTGCTAACGTCGGCACATCAGGAGATAAAACATCAGGGTCACCGACGTTTTGCCCGTCAATTTGGACATACATACTCCAAGTGTTAGGCGCACTTAAAGCCGGTGGCTCTTTAACAAAGTACTGTGATAACACATGACGGCTACCCAGCGAATCAAAAATGGTCACTGAGGTTGCATCGTTATAAGTATTGCCATCACTGGGATCAAAAGAATTAGTTCGTACTAACGTTAACGCAGGAACATTAGGGAATAAATTAGTGCCTGCTGATGTAGTCGTACCCGCACTAATTGAAAGCCCTGCATCTAAGGTTAAATTAACTAAACCGCCGACCGTTGCTTGGTTAGCTGGCGCACCTAAAGCGCCATCGATATTCACCGCACCGCCGCCGCCATTACCCGTGACATTCGCCGTTAAGCCGCCACCCGCTGTAAAAAGCAAATCATCGCCCAGTGTTGAAACAACACTAATAACACCACCTGCCTCTGAAGCAGTAATACCCGGTAATGAATCAATGGCTGAAGTAATTTGAGTAATGTCGGCACCAATAATCTCTGCACCGTTAACACGTAGTTGGTTAGCAGTTGCCGAACCGCCAGGAATCACTAAGTCGGCGCGTGTAATAGCAGAAGCTGAAACGCCAGAAATAGCAGATAGTGATCCTGCAATAACACTCGCTGATTGATTAGCGCCTGCCGGAACATTATAAGTTGTGCCACCAATATCAATGGTGCCTGCTGCATAGCCATTTAAAGCACCCTGCGCAGCCTGCTCGACAGAGCCCTCTGAAATAGCTGTATTAACAATGCTTTCTGGCACTGCTGCATCGGCATCTAGATTAAATAACATATCAACTAAAGTGGTTTGTCGCGGTGAAATATCTGCGGTGCTTAATTGCAGATCACCTAATACATCCGAAACAGTCCCTGATGTATTGGCAGGAAAACCCTGTAAACGCGCACCATCATTAGTTGTGATAAAACCCGTATCATCAACACCAAATTGGCCTGCGCGGGTAAAGACTTGTGAGCCCTGATCACTTAATACGAAAAAGCCACCGCCATTAATCGCTAGATCTAAAGCGTTTTCAGTAAAACTAATATTGCCTTGTGAGAACTGCTGTGACACATCGGAAACCCGTACACCATTACCGATAGCGTTAGTACCGCCGCCAACAACCGAGCTAGCATAGACATCAGCAAATTCTGCACGCGACTGTTTAAAACCCACAGTACTAGCGTTAGCAATATTATTACCTGTTACATTGAGGTCACTGGTTGCTGCGCGTAACCCTGTTAATGCTGTATTAAAAGTCATAATCTATCTCCTACCTATTCTATTTAATTGGCTATCCGAGCATTCAATTCGTCGCATCAAAATGGCTTGTTATAAAAATCGGCTTACTTCTGAAAGCGGCACTGCACCAACACCCTCAATATTTAAAATCATGGAATCGTTTTGGCCTATCGTCACACTGTTAACGTTGGCACCAATCGCAACCGGAAGATCTGCAATTTCACCATCAACCAAACCGCTGGCGTAAACACGGTAAGCACCATCTGCTACGCGTAAGCCGCTTTCGTTAGTGCCGTCCCAAGTAAAATCAATCGCGCCACGCTCTTGCGTGCCGATATCCTGCGTTCTTACCACCTGACCATCAGGACCTTCGATATAAAGTTTGATATTGGCTGAACTGGTTGCTAAATCGATGGTGCCGCGAACGGGCCCATCGGCAGATAAAGTCGCTGTATCAGCACTGACCTGAACTTGTCGACCGACAAGAGAGGAAGCTTCTAACGCTTGACTAGAGCGGAAGGCGGTCGCCAACTCTTCAATTGAAGAATTGATATTCTGGATACCCTCTACCGAACTAAACTGCGCTAACTGAGCAATAAAGTCTTCGTTTTTAGCGGGGCTCAATGGATCCTGATTTTGCAACTGCGCAATCATTAGCTGTAGAAAAGCATCTTTACCAAGATCTTGCTCTTCGGTTGCTGCGTTGGTTTTTGTACCTAACGAATTAATAATATCGCTGGAAGTTGAGCTATTAATTTCAGTCATGCTATGTACCTAGTTTTACTTAATAATTAATATTTTGATGCACTATCTGTTATCTAACGCCGATGACTCTATTACTGACCCATCGAAAGCAAACGCTGCATCATTGATTTTGTGGTATTCATCATTTCTACATTCATTTGAAAAGAGCGTGAGGCAGAAATCATATCTGCCATCTCTTCAACGGTATTTACGTTCGAATAAAAAACATAACCCTCTTCATTGGCTTGCGGATTATTAGGCTCGTAAGCTTTATTGACCGGCGCTTGGCTTTCGACAATTTCGCGCACCATGACACCAAAATTTTCGGATGAATGAGTACCACCACTTTTTTCGCTGCTAGATACAAACACTGGACGCAGCGCTTTATAAGCCTCGGCTTCTGAGCTGGCAGATGTTTCTGCGTTTGCCATATTGCTAGCGGTGGTGTTTAAGCGAATGGTTTGTACGCTCATCCCCATGGCTGCTATGTCAAATACACTTCCTAAACTCATATCTCTTTCCTGTATCCTGTTTTAATGCTCTTATCGCTTAAGGCTTTTTATTCACTGCTCAAGGCTGTTCTAATTACCGCTTAAGGCTTTACCCAAACTGGCGAAGCGGCCATTTAAAAAGCGGAAGCTGGCGCCGAACTCTAGAGCGTTGCGAGCAAAGGCGGCACTTTCTAATTGGGAATCAACCGTATTACCGTCGATGCTAGCTTGCAGTGGCACGCGATAAGAGAGTGCTACCGACGCACCTTCACTTTTAACCGTAGAGACAATATGGCCTGCATGCGTACGCGACATATGCATAGCCTGCTTGTCTGCCTTAGCCGCTTGTAATGCATCACGAAAATTAAAATCACGCGCTTTAAAACCTGGGGTCTCTGCATTAGCCAAATTGTTCGCCAATACCGCCGAGCGCTCAGTGCGTAAATGCAAAGCTCGCTCATGGACGCCTAGGGCATTGGCAAAGTTGATCGCTGTCATCGCTACTCTCTCGTTTAAAAATTTTATTTCCACAATGAGTAGAGCAACCGATATGCCAAAACCTTTTTATTTATTAAAATCAATTACTTAACTAATTATTGGACCAATGAATCGATAATTTCTTAGGGTGTTGCGGCAAGCGGCTGCCGCAATGCGGCAAGGTGTGACGAAGTAACAGGCAACTAATGAAGTCGATCAAGGTTTCATCAATGCAGACATAAGAGAGGCTGGGCGATCAGCGTTAACGGCATGAAAATTGCTCCTTTAATCAGTAATTGAATGAATAGGCAATTTTTTGGCGCTATATGAGTTGCAGCATGAAAAAAGTATCCGTGGCATCTATTGCATCCCTTGCAATAGCCACTAGCAACAAGCGAAACCGTCACCACCGGCAAGCGGATTGTCAGTCTGCACATACTGCGGGACTCACCGCCAGTGCCGCCTGCATTATGGGCTTATTATTTTGGGCTATTCCCGGCTCAGCAAATAATGGCGTTGATAGCATAGCCAGTATTGATAAACAGCATTGGGAGAGCAGCCCTTCTGCTCAAGCGCCTGAACCAGCGACTGCTAACTTAGCCGTTACGATCAATGCCACAGAGATCCAAGCATTAACGCTCAATTATGTTCGGCAGCAATCCAACACCGACAATCCACTGACTCGATTTGAATACAGTGCCGCGCCGATTGATTCAAGGTTGACGCTGCGACGCTGTAGTCAGCCTTTGAGTTTTACACCACAAAAGGCTAATGCTCGTGCAGGTCGCAAGTTGATTAAAGTCCGCTGTGATGATCACAAGCCGTGGAGCGTTTTTATTCCCATTCAATTTGCGCAATGGCAATCTGTTGTCACAGCAGCACGACCGATTCAACGCAATGACATTATTAATGCCGCCGATATTGTTATTCGTGAGCAAAAGCTACAGGGTTTGAGCAGTAACTATTTAATTCGTATTAACGATGCTATTGGCACTCGTGCCACCCGCCCTGTTGATGCTGGAAAACCTTTAAACAGTAATGGCTTAGCGCAACCCAAATGGATTAAACGTGGTGATCAAGTCATTATCATTGCCAACTCTCAGGGCGTAAGCGCAAAAATGGCTGGTACTGCCATGGGTGATGGCAGCAAAGGTCAGCAAATTAAAGTGCGTAATCTGAGCTCAAAACGTGTTATCAAAGCCAGAGTGATTGCGCCAGGCAAGGTACAAACCGTGATGTGATTGGCTATAGGTGTGAAAGCCAGCACACACCACTTTAAGCGAAAAAAGTTTATTAAATGATTTCAAGCACTTAAATTAAGCCGATGGCTTAATAGCAAAAATGCTTTAAAACGTGACTCAAGTTACAAAAATAATGGCCGATAAGGGTATTGTGCAAACATGCATCCCGCTTTGGCGATTGGTTAGACTCAAAAAGGTTTAAGTAAAGAAGAACTATTTGAATAGCTAAATAACTAACTAGTTAAATAGTTAAAATAAAGAGAAAAGACCAGTACAGACGGCAACAGCGATTTAGGATGCAGCAACACACTGAAATTAATAAATGATATGAGTTTGAACGAACATGGTTAATCACATCAACAACATTAACGGCCCACAGTCGAGCACTGCTCAGACTAGCACTAATAATAGTGGTGGCGTTGATAACAATAGCGACAGTAACAGCAAGGCTAATAGCCGCGCTAGTGCTGATGCGTTAGTTGATAGTAATAATGATACCGTTCAATTAAGCGTACGTGCGCAAGAGCTCAATCGTATTCAGCGTGATTTGCAGGCACTGCCAGAAATTGATGAAGCGCGAGTTAATGATATTCGCGAGCGCATTGATAATGGTACCTATATAGTTGATGCCGATCAGGTAGCAACACGTATTTTGGCTGACGAGCAACTTTTCGGTAGTTAGCTAATAAATAGCTAACCGATAACTTGCCAACTCGATGCCATGCTTACCGAGTTACTCAATGTCTTTTCTCCCGCCACACACGCTGGGAGTAAAGTTATGCCACAACAAAAAATGTCAGGTCATTTGCCAGACCATCTGCCTAAAAATGCAGAGCGTCATTCTTCGAAGCAATCGGACAAACAATCTTCCAAGCAAGACTCGGAACAGTCATCATCTCACCAGACGAACATTGATACTTCTGCGTTGAATTTATTAGCAGGTGAAATATATCAATCACTCGGCGCTGATCAAGCGGATTTAAATAGCTTATCGACATTACTAACCGCAGAGCGAGCAGCGTTAGAGAGTCGTGAAAATAAAGTCATTGCTGAGTGTGCAGAAGAAAAGATTGTCATTGTAAAGCGGATGGAAAAACGTAACGAACTTCGCACAACGTTATTGCGTCGCAATCAATTATCGACAGAAGCTGATCGCTGGAAAGACACTATTATCAAACTGGATGCGATTAGTCATATTCAATTACTGCCATTATGGGAAAGCATAGAACAGCAATTGTCGGCATGTCAGGAAATGTTACTGATTAATGAGCGTATTATTGGCGGCATGCAGCAAAGTGTTGATCGCTTTATGAATATTTTGCGTGGTGAGACAGGCACAGGGCAAACCTATAATGCCACCGGTAAAGCAGAGAACTTTTCTAACAGTAAGCCTATTACTAGCGCTTAGTCGAGCAATCCGATAGCGGCGGCCTGACCGCAGTAGTGACCGTTGCTATCAACCACATTCCAGATAACGGCATTCTCAATAAAGAACTCCCTCCCCGACGCAGTTATTCTAATACCTGAATAATCATTGATATACCCTTGCTGGTTAACGGCATTCAATAACCGTTGCCGTTCATCTTGATCGACGGGTTTTGCCGACAGCCGAGAAGGCAATTGCATAAACTCATCCCAGCTGTACTCAAATAATATTAGCGCAGCTTGGTTAGCAAAATTAAAAATGGGGTCTTTTTCTAAGCCATGGGAAAGCAATGCAAAAGGAGCCTTGTAAAGTGATTCGATTAACGGTTTATTATTTGAAGGTTCAAGTAAAGGTCTTTTTAAAACACGCTGGTAACTGTCGCAAAGATTAATTGCGTGCTGATGAAGAAAAGACGTATTCAGATTGATAGACATCTATATTAAGAAAATATTTTCTTTTTTGATCATCAAAGGTAGGTTTTAAACGCACTGACAAAAAATTTAATTATTCGAAGGATCCGTAAACAAATCACCTACATCACAACGCAGACTTTTGGTGATCTGAGTCAAGGTCTTGAGCGTGGTATTTTGGCCTGCATTTTCGAGTCGCGTTAAGGTCGCTCGCGATATCCCTAATTTACGCGCAAACGCATCTTGCGATAATTTACCGCGCCGCGCTTTTAAATTTTTAGCCAACTTCTCAGATAACGTCATTATTATAATTCGAACACAACTCAAAGTTCACATATGAACAACAACCTGCTATAGTCATAAAGTGTCTAAACATATGTTCAGACAGAATCTACATCTATCAGGGAGCTCAGGATGAGAAATTTTATTTGGCCCATTGTGATATTCATCAACATGAACCTAAGTGCTTGCACCAGCCAAGAGCACGCTAATCGCCTTCACCCCTCTGTTGATCGCAATAACTTGATTGTTAGCATGACCTACACCCAACGGCAGCTACTCGACATTTCGCTCAATTCACTCCCAAACGAAAACAATGAGTCGCTGCTTAAGCGCCGTGAACTACTCCTAAACAGTCATTGCGATTTGATTCGCAGAAACGTTGTTCACGCTAAGGCCGACTATCCGGCCTGCCCTAAAAGCCAGCAAGATAACCGCTTTTGCATTAGCGACTTTCATCAGTGCATCGCAAAATGCCCAAGCTTTAAAAGAGACTGCCCACCCTGCGAACAGCAGGCATTGCAATGTTTAGCTGAAAAACCTTAATACACGGCTGAGTGTTTTAGGGCGGCGGAGATTAAAACGGACCAAAGGAATGCACAATATGATGAATGGACATATTGTGCTGGATCTCCGCCACCCTCTCTAAAAAACCTTTAAACAGCTTCTAAACAATCGCTAAAGAGCAAAAATCAAGGACGAGCAATACATTCGCGTTGAAAATTTCCTTATTATTAAAACGTCAATTTTTTAAAAAATTTGCGAATCTATTTAAAAGAAAACTGAAACTATGCCTCGGTATCAGGACTTGAACCTGAAATTGCAGCTTAGGAGGCCGCCGTGATATCCGGTTTCACCATACCGAGGATTATTAATATTTTACGCGAATATTACGGAATGGGGAATATAGAGGAAATACAACCCTATGCTTTGAGTTATTGATTTATATCAATGACGATTATGCTCATGGCGATATATTAATATTACCTCTTTAAAATTAACTTTGAGGAGATATTGATGGGAGAAACTGAGAGGAGTTATTGAGATGAAATTTGGTAATAAGAATCAATGGTTTATTTTTACTTTTTTCGTAATAACTATTTTTTTACTTATCTATTTATCTGTATAACCACCAAAAATATTATTAAGTAGATAACAATTCTTATGGTCATCGCCATTATTAATGAACATCAACGCTTACTTACCTGTATTGGATTTTTGTCTACATTAAGCCTTTTTATAGGTTTATTAATAATGCCGTTTTTTATAGCGGCAATACCCGACGATTACTTTAAGAAAACGAAAAGACCGTCAAGTTCATCTAATGCTTATTCTATTACACGCTTTATGACAAAGTTATTTAAAAACCTAGTCGGCTTACTACTTATTCTTAGCGGCATAGCGATGCTAATACTACCCGGTCAAGGTTTGTTAACATTGTTTATTGGCATTTTACTTATAGACTATCCTGGAAAATACCCGCTAGAAAAGAATTTAATTAGCTACCCCGTTGTTCTTAACGGTGTCAACTGGATTCGGCGCAAACAAAAAAAGGCACCGTTCACTTTATCATCGACCGATGAAAAAACTTAGGATTCTTATCCACAAAATAATTCATTAACCTATCAACAATCAATGAGTCTCCATTTTTAACATAGAGATAACCCAATACAGCCGCAACTAAAGCACCGATCAAATTCACTATTAAATCTGTCATCGTATCTATCAAGCCTGACTTTTGCATAGTAAGCTGAAAAAACCAATCCATTGAAAACTCAAATAACTCCCAAAGCGTCCCCATGGTTACCGTTAAACAAAACGTCATACTTGCAATATAAATCGGCGCAATCTGAACGCCATTGGTCATATGAAATACATAGATAGCCAAAAATCCCATAATACCAATGGTTAATGAGGACAAACTATGTAGCATTAAATCCCACCACCAAAAACGTGAATAAAAATCGTTTACCTCACCTAATGCAAATGATGCATATAAAAAAACCGTGGTCAGCAACGTAAACTCAATAGGTAAATGGACACTTAATTGCTGCTCAAACATAGCGGGCACAAACGTCAATACAAAGATTACCGACCCAGCAAATGCGCTTAACCAGAAACCCTTTATCAATAAAATAACGACTAATACCAATATAGCCAACTGTAAAAGTGCCGCTGTTATTGCTTGGATTCTATAAGGCCAGCTTTTTAGAAAGGCTTCATTAACCAACAGTCATTCCTCCTACAATTACTCTTACTTTACTCTTACTTCACTCTTCTTTATTAATCATCTCTCTAATATCTTCGAGTGCTTCACGGTATTGTTCGCCATCACCAAAGTCCATGAATACTGGATAGCGTTTGTGCGCACCCTTTATCTTTCGAGCATGCTTAATAGGACACCAATACTGCTCACTGCGCGCAGCAATCTCACGACCAAAGGCAATAACACCATTACCGTATGAGCAATACGCACAATTCAATTTTTGTATGCCATTTAAATAATCTAATGATAAGCGATCGAATACCAAGTAATCACTGCGTCGTACTTTTGGTATTTTATAAATGGGAAAGCAAATTGCTTGATAGATAGACATAAAAATATCCAACAGAAACAAAGGAATAATCAAGGAATAAATAATCGGCGCAGTAATGATTACCGAATACCTAACTCCGAATATCCGCTTTTTGACTGTGCGCTCTATCACACTATCAAGTAATGATCTCATCACTTACTCTCTCTTTATCAACATCGATATGAATTAATCAACCATGTATTAGATAAAAACCATCTCATTGAATTGACATTATTTTATGATTCAAGTGATATGAAAAAATTGATAAAAATCAAGAAAAGTGACGAGATAAAAATCAAGGCATTGCACGTAAAAGTAAGAAGATGAGACCTAAGCACTGTGTAAATGTGATGGGTGTCTTCATTTTTTTTGTATTTTTACATTATAGTTTTGCCCGCTTTAATCGCTTTATAAAAGCAATTTAAAAACCAATTGATAAAAATGATAAAGGGAAAAAACATGAAGCTTACGATAGAAGCACTCTGTATCGCTCTGATACTCACAGCCGTTGTTGGCTGCATCAATATACCGTTAGTTTAATTTGAATAAGAAAGAGAAATAGAAAGAAAAAATGAGAGCCGGCCGATAAGCCGGGTTCTGTCGTGGACAACCATTCATCTGGGTACTGCGTCGCCGCAGCCCTCAAGCAGCCTACCCGAATCCAGTGCGGGTCGCACCTATAGGATCCCTATTTGGCCTTGCTCCGAGTGGGGTTTACCTTGCCGCTAACTGTTGCCAGAAGCGCGGTGCGCTCTTACCGCACCCTTTCACCCTTACCGTTCTATGCAAAACATAGACTTAGGCGGTCTTCTCTCTGCTGCACTAGCCGTCGGCTTTCGCCGCCCAGGCGTTACCTGGCACTCTACCCTTTGGAGCCCGGACTTTCCTCGAAAAACTGCAATAAATTGCAGTTATCCGCGATTGTCTGGCCGACTCTCGGGCGCGAGCTTAACAGCACGCGATAAAAGCGCAAGTGCTTTTTGCTCTGATCACGCAAACCAGCACCATAACGGGTAATTAAGCTTAATAGTAAAAAACGCGGTGGCTACGATAAAAGTGCGTGTCTGATTCGCGCGGTTGAGCTTGTGTTTTGGACCACCAATTGCTGTCCAACCGATAACAATCAATACATCATCTTCAAAAACATAGGGAATAAATTCATCATCCGTGACTAAACCATCTGCAAACGATCGCGAACGGAAAAAGTAAATCTCTTTTAATTTATCACCGTCAAGATATTCTTCATGCGGCTTGCCAAATCGAGCCGGCATATTTGCTTGAGTTGGACTCAATATCGCTAACACTTGCGTTTTAGTTTGGCCTAATTCAATACTGCCTGCTTCTACTTCATAAGCAAGAATAGCTGTATTAATCGTTTGATTGGATGCACAGGCTGACAATAAAACCACCATACTCACAACAGCAAAATACCGTAGACTGGTAAAAAATTTTGTTTTCATCACTCGCCCTCTTATCTATATCTGCTTTCTATTAATCCGCTTTCTATTTATCCGCTTTTTTCTTTACGGGTGCTTTTATATATAGATGCTTTTCTATATAAGTGCTTTGCCCATCATCTTTAAAAGGTTATTCGTCTTGCGACGATAAAGCGATGGCCCGCTTATATAAATAATTTTTCTTTAGACCGGTCAGTTTCACCGCCAGTATTGAAGCCTGCTTCGCGGGTAGCTCGGCCAGTAATACGGTCAAGATACGATCCGCTTCTTGCTCTTCCGCAGAGCGATCATCAGCTAGTGATGCGGCACCTCTTACCAATATGACCATCTCCCCCCGCTGCTGGTTCCTATCAGCGTCAACTTGCTGGGCGAGTTCGTCAAGTGTGCCATCGATAATCGTTTCATAGCGCTTAGTCAGTTCACGCGCTAATACGGCTTCACGCTTTGCGCCTAAGACCTCGGCCATCGCTTGGAGCGTGGCTACGATACGATGCGGTGCCTCATAAAAAACCAACGTTGATGTTGCATCAGCAAGTTGCTGCAAACGTTTTTGGCGCGCCTGTGCTTTCGCAGGTAAAAAACCTTCAAAGGCAAAACGATCGGTTGGTAAACCTGCAGCCGATAAAGCGCTAATCACGGCGCAAGCACCAGGAATAGGTGCAACGCGAAAACCTTGCTCACGCACCGACTTGACTATTTTGTAGCCAGGATCGGAAATTAATGGCGTTCCGGCATCACTGATTAACGCCACACACTGACCTGCCGTTAAGCGATCTAAAACGCTTTTGCAGGCAGCCGCCTCGTTGTGATCATGACAGGCGATCATCGGGGTATCGACATTGAGATGCTTAACCAAACCACTGCTATGCCGTGTATCTTCTGCGGCTATTAAATCAACGGCTTGCAAGACTTGAACGGCTCTTGCGCTGATATCACTCAGATTACCAATGGGCGTGGCCACCACATAGAGCGTCGAGGCGGGCCAATACTGGGAACCTTTGATGGTATCAGTATTAACCGCAATCTCCGGCGTTATGCCTTGTGAAGATGGGTCGTTATCACTACTCAATTGTATGCTCTCTTTATTAGACCGACTAATTAACAAGCTAAGGCTCTTATTTGTGCTTTTGTGCGTTTATCTATGGTTCACCCTATGAGTTTGCTGTGGCAACATAGCCTAACAAACTTATATCGCGCTCAACAGGCAGCTTAGCTAGAACCACGAGAATGAATTGTACCTAAAATGATCCTAACGTGTTTACATACATCGCCACATTCGCCGACCTCTCGATGGTCTCCGAAGGCTTTTCGAGTATTTTTAATCGCATTCATTTCGCTATTTATATTCGGCTGTGCCACCAGCACCAAACAACCGGTTATGGACAGCGCCTCTGTATTTAATGATCGTAGCAGTCGCGATAAGCTGGCATTAAGTGAAATACTAGAACGCAATCGGCACCTTGATTTTCGCAACGCCCCCAAAGTCCTTCTAACGGCATTAACCGCAGCCGTTAAAGAGCAACGCTGGGAAATCGCCAGCAATCTATTCGAGATTATCGATCCACAGCAGTATCGCACTGACGACCTCGCAGCCTACACCTTAGCTATTACACAGTTTTGGCTGCATAAAAAAGATTATCAAAGTGCCAGCCATTGGCTTAACAGCGAGCAACTATCTACTGCCATACCTTTAATGAAAGCCGAAGATCAAGTCGGTCTAAGTATCGCTCGCGCTGATGTTCTATATGGTCTTGGCCATTATCCAGAAAGTGCTCAAGAACGTATTTTTATTGAAAGCCTTTTAACGAACAGTAAGAATAAAAAAGCGAATGCAAAAGCGATTTGGCAGACGTTAATTAAAATGCCCACCGCGCAACTACAAATTGAAGAAGCGCGCTCCGTTGATAAAACTTATACCGCTTGGCTAGAGCTCGCCACCATTCATCACCACAACCAAATTGATATTGCCAAGCAAGTTGAACAAGTACAGGCATGGCGACTTCGCTGGCCTGCACATAGCGCGGCTAAAAGCTTGCCTAAGTCCATCGAAGCGCTTAAGCAATCAGCTGCAACACGGCCAGCAAAAATTGTTGCCCTACTTCCGCTGAGCGGCCCATTAAGTGAAGCGGGTACAGCGGTTCAAGATGGTTTAGCGGCGGCTTATTTCACCGCACTGAATCAAGGCTGGCAATTACCAACACTCACCAGTTACGACACAAATCAGTATACGATTAAACAACTCTATGCTCAGGCCATTCGTGACGGTGCCGATTTTATTATTGGCCCGTTAGAAAAAAATAAAGTAGGCATTCTATTATCTATGCCAACAGATATTCCGATTCTTGCGCTGAACTATATTCCTAACGCTACGGTTAATGATGCAGACGATAGCAATCAAATTGACCCTATCCACAAAGACTTAGCGACGTCAGCCAATATCATTCAATTTGGTCTAGCAGCAGAAGACGAAGCTTTTCAATTGGCTCAAACGGCACGCAATAGCGAATACCGTAACGCTATGATTATTCAATCCAGTGCAGACTGGTCTAAACGTGCCAGCCAAACTTTTAGCCAAGAGTGGTTATCCTCAGGTGGCGTATTGGTAAGCAATACAACACTCACCGAAGCTAAAAACTTTTCGGCAGAGATTGAACGCAGCTTACTTTTACCCACCAGTCGTGCGCGCCACCAACGCTTAGAAAATATTATTGGCCAAAAGATAGAATTCACACCTCGACGTCGTAATGATATCGATATGATAGTGATTTTTGCTAATAGCAAACAAACTCGCAGTATCAAGCCATTATTAGCTTATCACTATGCTGGAAAACTACCGGTTTACAGTAGCTCACACATCAATGATGGTCTTGAGCACACAACCGAAAATCGCGACTTAAACGATATTATCTTCAACGAAATCCCTTGGGTGCTAGAACCTAACACTTTAAAGCGACAAGTAGCCGAACGCTATGTCAGCAACAAAAAGCTAGGTCGCTTATTTGCAATGGGTTTAGATGCATTTTATTTGCATCCCCGCATTGAACAATTACGCCAAGCACCTGACAGTCAATTACAAGGAATGACTGGTCGCTTATCACTACAAGATAATCGTGTAAAACGTGAATTACAGATAGCAGAATTTGTTAAAGGGCGAGCTAAAAAGGCTTCACTAACGAAAAACTAATACCGCGAGATACACTGCTATTAACCACCATCTTTCCAAAGGAACTGGAAAATGCAGCCAAAGACATTAATTAAGCGCTTAAATAATCTTTTGAATACCTCATCAAAAGAGCCGATAACAACCAAGCATATTGGTGATAGCGCCGAACAGGCTGCAACAGCATTTTTAACGGATCAAGGCTTAAAGTTGCTTGATAGCAATTACCACTCACGCTATGGTGAGATTGATATTGTTATGTCGGATGCTAAGGTCATTATTTTTATTGAGGTGCGCTACCGTAAAAGCAGTGCCTATGGCGGTGGAGCGATGAGCATCACTAGAAATAAGCAACAAAAACTCATCAAAATAGCAAACCATTATCTACAACATCACCAAGCCAATGTAGAATGCCGTTTTGATGTTATTGATATGTCGCCTAGTCACTTAGTTGCGACGAATAATAAGCAAAAGTTTCATATTAACTGGATTAAAAATGCGTTTATCTGCTAATGAGTACTGACAACCCCTTTATTACTGAGCGTATCGCTGCTGCCATGCAAACTCTCGGCAGCTTGCCACCTGAGCTACCCGCTGCAATGGTTGATGCTGGCGTACATATCGCAAACCAATTAGAGCAATCACGAAAAGTCATTGCAGTTGGTATTGATAGTTTTGCCCCCTTATCGCAAATGTTTTGCAATAATCTTATGTATCGCGACGCTGAACTTCGCCCTGCTCTTCCTGCTTTATCGCTAAACAGTGATGCAAGCGGTATAGCAATGGCGGCGGCTCATGAAAATGCCAATGAACTTTATAGCCGTCCATTAAAAACTATGGGGCGAAACGGTGACGTATTACTGCTATTGAGCCATGACTTGAATAGCGCTATCGTAGCAACAACACTAGCGGCAGCAGAGGCCAGCGGCATGACTGCAATTGTTATTGGCAGCAATAACAAAGTGTCCAATACACAAGACAGTACACAGACCTTATCGCTATTGTTAGAAGAAACCGATACAACAAGAATGCACGAAATTACACTGTTCATTTTAAACTGCCTTAACGATATTATTGATGAAAAATTATTTGGCTCCCATTAATTCAAAGGTCACATTGATTATGCGCTTAGTCACCGTTATGCAAAACAGCCGTTTAAATTCACGCTCTCTTCTGGGCGTAATGTTTTTACTATCAACATTACTGCTGTCGAGTTGTACCTCGATAATTTCAGCATCAAGAGATGAGCCAATTAGCGAAAACTATGGCAAGCGTACACCTGGCGCCTATGTTGATGATCAATTAATAGAAACCAAGTCAAAGGTGAATTTAAAAAAAATCGATACTCGATTTGATGATTCACAGGTAAGCATTGATAGCTTTAATGGTGTGGTGTTATTAACCGGCAATGTACCTGTTGCAGAAATGCGTGACACCGCCACTGAGACTATTCGAAAAATTCGCAAAGTCAGACGCGTTAACAATGAACTGGAAGTTTCACCCCCTCGCTCTATGGGTGCTAAAGCGGGTGATGCATGGCTGAGCAATAAAGTAAAAACGCGTTTGCGGTTTACTAAGAGCGTGCCACATGGACGCATTAAAGTCGTTACAGAAAATAGTGTGATTTATTTAATGGGATTGGTGACACGAAAAGAAGCTGAAAACATTGTTGCAGTGACTAAAAAATCATACGGCTTGCAAAAAATTGTGCGGGTATTTGAATATATCGACTAAGTTTACGCGGTAAACATTCGTTTACCGCAATAGAAATCTTATTTTACGACTCGCAGACTGGGTTTTTCTGAACTAGAAATATCGACCTTTTTATTAGAAACCAATTTAGGACCGGGACCTTTAGGTGGCTCGGTAGAAGGGTCTGGATCCGGCTCCAACTCAGGCTCAAACATCATACCTTGGCCATTCTCTCGCGCATAAATCCCTAACACCGATTGCATGGGTGCAAAAATATCCATCGGAATGCCGCCAAACCGAGCGTTAAAGCTAACCCCTTTTTTATCAATCAACAAACCGCCAATCGCCGACGGTGCAATATTTAAAACGATCTGTCCATCTTTGACATAATCTTGCGGGACTTCAACATTGGGAGCGTAAGCGTTAACTAAAACATAAGGGGTGCAATGGTTATCAACAATCCATTGATACAAGGCATTAACCAGATAGGATTTACTGGATGACATAACTGGTGGTTTAGAATCTGCCATCTTTATCCACATCCACTCTTCTGATTCAGTATAAGGTCTGTTTCACTACTAGATCTGTTTCACTTTAAAGCCGGTTGTTAGTTTAAGCACAGCTAAGAATATGATGATTTATCGTTAGCTAGACCGTTCCGGCCCGATAACGCCCTATCGGTTAGGGCGCATCTCACGTTCTAGTTCGGTCAAGCTTTCTTGGAATGATTCCATATCAAACAAACGTTTCATATATTCTAACAATGGCTTAACTTGTTTGTTGTTAGGCAGTTTGACACCCAATGATTCTAAGCGCCACAAGATAGGGCCTAAACAACAATCGACGAGAGTAAACTCTTCACTCATAAAGAAAGGTTTATCACCAAAAATAGGTGCAATGCCAACAAAGCCATCAGCCAAATCTTTCGCTAGCTTCTCAGCATCATCAGTTTTACCGCTTTCAATGGCATCAACTAATGCACACCAATCGCGCTCAATGCGATAAATAAACAAGCGGCTTTCACCACGCGCTACTGGATAAACCGGCAACAACGGTGGATGCGGAAAACGCTCATCTAAATACTCCATAATCACTTTTGATTCGTAGAGTACAAGATCTCTATCCAACAAAGTGGGTAGCGAGCCGTAGGGGTTCACATCAACTAAATCGGCAGGCAAGTTTTGGCCGTCCGTATCAAGGATGTCGCATGTCACACCCTTTTCAGCTAATACGATTCTCACCCGATGGCTATAATGGCTAGCCGGGTCAGAGAGTAATGTCATTGATGACCGCTTGGTCACCGCTTCAAGCGCATCGGTTTCAGTATTAATGGTCAATATCCTTCCAATATTCGCGATTCAATAGGAACGCAAAAACAAAAAACACAGCAATAAAGAGCAGGACACTAATTCCCATACGCTCTCGTTTTGCTGCAGCTGGTTCAGCCATGTAGGTCATAAAGTTGACCAAATCATACATAGCTGCTTGATATTCTTCAGGGTTTAGGCTGCCTTCGGCCTCTCCTGCTACAACGCGGCCACAGTCACTACGGCTATCTTCAAGCGGCTCACCGCTTTCATCGCGCTTAATGCCGCCATTCGCCGCAATAGCAATGGCTGGGCGACAAACTTGCTCACCCTGTAAGCCTAACAGGACGTGAGGCATTCCGACATCTTTAAAAACTAAGTTATTGACACCATACGGTCGTGATGAATCCGTGTAGAAGGAAGTCAGGTAGGTGTATAACCATTCTGGCGAACGAGCACGAGCCGCCAATGTTAGATCAGGTGGTGCTCCACCAAAGACCTTTTTTGAATAATCTTCGGTCATCGAAATATTCATTAAAGCGCCAAATTTGGTCTCGCTACCCAAAATCAGATGCTCTTTAGCGATTGACTCAGGAATACCTAAATCATCCGCCAAACGCCCCCAGCGCATATACTTTGCTGAGTGACAACCCATACAGTAGTTAACAAACAAGGCGGAGCCGCGTTGCAGCGAGTCCGTATCGTTTAAATCAACATCCATTTCTGCACATGGGATCTGACCACAATCAAAGGCCGATTCTGCCGCCACGGCTTTGAGCGGAATAATCGCTAACGCTAAAATCAGGATCAGTACACCCAGCGAGCCAAACACACCCATGCCGCCAGACGTTGTCACTCGATCGGGCACTGGTTTAGTCTTTTCTAAGCTTGTCCAAACAGGCATCAATAAGAAGAAAGCGAAGTAAAGCACTGAACAGATACGCGCTAAGATCGTACGTGAATCAGTCGGCGCCCAGACACCTAGTACGCCCAAAATAATGAACGACGAGATAAATACTACTAAGGCAATCTTAGTAAAGATGCCGCGATAGCGAATGGACTTAACCGGGCTACGATCTAACCATGGTAATAAGAATGGAATCGCAACCGACGCAGCGAAGAATATAAAGCCCCAAAACTTATCGGGAATAGCACGCAGTACCGAATAGTAAGGTGTGAAATACCAAACCGGCGCAATATGCTCAGGCGTTTTTAATGGGTTAGCTATTTCAAAGTTTGGTGCCTCTAAAAACAGACCGCCAACCTCTGGCATAAAGAACATAATAAAGCAGAAGATAAACAAGAATACGGCAATCGCTTGTAGATCATGCACCGTGTAGTAAGGGTGGAATGCCACGCCATCTAACGGAATACCTTTTTCATCTTTGTGCTTTTTAATATCAACGCCATCAGGGTTATTCGAACCCACTTCGTGCAACGCTAATAAATGCAGCACCACTAAGGCCAACAAAACAATGGGCAATGCCACAACATGCAGCGCAAAGAAACGATTCAGTGTAATACCGGAAATCAGGTAATCACCGCGGAACCACTCAACCAACGCCTCACCCACATAAGGAATAGCGCCAAAGAGCGAGATAATAACCTGCGCACCCCAGTAAGACATTTGTCCCCATGGTAGTACGTAACCCATAAAGGCCTCAGCCATGAGCACGACAAAGATCAACATACCGAAGATCCAAATCAATTCTCGTGGTTGTTTATACGAACCATAAATTAATGCGCGGAACATATGTAAATAGATAACGACGAAAAACGCTGAGGCACCGGTAGAGTGCATATAGCGAAGAATCCAGCCGTAGTCGACATCACGCATGATGTACTCAACCGAGGCAAATGCCTCTTCTTGGCTAGGTACGTAATTCATTGTTAACCAGATACCGGTTAACAATTGGTTGACCAATACTAATAATGACAAGACGCCAAAGAAGTACCAGAAGTTAAAGTTTTTCGGGGCGTAGTACGCACCCATATGTGTATTCCAAGCGCGCATAATCGGCAGACGAGCATCTACCCAATCGCGAAGTCCTACTAACCAATTACCCATTATGCATTCTCCCCATCAACACCAATAATCATCAACGAATCCGTCTGATAGGTGTAAGGTGGTACAACTAAATTCTCTGAAGCTGGAACGCCCTTATAAACGCGACCGGCCATGTCGAATTTTGAACCGTGACAAGCACAGAAAAAACCGCCATTCCAATTGGCGTCAGGAGCAGCAGCATCAAGCTTCTTAATGTATTTTGGTGAACAACCCAAATGCGTACATAAGCCTACGAGTACAAGATACTCGCTCTTAACAGCACGGTTGCGACCATCGACATAGCTTGGCTGAGATGAGGCAATGGATTCTGGATCTTTAAGATCATCATCATTACCTGCCAAGCTATCAATTTGTTCTTGTGTGCGTCGAATAACGAACACCGGTTGGCCACGCCATTCAACGCGAACCAACTGACCCGGCTCCATTTTTCCCGCATCAAATTTAACGGGCGCGCCTGCCGCTTTCGCTTTAGCGCTAGGGTTCCACGATCCAATAAACGGAACCGCGATGCCAACAGCGCCTGCTGCTGCAACTGCCGATGTGGCTGCCGTTAAAAACCGTCTTCGGCCGGTATTGGTGCCGTCGTTACTCATTTAATTCTCCTAAAACCATATGACGTAATGTCATACTGTGTATGCTAGAGCGTTACTACTTATCTAAATTCAGTTATCTATAAACAGTTATTTAAAACCGATTTATCTAAAACAGGTTCGTCACACATCAATTTAATATGCATTCATCAAATACCACATGTAGATGTACTGATAAATTTGCGTCGCTCAACGTGAAGGCCATTTATGCGAAAAGACAGTGGCTGGCGTATATAGATGCAACAATGTTTGCAACATTCCCTGCGACTAAAGTGACGACTACCGGCGCGTAAAGTACCCAGTGGTCAGCCGGTGCGAATGGTAAATTAATCTGGCGCCGCTGTCAGAAAATTGTGCACTTTTGAAGGTATTTTTCTGGGCAAACTCAGTAACTTGCACTGCTGCGGCGTAAGCGCCTAATAACTCCCCTTCTCAACTGTTTTTATACGAGCTGCTCGGTTTATTGGCTCATCCCAACAGCAACAAAATCCAGCCAAAAAAAAGCCCGATAAAGATCGGGCTTTTGGGTATCGCCAACAAAGACGATTTAGCGTTTCGAGAATTGCGGCTTCTTACGTGCTTTACGTAGACCCACTTTCTTACGCTCAACTTCTCGAGCGTCACGGGTAACAAAACCTGCTTTTCTGAGTGGCGAACGTAGCGTCTCGTCAAATTCAATTAGCGCACGAGTAATACCGTGACGAATTGCACCTGCTTGACCAAAGCTACCACCACCTCTAACAGTGACGTTAACATCAAATTTCTCATCACAATCAACCAGTTGTAAAGGTTGACGGACAATCATACGAGCAACTTGACGGCCAAAAAACTCATCAAGTGGACGTTTATTAACAGTAATTGTGCCGCTGCCATCTTTTAAGAAGACACGTGCTGAAGCCGTTTTACGTCGACCTGTACCCGTGTAGTATTGAATCGCTGCCATAGTCTTGTGCTCTTACAATTCTAGAATTTGTGGTTGCTGTGCCGTATGTGGATGCTGATCACCCGCGTACACTTTCAGCTTACGAAACATCTCTCGACCTAGAGGATTTCTAGGAAGCATGCCTTTAACTGCTGACTGAATAGTCCGCTCAGGCGCTTTGTCGATTAATTTGTTGAACGAGATAGACTTAAGTCCACCTGGGTAACCTGTGTGCGAATGATAAATTTTATCAGTGCCTTTTTTACCCGTAACCGCAACCTTTTCGGCATTCACGACAACAATAAAGTCGCCAACGTCCATATGCGGTGTGTATTCAGCTTTATGTTTACCACGCAATCTATGCGCGATTTCAGTCGCCATGCGACCGAGTGTTTTGCCTGTTGCGTCGATGATAAACCACTCACGTTGGATATCAGCAGGCTTGGCACTATAAGTTTTCATCAGAAAACATCCCAAATTGGCCCAAATATATGGGCATTGACTATGATTGCTCCGCATTTGGAGCAAGCTAAAAAAGAGCGCGAATACTACAGAATCAAAACGGGTTTAGCAACTGATTTATTGATGTGATAAATCCGCCTCAATTGCCCGACCTATAGCCGATAGCGAGGCCGCTTTAGGCATCATTATATAACGACTATCTGAATCAAGCCGAATCAGACTGATTCCTGCCTTAACTCGCCACTCAACCTACCTATATGGACAAAAATCCACCAAAAACGGCTAGGCTTTATGCGCTGCAGCCAAATAATCATGAGACTGCATCTCTTGAAGGCGACTACAGGTTCGCTGAAACTCAAATGCCAGACGACCATCTTGATACAAATCCGGCAAATTCACTGCTGCAGACAGCACTAACTTAATATTGTGGTCATAAAACTCATCGACCAAATTAATAAATCGACGCGCCCTATCCTCATTCTGAGGCCCCATTTGCGGCACATCACTGATTAATACGGCATGAAACTCTTTGGCGATCTCAATATAGTCATTTTGCGAGCGCGGGCCATCACAAATAGTATCAAAATCAAACCAGACAACATCATCCGCTAAATAGCGCGCATCAATATGGCGACCCTCAATCTCGATGCGTGTATCTTTTTTATGACTAACAGCCTGACTTTCTCGCTGCGGTACCAAGTGCTCAAAGCTTTGCAACAAACTGGCATCTGCACCGGTATCCAGCGGCGTGTAGTACAACTCTGCGCGCTCTAGAGTACGCAATCGATAATCGATACCACCATCAATATTCAACACTTCGGTGTGATGTTTAATTAATGCAATAGCAGGCAAAAATCGTGAGCGTTGCAATCCGTCTTTATAAAGACCATCTGGCGCTATATTCGAAGTAGCTACTAAACAAACTCCACGCTTAAATAAGGCTTCAAACATACCCGCTAATATCATGGCATCAGTAATATCTGAAACAAAGAATTCGTCAAAACAAATCACTTTTGCCTCAGCCGCAATGCGATCAGCAACAACTTCTAACGGATTCTTCGTGTCGGCCAAAGTGGCCAATTCTTGATGAACTCGACGCATAAAGCGGTGAAAGTGGATACGCAACTTAGCATCGCCCGGCAATGCGTCATAAAACATATCCATTAAATAGGTCTTACCGCGACCTACGCCACCCCAAAAATACAGTCCTCGCTCAGGAGAACTCGAGGGTGCTCGACCCACAAGCCTAGCTATTGCTCGACCTAGCGACGACAGAAACCTATCCTTAATGGATAATGACTGTTGAGCCACTAGACGATCAAATAAATCATCGAGCTTTTTTATCGCCAATTCCTGCGCAGCATCAAAGCGAAAATCTGGCTTTTCAAGATCCATTAAATAGCGATCATGTGGACGAATAATAACGGTCATAAAACAGACGAATACCAATTCATTGAGCGTACGTATTTAAAAACAGTAATAATAAGAGGCGCAGATTAACTCTACTGCCTGCGCTTAGCAATGTCATCACAGCGATGAAGCGCAGATAAAATACGTTAATAACGCCCGATTTTTCTCATTTAGCGTTATACTATTGGCGTAACAATTGATGGCGCAATAATACAAGGCCAGTCTAGAGGTAATACATATGTTTGATTTCAGTTTTTTGGTTTTTATCGGATTTGTCGCTGCAGTTATTGGCTTACTCGTCGGTATCGGCTTGTATCGCAATGTAGGTGGTGCAGAAAACAAAGTGCGCGAATTAAATCAAGCACTCGCCGACGCTGAAGCCAAAAACAAACAGTACCAGCAACATGTCGCTGATCACTTTTCGCAAACCGCGTTAATGCTTAATGATTTAACTGAAAAATATAAAGATATTCATCAACACCTCGCGCTCGGCGCCGATCAATTATGCCGCGATGAAAATGGCCAATCACTCTTATTAGATTCCGTATTATCGGGCGAAGGTGTATCACCGTCTGAGCCATTGCAAGCACCACTGGATTACGCACCAAAATCGGATGCTGCGAATAGCGGTACACTTTCTGAAGATTACGGTTTGGAAAAAATTAACCTTAATCAAGATGCCGAAGATAGCGACCCGAGTGAAGAAGACTTCGGCAGCTCTTCGCATGACACCGAACAAGATGCCAGCCTTAAACAAACGCCACCGAATGTGCGAGCGATTTAAACGTAAGCTGATAAATTAAGGGCTTACTTTTTCTTTTCGTAAACACCCACAAGCTGGCGACTCAAGGCGATAAGCCGACCTTCTTGATCATAAATCTTAGCTTCGGAATGGGCATAACCCGCTACCGCTTGAACCGCCTCACACTCATAATAAATATAATCATCCGCACCCAGTTGCTTTCTGGGATGCAAGAATTCAATATTCCATGTAATAGAACTGCTGGGCGCGACTTGCTCAAGCATCGGTAAAATCGCCGGCGGCCAAGCATCAATTAATGTCACTAAAGCGCCATCACAGAATACGTCTGGCGATTCAGAAAGGCGCACCCAACCACTGACTTGCGCTGCTTTACTGCCACTAAAAGGCATATGCTTACTGGTGTATTTCACATCCAGATGCTGGACAAATTCAGGCATCAACCCACTCATAAAAGGTACTTGAATAGACTTTTCTGGAAAGACCTTAAGCGCAGGTGTTAATTGAATATTAGAGAAGCGCTGCATACCAAAACAGGTGACGATTTGCGTCTTCACCTCGCCGTCCTGAATCAATTGACCCTCTACCTGCATAACCGACTTGCCCTGAGAGAGAATCTTATGGCGAAACTCACAGGTCTCACCAGCAATTGCTGGCCCACAAAAATTAATATTAATCGTTAATAAGTCGCGGCCGGCTAAATCCACTTGTGACTCAATATAAGCCAAAACCAATGCTGCAGTTAAACCACCAAAAGCACTACGCCCCTGCGTCCAAGTCGGGTCAATAACACATGAGCCACTGGTTTTAGTCAGCGTTTCGAAATGAGAGTAATTCATGAAATCCTTATTAGTATATTGCTAGATATTTTGGCCAAGAATTTAAGCTAGACATTGAAAACTATTATTGAATACTAAGAAATGACTAAACTGGATTATCACAATCAATAAAATGGCACTGTAAACCCCATTTTTCTGACAGCGCCTCACCTAATGCCTTAACGCCATAGCGCTCCGTGGCATGATGACCTGCAGCAAAAAAATGAATCCCTGACTCACGCGCCTCATGCACTGTTGTTTCAGATACCTCACCCGTAATATAAGCATCAACACCCAACTCAACAGCCTCTAACAATGATGACTGAGCAGCACCCGTACACCAAGCAACACGTTTAATCTCTCTATCGGCAGGAATATGTAATGGCTCACGCTGCAAACACTGGGCGAGATGATTAGCGAGTGTAGCTCCATCACAAGCACTAGCGAGTAGTGCGGTACGAATTAAAGGAGGCATTTCATCAGGAGCAGATAATGCGTCAGGCTGCCAACCTAACACCTTTGCTAATTGAACATTGTTTCCCAGCTCGGCATGAAGATCGAGCGGCAAGTGATACGCCAACAAACTGATATTATTCTCTAACAAGCGTTTAATACGCTGTTTTTTGATACCGACAATTTGTGGTGATTCATTTTTCCAAAAATAACCATGGTGAACCAAAATAGCATCCGCTTTAACCGCAACCGCATGCTCAATTAATGCCTGACTCGCAGTCACACCGGTAACGATCGATGAAACTTTTTCTGCTCCTTCGACCTGCAAGCCGTTAGGGCAATAATCCTTAATTTTATCAATAGCCAGTAATGTATTGATATCATCAACCAATTGCGGCAATAAAATCATGTGAAAACCTCGATAAACTTCTGCAGAGCCAGTGATACCAGCCATAAAGTACTTTGAATTATTGAAATATTAACCTGTATAATCACTTTTATGATGGACAATAGTGGCGACTAGATTATTTTCGATTCGAACATTTACGTTTACATTTACATTTATAGTAACAGTATATAAGAGTAACAGTCTAAAAGAGCATGAGGGTATTTAGTTTTGAGTACTGAAAAATCATCTCAGACACGCTGGCAGCGTATTAATCATAATTATACTTGGCCGATATTAACCGGCTTACTGCTAGCCGCTCTTTTATTACAGCTCAATAGAGCTCCTTTTTCTCAAGCCACTGTACCGTTAGTGACTAGCTATGCCGACGCAGTTCAGACCGCCCTCCCTTCTGTTGTCAATATTTATACCAGCCGGACGGTTCCCGCAAAGAGTCATCCCCTTTTAAAAGATCCAGTTTTTAAACGCTTTCTTAATAATCAGGGTATACGCCAACGCGACAAAGTCGAACAAAGTTTAGGCTCTGGCGTTATTATTAGCGCCGATGGTTATGTACTCACAAACAATCATGTTATTAATGAGGCTGATCGTATTCGCGTACTACTCGCCGATGGTCGTGAACGACTCGCAACCGTTATTGGCTCGGATGCCCCTACCGACCTTGCTGTACTCAAAATTGACCTTGCAGATTTAACACCTGCTATTTTCGCCGACCCTAATGCCATTCGCATTGGCGATGTCGTGCTAGCCATTGGCAACCCTTATGGTATTGGCCAAACCGTTACCCAAGGTATTGTGTCAGCAACTGGCCGCCACGGTTTACAGATCAACACTTATGAAAAATATATTCAAACCGATGCTGCAATCAATAAAGGTAATTCAGGCGGTGCTTTAGTTAATGCCTATGGTCAGTTAATTGGTATTAACAGCGGACTCTATTCAAAAACCGGCGGCTCAAACGGTATTGGCTTCGCCATACCTGTTGATATTGCTTCATATATATTTCAAAACATTGTCGAGCATGGAAAAGTCGTTAGAGGCTGGCTAGGTATAAGCGCAGAAGAAATCACCCCCAGCGTTGCAGAAGCATTTAACCTTAACGGCCTGCGCGGCCTGGTACTTACAAATATCGAAGTTAATGGTCCTGCAGCAAAAGCTGGCTTGCAAATTGGCGACATTATCACCCACATTGACGAAACCAGCGTTGGCAATGGTAATATCGGCATGCATAAAATTGCACAAACTAAGCCTGGCACAAAGATTAACATTCGCGCTGTTCGCAAAGGCGCCTCACAAAGTTTTTTAGTTGAAATTGGTTTACGACCCAATAAAAACAGCGGTTAACACTATGAAGATATGGGTCGATGCAGACGCCTGCCCAGGAGTGATTAAAGATATTTTATTTCGCGCCGCCGAGAAACGTGAAATCACAACGACCCTAGTCGCTAATCAATCGTTGAGCACTCCACCTTCACCGTATATTCATATGCTACAAGTGCCTGCCGGCTTTGATGTTGCCGATAACGAAATCGTTAAGCGACTCGACGAAGGAGACTTAGTGATTACAGCCGATATTCCGCTGGCCGCAGAAGTGATAGAAAAAGGCGGAAAAGCATTAAATCCTCGCGGCGAGCTGTATACTAACGATAATATTAGGGCGCGGCTCAATATGCGCGACTTTATGGACACACTGCGCTCTAGTGGAGTGAATACCGGCGGACCACCGCCTCTAGGCCAAAGTGAAAGACAGACTTTTGCAAACAATTTAGATAAATTATTAACGCAGCACCAAAGTAATCTCACTTAAAAGCTAACAATAAAGATATTACCTCTATGAATATTTTAATTACCGGCGCATCAGGTCTTATTGGCACCGCACTCACCAAAGCCTTTACGGCTAATGGGCATAGCGTTTATGCAATGGCTAGAGATAGCGAGCAAGACAGCATTAATCCACAACCGTTTTTTTGGCAACCCAAGCATAAAATGATTCGCTTTGATGCCTCGATTAAAATTGATGTCGTCATTAATTTAGCTGGTGAAAATATCGCAGACCGTCGCTGGACAGCAAACAGTAAAGCGAAATTTTGGCAAAGCCGCATCGACTCAACCCGACTGTTAGCAGAAGCATTAGCGACACTTGAGCATAAACCCGCGTTATTTATTTCAGGCTCAGCGATTGGCTTTTATGGTGACACTGGCGACACCATCGTCGATGAACGCAGCGAAGCCGGCAATGACTTTCTTGCTCAATTATCCATTGCTTGGGAACAAGCCACAGCTGCTGCCTCCGAATCGGGCATCCGTACAGTACACCTGCGCACCGGTATCGTATTAAGCCCCAACGGTGGCGCCTTACAACGAATGTTATTGCCATTTAAACTCGGCCTAGGCGGCGCTCTTGGTAACGGTCAGCAATATATGAGCTGCATTGGCCTGTACGAAGCCGTTAAGATCATTCAATTTATTATTTCGCGAGAAAATATTCAGGGTGCTGTGAATGTGGTCGCACCCGAAGCCGTCACCAATAGAACTTTCACCAAAACCTTAGGTGCGGTGTTAAAACGCCCGACTTTTTTCACCATTACAGCGCCTGTTGCACGATTCGTTTTTGGCGAGATGGCCGATCACTTATTATTGTCTGGTGCTCGCGTCAAACCCTCTGTACTCATAGAGCATGGCTATAATTTTAATGATCATGACCTATCGGCAGCTTTAGAGCGATCACTGTTAAAAGCATCCAATTAAGACCAGATCCTTTATTTATTGAGCATTATCAACAATTTTATTTAGCGTTCACATCCAGTTACAATACATCTGTATTACGCTTTTAAGCTATCACCTGAATAAAACATAACAGAGCAGAACCCAACATGTTAGCAAACACACCCACCATCGATCTCGCCATGCAACTCATGGCCTGTAAGTCAGTCACACCCGATGATGCAGGATGCCAGAAAATTATGATCGATAGACTCGAAGCCATTGGCTTTGAAGTCAAAAACCTGCGTTTTGATGACGTCGATAATTTCTGGGCCGTGCATGGTAGCAGTGGTGATATTCTCGCTTTTGCTGGCCATACGGATGTTGTTCCCGCCGGTGATGAAAGCCGCTGGCAGTATCCGCCTTACACCCCAACCATCGATAACGATATGCTCTGTGGACGCGGCGCCGCCGATATGAAAGGTAGCCTTGCGGCCATGGTTACAGCAGCAGAAAACTTCATTAAAGAGCAACCTCAACACCCTCACCGCCTCGCTTTTTTAATTACCAGTGATGAAGAAGGGATTGCGACTAACGGCACCGTTAAAGTGATGGAATATCTAGCGTCGATTAATGAAAAAATTCGCTGGTGCGTTGTAGGTGAACCTTCGAGCTCGGAACAAACAGGTGATGTTATTAAAAACGGTCGCCGCGGCTCGCTTGGGCTAACGCTAACCATTAATGGTACACAGGGTCATGTTGCATACCCACAGCTGGCCGATAACCCCATTGATCGCTTTGGGCCCGCACTCGTCGAGCTTAGTAATACGGCTTGGGATAATGGTAACGAGTTCTTTCCTGCTACTACGTTTCAAATATCCAACCTGCAAGCCGGAACGGGTGCAACCAATGTGATTCCTGGCACATTAAACATTACGGCTAATTTCCGTTTTTCTACTGAATTGACAGTCGAAGCCATTCAACAACGCCTGTTGAGTATTCTTGACCAACATCAATTGGATTATGAAATTAAATGGCATTTAAGTGGCCATCCTTTTATTACTGAACGCGGTGAATTAATTGATGCCAGTATCGCAGCCATTAGCGAAGTAACCGGTATTACATCACAGCTGAGCACAGCCGGCGGCACATCAGACGGACGCTTTATTGCGCCAACAGGTTCACAGTTAGTTGAGCTAGGCCCAATTAACGAAACCATCCATCGGGTTAATGAGCGCGTTAAAGCTGACGAGCTAGACCAACTCAGTGCAATTTACCAGTCCATTATGGATCGCCTACTTCGCTAAGTGATATTGATTGAATGAAGTTAACCGGCACTTAATGAAAAACATCTGGAAATCGATACAGATATATTTTTCCGCTATCATCGATAGTGACATTCGTCGCTTAAAACATTTTTCGATAAGTGTCGTTGTTTTTTTTGTGGCCTACGTCATGGTTTATTGGTGTGAAAATAACATGGCACCATCACTTAAACAGGAACTTACCACGCTCGCCTTTCTCCTTATTACTGCACTCGCCTTTATTTGGGCAATGACTATGCAGCTCTTCTACATCATCGCCAAAATATTTAAATAAAAATTTTACAAAGTCGCTCCAAAACACACCTAAACTCTATAAAGTTAATCAGGGGAACGGAACATTCATCCGTACTTTATATTTATAGCTATGGATGCAGCGCGATAAAAATTAAGGAAGCTACCGGTACATCCCCCAATATCATTCATCTACTTACGTTTTTGAATGCTTTTAACTTGAACCCCCTAAACAGCAATATTGAAATTAATTAGGCATGACTGCTTCACTATTTCTATTCTTATAGAATCAGTGACTATTTTTTTATTAGGAGTAACATCAGTGGCACTTGAGTTTCCAGAAGATACAGCACTTGCATCTCGCTATGTAAAACAAGCGCTACCGATGATGATTAAAAATAAAATTGCACCTAACCCCTGCAACTTTGCGCTTTGGTATGCCTATGTTTCAAACCGTGACTTATTATTAAATAAAAAGCTGGATACTACGCTTAAAGAAAAAGGCACTTGCCCAGAAGTGGTCAGCCGCGATTTATTTAAAAAACATGTGATTAAAGAAGAAATTGCATTACAAAAAAATCTGCAAGATTCTTTAAGTAATGTTGTGCAAGAATTAGTGGGTAATGTTAATAATACAAAAAATCAGACCAACACATATAACCAATATCTAGAAACCAGCCTCACTGAAATTCTAGCTGATCCAGACCCAATACATGTTCAAGAGACGGTTAAAAATTTAATCAAGACAACTAAAGACGCTAGTCATTTAGCTAATGATTTTCAATCACAACTACAAAGCGCCGAAGAAGAAATTGCTGCATTAAAACAGCAATTAGACCAGCGTGAAGAAGATGCCTATTTGGATGCACTGACCAAAGTGGGTAACCGACGCGCCTTTGATCGACGTTTAGTCGAGTTGTTTCAAACAACCGATAATGACACCACCTTAGTTTTAGTCGACTTAGATCACTTTAAAAAACTCAACGATACTTATGGTCATCTTATGGGTGATAAAGTATTGCAGGGTGTTGCCAAAGTCATGCAAAAGGCCTGCCCCGACAATGCACTCGCCGCCCGCTACGGTGGTGAAGAGTTTGCTTTTTTAATTCAAGGCAATGCCGACATCGGCGCCAACATTGCCGAACATACACGCCAACTGCTCGGTAAATTATTACTGCGTAAAAAAAGCGATGGCCAAGTTATCGATAATATTACTGCCTCATTCGGCGTTGTCCAGCGCAACGACGGTGAGTATCCAGAACAGTTAATTGAGCGTGCCGACAAAGCACTGTATCAAGCCAAAGAGGCTGGCCGGAATCGGGTGAAAATGGCTGCTTAATTAGGTGAGATATTAAAGCTGACGTGACTTATTTTCGCGATTTTTTGTTTTTTGTAGAGCGCGTCTGATCACTTACTGTTTCGTTATCAATAGGCGCTGAGGCATCTTGTATACCCGCTAATTGTGCCAAGCCATCAACCTGCTCTTTGCTTAACTCAGTGTATTTACCCGCTTTTAACGATGAGGGAATAAATACATTACCAAAGCGCACGCGTTTTAATCGGCTTACTTGTAAATCTTGCGATTCCCACAAGCGACGAACCTCGCGGTTTTTTCCTTCCATCAATACAACGTAATACCAGCTATTAGCACCGGTTGCGTTTCGACCCGGCTGAATATCGGTAAAGCGTGCCATACCATCTTCTAACAACACGCCTTCGCGCAAGGTACGCATAACGTCCTCATCGACTTCGCCTTTAACACGCACCGCGTACTCGCGATCGATTTGACTAGAGGGATGCATTAATACATTGGCGAGCTCACCATCGTTAGTAAACAACAGTAAACCACTGGTATTCATATCTAGACGGCCAACAGCAATCCATCGCTCACCTTTACTTACGGGCAAACGATCAAATACAGTTTTACGCCCTTCTGGATCTGAGCGCGTAGACACTTCACCTTCGGGCTTATTATAAATAATCACGCGACGCTCAGTCTTTTTGGTGCTGAGTCTTACGCGCTTACCATCGAGCTCTATCACATCGCTTAGCTCAACCTTAAGACCTAACTTCGCGACATCACCATTAACAGCGATCCGGCCGGATTCAATCCAACGCTCTATTTCTCTTCGCGAACCAAGACCTTCGGCCGCGAGCACTTTTTGCAGACGCTCACTCATAGGGATAAATTACTATTCAATTATTAGTACAACTAGAGAATTTTGATCTTAACAGACCAAAAAATACTGTTCTGTGTGGTAACGATTAAAGCTTGATTTCACCAGCAGCTTGATTAGCCGCCTGCATTTCCAGCTCATTCTGATCCGACGACTGACTACTCGCAGCGGCATCGTCGTCTTCCGTCAACTCATCATCAATCCAACTTTCAAAGGCATCAACTTCTGATGACGCTGAATTGCCGGTTTCTTGATGAGCCACTTCTTGGTTAGAGGCCTCGATTGTTTCGGCAATATCCGCGCTTTCCAAATCCGTACCTTCTAATTCAGCACCTTCTAACTCAGCACCTTCTAACTCAGCGCTTTCTGGATTTGAACTCTCAAGATTCGAATCAATCGCTTGCGCGTCTTCAGTATTAGCTTCGCCATCAATATTTTCATCATTAGCCGGCTTAATTTCTTCAACAGGTAAATCAATGTTGAGTTCACGGCTAATCGTATTTAAATCGCGAATTTCAGCTAATGGTGGAAGCTGATCAAGACTTTTAAGATTAAAGTAATCAAGAAACTGACGCGTAGTCGCATAAATAGCGGGACGACCCGGCGCATCTCGATAACCCACTGATTTGATCCACTCACGCTCTAACAAGGTTTTAATAATCTGCGTGCTAACAGCGACACCACGAATCTGTTCAATTTCACCACGAGTAATCGGCTGACGATAGGCAACCAATGACATAGTTTCAAGCAAGGCACGCGAATAGCGCGGCGCACGCTCTTGCCATAATTTATTCACCCAACGCGATAAATCTTGCTTAACTTGATAACGGTAACCGCTAGACACGCGTTTTAATTCATAACCGCGCGCTTCACAATCGCTATCTAAATCAAGCAGCGCTTGATCAATCAAATCATCCGCAGGCTTTTCAAGATCATCGAACAACGCCGTTAAATCGCGACGCTGTAGTGGCCGCTCGGCCGCCATTAAAGCGCCTTCAAAAATACGTTTAACCAGCTCTAAATCTTCTATTTTCATCGTTACTCAATACTCTGCTCTAAATAATTAAATTGACCAATAATCCTAATAGCACTAAACCGCTAGGCTGATTTGGCTCTTATATGAATCGGCGCAAATGGTTCTGTCTGAACAATTTCAATCAACGATTCTTTTATTAATTCCATAATGGCTAAAAAGGTAACTACCACGCCTGCTCGACCTTCACTAGGCGCAAAGAATGTCACAAAAGATTCAAAGCCTTCACCGCCATGTAACTGATCTAACACTTTACCCATGCGTTCACGAGTGGATAGTGGTTCCATATGCACTTTATGACTTTCAAACATATCGGCGCGATGCAACACATCACCTAACGCCATTAATAAGTCTTTTAAATCAACATCCGGCTGCGGGCGTTCACGCTCATCTTCTGGCGGCTGCACATCGGCAATAAAAATATCACGCTCAACACGAGGCATGGCTTCAATATCTTCAGCGGCTTGTTTAAAACGCTCATACTCTTGTAAGCGACGAATTAACTGTGCACGTGGATCGTCCTCGTCTTCTTCAAGGTCTTGTGAACGCGGTAATAACATACGCGATTTGATTTCCGTCATCATCGCAGCCATCACCAAATACTCACCGGCTAACTCAAACTGCATGCTATCCATCAAACGAACATAATGCATGTACTGCTCGGTCAACTCGGCAACGTCAATATCCAGAATATCGAGATTCTGTTTTTTGATGAGATAGAGTAATAAATCCAGCGGGCCTTCAAAGGCATCAAGAAATACTTCAAGTGCTGCCGGTGGGATATATAAATCGCTTGGAACTTCAGTAACCGTCTCGCCCTGCACAATCGCAAAAGGAAGTGCCTGCTGCTCGGGAGATTCTTTCGCGGTTAAATGGCTACGAAGCTCAACGAGCCTCGGTCTTGCTGCTTGATCTCGACCATGAGCAACCGCTTGCTCATCGCTGTCTAGATTCGCATTATTTTGATCGACATTGTCAGTAGCCTCATTAGGCTGATCAGGTGATGTCGCTAGCGTTTCAGCAGAGAGTTCAGTCATTAACGTAGGCTTTCCGTTTGGCTGTTAATTAGCTCATTATTTAACTTATCGTTAATTTGCCACCGTTAGCTTAAGGCTAATCAATAGGGAGCAAATTTTTTGCACATTATAGCGACAAATCGCCCTCTAATAACAGCTGTAATACATCGTAGGAATAACCGCTAACAAGATAACCAAAATTGGTCGTGATCAGACCTCAAATTCGCTAGTAGAACCCGCGCCACGCCGCATAATGACTGGCGTTTCATCACTTAAATCAATGACGCTTGTCGCCTCCATGCCGCAATATCCGCCATCAATGACTAAATCGACCTGTTGCTGCAAAACACTGCGAATTTCATAGGGGTCGAGCAGCGGTAAATCATCCCCCGGTAGAATCAGAGTCACACTCATCATCGGCTCACCTAGGGTATCTAAAAGGTTTTGAGCGATAACGTTATCGGGGACTCGCAGCCCAATGGTTTTGCGCTTTGGGTGCTTAATTCGACGCGGCACCTCATTCGTTGCCAGCAAAACAAAGGTATAAGGGCCTGGTGTATGGCTTCGCAGCGCTCGATAAGCAATATTATCGACCTTGGCATAAACCGCCAGCTCGGATAAATCGCGGCAAACAAGAGTGAAATTGTGCTTTTCATCTAGCTGTCGAATCCGACGAATCCGCTCCAAAGCCTGCTTATCACCTAAATGACAACCCAACGCATAGCCAGAATCGGTGGGATAAACGATAACCCCGCCCTGCTGGACAATCGTCGACGCTTGGCGGATCAGTCGAGCTTGCGGATTTTCGGGATGAATTTGAAAAAATTGACTCATAAATGACTAGAGAGCAGTGACCAAATGGGAACAGCAGTAGAAGGTAAAGCGTTGTTACACCCCAAATCAGACCATGTTTGCTCGGGACTATGGAAATCACTACCTGTCGAACAGGCCAAATCGTATTTATGGGATAAACGCAGCAAGTAATCGGTAATAGCGTCATCTTGACGGCCGCTAATCAGCTCCAAACCATCGCCACCAGCGGCTTTAAAAGCCTCAAGCAAAGTCCGCATACGAGTGCGGGTTAATCGATATTTATCAGGATGTGCTAACACCGCCAGCCCACCAGCCCCATGAATAGCGGCAATAGCTGCCTCAGCCGACGGCCATTGACAGGACACATCACACGACTTACCAGCGCCAAGCCAGCGCTTATAGGCCTGCTGCTCTTTATCGCAGTGCCCCTGCTCTACTAAATAGCGAGCAAAATGGGGACGGCTTAGCACCGCATCACCGGCCAGCGCTTTAGCACCTTGCAATGCATCAGCAATGCCCTGTCGGGCGAGCTTTTCGCCAATGGCCTCAGCGCGGGCCTCGCGTACCTGTCGCTGACCCTCTAAAAAAGTATTCAGTGCGATATTTTCAGTATCCAACCATAAACCGAGAATATGATAGATGTGCCCATCAATATCGGCGCTAATTTCTACGCCTGCCACTAACTCAATCGGGGATCCAGCCTTATCGCCAAAATCTGGCTTAGCCATTGCCTCTTGAAGAACTTTTACGCCGGCAATGGTATCGTGGTCAGTCAGCGCCATACGAGACACACCATTCGACTGCGCTCTAATGAGCAAAGCCTCAGGTGATAATGCACCATCAGAAGCGGTGCTATGTGTATGTAAATCGAATATCATTCGTTACTGCGCTCTACTGTGTTCTGCTATGCTCTGTGAGCAATACAATCTAGCCTTAAAGCTAGAATAAAAAAGAGACCTAGCCAAGTTAGCCTAGATAAGCCTAAAAAGGTATTTAAAAGATAAAACGTCATTAAAATGTGAGGGCGATCCAATTTTCAGTTCAAAAAGCGGTTTTTTTTTGAGTAAAATTGCGTGCTGGCTAACGTGAATCAGAGACTGAACAGGGAAACGCGAGCAACATCTAGGTAAATCAAAAAAAGCCACCAAGAAAAGCCGAGCAATACTGACCAAGTAATACCGAAAGAAACCAAAACCCACATATTTTGTATGTACCATGAATTTACCATAAAAATCACAGGAAACCCATGAAACAAATTTTAGACCTGATCCCGTTAATTTTATTTTTTGTCGCCTTCAAAATGGATGGAGAGACGCTTCAACTGTTCGGTTTTAGTCATCAATTCGATGGCATCTTTTCGGCAACCGCGGTATTGATGGCCGCCACCGCCATCCAGCTGCTAATGACACGACTCATCACCGGCAAAGTCGAAAAACAACTGCTCTGGCTCTTTGCGGTTATCGTCGTCGCCGGCTCGGCCACGCTTATTTTACGCAACGAGTTATTTATCCAGTGGAAACCTACCGTTTTTAATTGGGGCCTAGCGCTAGTATTAATAGGTGGCCTAATTTTCGGCAAGCAAAGTCTTCTAGAAAAAATGCTCGGCCAACAAATTGAATTACCCCCTATCGCTTGGACACGCTTAAATCAGTTATGGATTGCTAACTTTTTAATTGTTGGTGCTCTTAATATTTACGTTGCCTACAATTACTCGCAAGCCGCTTGGGTTGACTACAAACTTTATAGCTCGATAGGTTTCACTCTATTGCTCATGACACTAACCATGGTCGTTGTATTTCCATATATGAAAGACCAATCTGATCAATCCAGCTAAGCGCTTAAAAAGATAAGGAAACAACACCACTATGTTCTACGCCATTATTAGCGAAGATAACCCTAATAGTTTGCCACTGCGCCAGCAAGCGCGTGGCGATCATATTGAGCGGCTACAAGACTTAAAAGCGCAAGGGCGCTTATTAGTTGCCGGCCCGCATCCTGCAATTGATTCAGAAGATCCCGGCGAAGCCGGTTTTACGGGTAGTCTTGTTATTGCCGCATTTGATAGCCTTGCCGATGCACAGACATGGGCTGATGAAGATCCTTATATTGCCGCTGGCGTGTATCAAAAAGTCGTCGTTAAACCTTACAAGAAGGTGCTTCCATGAAAATCATTAACTTAATCAAAAACAGTTGCCGTGTTAGTCGTAAATTTTTTAGCGCGGCCATAGGCGCACTACTATTGGTTCAAACGGCTACCGTTCATATTTATGCTGACGATCATATCGCCAATGCAACAAAAGACATACGTTATGTCTCAGATGTTTTTTATGTGCCGCTGCACAGTGGCAACAGTACCAAACACCGAATCATCCATCGCGGCTTAAAAACAGGCACGCAACTCACCGTATTAGAAACTGATCAAGAAAGTGATTTTAGTCGTGTTGTCACAACTAAAGGCACCGAAGGTTGGATCCAAAATCAATTCTTATCTAACGCGCCCATTGCCAAAATACGTTTAGCTGATGCACAAAAGAAGCAGCAGCAATTACAGAAAAAATTAACTCGACTAGAAAAAAACAATAGCGAGACAGAGCAAAGCTATAGCGACACACAAAAACAGATGCAGTTATTATCCCGTCAAAATCAAAATCTCACAGCTGAGCTTGCTAGCATAAAAAAGATATCAGCTAATGCAATTAATCTAGACACTAACAATCGTGACCTATTGCAAAGAAACGAGATGTTAAAAATTGAAATTGCCGAGCTGCAAGCGAACAACTCTAGACTCTCGGATAAAAGCGACAAAGAATGGTTTCTTCGCGGCGCACTCGCGGTTTTATTTGGCGTATTTCTAACAATACTACTTCCCAAATTAAAACCAAAAACACGCTCTAAGGAATGGAGTTAAAACTCGCTTAATATCGATGACTGACAATATTTTTGGAGACCCACAAAATGTCACAAACTTTTAAAACACCGTCTTATAAAACCATTGCCTATGCCAGCAAGCGAATTATCGCAGTAATGACAATGATTTTTGTATCAGCTTGCTCAGCCGAGAGTAATACAACGGTTAAAAGCGCTATTGTAGAAACACCTGCTGTAATAAAAGCGGCCGAATCACCCAGCGTTATTTTTGAGACCAGCGCCGGTGATTTTACGGTGACACTTAACGCCGAAGAAGCCCCGTTAACCGTAGCCAATTTTTTGCAGTACGTAGAAAATGGTTTTTATAATGGCACGATATTTCATCGCGTGATTGGCACGTTTATGATTCAAGGTGGTGGCTTTACCCAAGACATGACAAAAAAATCGACTCGCGCACCCATTATCAACGAAGCGGATAATGGCTTAACTAATCATGTTGGTAGCATTGCCATGGCTCGCACCAATGCACCTCACTCGGCGACTAGCCAGTTCTTTATTAATGTTGCCGATAATCGCTCACTCAACCATCGCGGCAAAAATTCGCGAGGCTGGGGCTATGCCGTATTCGGCGAAGTAACAGAAGGTATGCCGATCATTGAAGTAATAAAAAGCGTACCGACCGGCATGATGGCCGGACATCGAAATGTGCCTTTAGAGCCTGTTATTATTGAACGCGTTTACTTAACGTTAACGGATTAATGATTTTATCATGAGTCAAAAAAAATCAACGACGGTGCTTAGTGTCAACCTCAATAAAATTGCGTTAATTCGTAATTCGAGACCGGGAAACAATCCGGATATTGTCGACTATGCAAAAAAAATACTGAGCGCAGGTGCCGACGGACTCACCGTTCACCCTCGCCCAGATCAACGCCATATTCGTCCAGAAGATTGTTATCAATTAAAAACATTAGCGGCGTCTCAAGGTGTTGAGTTAAATATTGAAGGTAATCCCTTTGCAGGACCCTGCCCTAGCTCGCGTGATGACTTCTCTGACTACCCTGGGTTTTTAGAAATTTTAGCGCAAGCAAAACCCGAGCAAGCGACACTCGTACCCGATAGCGATGCACAGCTCACCTCGGATCATGGTTTTGATTTGTCTGGCGATACCAGCCAATTAGAAAGCATTATTCAACGCATTCATGCACTCAATTGTCGTGTCAGTTTATTTATGGACCCCGACATCGAACAAATCAATCGCGCCAAAGCCATCGGTGCCGATAGGATTGAACTCTATACGGGGCCTTATGCCGATGCCTATGAAAACAATACCGCTAAAAGAGATCAGCTGTTTAGCCTGCACTGTAAAGCCGCAGAGCATGCCAACAGTATTGGGCTCGGCGTTAACGCTGGGCATGATTTAAATTTAGATAACCTACAGCAGTATCGAGACTTACCGGGGTTGTTAGAAGTATCAATAGGTCATGCACTGACACTTGATTCGTTAGAGATGGGATTAATAAAAACGATTGATGCTTATTGTGAGCTATTGCACTGTGAATAATATTTAAATCTTTTATTTTTTAAATGTTATTTTTTGAATATTACTTTTTAAATATTTCAAGCCGCTTAATAATAGGCGCAACTTCAGGCTTATTCTCAGCTAACTCCTTAGCCGTTAAGCCCTGTAATTCATGTGGAAAAACCAGCCAATCATTAGTGGTATGTAAATAATAATCCGGCACGGAGCTAACCTTTGATTGATCTGGCTTAAAATAAACGGTTGCCACTTTTATTGCCTGCGGCGCATTATCACCACCACGCAATTGTATTTGCCTAATCAACTCCGCAACACTTAATCCACTGTCATGTACATCATCGACAATCAGTAAATTATCGTCAGCCCTAGTGGTATCGATAACATAACCTAGACCATGGACCTGTACTGATTTATCGCGCTTGCCTATTTCCTGATAAGACGATGTTCTAATTGCAATATGCTCCGTTGCTACACCACACACATCTAACAGTTCCTGCACAGCAATTCCTATCGGTGCACCACCACGCCAAACACCAACAATAAATGTTGGGCGGAAATCACTTTCGAGTATTTTTAAAGCTAATGCAAAAGAATCTTCAAGCAGTTCGTTTGCTGTGATATAGCGTTTATTCATAGATAACAATCAAAGCAGAGTTTAACTATAGGGGGTTAACTTAACATCCACCGATTTAAAAGCCGGCGTTTTACTTCGCGCATCTCGCGCTCGACCAATCAATACATTCGCTTCTGGGTAGTAAGCCATAACGTCACCATCAGGCAAATCAAAAGGATATACCGTCACCGCCTTCATCTCACCTGTTGCAGAAGTAATATCCACTTTATCACCGGCTTTAATACCTAGTGAAGCAATTTTCTTAGGATTCATTAATACCGACCAGCGCTGGTCAACTTGACGATAACTGTCTTTTTGTTCATAAATGATCGAGTTAAATTGTCCCTCACTGCGCACACTCATTAAACGAATAGGAAACTCACTATCTCGCTTAAAGGCTGGTAAATCATGAACAACAAACTTTGCTTTTCCGTTAGGCCTTTTAAATTCTGGCTTATGCATCAGACGATTACGCACATGAAATTCTTGCTTTGCAACGTCAATCGTTTCTAAGTCTTCCATGCCTGGGACAATACTCGCAATCGTTTCACGAATCGTTTTGTTTGAACGAAACGCACTAAAATCGAGTGATGGCTGATTTTTTTTATTATCTACATCATTATCAATTTCGTTATCTGATGAAGTTTTATTAGAGAACAATCGTTGAGCGAAATCGGTAAGGATGTCAATCTCTGAACGCACATTAGCTAAACGTTTAATACCGCCATCGCTATACCGCACATAATTAAACATCGATTCCTGCGTGGTGGGCTCAGGTTCTTCATCACGGGCTGCAACCGGAAAAATAATCGCTTCGCCATTTTCAAGGCCTGATAAATGCCCCTTATTCAATGTAGTTGTTAGATACACCTTACAAGCAATTTTATCCATCATCTGCTCAGCCCAATTGGAATCAGGCGTCGCCTCATATAAATTACCGCCCATAATCAAAGCTGCATCTATCTCGCCACGATCAGCAGCCTCAAGACAAGCCAAAGTATCTTTACCGGGAGAAGTCTCCTTACTAGGTAATTGGACATTCAGCGTTTCTTGTATTTTGTTTAAGACGTCATCGGCCAAAACCGGCTTAACACCAATGGTGCCAATACCTTGAACATTACTGTGGCCACGTAGCGGTAACAAACCTGAAAAACGCTTACCAATCATGCCACGCAATAAAGCTAAATTAGAAATATATTCAACATTAGCAACACCGTGCTGATGATGGGTAATACCCATTCCCCAAGCGAAAACAGCGTTCTCTGCATGACAGTAAACGTTAGCAATTTCTTGCAAACTTTGCTTACTCAACCCCGATAACGTTTCTATTGCATCCCAAGATGTCGCATTAATATCTTCAACAAAAGCCGTATAGTTTTCGGTGTATTCATTAATAAATTTTTTGCTAATGCCATAACGCTGTATCACTGCCTTAGCAATACCTTTGAACACAGCAAGGTCACTACCTATGTGTGGCTGTAAATAGTGTGAAGCGATTTCACTGCCGCCAATAATGAGCGACTTAGGACTTTTAGGTAAACCAAATCTTACCAACCCCGGTTCTTTAGCCGGATTGATAATAACTACTTTACCTCCACGCTCACGACAAGCCTGAAGTTTATGGATAAATCGTGGATGATTAGAAGCTGGATTAGCACCGATAACAAAAATTAAATCACAGCCATCTAAATCATCTAACTCGACCGTCGCTGTACCTACGCCGATCGTTTCCGACAAACCTACACCGGTTGCCTGATGACAATAAAAAGAACAGTTGTTGACGTTATTCGTGCCATACACTCTAGCCAATAACTGCAGTATAAAGCCCGCCTCATTCGACGAACGACCCGACGAATAAAAAAAGCTCCGCTCAGCCTCTGTGTTAGAAAATGCTTGTACAGCATGATTCAGCGCCCAATCCCAATCAACAGCTTGAAATTTGTCGCTATCTTTAGCTTTAAATAAAGGGGTATCAAGACGACCTAGATGTTCAATCTCATAGGCGCTTAAACGGCGGAACTCATCTATCGTATGTTCAAAAACTTCATCGGGTATAGGTGGCTGGATATCAGTAGATTGTGCTTGGACACTTTTATTGCAGACGGAAGGAAAGTCACCCTGCTCATTGGTCATTCCGCCCTGCTGGCCGCCCATCCCCAAACCACATGCCTTACAAGCATTTTTGGCTGTGAGCGCCTTAGCTGAATTGCTCAGGCCAATCCGCTTAACCGTTTGCAACGTGTAGAGAATTTTTTTGGCACCACCGCCAATGGGTGGCTTTGCAGATGAACTCATGGGCTGACTCGTTTAAGACATAAATTCTTAAGGCATAACCGTCCTAACAATCAGGATTAAACATAGATTAGATATTATTTTGCATTTTTGCAGCAGCTACAGTGTTATACATCAAGCAAGCAATCGTCATTGGCCCAACGCCACCAGGCACAGGTGTAATAGCCGATACTTTTTCTTGCACATCATCAAAATCAACATCGCCAACTAAACGGCTTTTGCCATCAACTTCGATACGGTTGATACCGACATCAATCACAACCGCACCCTCTTTAACCCAGTCGGCTGTGACGAAATTAGGAATTCCTACTGCTGCAACTAAAATATCCGCCTGACGACAAATCGACTCGATATTCACAGTACGCGAATGAACAATCGTCACCGTACAGCTTTGCTGAAGTAACAAAGTTGCCATTGGCTTACCGACAATATTCGAACGACCGATCACAACCGCATGCTTGCCGCTTAAATCACCCAAGTGATCCTGCAGCATCATTAACGAGCCTAACGGAGTACATGGCACCATTTGGTTTTCGCCAACCGCCATAGCGCCGACATTTTCAATATGAAAGCCATCAACATCTTTTTTCGGTGAAATAGCCGCGAGGACGGCTTTATCATTAATTTGGTCCGGCACGGGTAATTGGACCAGAATGCCATGGATAGCATCATCATTATTGAGTTGATCGATCAATGTTAGCAGCTCAGCTTCTGTCGTCTCAGCGCTTAGGCGATGCTCAACGGAGTGAATACCTAGTTGCTCACAGCGTCGCACCTTATTGCGCACATAAACCTGACTTGCGGGATCTTCACCCACTAACACCACGGCGATGCAAGGCGATAAATCGTGCTGTTCTTGCAGCAATGCGACTTCGGCTTTTAGCTTTTCACATAAATTATCGGCAAACTGCTTACCATCAATTACTTTTGACACTTACGAGCTCCACTGATTGGTCGATTATATTCAAACAGTTTACCGCTTATTGGCGAATAAACCTCGCTTTTCCTAACAAAATTATATTAAATTATGCCTGTTCCTTGATCTGGCTTAGACGATAATAACTGGATGGCCGATCTTGCCCAACAACTGGGCAAAAGCTGAGTACTACTGTTAGAATAAAGCGCATCATCTCTTTGACTTAAACTTTAAACAAACCTATCAATTATGAAAAAAATACTACGACAATTATTCTCTCCGCTACTCAACGTATTTGAGCAAGGCAATGAGCCTTATGAATACAAACCCATGAGTCGTCGAATTCTATTGGTCATTAGCGTGCTGTTCTCGATATTAACCGCTGTGACGTTTTTCTTGTCTCCTGCAGATGCGGGCTTAGGGATTGCTTTTCCTATGATTATTTTTGGCGGCGCGAGTTTTGTTTGCTTGGTGGTTGGGGCGCTGGGGAGTGAACGCGCTGTGGCTAAGATTTGGGGTAGCCGCTAAAGAAGGCTAGCTTTTTTGAGTTGGGTTCAAGGTCAAGTTCACAGTCAAGAC
>JAOIUY010000010.1 GCA_028223755.1 Pseudomonadales bacterium | reverse complement strand
TATCACGACGATTACGCATATAAACCATTTCTGGGCTATCTGGCGACGGGCGATAATAAGGGACAGTTTCTAGTTCTTTGTCGGAGAGAGGGATATTAAATCGATCGCGGAATTGTTTAAGGCTGGCAGTATCAAGCTTTTTCAATGAATGCGTTTCGTTATTCGCTTCACCGGCCTCACCCGTACCATAACCTTTAACGGTTTGCGCCAAGATAACCGTTGGCTGACCCGTATGCTCTACCGCCTGTGCATAAGCAGCATAGACTTTATAGGGGTCATGACCACCGCGGTTAAGATTCATGATGTCGTCATCCGATAAATCTTTAACCAGCTCTAGCAACTCTGGGTACTTACCAAAGAAGTGAGCACGTGTGTACGCACCACCATTAAATTTATAATTCTGTAATTCACCATCGCGTACTTCATTCATACGCTGCTGTAGTAAGCCCGTTTTATCGCGCTCTAACAATGGATCCCAGCGGCGACCCCATAGCACTTTAATAACATTCCAACCCGCGCCACGGAAAACACCTTCGAGCTCTTGAACAATTTTACCGTTACCACGAACAGGACCATCAAGACGCTGTAAGTTACAGTTAATAACAAAGACTAAGTTGTCGAGTTTCTCTCGACCCGCCATTGAGATAGAACCCAACGATTCTGGCTCATCACACTCACCATCACCTAAGAAACACCACACTTTACGATCATCACGACGCGCCATTTCACGCTTGTCGAGATACTTCATAACGTGGGCTTGGTAGATAGCCTGAATCGGACCTAAGCCCATTGATACGGTAGGAAACTGCCAGTAATCAGGCATTAACCATGGATGCGGGTAAGACGATAAACCGTTGCCATCGACTTCGCGACGGAAGTTATCAAGCTGCTCTTCAGATAAACGGCCTTCAAGATAAGAGCGCGCATAAATACCCGGTGCTAAATGACCTTGGTAATAAATAAGGTCGCCTTCTTTGTCATCGGTAGGCCCGCGGAAGAAATAGTTATAACCGACATCATAAAGTGTTGCCGCCGATGAAAAGCTAGAGATGTGACCGCCCAAGCCTTCATTATTGTCATTGGCGCGCATCACCATTGCCATTGCGTTCCAACGAGTGATAGAACGAATGCGTCGCTCCATAAACAAATCGCCAGGCATATGCTTTTCGTTGATCGGAGAAATGGTATTGCGGTAGGGCGTAGTAATCGCCGGTGGCATCTTGATATCAGCATCAACCGCACGATCAACCAACTGCTGTAATAAATAAGCAGCGCGACCGCGACCTGTTTGGTGAATTACCGATTCAAGTGAGTCCAACCACTCTTGAGTTTCTAGCGGATCTTTATCCTGATCGTGCATAACGTGTAACACCCTAATTTATTAGCTTTATAGAGAATAAGCGCTTATAGCGCGATTGAAAGGAGTTTAGAGCAACTTAAAGCAACTCACCAGATTAATTAATACAACTGTATTAAGTCTTGATAAAAGCTATGTCTTTCAATGAATTAAGCTAAAAAGCACAAAATTCTGGCTTTATGCGCCTAAGTTCGAGAAAAATGAAGGAAAAAGAGAATAAACAGAATCAAAGAAAGAAGTTGTCGTTATCGATAGTAAATAATTTGCTGCTTATTTATAGGACTAGGCATGCTGGAAGAAGTATTACTCTCGCCTTTTTGCAGCGATTCAGTCAACTGTATCAATGAAGCCTCTTGGCTGGAAAGTAGCGTCTGCACAAAAGACAGCCAATCATCATAACTCAGCTGATCGATAATGACTGCCAAGCGCTCTCGACGATCAAAGGTCTCATCGGCCAAAGCCAAGCCACCCCAAAAGCGCCGACTGCGATCACTTAGATTCTGATCACCCTCTCGCAACCGAAGAGCTAAAGCTTGGCGATGGCGATCAAAAGCCTCGGTATCGATACCCTGCCCCAGCAATTCATCGATAAAAACGCTCAACGCAGCAATAATTTCTTGCTCATTGTTCGACGGCGACTGCACCTGCAAAGCGATAGCCGGTAACTTGAACAGATTAAAAGCTCTAACGCCCACCACATAACCCAGTTGCTGCTCGGTTCGCAGCTGATTAAATAATCGCGGATGCAAAATACTGGCTGATAATTGCGTCATAGCTGACGAGCGTAAGCTATCGTCGGGTGCTTGGAAGTACCACAGCACTGCCGCATCATTATGATTCAAGCGCTGCGCTTGTTGCTGACGACCCAGCGGCAACTTAACCACTGCAATCGGCGGCCTACCCTCAAGCCAATCACAATCACAGTTGGGCAAGCTAGCTAACAGCTCAGCCAATGCCTGCGCAGTGGTCTTATCAATATTGCCATGAGCTAAACCTTCGACATAGACGCTTGGCCAAAGCGCATTAACATAGCCCTGCACATCCGCCAAAGAAATATCTGCCAGCACATTAATCAACTCGGTTTCAGACCAGCTGTTGGCATATAAGGATTGCTGCATAGTGGAAGAAAGACGACGATAAGGAGCGCTTTCAATGCTTAATGCCCACGATTGTTTTAACTCGGCTTTTAAACTTTCAAAACGCGCTGGCTCAATCGTAATATCCGTGAGTGCTGGTAGAATTTTTTCAGCCAAACCCATCAAACCATCGTTATAGCCACCCAAACCCAAAACAAAACCGCGCATTTGCGAATAAAACGCAACATCCATACCGGCTAAATAAGCAGGATATAAATATTCATTTAACTGCTCATTGACGACCAGCGAGTAGAGCGCCGACATAGCTGTATGACGACTAGATTCTCTTGATGATGACGTTAAAAAAGAAAGATAAATATTCGCCTTGGGAACCTCAAACGTATCATCGGTTTTTACCCATAACCGCAGACCTGCCTGATCAAACATTAATGAGGGAGTATCACTTTTATTGACCGCATCAAATAATTTAAAATCTTTAGCAATAAAATCATTAGCCATCGGTAAAGAAAAATCACGGCTGGCCGTTTTATTTTCTGGATTGCTTTTTAACTCATCATGAAAATCGACGTGTATTTTTTCTATCGAATAGGGTGCAGAAAACCAAGGACTTAGTTGCTGCGCATCAGCATCGTTAGGTAATGTTTGCGCAACCAAGGTGAGTAAAACGTTATCCGGCACTAAACGCGACAGGCTTTCAGTAATGAGTGCAGGCCGATATTCACTGTAATCATAGTCGCCAGAAATCACCTCAGCTGGCGGATAAAAATGGAGGTTCGCGGCGGCCCCTGAAGCGATCGATAACTCTGTTGGTTGCTGATAAAACCGAAAAGCCATAGCTGCTAACTGGCGCTGCTCAAGAAACAATGCGCGACTGACATCAGGTTGCTGCTGATGCTGTTCACGCAAATAGTTAATCGCAAAAAAGACATCATCTGTGATTTGTTGAACATGCCCAACACCTTTATCCGTTAAAGCAATCGATAACTGAAAGGTCGAACCGCCCGTATAATTTAAGCCAACACCGGCGCTCAAGCCTTCCGCCAAACCCTTGGCTTTTAGCATCGACAACAAACTACCTTTCCCTTCATGGCCTAAAATATTGCCGATATAACTTAATGGTTTGGAACGATAATTATCGCTTAAATCCGGCATTGGAAACGTAAAGCGCAACTGCCGAATAGGTTTTTCAGACTGCACAGAAAGCAATAACGGCAATCTATACTTGTCAGTATCAAACAGCGGGACATTAATTGCATTGGTTTGGCTATTATTGTTTGCAACCCATTCAAAACGCTGCAAAACCATATTTTTTAGCTCTGCCAAAGAATAATCACCAATCACAACTAAAGTCATTCGGCTTGCAGAGTAATAACGCTGATAAAAATCCAGCATGGCATCGCGCGTAGATGGCGAAGATAAAGTTTGCAACCCACCCACTGTAAACTGTCGATAAGGATGTTCGGGATGAATTAGTTGACGGGTTGCATCAAGTACGCGTCGGTTTTCATCTTTAATTCTCGCGCGGTATTCTGACTCTACTGCATTAACTTCGCGCTCGACATAATTAGCATCAAATAAAGGCGAAACAAAAAAATCAGAAAAACGATCTAACGCAGGCGCGAGCGATGCATTATCAATATTAAAATAATAATTGGTATGTTCAAAACTGGTATAGGCATTATGGCTGCCACCATTTTCACTGATAAATTTTTGGTAGCCATCTGCATCGGGATACTTTGCCGTACCCAAAAATAGCATATGCTCAAGAAAGTGCGCCAAGCCTTGATAGTCAGCAGGATCATAGCGAGAACCAACATGCACATCTAATGATGCCGCAGCCTTCTCGGCACTGGTATCTGAAATAAGCAGAACTTTAAGTTGGTTATCTAAAGTGAGGTATTGATAGCGCCGCGTATCATCGGGGCTTTTTCGTATATTGCCTTGGCGCAGATCAATCACATTGCGCCAAACATCTGCAATATCAGATGCTACAAAAGAGGTTGATGAACAAGCAGTTAAACTTAGAGTAAAAACAAACAACGCTGAACGACAAATATTGAAATACATTATTTTAATTCACTGATTTCCAATAAAAAGCCAAATTGCAAACTTAACTGCTTTTAAGTGCTCAAACTTGACTATGCGTCTTTAACTGTCAACTGTCGACGGCAATTCATCGCGTATATTCGGCCAGGCGTTGAGTACTGCTTTAATAAGTGTAGCCAGCGGAATAGCAAAAAATACACCCCACAAACCCCAGATGCCGCCGAAGAAAAGTATTGCTAACAGAATGGCTACTGGGTGAAGATTCACTGCTTCTGAAAACAACAAAGGCACTAAGGCGTTACCATCGAGCCCCTGAATAACAAAGTACACGGCCATCACCCAAATAAAATCAGCGCCCCAGCCCCACTGCAAAAAGGCTACCAACAGCACTGGCAAGGTCACTATAAACGCACCTATATAAGGGATTATCACCGAAACACCCACAAGAATAGCTAACAGCGCAGCATAGTTGAGCCCAAACCAAGCAAAGACAATATAAGACGCCACACCGATAATAAACATCTCAATAGCTTTACCGCGAACATAGTTCGCCATTTGGTCATTCATTTCAATCCAAATGCGCGTTAGTAATGGTCGCTCGTTGGGTAACATGCCGCCAAACCAATTTAGTAATAGCGTTTTATCTTTCAAAAAGAAAAAAACCAATACCGGTACCAAAATCAAATAAATAATAAAGCTGAATAAATTAGGAATTTTTGAAACAGAAAATGACAACACCGATTGGCCAAAGCCACCTAACTCTCGGTTAAGCATGTCTGTCCACTCTTGCACTTGCGCCTGCGAAATAAACGTTGGATAGAGCTCAGGCAACAAACTCAGCCTTTCCTGAATTAACACAAGTAAACTCGGCAACTCTTGAACTAAATTAGAAAGTTGATCAAGTGCCAACGGCATCAATACAATAAACCCAACGACTAATGAAACCACTAGTATTGCCGAACTCAATGAAACAGCAGCAAGATGCGGTAAACGCAAAGCTTCAAGCTGAGCAACAATGCCTTGCAGTAAAAAAGCTAATACTAAAGCCGCAATAACCGGCGTTAGTATTCCGCCAAAACCGATAATAATGGCTGCTGATACAATTAAAATTAACAGCAAGATGATGGCTTCTTCATCGTGGAAATTGCGGTCGTACCATTTTTTTAATACGTTTAACATAAATTATTGGCACCTATTAAATACAGACAAGCATATGTGGTTAAAGAAGTTAGCACTGGAACTTTGCAACCGCAAGATGATCCATTAAATGAAGGCTCATTAACACCTTCATTGTAGTAAGCATAACTGATTGACTAATATCCATTAATATAGACTATTTCTAATAATGCTGTCACTGTCACTACCCAATAGCCAGTAAATACTGCATTATTTGACCGATAGCGAAAATACTAGGAAAGACAACCGTCCAGATCTAAACCAAGAAGACAAATTGACTCATGCGCCGTCTAATTAGCACTCACCCAAATCAATATCAAACGCTAGTCTGCCTAGCGGTTGCTCTATTATTGAACGCTAACGTTTTCGGCGCTAATATTTCTATCAACGCTCTCTCCACCAATCCTCTCTCCAGCAAAAACAGCGCCGAACAGCTTCCTGAACTGGGTGATAGTGCAGCTGGCCTCATGCCACCAGCGCAAGAGCAGGCATTAGGACAGGCTTGGCTTCGCTCCTTCCGCGCTAGCGTGCCACTAGAAAGCGATCCTCAGATATTTGAATATATAGAAAACCTTCTTTTTAAGCTCACTAGTTATAGCAATATAGAAGATAAAGACTTGGATTTAGTCATCGTTAATAACCCAACGATAAACGCCTTTGCCGTTCCAGGTGGTGTTATTGGCGTTAATACGGGGTTATTGCTTTACGCTGAATCAGAAGCGCAACTTGCCTCAGTGCTAGCTCACGAATTGGCACATTTATCACAGCGCCATTTTGCTCGTAGTGTTGAAGCCTCGCAGCGCGCTAGCTTTACCACCCTTGCCGGTGTATTAGCTGGTATTGTGCTAGCTGCCGCCAGTGAAGGCGATGCGGCATCCGCAGCCATTATGGCTTCACAAGCCGCAGCATTGGATTCACAGTTACGCTATAGCCGATTGCATGAAAAAGAAGCCGACCGGCTTGGTATGAAAACATTAGTTGATGCCGGCTACCCCGCAGAGTCAGCCGCCCTAATGTTTAAACAAATGCTTAATGCATCGCGGCTGTACGGTAATAAAACGCCAGAATTTTTATTAACCCACCCTGTTACCGAGTCACGTATTGCCGATGCCACTAATCGCGCCAGACAACACCCTAAAAAAATAATAACACCCAGTATTGATTATTTATTAGTTAAAACACGCATCAGTGTGTTGGCCGAGGAGTCAGCTAAAAATAATATCAAACGATTTAACTCAGCTTTAAAAAAGCTTAATGCGCCAGAACCAAACAGACCCAACCAGACTAATGGCTTTGATGTCTTATCACATGATGCTGCACGCTATGGTTTAGCCATGTCATATTTGCAAAATAGACAATGGCAAAAAGCGCGTAAAACATTAGCACCATTAATTGAAAAAGCACCCCATAAGCTCGCCTATACACTGCTAGATATTGATATCGATATTGAAGCAGATGATAGTCAGCTGGCGGAAAAACGCTTGCGTGATTTAAATGCAACCATGCCTAACCACTATGCAATTAGTATGGCCTTAGCTAAAACAATGCTAGCGAACACACACTATAAAGATGCGCAACAAGTAATACAAACACTCACTAAAACGCGCCCTCATCAAGCCGATGTTTGGTATTTAATGGCAGAGACACATGGACTTGCTGGTGACATATTGCAAGTTCATCAAGCGCGAGCAGAGTTTTTTTTATTGCGCGGCAATTTCTTGCAAGCACGGCAGCACCTAAAGCATGCGCTGTATTTTAGTCAGGATAATTATCAGATAGTGGCGAGAATAAAAGAGCGGATAAGAGACGTTAATAGCTTACAAAAAATTACTGAGAATTTATAAGGCATTTTAAGCCCTATTCAAAGGACTATTTAAAGAACTATTCAAAGAACTATTAAAAGTACTTTCAAAACCCTATTTAAAGCCAGCCACTCAAGCGCCAGCTTTTAGAAAATCCAACATGCGTTGCAATGGTAGAACAGCGCGAGCAATAAGATCATCCGAAACAAAAATCTCGTTCGTTTTTGATTCAAGACTATTAGCAAGATTATCTAAGCCATTCATTGCCATCCACGGACAATTCGCACAACTCTGGCAGGTCGCGCCCGCACCACCGGTTGGCGCAATCAAAAACTGCTTTTCTGGTACCAGTTGCGTGAGCTTATAAAAAATACCTTGGTCGGTAGCAACAATGATTTTCTCTTGCGGCAACTCGGCAGCGGCTTGAATGATTTGCGTTGTAGAGCCAACGCGGTCGGCCAGTGCAAGTACAGACGCTGGCGATTCTGGATGTGCTAAAACCGCTGCATCAGGAAACACCGCTTTTAAATCACGAATGCCTTTTGCTTTAAATTCATCATGCACAATACAGGCACTATCCCATAACAACATATCGGCACCGGTGTGCTGCTGCACATAAGCACCTAAATGTTTGTCGGGAGCCCAAATAATTTTTTCGCCTAGTCCGTCTAAATAATCCACGACATCTAAAGCAATACTCGACGTAACCACCCAATCGGCGCGCGCTTTAACGGCCGCAGAGGTGTTGGCATAAACCACAACGGTTCTATCGGGATGCTGGTCGCAAAATGCCGAAAAGCTATCAATCGGACAGCCTAAATCTAGCGAGCAAGTAGCTTCTAAGGTCGGCATAAAAACGCGCTTTTCGGGGCTCAAAATTTTTGCTGTTTCGCCCATAAATTTAACACCGGCAACAAGTAAGGTGTCAGCTTTATGTGCTGCGCCAAAGCGCGCCATTTCAAGCGAATCAGAAACAATACCGCCGGTCATTTCAGCCAACTTCTGAATCGCTGGATCAGTATAGTAATGCGCAACAATCGCTGCATTTTCGCGCTCAAGTAAAGCAGCGATGCGCTCTGCGGCTGCGTCAAATTCTGACTCGCTATAGTTGGGTAATGTCGGCTCGTAAAGATGGCGCTTTACAATATCCTCAGCGCTGCCGGTATAGGCTATCGCATCAGAGGTAATAGGCTCAGAAGAATGAGGGGGTTGGTTAGTCATGACAGGTATCTATCTACTTAGCTATTTGTTTGTTTATCGACTTGTTTATCTGCTCATTTATCGACGACGAAAAACAATGCTTAAAAAAATCAATATTGATTTTAACAGGTGTTGTTTGGCAATGATAACACAGTGTATATCTAACACTCTAAGATAAGCAGAGGATTTAAGGCTGCCATTGCTGCAACAATGCCATAAGTTGCTTATTACTTGGCGTTAAAGGTGAAGCCTGCAGTATATCCACCGCCTTATCGCGCTGATCGAGAGCATCCAATATCAATAAATAGGCATAAAAATAATCGGCGTTTTGCGGAGATAAACGCGCAGCATTATCAAGCGATACCGATGCCTTTGAATAATTTTTACTACGCGCATAAAGTAAACCCAATGCATATTCTACCGAAGCCTGTTGCTGCAAAGCTGACTGATGCACATCGCTAGCATCATTCATCGATTGTTCAGCATTTTTACGCGTCACTGCAACCGCTTTTAGTAGCAGCTGTTCAGCTTTGCTATCTTGTTGCTGCAAGCGATAAACATCCGCCAAATTCACCAGCGCTAACACATAGGATGGCACTAATTTTAAAGCCTTCTGGTAGGCCTCAATCACACCATCCCAATCTTGTAGCTGTCGATACATATCCGCCAATTTAATCTGCGAACCCAACAAATCTCCGTGAAACTTATAAGCTGCAATATATTGCATGACGTTATCTTTTAATAACATTTTAGTTTGTTCGTTATTAAAGTTCGGCGCGGCCAATAAATCAGCGAGCGCCAACGTAGCAGCAAAGCGCACTGACTTTATCGGATCTTTTAATAAGGGCGTTAATAATTGCTGCCGACTAGCGGCATCAAAATTTTGCACCACTGCAATCGCTGCCAATCGTACAATGGCATCATCATCCGATAATCGAGCCACTAGCGTATCAAAAGCCTGCTGACTATTAATCGGCATAGAATCAAGCAGCATGGATTTTTTCATTGCTGGCGTTTTAGAAGAAGCCAACAAAGCATAGCGCTGATTTTCTAGTGCAATCAATTCATCACTTAATGCTGCTTGGTCTGTATTACTCGCCTCACTAAAGCGTGTATTAAGTCGAGCAAATGAAAGCATCCAATCGGCAAAATCGACTGGCTGATTTTCGTCTGGTGTCGGCGGATGCCATTGCTCTAACTGCTCCGCTGCCCAAGCATCAGTATTATCTTTATGACATTGAGTACATACGTTAGGTGTTCCTAATAATTGACTTAGTGCCGGTGAAGGTTTTTGAAAACTATGGTCACGTCGCGGATCAACTGCCATATATGTGCGCTCTGGCATATGGCAAGTCACACAGCGTGCCGCTTCACTTTCGATAGGGTGATGATGATGCGACTCTACTGCAAACACATCGGCTCGATGGCATTGCGCACAAACGGCATCATTAGATGGTAGTGCTAAATTTTGGTCATCAAAACCATTAACTCGACCATTGTGAGCGTCATGGCAGTTCAGGCAAGTCACCCCCGCGTGAGACATTTTGCTTTGCGCAAAAGAGCCATAAACAAAAACCTCTTCGCGTATTTGTCCATCAGCAAAATATAGCGGCTCGCGGACGCGCGTCGGTTCAAAGTTATTGAGCCAATCAGTTTGTGTAGTTTCATGAGAATACTCACTGATCGGCTGGCGCAAACTATGACAGTTAGCGCAGCCATCAATAACGGGCATAGCGACTGTCTCGTTAGTCGATGTGACACGACGAGCAATCGGCTCATCTGCCACAAACTGCCAGTTATCAGCGTTAGCTAATTGACGAATCAAGCCTTTGCTGCCGCCTTTATCTTGCAGCTTATCTTCAGACCATTTGATATGTTCACTCGCCGGACCATGACAAGACTCACAGCCCACTGCCGGCTCTGACCAGCTTGAATCAAAAATCGGATGCTCACGATTAACATCGATCGAAATATTGCTCGCAAAATTTGTCGTGTGACACGAAGCGCACTGGCTATTCCAATTTTGAAAATAATGTCGCCAGTGAAGCGGATCATCTGTCTGACCTGATGAGGACAAATCCATCCAGCGCTGACCACCCTGCTCTGTTGCTCTTGCATCCCAAGCCACAGCAAACACTTGATAATTGCCTGGTCGAGTCTCAACAATATATTGTTGTAACGGGAAAATACCCAGCGTATAAACGACAGGATAAACCTGCTCTTTTAACGAAGCTTGCGAATGCTTTAAACGAATTTGATATTGTATTTTATTAGCAATTTTTTGCTGCTCAAAAATCGCTATGCCTTCGGCATAATTAAAAGCTACTGACGAAAAATCACCGATTACCGAATTGCTATTAGCCGGTGCAAATGCATGACGGTGATGTGACTGCTGCCAAAGCTCATGTTCTGACTGATGACAACCCGCACATGACTCGCTGCCAATAAAAATTGCTTTATCACTAAGCTGAACTGTTTCATGGGTACTTTCGACAGGTGCCGACACAACCGTTCTATTCTCTTTAAACAATGAGAAATAAATTGCGACAGCAATAACGGCTGTTATCGCTATGGTGGCAAAAATAGTGTGGCGGATATTCAAAGGGTTGATTCCTAAAAAGCCTTCTGTATAGCTAACGATTATTTATAGCTCTTATCATGGGAAATAGTGATTATCACACTGAATAGCTACCATCAAACAAGCGGCAGTCATTATCATAGCAAGCAGTATAAAGGTAAACAAAAAGTCTGTATCAGTCTTTATTTTCTGCACCTTAATACAGTCATTCTCTATAACCAGTTCATCTTAAAGCGGCTAGCTAAAAAAGCGCTGAAAACGCGCTATTCTCGACAAATTTCAATACCTGAGCTAGGATGCTCGCATCAATTTCACACGGGTATCTGTCCCCATGGGCTTGCTTCAGCAATTAAACAACCGCAAAACATTCAGCAAAACAGCTCAACAGGTTGCTGATGCCATTCTTGCCGACCCAGAGGCCGCCTTAAGTTTGCCGATTGCCGAATTAGCAAGACGTGCCAGCGTCAGCGAACCCAGTGTTAACCGTCTATGCCGCTCGCTAGGCTGTAAAGGCTACCCTGACTTTAAAGTAAAACTATCGGGCGAGTTATCCAGTACTAAAGGCAAAATCGCTCGTAATATTGATTTTAATGACAGTGTTAGCGATATCGTTAGCAAAGTGTTCGACTCCACCCATGCCAGCCTCGCGATGGCACAAGAAGCCTGTGATACCGCCACACTCGCCTCGGCAATATCAATGCTAACCAATGCAAAAGCCATTTACTTTTTTGGCCATGGCGCGTCTGGCTCGGTAGCACTCGATGCACAACATAAGTTTCTACGCTTTAAAAAGCCTGCCATTGCGCATGTCGATGTATTAAACCAGCGAATTATCGCAACCGGCTTAACTAAAAACGACGTCGCTGTTTTTATTTCTTACACTGGCCGAACACACTCGGTAATTGATGCCGCCAATATTGCCGCCACTACCGAAGCCAGTATTATCGGCATTACCAGCCTCGACTCACCGCTTGCCAATCATTGCGATACAGTACTCGCCGTCGGCAACGATGAAGATACCGATATGTACACACCCATGACATCGCGTATCGCCCAGCTATCTCTTATCGATATACTTGCATCAGGTGTTGCACTACAAATGGGCGGCGCCTTCGCCGACCACCTCCTCCGCGTCAAAGCATCAGTAGCCGAAACTAAAAAGCCCGTACTTTAATTTTTAATCTAATAAGCACTCGCTCTTATTCAATCCTTCCACACAAACCCGTCAAGCAAGGCAAACATGCTTTGCTTTTCGTATAAAAAACCCTCTCTTTTATGTAATAAAATTACATTCAATCATTTTCATTCGCCAGAGATTGCACAATACATGTAATTTTATTACTCTAGCCATCTGATTTGATTGTCCGCTTCCGTCGGCCACTCCATAAAATAACGCTAATATATCTCAGCAGGAGATCCCATGTACCGCATCGCTATCAACGGCTTCGGCCGTATCGGCCGTAATGTTCTTAGAGCTTTTTATGAAAGAAAAGCGCAAGGCCATTCACTGCCTTACACCATTGTTGCTATCAACGACCTAGGCTCTGTTGATATCAACGCACACTTATTAAAATACGATACAGCTCACGGCCAGTTTGCCGGCGATGTAGAAGTTAAAGGTCAGGACATTGTTGTTAATGGTGACCCCATTCGCGTATTAGCTGAACGTGATCCAAAAGCATTGCCATGGGCCGATATGAATATCGACTTAGTGATGGAGTGTACGGGGTTATTCACTTCTCGCTCGGCTGCTGGCCAACACCTTGAAGCTGGCGCAAAACGCGTATTAATTTCTGCGCCTGGCACCGACTTAGATGCAATGGTTGTTTATGGTGTAAACCACTCGATCCTTACTGCAGACGATAAAATTATTTCTAACGCTTCTTGCACCACTAACTGCTTGGCACCATTAGCCTATGCGTTAAATAATACTGTCGGTATTGAATCTGGATTGGCAAATACTATTCACTCGTATACCAACGACCAAGTGTTAACCGATGTTTACCACACTGATTTACGTCGCGCCCGCTCGGCAACACATTCAATGATCCCAACTAAAACGGGTGCTGCTAGCGCCATTGGTCAGGTTATTCCTTCATTGCAAGGTAAGCTCGATGGCTTAGCGGTTAGAGTACCTGTTATCAACACATCACTCGTCGATTTTACTTTTCAATCAACTAAGGCAACCACTGCAGAAGAAGTTAATGCTATTTTAACTTCAGCCGCTGAAAATGAGTTAAGTGATATTCTTGACGTGAATGAGTTACCGCTTGTTTCTTCTGACTTCAATCACAACCCAGCGTCATGTATTTTTGATAGCTCGCAAACTAAAGTGATTGGCAATTGTGTGAAAGTGTTAGGTTGGTACGATAACGAATGGGGTTTCTCTAACCGCATGCTAGACAATGCAAAAGTTATTGTTGAGTTAGATGCTGCTTAAATAAATCTCGATATACTAGCGCAGCAGCTATGATAAATAGCTCTGCGCTGGCCCTCGTCCTTCACGTTGGCGCTTTCTTAACGTTGACGAAATAATTCGATCCAACTTTCTCGCAGTCATTTCATCGGTATCATCACGAGAATCAGCACCGGTTCGACGACAGACACGCTGTAAATCCCAAAACACCGCAGCCGCAAATAACGCGACAAATCGGCGCTCAATATAATAACGATTATTCTTAGCCTCCGTGTTGACCTCACAAATAGGATCAATCACTTCTTTCATTTTTTCATCGAGTCGCAGACGAATGGTCTCTTGATCACCATCAAGTACTAGCTCCTGAATACTAGCGACAATACCATCATAGTCACCCAGAGCATCTAACAATAAATTATCGGTAGTTTCATCGGCCAATTGCTCGCGCGATTCAGGAATATCTTTACCTGGCAACAAATGCAAAGTGTTATCTAAAATAATTCGCAAACGATTTTCGGTGGGACGTAAAATATTTTGCGTTAACAAACGATCTGTCTTACCCGCCGGACGCATAATGTGCATCATCATCGACTCATCCCGCAAAGCGAAATTTCTGCAAGACTGTGGATAACGACTAAATAAGTCGGCAATATATTCAGCAACGCCCTCTTCGTCATGATCAACTCTTAAAGCGGCAGGATGCTCAGTTAACACTTCAGGGTTGGGATAAACGCGGCCAGCTTTGTTTCGCAAACCATCACCATCAAGATCAATCGCGGCACAGTAATCTTTAATCTCTGTCACCAGCGCGGGATCGATCATTATGCTTTTATCTGTCGCATGATTGACAACTTGTCCGTAGTGACCCAAAACCAATCGACAAAAGCGCGGGTCGACTAACTGATACGCTGCCGAGCGCTGCCGATTACCCAAACTTTTAATCGTTTGCTTGGCAATAATATCAGCCGTTGGCGTAACCAGCGGCACAAAACCGAGCCTTGTTTGAATACTTAATAATTCTTCTTCAAATAAAACCAAGGCTTCATCCAACTCGACACCAAACATACTACAAACATTGGCCTGTAGATCTTTAACAATAAAGGGAATCGCGCCACCAGGAATACCTAAACTAACTAATTTCTTAAGTGTCGCTAATGGAATTGCGGTGTCTTTACGCAAGCGTGCTCGCTCACCAAAAATTTTCGCTAAGTTTCTTTTAAGTGCAGCAATCGCTTCATGGTCAGTGGCAATAATGCCATCAAGGTAGCATAAATTTTCAATATCATTATGCGAGGCACCACCAGCGAGCGGCTCAACCGCAACTTCAATGCCATCAATACCACATTGAACCGCAATGGTTTGTGTTCCTAAAGCTTTTGCTTCATCCGTGCTATGACAATGCAGATAGACTGGCAAGCCCAGCACTTTTAATGCAGGGACTAACACCGATGTTAAGGCCGGGGTTAATTGACCACTCATATCTTTAATACATAAAGAATCTAAATGTCCGCCCGCCTGCTCGGCAATGGCAATTAATTTTTTGGCATAGCTGACATAGTATTCAGTGCTATAGCAAGCATCTGAATGCGCATTCGCCGGCTGCACATAAGATAGCGCTGCTTGTATATGTACATTTTTTTCGACCGCAGGAAGATTATTCGATAATGCCTCTGCATTGAGTGCACCTGCTTTTAAATTACGCTCGACCATATAAGTAATGGATACACGTAAATTCTCGGCATCATTAAGTGCATCAAAATTACGAACAATCAGAGTATTGTTTTTATCAACATCACCAGCCGCGTCAATTAATAGATCAATATTTTTTTTCTGTATCGCTAAATCATAGTGCTGAAAACCTAGCTGATTAGCGCCACGTAATAACACCTGCAAAGGCAAAACAGCACCACTTTCATCAACAGCCGCTTTAGCGTTACGAAGAATTTGATAAGGGTTCGCACCATGCTCTAGCGCGATCTGATAACTTTGGCCGCCACCAATTTCAAGACTTGAAAAACCCACTTTAATTGCTTGTTGAACCAAGCTCTTCAAATCTGCAGGATTAAATGTCCACACGCCGGTAGACTGCATCATATCGCGCAATACCCAGCCGAGTTTGACGCTATCATTTGAAACAGCTTTAAGAGATAAACTAGTTTGGTTGCTCACGGCGTATTTGTCTCAATAAAAGTAAAAAATAGGGCAAGGCATCAAAAAGAAGCGGAAGCTAATGATATTAACAATAACATATTGGCTGGTGGTAAGAAAACAGAGCAGCCCTGAAGAAATAAGCCAGAATAGATACACCAAGAACACGATTAAGATAGAGCATGAATGCTTTATGAAAACTCAAACAGCATTATCAATTTCTTCAGCGCAAGCGAAATTTTAATACTGAAGTTTTCATCGTTTACATTGATAACTGTCGCAATGTCACGATACAGAAAGACTGGATAAACAAATAACTCAGACATATCAAACAACAAAGCTAAACAGTTACGTTAGGACGCTTGATTACAATTTAAACAATTAGTAATGACGACTAGAAGGGATAAAGCTGAGGATTAAAAAAGGCCACCTCAATAATGAGGCAGCCTTATTTAAATGGTGGGTCGTGCTGGGTTCGAACCAGCGACCAATTGATTAAAAGCCAACTGCTCTACCAACTGAGCTAACGACCCGAAACTTTTTTTGCGCCTTTGGCTTGGCGCGATTCTCTGACTCCAACCTGATTACAAAATGACAAACGATAGTACCTTATCGGTTCAGATCGAATGCCTACAGGGTGATTCATCAGAGGGGCGCTATATTAACGGCCAGCACGCAAAACACAAGGCTTTTTGACGATAAATTAAGGGAATCTCGCACTAATTCGCCGATCACCCAGCCAATTAAACATAGCGCGTTGGGTCGGCTATGCCAGCACTCTCAAATCCTTCGGCCCTCAATCGACAACTATCGCATTTACCACAAGCCCGACCCTGAGAATCTGCCTGATAACACGATACGGTCAAAGCATAATCAACCCCTAACCGCATCCCCTCAGTGACAATGTCAGCCTTACTCATATCGATTAAAGGCGCATAAATTTTAGGGCCATGCCCTTCTACACCGGCCTTAGTCGCTGAATCAGCCATCACTTGATAGGCTGAGATATAATCGGGGCGACAATCGGGGTAACCCGAATAATCGACCGCATTAACACCCACAAAAATTGCGCTCGCACCCACTACTTCTGCATAACCCAAAGCAAAACTTAAAAAAATCGTATTTCGCGCCGGAACATAAGTAACCGGAATACCTTCAGTTGGCGACTCAGGTACATCAATAGAGGAGTCGGTTAACGCCGAACCACCAATCACACCTAAATCAAAGCTGATCACGCGATGCTCGACCGCCGCACTGGTAGCAGACAACTGTTCGGCGGCTAGTAATTCAGCTCGATGTCGCTGCCCATAGTCAAAACTCAGCGTATGGCATTCATAACCATCGGCAATAGCTATTGCCAACACTGTGGCCGAATCAAGACCACCTGAAACTAACACAATCGCTTTTTTAGCAGTCTGTAAACCAGCCAATGAAGAATCAATCGCTGTCATATTATCGTCCCGGCTGATTGCCCCAAATCAATTTATGTAATTGCAGCTGCATTCGAACAGCTAATTTATCTGCCAAAATCCAGTCGGCTAGACACTGCTCGTTAAAATCTTGCTCTCTCTCACTTTCGCCTTCAACATCAAATACAGGCGAAAACAAAATATTATCGACTTTGCTGTGTAATTGATAACGCTCAATCATACTCACAGCCCAGTCGTAATCTTTGCGATTACAAATAACAAATTTCACTTCATCATGGCGTTGTAATAACGCAATATTTTCGTAGCGATTTTTCTCTAACTCGTTTGAAGCAGGCGTCTTTAAATCGACAATACGCTTAACTCGCGCATCAACATCAGCGATGTCCATTGCACCGCTGGTTTCTAACGATACTTTATAGCCTTTATCACAAAGCGTTTTAAGCAAATTGATACAAGATTTTTGCGCCAAGGGTTCACCACCAGTGACACAAACATGCTGTGTTTGATAAGACTCAATCCGGCTAAGCACTTCATCCATCGGCAATGATTCGCCGCCATGAAAGGAATAGCTAGTATCGCAATAGACACAGCGTAACGGACAGCCAGTAAGACGAACAAAGACTGTAGGTAAACCAACCCAAGAAGATTCACCTTGTAGTGAACAAAATATTTCTGTGAGGCGCAGCGTTTTATCACTGGCTATTGACACCATAGTAGATTGGTTAGACTTGGAATCAGCCATTGTGAATGTAACCCGTTGAAGACTTTCGATTGAAAAAACTAGCGCAGACTATTATTAAGATATTCGCGCGCAGGATTGGCAGCTGTACTGCCTGAATGATCATTTAACACCGACTCTAACATTTCACGTGCAGCGGCATTGTCACCAAGCTGATGATAAACCTTACCTAATTTGAATTTGGCATCAGCAACTTTTCGGTGAGTTGGATATTGCTTAATCAAAGCATCAAATGATTGTTTCGACTTAGGCAAATCCGACTCAAGATAATATAACTCACCCAGCCAAAAATAAGCGTTAGGCACGTAATGCGATTGCGGATGAGCACTAATAAAAGCCGCTAAAGATACGCGCGCTTGATCAAACTGACGATCTTTGACTTTCTGATAGGCGGCACGATAAGCCTTCTTAGCCACATCGGCTTTCGAAGCGACCGGCGGTGAAGACGGTACTGCAATTGGCTTATTTGAATTTTCACTCGATACGCTGGCTGTTGAATATTTTTTTGTTGCGGAATCATTCGAGATGACGGGCTGCTTATCGGCTGCTTGCTGGATACCCGCTTGAACAGGACGACTGGCACTTGCTAATGACACCGTTAACTCACCAATACGACGATCAAGATCTAGATAATCGTCCATACGCTTTTGGCTGAGCTGTTCGATAATATAATTTTGCTGCTCGAGCAAACCACGCAACTCTCTGACTTCAGCTTGTAAATCCTGTAACTGAACAAATAGCCCTGCGGTTGACGTATCGGAATTAGATGCAATTGCAGGCGGTGCATCATGACTAATAGCAGCCACTGCATGATTAGCCGATGCCACCGAGACACGCGCTTGTGAACTTTGTGGATAGCGGCTGTCGGTGATCACCACAGGCTCCGCTTCGACCACTTCAACTTGAGCTAACAGCAAAGGAGAAAATAATAGCGATGAGACCGTAAATAAGGCAGACGCTATAAAACAGCGAAAAGGAATTAAGCTTGGTTCAACAACAGCATCACTATCAATGTTCATTATCGAACTACCATCAAATTATCGGAGGGTTTAATCAAGCGTACCGCGTATAGACGCGGCGACGCTTTTATTTTTTCGACTAACGCTTTAGCACTACTCACTCTTACGACTTCTTTCTTTCGCTGCAATAAACATCGCAGCGATTAAGCGCAGTGAGATTTACTTAAGCTCAACGCGACGGTTAAGGCTGTAAGCTGATTCATCGCTGCGCAATGAAACAGGACGCTCTTCACCATAGCTCACAACTTCGATGCGTGATCGTGAAACACCTTGGATCGCTAAGTAATCGGCAACTGCTTTTGCACGACGCTCACCTAGAGCCAAGTTATATTCGCGTGATCCACGCTCATCAGCATGCCCTTCAAGGCGCACATCGCTCACACCACTGCGCAACGCAGCTGCTTGAGCATCGAGTGCCGCACGTGCTGCCGATGTGAGTGATGATTGATCGTATTCAAAATAAAACACGCTATCCAAATTAGCAGCCGCATCGATAGAGACTTCAACGGATTCTGCATCATCAGCGCCTGAGGCAACGGCTTCTGCCGCAGCGGCAGCTTCAGCAGCAGCGGCTGCATCAGCATCGGCTTGCTGTTGGTTAGAAGCACATGCAGCTAAAAAGCTCACTACAATTGCTAGGAAAACACTTTTTTTAATGATTGAGGTAGAAACAGACATTAGCTTATTTTTCATCACATTGTACTCACTGTTGTGTGAAGGGATAACGATATAAAAGTTTAAAAACGTATTGTAAAGCGATTATCGGTTCTTGCAATGCTCTAGATGACATGTATTACAAACATTTTTTTTATGGCACTAAAAATAGGACATATCTGACAGTTTTTCGCCAACCGATCACCCCATAGACCCATTAGTATTCAACAAGTGCCCAAAATGGAACGCTAGCTTTGCCCGATTGACCTCAACAACGCCTTAATTCGGCGACCAAGCTGGCTCGCGAACATCACTTGAAGGTGATGGTAGGCGGAATTTGACCCCTCCATCGAGCGACACTGCCGCCAAGACACCCCGCCCCTGATGCTTTGTTGCATACAGCAACATGCTGCCATTGGGCGACAGACTCGGCGACTCATCCAGCGAAGAATCGGTCAAAATAATTAAGCGACCCGTGGCAAGCTCCTGCCAAGCAATATGATAGCCACTCTCGTCACGATGAATCATCACCATACTTTTGCCATCAGCCATTAAACTCGCCTTGGCATTATAGGCGCCGACATAGGTCACCCGCTTTGTCACACCGTCAAGCAAGTTAACACGATAAATTTGTGGTCGACCTCCGCGGTCCGAAGTAAAGACCAGTGACTTGCCATCAGGCAGCCAACTCGGCTCAGTATCAATAGCCGAATTACGCGTGATACGTTTAAGTTTACGCGTCGCAACCTCCATCACATACAATTCGGGATTGCCGTCTTTCGATAGCACCATCGCCAGCCGCTTACCATCTGGCGACCATGAAGGCGCACTATTCAGGCCGCGAAAGTTAGTTAGCTTTTCTCGCTCACCCGTGGCAACCACTTGTCGGTAAATGGCAGGGCGTGAACTTTCAAATGAGACATAGGCAATTTGCTTACCATCCGGCGACCACGATGGCGATAAAATGGGTTCACTGCTTTTTAATATCGCACGCGCACGCGCACCATCGGCATCAGCCAAAATTAACCGATAAAGCTGCTGGTTTGCTTGATTGTTTTGAACAGATACATAAAGCATACGCGTTGAAAAAGCGCCCGCGATACCAGTTAACTTTTGATAAACCGAATCACTTACCTTATGTGCAATCGCTCGCTCTTGACCATTAAGATTACCTACGCGGCTTTTAATTAAACTTTTTTGACGGTGCACATCAAAGAGTTCGTACTCTAAATTTACGCGCTTTTTCGTCGCTGATGAGCGGCCAATCAATAAATAATCAACACCTAATGCGCGCCAATCTCGAAAGTGAACTTCATCGGCAGCACTTGGCGAACTGTACATTGCATCACGCGGTAAAGCCTCGAACTGGCCACTACGCGCTAAATCTGCCGCGACAACCGCAGCCATATCTTGGTCGATGGCTGCACCTTTATGACGAAAAGGAACAATGGCAATTTTCGTTGGGTCTTTAACCCAATCCGTCACTTCAATCACCAAATCAGCTGTAGATAACTGGCTAAATAGCACAGCGCCAATAACAGCAAGCGTTCTAAAAAATCCCATCACAACCTTAAATCCTCTGGAGAAAATCGAAAAGTAAATTCACGAAAATGCGCTTCAAATAAACGACCAGGCAAATTCTTCATAAAGGCAAAGCGCCCTGCTTTTTGCACGGCTAAAATAGCCGACTGATCAAAGGCTTCATTACCACTACTTTGTGCAATGGTCACCGTGACTAAATCACCGGTCGGCACCATACGAATTTTAACTAGTGCAACCATATTGCGTCTGGCACTGGGCGGTAACTTCCAACGCTGATGCATTTGCTGCGAAATCATCGCCGAATATTGTGCAACTAAATTAGCATCATCATCGGCCTGCATCTCAGCATCTTCACCGTCAAGCATGGCGGCCAATGCCTGCTCATCGGCTAGGCGTTGCTGCTCTTTTACAGCCTTCTCTTTTGCGACCTTCTCGCGCGCCTGCTTTTCTCTTTCTCGTTTTTGTTTTTCTAAATCGACTTTAGGCGCCTCTTTAACAACAGGCTTTGGCTTTACTGCAGGCTTTGGCTTTACTGGTTTAGGTTTGGCTTTTGGTCTGACCTTGGGTTTAACTTTTGACTTAACTGGCTCTTTTTTTAAAGTAACCAATGATGCCTGCACGGCTTTTATAGGCTTTGCTACCGACAATGGTTTGGCTCGCGGCGCCCAGTCATTAGACAAGACGGCAAACAACGCTAAATGCATTGCAACTGTGATCATCACAGGAAACAAATAGCTTCGCGAATTAGCCATGGATGGATTGGCTCGTTAGCTCAATCATGGCGCCTCAGTGACCAAGCCGACAGACGGTGCACCCGCTCCCTGCAAAGCAGTCATCAGCTTAACAACTTCACCATAAGGAATTTTTTTATCACCCCAAACCAGCACAGGGGTTTTTGGCTTTTGTTGTAGAATTTTTTTAACACGATCAGTCACTACATCAACTGCAACTGCTTTATCTGGGTTGCCACCCAAATTAATATATAAACGGCCATCGGCTTTAATCGAAACAATTAAAGGCTCTTCGACGCGCTCATCAATCGGCGCTGATGGCGCCTGCGGCAGCTCAACCTCTACGCCCTGCATTAAAAGAGGTGCCGTTACCATAAAAACAATCAGCAACACTAATGTCACGTCCACATAGGGCACAACATTAATCTCGGCAATAAGTTTGCGTTTGTTTTTTCTACACGTCATATTTTAAGTTCATTTAGGCATCTTTTTATGATGGTAAGTGATCGTCAATTTCAGTCCGCTATTAAGGTTTAGCCGATGTATGAACCTGACGATGCAAAATACTCGTAAACTCATCGGCAAAATTTTCATAACGGTTGCTGAGCATATCAACACGCGCAGAAAAGCGGTTGTATGCAATCACTGCAGGAATCGCTGCAAACAAACCCATAGCGGTAGCAATTAACGCTTCAGAAATACCGGGCGCTACTGAGGCCAGTGTCGCCTGATGGGTATTGGCCAACCCACGGAAAGCACCCATTACACCCCAAACAGTTCCGAATAAACCGACGTAAGGACTTGCAGAGCCTACGTTAGCTAAAAAAGGTAAATGCCGCTCAAGGTGCTCTTCTTCGCGAGCCAATGCAACACGCATAGCGCGCTCGGCACCCGCCATAATCGCATCAGAATCAATATTTCCCTGCTGACGCAAACGCGAAAACTCTTTAAACCCAGCGCGGAAAATCGCCTCTACGCCTTCAATCGATTCTGTCTCTCCGCGACTCGTACCGGCGCGGTATAACTGACCTAAATCGACACCCGACCAAAACTCATCCTCAAATGCGAGCAGCTCTCGATGCGCACGACGAAATACACTGACGCGCTGCAATATCATCGACCATGAAAAAATCGATGCCAACATCAGTGACAACATGACTAGCTGCACTAAGAAGCTCGCTTCTAAAACTAAGCTCCAAATTGATAGTGGTTCACCCACGTTGTAACTCCTACTTTGTTAAAAGATTTGAGAACGATCGATTAAATTCCAAGCTGCTCAAGTAACTGCGGTGGCATTTTAACTGGCTTTTGATCGCCACGCTTTACACAGGCCACTTTTACTTCGCCATCGCAAAGCACTTGGTCACCACAGCTAACCGTTTGTTCAAACACCACGGCAACCTTACTCACTTTTGTGACTTTAGCACTGACTTGCAGCTCATCATCCAATTTGGCTGATGCTCGGTAATTGGCATTGAGCGAGTGCACAACAAACATTAAATCATCGGCGAATATAGCCGCTTTGCCATAACCTAAGCTGCGTAATAACTCGGTGCGGGCGCGTTCCATAAATTTAAGGTAGTTAACGTAATAGACAATACCACCCGCATCGGTATCTTCTATATAGACACGCACAGGTATATCAATCGCTACCACTTTTGTCGATACGTTAGATGACACCTATAAACCTCTTCGCACAATACTTACTGCCGTTTTTACTATCAGCAAAACTATTCGTCTCGCTGTGGCGCTGGCAAACCAAAATGCTCATAAGCACGACGAGTCGCAATTCGTCCACGCGGTGTACGCTGAATAAAACCTTGCTGAATCAAAAACGGTTCTAACACATCCTCTATGGTTCCACGCTCTTCACTGATCGCCGCAGCTAAGTTATCAACACCCACGGGGCCACCATCAAACTTTTCAATAATCGACAACAACAAGCGTCGATCCATATGATCAAAACCCAGCGGATCGATATTTAATACATTCAGTGCACTGTCGGCAATATCTGCCGTCACAATGCCGTCATATTTCACATCGGCAAAATCACGTACGCGACGCAATAGACGATTGGCTATTCGAGGAGTGCCGCGCGAACGACGTGCAATTTCTTTCGCCCCCGCCGCCTCTATTTCAACACCTAATAAAGAAGCCGCACGAATAATGATTCGACTTAAATCATCCATGCCATAAAATTCTAGGCGCTGAACAATACCAAAACGATCCCTAAGCGGAGACGTTAGTGAACCTGCTCGTGTCGTCGCACCCACTAAAGTAAAAGGCGGTAGATCTAATTTAATAGAGCGTGCCGACGGACCTTCACCAATCATAATATCGAGTTGATAATCTTCCATGGCGGGATATAACACTTCTTCCACTACTGGACTCAGACGGTGGATCTCATCAATAAATAAAACATCATCTTTACCAAGATTGGTTAGCATGGCGGCTAAATCACCCGGCTTTTCTAACACTGGGCCTGAGGTGGTATGTAATTCGACATTTAATTCATTGGCAATGATATGCGCCAATGTTGTTTTACCTAAACCGGGAGGGCCAAATATTAAGCTGTGGTCTAAGGCTTCATTACGATTGCGCGCAGCGCCAATAAATACTTCCATCTGCTCACAAACGGCTGGCTGACCAATATAATCAGCCAACATTTTCGGGCGCAACGCACGATCATGTTGATACTCTTCTTCGGCAACATCACCAGCGATAATTCGATCGGCTTCTATCATGGTATTTTCCTAAACTAACGCTTAAGCATGGTTTGTAATGCAGCACGAATGGCATCTTCGCTGCTTTCTATCGTCGATAGATCTAACTTAGCTAATGCTTTACTTGCTTCAACGGGTTTATATCCAAGGGCGATTAAGGCGTTTTCGGCCTCGGCCAACATCACCGACTGACTCACGCCGCCACTGTGATCATCCCCAGCTTCGTTTAATAAACTCGGCGTTTCTAAATGCCATTCTCGCAAACGGTCTTTCATTTCGACAATCAAACGCTCGGCTGTCTTTTTACCCACACCCGGCAAGCGCGTTAACGCAACAACATCACCGGCTAATACACAGCGGCTAAATGAGGCTGCATCCATACCTGACAATATCGCTAGAGCCAGTTTAGGACCAACGCCATTGACTTTAATTAAGGTGCGAAAGAGTTGTCGCTCGGCGGCATCGGCAAAGCCATACAGTAACTGCGCATCTTCACGAACAACAAAGTGCGTTAGCAAACGAACGGCTTCACCCGTTTTAGGCAGTACCGAAAAGGTTGTTAGCGAGGCCTGTACTTCATAGCCTACGCCATTCACATCAATCACCAAAAATGGCGCGGTTTTTTCAACTAATATACCTGATAAAAAACTAATCATTAATCTCTCTTCTTAAATCTTCTTCTAGAGAACTTGCGCATAAGGGTTATCACTGTAAGTGTGGCAAAGCGCAACGGCGAGCGCATCGGCTGCATCAGAAGGCGGTGATTTACTCAGGCGCAATAGCTTAACCACCATATCCTGCACCTGTACCTTATCCGCTGCGCCTGTACCTGCGACTGCCTGCTTAATTGACCGCGGCGCATATTCGCCCAAGGGAATATTGGCTGCAGCTATGGCTAACATCGCCGCGCCGCGCGCATGACCTAATTTGAGCGCCGAACTTGCACTTTTTCCGACAAAGACCTGCTCAATGGCCGCTTGATCTGGCGCGTAATCACTAATTAATTTGCCAACACTTTGATTGATGGTCAATAAACGTGCGGACATATCGCCGGTTGGCATGCGTATACAGCCACTGGCAAGGTATTTAGGCTGGCCTTTATCGGCCACAATTAAGCCATAACCGGTAACTCGCGAACCCGGATCAATACCTAAAATAACAGTCAAAAGAGCATACTCATAAGGCCATAACAACAAAAAGAGCGTCAGCTGAAGCAATAAAATACATGTGATTATACCCAGCTATTTGGGATTTGCACCTAGCATTATCGGGACGCATTTTAGACGTTTAAAAAAACGCCGGATCTAACTTATTTGCTGAGTTTGCCCACTATAAAAGAGGATAAGAAATATAAAACAGAGAGATAGAAAATGAGAGAAAGGAATCGCTCACTTTCTGCTTAATCGATTAAGCAGAAAGTGAGCTTCGAGACTAATACGGTTTAGGCATTAAGACGGCTTAGCTGCCTCGACCTGTCGTAACTTAATATTTAACTCGCGCAACTGCTTATTATCAACATTGCCTGGCGCTTCGGTCATGACACAAGCCGCTGATTGCGTTTTAGGGAAGGCAATCACGTCACGGATTGAGCTCGAACCGCTCATTAACATGACTAAACGATCGAGACCAAAAGCCAAACCACCATGCGGTGGCGCACCGTACTTTAATGCATCCAATAAAAAGCCAAACTTCTCTTGCGCTTCTTCTTCGCTAATGGATAACAAGCGGAAAACCGCCGATTGCATTTCAGCACGATGAATACGAATTGAACCGCCACCCAACTCAGTACCGTTAAGTACCATGTCGTAAGCCTGCGATAATGCCGTACCCGGATCAGCTTCAAGCGCTTCTGGGCTGCACGATGGCGCGGTAAATGGATGGTGTAACGCTGTCCACTGACCACTATCGGTCTTTTCAAACATCGGGAAGTCGACAACCCATAATGGCGCCCACTCACATGTGTATAAGTTGAGGTCTTCGCCTAACTTGCAACGTAGCGCACCGAGCGCTTCGTTAACGATATTAGTTTTATCAGCACCAAAGAAGACAATATCGCCATCTTCTACTTCCAATCTATCCATTAATGCCAGCACGGTTTCGTCGGGCATAAATTTAAGAATCGGTGACTGCAGACCTTCTAGACCTGCCGCGCGATCGTTGACTTTGACCCACGCTAAACCTTTAGCGCCATAAATACCGACATAATCGGTATAACCATCAATTTCTTTACGGCTTAACTTGCTGCCGCCAGGAACCTTTAATGCCGCTACGCGACCTTCGGGATCGTTGGCTGGACCGTTAAATACTTTGAATTCAACCGTCGACATTAAGTCGTTTACATCCACTAGTTTTAGCGGAATTCGTAAATCGGGTTTGTCGCTACCGTAATCCTGCATCGCCTCGGCATAAGGCATTTTAGGAAAACGATCAAATTTCACATCCATAACGTCTGCAAATAGCTCGGTCACCAACTGCTCTGCCATGTCCATAATTTCTGGCTCTGACATAAACGTGGTTTCGATATCAATTTGGGTAAACTCAGGCTGCCTATCTGCGCGTAAATCTTCATCACGAAAACATTTAGCAATTTGATAGTAACGGTCAAAACCTGACACCATAAGCAGCTGCTTAAAAAGCTGTGGCGACTGCGGCAAAGCAAAAAACTTACCCTCATGCGTCCGGCTTGGTACTAAGTAGTCACGTGCACCTTCTGGCGTGGCGCGAGTCAAAATAGGCGTTTCAATATCTAAAAAGCCTTCTCGATCAAGAAAACTACGGATATTCGATGAAACGCGCGAGCGCAGACGCAGCTTTTGCTGCATATCATTGCGGCGTAAATCTAAATAACGGTATTTAAGACGGACGTCTTCACCCACATCGGTAAACTCATCCAACTGAAATGGCGGCGTTTCGGCATGATTTAAAATTTCTAACGATTTTGCATAGACTTCAATCGCACCGGTTGCCATATCAGGGTTAACGGTAGCCTCTGAACGAGCGCGCACCACTCCTTGCACATGCAGCACATACTCACTGCGCACTTTATCGGCCAATGCAAAGTTATCACCGGTATCGGGATCAAATACCACCTGAACAATGCCATCACGGTCACGTAAATCAATAAAGATTACGCCACCATGGTCACGACGGCGATCGACCCAACCATAAAGCGACACCTCTGTATCAACCTGTGCCAAGCCAACTTGGCCACAATAGTCACTTCTTCGGCTACTAGCGCCGGACTTACTCGCTGAATCTGTCAAGAAAACCTCGTTATCATTGTTTAAATATAATGGCTGTACTTTCTAGCTGTAATTTCTAGCTGAACTTACTAACTGAACCTACTCACTTAAGCACCAACTTAGGCACTAGTCTAGCTGGCGGCTTTATCTGAATTAGATTTATCGCCACCAGAAGCTGGTTTTTTGTTGCTATTCTTAAAATCGGTCTCATACCAACCGCTGCCCTTCAATTTAAAGGCCGCCGCAGAAATCAATTTTTTCAATGCCGGCTGCTCACAAGAAGGACATTGCGTTAACGGCGCATCGGCCATTTTTTGCAAGGCTTCCATTTTGTGACCACAAGCCTCACATTGGTATTCGTAAATCGGCATAACCGTTTCTTTCTCCGCTTAACTCGCTCGCAAAATTCAGTCACTCAAGCCGCAATTATCATTATCGTCATTACCAGCTCGGCCTCGAGCGGGCGGCATTATACTCTAAGTTTTGCCTTCGTTTAAACACAGAATAAGCCTATAGAACACATAAAAAGCCCATTTCAGTACCTTTAGCGGTTAGCGCCCACTCTCAGTACTATTTATTGGCAATTCAAGCCGCCCATTTTAAGCGGTAAAACCAATCCTAGCTAAATCTATTAACAATCCTGATATTGACTCACTCATATATTCACTCGCGGCAATCTAACGAATATAACCATGGGGCGAATTGACTAAAAAAATCATCATTAGCAAAAAAACTGCGACAAAAATAATTTAAGAAATGCCAAAAAAGCCCTAAAAATAAGGCTTTTTTTGATTGCCAGCGCATCTCGTTTTCGATATACATACATTCGTCGTTTTTAAACTTTGAAACAGCGTTTTGAACAACAGCAAAATAAGCCTTGTTTTACAGCTTTTTTTGCTCATTGACTTAAAACACCGCATCAAAGCAAGACGCAATTAACCCAGCGCAAGCTGGACCCAAAAATAGCTTTAACTGACTAACTGAGGATAACCCATGGCTGCTAAAAAAACTGCTGCTAAGAAAAAAGCACCTGCTAAAAAAGCGACTAAAAAAGTTGCAAAAAAAGCAACTGCTAAGAAAAAAGCACCTGCTAAGAAAAAGGCTGCTGCTAAGAAAGTTGCTGCAAAACCAGCATCTGGCAAAGCAATTAGCGCTCGTTACAGCAAAACTCAAATTTTGACTGAAATTGCAGAATCAACTGATCTTAGCCGCAAGCAAGTAGGTGCGGTAGTTGATGAGCTTTCTTCATTAATTGAGCGTCATATCAAGAAACGTGCTTGTGGTGAATTCGTTTTACCTGGCATGCTAAAAGTCACTACAGTTAAGAAGCCTGCACGTAAAGCGCGTAAAGGTATTAACCCATTCACTGGCGAAGAAACTATCTTTAAAGCTAAGCCAGCCAGCATTGCGGTTAAAGTACGTCCGTTGAAGAAACTGAAAGAAATGGCCGAGTAATTTACTCAAGCGTCATTTAATAATGAAAGATAGACGTATTCACTTATTTTAATGAACACGTCGGTAACCGGGGCATGGATTTTCCAGCCCCGGTTTTTATTTTAAACAACCAGATAAATAGACAATCATATTATGCGTGCCAGCCAATTCCTAATAGCCACATTAAAAGAAACACCGGCCGATGCCGAGGTGATAAGCCACCAGCTAATGCTACGTGCTGGCATGATTCGTAAATTAGCGTCTGGTTTATATACTTGGCTTCCTATGGGCCTGCGTGTACTCCGCAAAATTGAAGCGATTGTGCGCGATGAGATGAATAGCGCTGGTGCACAAGAAATATTAATGCCTGTGGTTCAACCTGCCGAATTATGGGAAGAGTCAGGCCGCTGGGATCAATACGGTGCTGAATTACTGCGTATTAAAGACCGCCATCAGCGTGGCTTTTGTTTAGGGCCAACGCATGAAGAAGTGATTACCGATTTAATGCGTAACGAATTGCAAAGCTATAAACAGTTACCGATTAACCTCTACCAAATTCAAACGAAATTTCGCGATGAGATCCGCCCTCGTTTCGGCATTATGCGCGCCCGCGAATTTACTATGAAAGATGCTTACTCCTTTCATGTTAGCCAAGCCAGCTTAAGCGACACTTATAACACCATGCACAATGCTTATTCAGCGATATTTAACCGTATCGGTTTAGATTTTCGCGCTGTCTTAGCCGATACCGGCTCAATTGGCGGAAATGCCAGCCATGAATTTCATGTACTAGCGCAGTCAGGCGAAGATGATATCGCCTTTAGTAACAGCAGCGACTATGCCGCCAATGTCGAATTGGCTGAAGCTATTGCACCAACGAATGTTACCGCCGTTGAGCAACAGACACTGACGACTGTGGACACGCCTGATGCAAAAACCATTAGTGAAGTCTGCGAACAACTTAATATCCCCGCTGAGCAAAGTGTTAAAACACTGCTCGTTAATGCTGACGAAGACTGTCCATCATCATTAGTCGCATTAGTATTACGCGGCGACCACCAACTGAATGAGCTTAAGGCCGAAAAATTAGAGCATGTCGCTTCGCCTTTAACCATGGCCAGCGAAGCCGATATTCTCGCTGCTGCTGGCTGCGCACCAGGCTCAATCGGCCCCGTAAAATTGGATATGCCTATTATTGTTGACCATGCCGCCGCTGCGGTGAGTAACTTTGTCTGCGGCGCTAATCATGACGGCCAACATCTTACCGGTGCCAATTGGGAACGCGATGCAAGCGCTTCGGCTGTTAGCGATATTCGTTGCGTCGTTGCGGGTGATGCAAGTCCCGATGGTAATGGTGAATTATTAATTAAACGCGGCATCGAAGTTGGGCATATTTTTCAGCTCGGTAAAAAATACAGTGAAGCGCTTAACGCAACCGTTCTTAATGAGTCGGGAAAAAGCGAAGTCGTCTATATGGGTTGTTATGGTATTGGCGTGTCGCGCGTTATGGCGGCGACCATCGAACAGAATCACGATGACGGCGGTATTGTTTGGCCAGCCTCCATTGCACCGTTTCAAATTGTCTTAGTGCCAATTAATATGCAAAAGTCAGAGCGTGTTAAAACACTGACCGAATCGCTTTATCAGCGATTACTCGATCACAATATCGAAGTTTTACTCGATGATAGAAACGAGCGCCCTGGGGTTAAATTTGCCGATATGGAATTAATCGGTATCCCGCATCGTCTAGTCATTGGCGATAAAGGTTTAGATCGTAATGTGCTTGAATACCGCGCACGCTCGGCATCAGACAATAAGGATATGCCCGTCGACACAGTACTTGAGAAAATACTCCATTTAATTGGCTAGTCAGAACTGAAAGCGTTTATCTGATGTCGATATAAAATGATAAAACTATTTCAAGCCTCGACGACAGAACAATAAAGAGAGACTCTCTCTATGCTATGGCTACGTATCGCTAAACATCTACTGACCCTACTTTGCCTAATAATCTTTAGCAGCTCGTCGTTATGGGCTGCTAAATAGGGTCGCTCTCTTCAGCTCGATGATTCAGAGTTAAAAAAGTTTCTGCAACAAAATGTCGGCAAAGATACAGCATTAAAAGATAAGTTTGATGCTGAAGTTTGGCTTCTCAATATGCGCGCCCGCATGGCCGCCTATCAAATCAGCGATAAAGAATCCTACTCTATACTCACCACCGTTTATCAAGAGGCACTGAACAGTGGCCTTGCCCCCTGATATTGTATTAGCGGTTATTGCTGCAGAGAGCAGCTTTAATCGCTTTGCTATTTCATCGGCCGGCGCTCAGGGTCTTATGCAAATTATGCCGTTCTGGAAAGATGAAATCGGTCGCTCTGATGATAACCTCACGGATATCGCTACCAACATTCGTTACGGCTGCAAAATTCTGCAATTTTATCTGCAAAAAGAGAACGGGGATTTAGCGTTAGCACTAGCACGCTATAACGGCAGTGTCGGCCAAACTCGTTACTCTGAAAAAGTCCTCGTCATCTGGGAACAACATTGGCGCAGCGGAAGACTTTAATTTCAGAAAAAAAATCGCGAAATGACGACATTAGAGCTTAATTTTGGCGTTTTTTTTAAATAGTTCATGTGATTTTTTTAAGCTTATCTATACTCAATTACCAGCAGCCAGCATTTTATCTTAACAACCATGCATCTCCGCCGGCCTAAAATAATAAAACAACGAGTTAAGTTATTCATTATTTTAAGGATTTTGGGTTATATGATATGCAATATAAACAACTAAAAATACTATCCAAGCTGCGTCAATGGATCATCGTCGCAAGCATAGCCAGTCACCTATTGCTCGCTAACGCGTTCGCTGATGATTTAACGAGTACCAGACAGTCGGTCTTAAAATCGACTGATGATAACGAAATTACGATTCAGCTCGACAACCAATTATTAGAAACAACCCCTAAGCCAAAAAACACATCAATAGCTAGCGAACAATTATCGTCTGCACAGCAAGCCGGATTGTTTCGTATCTACCGTTCAAACTTATTAAAGAAAACCTATCAACACGTTATCTATCCTGAATCAGCGATTGATCGTAACCAACAAGGTGATGTCATTTTAACGCTGGTTATTGCTCGCGATGGGGAAATACAAAGCGTTGACTTCGATAAACGTGCTGACTTTAGCTCACTGAATAAAGCTGCCGCACGTGCAGTAAAAAATGCCACTCCCTACCCTCCTGCTCCCAAGCAATTAGATGGCGAATCGTTTGAAGTGATTATGCCTATTAAATTTCGCTTAGCCGGTTAAGTCCTTGCTAGTTTAGGGATATACTAGCGCTCAAAATAAAAAACTCGATGCTTTGAATCAAAATCGATTTAAAGCGGATTCAAAGCAATCTAATGAGTTTTCGACCGATGGAATCGAGCGCCGTATGAACCCAGCCCCCCAATTTAACAATCGCTTTGCGCGTCTTGATTCGCGCTTTTATACCGCGACAGCAGCCAGCCCGATAGGTAAGTCACATTGGGTTATCCGCAACCAAGCGCTCGCCAATGATTTGGGTATGGATTTAATGAGCAATCATGGCGAACCTTTTTTATCGGCATTCAGTGGCGGTACGCCTCTACCTAATAGCGAGCCGTTAGCGATGGTCTATGCTGGCCATCAATTTGGTCACTATGTTAATCAGTTAGGTGATGGCCGCGGATTATTACTCGCTGAATTAGATACAGCACAAGGTAAATTCGATCTACACCTTAAAGGCGCTGGACCCACTCCCTATTCACGTATGGGTGATGGTCGCGCTGTTTTACGATCCAGTATCAGAGAATACCTATGCGGCGAAGCAATGACGGCGTTGGGTATCGCATCATCGCGATCGTTATGTATTACTACTGGCGAGCAAACAGTTTGGCGTGAAAAAGAAGAGTCCGCCGCAATGTTAGTGCGTGTTGCACAGAGTCATGTTCGCTTTGGTAGCTTTGAATATTTTCATTACACCGAACAGCCCGAACTCGTTAAACAACTGGCCGACTATTGTATTGATCTGCATTTTCCAGACGCAGCTGAATATAGCGGCAGTCAACGCTACGTCGTGTTCTTTTCGCAAGTGGTAGAAAAAACCGCATTGATGATTGCCCAGTGGCAGTGTGTTGGCTTTGCACATGGCGTTATGAATACTGACAATATGTCTATTCTTGGTGAGACATTTGACTACGGCCCATTTGGATTTTTAGATGATTACAACGAAGGGTTTGTCTGTAATCATTCCGACCACTCGGGTCGCTATGCATTTAATGCGCAGCCTGGCGTAGCACTTTGGAATCTCAACGCCTTAGCGCAAGCGTTATCATCATTGATTGATGAAACACAAATCAAAGCAGCGTTAGAAGGTTATCGCTCCAGCCTTGTTGGCCATTATGCAAGACTGATGCGCAACAAGCTTGGCTTACAAACCAGTCACGAAAATGATCAGCAGCTAGTTGCTGAGTTACTCCAGTTAATGCAAAGTTCATCAGCAGACTTTACCAATACATTTAGACAGCTTGGCACCGTCAGCCTCAAAGATAATCAACATTCGTTACGAGATAATTTTGTTAACCGAGAGGACTTTGATAGCTGGCTAAATAAATATCAGCAGCGCTTAAAAGAAAACACTTGGGTAGATGATGAGCGCCAACAAGCTATGGCAGCGACTAATCCAAAATTTGTTTTACGCAATTACTTAGCGCAGCAAGCGATAGAAAAAGCCGATGTGGGCGACTATAAAGAATTGGAGCAATTGGCAAAAGTATTAACGCAACCTTTTGATGAACAACTTGCACTAGAAGACTATGCAAAACCACCACCCGATTGGGGTAAGCGTATTAGCGTGAGCTGTTCTTCTTAGGGATTGAAACAAAGAGTTTATACTGCGAAAAAAACAGTTTTCACACTAACTCTAAAGTGTAACCTCTACTTTATTCTATAAGTTATATTCCTCGGATCCGAGTAAAATTTTAAATTCCTCCTCAACTGCTTTAAGCAAAGATGGAATTTCATGCATAAGACTTTGATAGCTATTGACCCACTTTTCTTTGTGTTGATCTTCACTAACATGATCACTTTTATAAGCACCAAGAACGAAAATATAGGAATTGGATAGAGTTGCTGTTTCTTTAAATACTTGCTGAATTTGATCACAGAGATTATTGGTTAGATATAATTTATTTCTTTGAAGGGTTTTTTTGAAATCTATATTTGCGCGACCAAGAGTAGCTAGTAAATTAACTCTCTTATTCTCGTCAACGTGAGGAGCAGAAAAAATAAATTCCTGACAAAGCGACAGGTATTCTGTAAGACCAATATAAACCTCTTTCACAGCCTCTACTCTTTCCTCTTGAAGCTTAGTGAAGATGATTTTTCGATCTATCAATCGTCTTTTAAAAAATTCAGAAAAAATAGATCTAGCTAGCCATGCCAGAACTGCAAGAAGCATAGCATTTCCACCAAATGCAATTAATATTGCATTGAACGTTTCCATGCTATTTCCCTCTCCTTCAGCAATCTTGACAGCATAAGAACTCATACATCAACCAAAGACACTTAGCCCTCAAATAAGTTGCGAAATTTAATAAATAGCATAAAACGCTTAATTTAAATGTCATTTCTGCTTTTTATTCGGCACAATAGAAAACATGCTATTACTCACGATTTTCATAGTTATCGCCGTTGGCTTCTCATTTCTCTGCTCAATTGCAGAGGCTGTGCTATTAAGTGTCTCCACATCATTTGTTGTCAATGCCGAACAAGAAGGCAAAGCTTATGGCATTGTGTTGCGAGAACTCAAAGAGGATATCAACAGCCCCCTCGCAGTTATTCTAACGCTTAACACCATCGCCCATACTATGGGTGCTGCTGGAGCCGGCGCACAAGCAGCCGCGCTATTTGGCAGTATCTATTTAGGGGTTTTCTCCGCCATTCTTACTTTTGTGATTTTGATATTTTCTGAAATCATTCCCAAAGCTTTAGGCGCGCACTACTGGCGTAAGCTCGCACCCATAACCGCCTATAGCCTGCGTTTTTTAATTCGATTGTTATACCCCTTTGTATTGCTATCTAATAAATTAACCCAAGGTTTATCGCACGAGCCCACGCTGCAAGGTTTTAGTCGTAAAGAATTTTCTGCTATGGCTAAACTCGGTGAACAAGAAGGCCAATTAGATAAACACGAATCAGCGGTTCTTAAAAACTTATTTTGCCTGCGCGAAACACAAGTACGCAGTGCAATGACGCCCCGCTCTGTCGTGTTCGCCATGCACGAAGACAGTACGCTTAACCATTTACTAGGTAAGCAAAACCGTAAAATGTTTTCGCGTATTCCCGTTTATACCGACCACGATAAAATCACCGGATTTATATTGCGCGATGATGTACTAATAGCGCAAAATGACGGCTATGGTGATGCCACGCTCAAAGATTACCGACGCGAACTTGAGGCGATATTAGATGCCTCTTCTCTACTACAGGCGTTCGAGACGTTTGTGAGCAAGGGTGTACAGATTATGCTGGTCGTCAGTGAGTATGGTGATACACAAGGCATTCTTACACTCGAAGATATTCTCGAAAGCTTGCTAGGTTTGGAAATTATGGATGAATCAGACACCGTAGAAGATATGCAAGTATTAGCACGACGTCTAAGTAAATTACGACACAAAAAAATGGGCTTAGAGCAAGAAGTGAAAAGTATTAATCTTGGGGAATCGAGTAACAATTAATTTGAAGCTATGCCGGCATAATTGTTTTTAGCATTATGCCGGCTAGCATTTTTATTATTGAATTTTTTTATCAACTCACTCAATAATTTTATTCCATTAACGCATCGACTTCAGCTTTAGCCTCATCAATTGCCGACGTGTCGACTTCATTGATAACGTCAGTATCAATATCATCAGCCTCGGCTGTCATATCGCTAATCGAGTCGGCAGCATCAGCAGCCATTTCGGATGCGCTATCAACAGCATCGCCAACCACATCAGATGCGCTATCCACCATATCGCCAGCGCTTTCTGTCACGCTATCCAATGCGCCACTTATGCTATCTAAAGTGCCATCAACGGCTTCAGAAGCTGCTTCACCTGCATTAGATACCGTTGAACCCTCATCGCTATTACATGCGACTAGAACAAAAGCTGCGAATACAGTAATCAATGATTTACATACGATTTTCATACCATCCCCTATTTGATCAAATAAAAATACAATGAATATCCTCCAGCAAAAGAGACCGCAGTTAACCCGCTTTAAATGATCACTTTCGCTACTGGCCTATTCGGCTCCTCTCGTGACCGCATTGCAAGACAATAATCGAAAACGACTGTAAAACTTTCGCCTCAACTTGCCTCCAAAGCATTAAATGTGCAAAAAACAGACAATAAATGCGTTTATCGGTCGCAAATCATGGTAAATCAACTATGGTTACAAGTAGGCAAAATGATTGTGAGACGCTTCACAGTTCTATCATTTGTCCTATTTAACGCCTTTAAACAAGGCGATTATGCGCCGTCTACAATAAGACACCGATTAGCTTAGTCTTGGAATACTGTCGTGAAAAACAATAATTCTGAATACAAAAGACGACAAGATGACGTACCGAATACCGGTGAGCGTCGTCAGGAGCGAAGAGGTGAACGAAGAGTCGAGCGTAGAAGTGAACAAAGAGGCGAGCCCCGCCCCGATACAATGACCCTCCCGAATGTACGATTTCCTATTGAGCTAAAAGTCTCAGCTTATTTTTTGCTGCCCTTATTATTCGGCATGATTGTGCTTGCCTACATTATGATTGATGCGCATCGTAATTTTCAGCAAAAGCAGATGGATCAATTTGCCCGCGTTATCACAGCGCAACTCGCCGCCAGTGCTGTGGAGCCTTTATTTGCTGATGCGAAAATGGAACTCGCTGTTTTAATTAATCAGGTAGCACTAGACGACAATTTTATTGGCTCCGGTATCTTTAATCATAAAGGTGAAGCCATTGCCGTGGCTGGCGTGCTACCCACGCGAACCACTGCCGATTTGAAAAAAGCTAAATCGATTTTTCCACCTGAACAATTTCAGGCTCAGTCAGCTAAGGCTTCAAACTTTGACTATGGCATAGTTTATTCACAGCCCATCACATTTAGAAACGCAACCGGCGGCTTTGCCGTTGCAGTATTTAATGAGTCATCGTTAATGGGCCACTTTGAACAAATGGCTTATACACTGTTTACCACTACCGTTGCGCTTTGCTTACTACTCACCACTATTATTTTCTTTATGAGTCGTCATGTAACAGCACCGTTAAAATATATTGCTAATGTCGCAGCTAATATTCACAACGGCGATTTAACGCAGATACCCGAGCGCCGTAACGATGAGTTAGGTCAATTAATTCAATCGCTCAACCGCATGAGCAAAGACTTAGCGCGGAAATCAGAAGTAGAGAATGCCTTAAACCGATTTGTCGACCCTGACGTTGCCAACAAAGTCATTAGCGAACTCGACAATGTAAACTTTAAAGGTGAAAACGTCGAAGCCACTGCATTGTTTGCCGATATTGTTGGCTTTACGCAAATGTCAGAGCAAATGTCGCCCGAAGAAGTCAGCAATCTTTTAAACGAATACTTTGGCTATTACGCCGCTTGCGCCAAATTGCATTTTGGCACCGTCGATAAATTTTTAGGTGATTGCGTGATGATTGTTTTTGGTGCCGCGAGAACCGATAGCGACCACCAATACCATGCCGTTTGCTGCGCACTACTGATGCAAGAATTAACCGAGCGCATAAATAAAAAACGTATTGACCAAGGTTTGGTGCCAATACATCTGCGCATTGGCATTAATAGCGGACAGATGCTCGCAGGCTTGCTGGGCTCGAAAGACCGAATGGAATATACCGTTATTGGTGACTCAGTGAACCTAGCATCAAGGCTTTGTAATGAAGCGCAGCAGGGACAAATTATTATTCAAGAACAATGCCACGATGCCTTACAAGAAAAGCACACATTAAGCGTAGACAACCATAAAACCATTAAAATAAGGGGTAAAGCGGACCCGGTTTCGGTTTATAACGTTTACAATATATCGCAAGAGCGAAGCGGTGCAAACCAGTCATTGATCAATGATTTAATGAAGCAATAACTGGCTGTATACCCTTTATAAAAGCTAGTGCTCGCGAGTAGAGCGGAATTGAATATCAGGCCAGCGTTCTTGTGTTAAAGAAAGATTCACGCGAGTCGGTGCCAAATAACTTAAATGCCCACCGCCATCTATGGCTAAATTATCTTTTTGTTTACGCTTAAACTCTTCTAACATTTTATCATCGTCACACTCAACCCAATGTGCGGTGTAAACGTTAACCGGCTCATAAATACATTCCACTTTGTATTCATCTTTAAGACGATAAGAAACCACTTCGAACTGCAACACACCTACCGCACCGACTATTAAATCGTTATTGCCTCTAGGCATAAACACTTGCGTTGAACCTTCTTCGGCTAACTGCTGTAAACCTTTTTGCAAGGCTTTCATTTTTAATGGATCTTTTAAACGCACACGTCTAAACAACTCAGGCGCAAAGTGTGGGATACCGGTAAACTTTAAAACCTCACCCGAAGTAAACGTATCACCAATTTGAATAGTGCCGTGATTATGCAAACCAATAATATCGCCAGACAATGCTTCACTCACCGCTTCTCGCTCACCGGCTTTAAACGTGACTGCATCAGCAATTTTTACATCCTTACCTAAACGCACATGGCGCATTTTTAAACCCTTAGTGTAAGAGCCAGAGCAAATACGCATAAAGGCCACACGGTCACGATGCTTAGGGTCCATATTGGCCTGAATTTTAAAAATAAAGCCGGAGAATTTTTCTTCTAAGGGATCAACTTGTCTATCAATCGTAGGACGTGCAATAGGGGGTGGTGCCCACTCGACAAAACCATCGAGCATTTCACGCACACCAAAATTCGCCATAGCCGTGCCAAAAAACACCGGTGTCAATTGGCCATCCAAATAATCTTGTTGATTAAAATCATGACTTGCGCCACGCACTAACTCTATCTCTTCGACAAAATCATCGTAGTAAACACCCAGTATTTCTTTTGCTTCATCCGAATCCAAACCCGACACTTGAATATCTTCGGCAACAACAAAGTTATGCCCTTGCTCAAAGACATGAATCGTATCGGTATATAAGTTGTAAACGCCTTTAAACTCTTTACCCATACCAATGGGCCAATTAATCGGCGCGGCGGCAATGCCTAACACTTCTTCTATTTCATCCAGCAATTCAATGGGGTCACGAATATCACGATCCATTTTATTCACAAAACTCAGGATAGGCGTGTTACGTAAACGACACACCTCCATTAATTTAATGGTTCGCGCCTCAACCCCTTTTGCGCCATCCACTACCATCAAGGCGGAGTCTACTGCCGTTAATGTACGATAAGTATCTTCAGAGAAATCTTCGTGGCCGGGTGTGTCCAATAAATTAACGACGCGATCTTTATAAGGAAACTGCATAACCGATGATGTCACCGAGATGCCCCGCTCCTGCTCCATGCTCATCCAATCCGATGTTGCATGCCGGTCGGCTTTTTTGCCTTTAACCGAGCCCGCTACCTGTATCAACTTACCGAGCAGCAACAGCTTTTCAGTAATGGTTGTTTTACCGGCATCGGGATGCGAGATAATCGCGAAAGTGCGTCGCTTGTTAACTTCATTGACAAAATTGGCATCAGCCATGGACTCTATTCCCACTTATTCTTGGATAACACCCATGGTGCGTCTATATCACGCAGAGGGAATGCTATTAATCCTAAAAAGCGCGGGATTATACACTGTTGTTCAATAGGTGTTATCCCCGACGAGCTCAGATAATGACAAGTCTTGGATAATATATTAATTTGAGGTGAGCTTAGGCATCAGCTTATAGGGATAAGCCTTGATGGGTGAAGCGATTATTTAATCACTAAGCAGTCAAAGAAAAAACCAATGTCATGGCTGCGCCAGCGGCGAATAAATATAATAAGGGTGTCATTTGTGGATATTCCAAAAAAAATAGCATTTATATAATGCAGTGAGTCAACTTTCTTTTTAGGTTTTGCACTAACTATGCCAAATACCGTTTTATTATATTTTTCTTATAGTTATGATTTTATTGATAGCAATTTGCTGCCAAAAAGTTATGCTATGCCCAATAACAAGCACTACTAAAGAACATTGCGCACCAAAGCGAATACGCATTATGACGGGGATTGCCAGCCACTATGAATAACGACATTAGCTTTCAAGGTTCACAGCAACGCGAATTTCTTGGCCACCCTATTGGCCTTACCATTTGCTTTTTAACCGAAATGTGGGAGCGCTTTTCGTATTACGGCATGCGTACCATTCTTGTGCTCTACCTCGTTAAATACCATTTATACAGCGCCGAGCAAGCTAGCTTTATTTATGGCGCTTACGCCGGCCTGGTTTATATGATGCCGATTATTGGCGGCTTTCTTGCCGATCGCTATCTCGGTGCGCGTAAAGCCGTTACTTATGGCGCCATACTTCTAGTGTTAGGTCATGCACTTATGGGCTTTCATGGCTCTGCTGCCTACCTCGATGGCGATACCGTGGTGCGTGATAACCAGTTTATTAATCTGTTTTTTCTAGCACTGGCATTAATCATTACTGGGGTGGGTTTTCTTAAAGCCAATATCTCTACTATTGTTGGCGCGTTATACGGCCCTAAAGACCCTCGTCGTGATGGCGGTTTTTCTATTTTTTATATGGGCATTAATCTTGGCTCGCTTATTTCTACCGCACTGGTCGGCTATGTGGGCGAAACCTATGGCTGGAACTATGGCTTTGGCTTGGCAGGCATCGGCATGCTATTTGGCCTGCTGGTATTTTTATGGGGACAACATTTATTAGATGGCCGCGCAGAGGCAAGACGACCCGAAGTATTAAAAGAAATTGCTTTTGCGGGTATCAATAAGGAATACGCTATTTATCTTGGCGGTATTGTATTAGTCGGTATCAGCTGGTTTTTAATTCAATACCAAAGCGTGGTTGGGCAGCTACTTGGCATTTCTGGCTTAATCATGATTGCCCTAATTCTTTATTACAGCTTAACCCAGTGCAGCGCCGTAGAGCGTGACCGCTTATTTGTTGCCTGCTTTCTTATTGCCACCCAATCTATTTTTTGGGCCCTGTTCGAGCAACAAGCGGCTAGCTTAACCTTATTAGCTGACCAACAATTTGATAGAACGGTGCTGGGCATTAATGTGTTGGCCTCTCAGGTACAGTTGCTTAACCCCTTATTTATTGTATTACTGGCACCGCTTATGGCATGGCTTTGGGTGCGCTTATCTAAAAATAATATTGAACCATCAACACCGGCTAAGTTTGCTATTGCTATGGTGTTAATTGGTTTAGGTTATGTGATTTTTTCTTGGGGCTTAAGTTTAGGCAGCGGCAATGGCAGAAACTTTTTATGGCTGGTATTAATTTATTTATTTTTAACCTTAGCTGAATTGTGTTTAAGCCCTGTGGGTTTATCCATGGTGACTAAACTCAGCACTACACGTATTGTTGGCATGTTAATGGGTACGTGGTTTTTGTTTTCGGCCATGGGTAATTATGTGGCGGGCTGGATTAGCTCGCTTACCGGCAGCACCGCTAAGGGAGCAACTAACGGCGCACTTGATGTTGTTGCTACGATATCGGTTTACCAAACCATTGGCTTAGTTAGTATTGCTGTAGGCCTATTTATTTTTGCGCTTACACCGCTGCTTAAACGACGCATGCATGGTGTGCATTAATTTAACCTATCAAAAATCATTGGTATAAAAAAATATTAGGGTAGAACCTATGTCTGACAAAGAAGAGTCTAATGAAGAGCTTGATAAAAAAGCAGCGAACATCGCAAAGCGCCGATTAATTATTGCGACAAAAAATTCGATAGCAGGCTTAACGGCATGCTTTAAAAGTGAAGAAGCGTTTCGTATTGAAGTGTTTATCAGTATTGTTGCATTACCGTCTATCTTTTGGGTAGCGGAAAATATAATGGAAGGATTGCTGCTCTTTTTTGTCATTGCCTTGCTATTGTTAACCGAGCTACTTAACTCAGCTATTGAAGCCGTTGTAGATAGAGTGGGCATGGATTTTCACCCACTCTCTAAACGCGCTAAAGACATTGCTTCGGCAGCGGTATTTATTTCTTGGTTATTAGCCGGTATTACTTGGCTGGTGTTAATCTTTTCGAATTAATTGGCTAGCATCAGTCGACTAGCATTAACTGCAAGCTAATGGCTATCGGCCACTATACCTGCATCAACGACATTCGCTAAACCAATATCTTTAGCGTGCTGCTCAAAACCTTTATTACGCCAGAAAAACGCACCGGGCATTGTTGTTGGTACCACCAACACATAAAACAAAGCTCGACTCACCAATACTGACATCACTAACATGAGCGCAACCATTGCCCAAGCGGTGAGTAATAAGCTGCTAACACTGCTAATAAACAACAAGGCAATAACGGATACTAGCAAAACACCCATAACAATATTGCGCGTTATGTAGGTCTTACCGAACGTAGTGGTCTGAATATAATGTGATGCCGCACCTTCATGCCAGACGCAAACGTAAATGCGTCGCCGGATTGCGGTTATGCCAATCTTCAAGCACGCCCAGCACCTTCTCTGGCGCACCATCACAAATCTGCATACCAGTAGCGGCTATTACTCCGGTTCCATATTCCACCGCGAGACTATTCCATGGCTCACCAACACAAAACCCATCAATAACACCTTCGGTTAAACTATCAACCATTTGTTCTGGCGGCAGTACAATAATGCGTACCTCGACATCCACACTAACACCACCGGCCGCAAGCCATTGGCGTAACAACAGCGTATGACTGGAGAAAGAATGAACGGTGGCAAAAGTCAGTACGGGTTTTGTATCACCGCTTAAGACCTTCTTAAGCAATTTAGCCGACGCAACAGCACTCGATAGCGGCTGATCATTATCGGCTGCTTGGATCATTTTATTCCAAAGCGTCTTCGATACTGTAATGGCATTGCCGTTTTGTGAAAGAATCAATCCCGTTAACATTGGCACCCGAATACCCGCAGCTCCTAACGTCGTCACTAAGGGCATTGGCGACAACATTTGGCAGGCATCAAAAGTGCCCGCAATGGTTTTATCACGAATATTCGCCCACGAGACCTCTCTATGCAGCGTGACAGTTAAGCCCAACTGCTCATAGAAACCTAACTCTTGCGCCACTATTAATGGCGCACTATCACTAAGCCGCATATAACCTAGATTAAGATGCGTTAACTCCGCTTTAGGCAGCTGTTTACTTATTTCTATACTCATATAACACTCTTATAGCGCTCTAAATTTATTTTTCTAATCATGGTTTTATTACGGCCAGGCTTTATAACAGCCACTATTTTTTATTTAATATCTGTATGACGGACTCTGCCGTCTTGCGAAAGCTTTGGTTTCTATCCATCGATAGTTTTCGCAACTGTTGATGCGCATGCTCTTCTGTAATACCTCGCTGATCCATCAGTAATTGCTTCGCCTTGCTAATCACCGAAACACTGTCTAACTCTGCTTTTGTCGTATCCAGTGCTTCACGTAAAGTTTGATAAGAATGGAATTGAGCAATCGCGACATCAATAACGGGTTTAACCTTTGCTGAATCAACCGCACTCATTAAATAAGCCGTTACTCCCGCACCTACCGCGTCTTTAATAAAACCAGGGTCTTCTTCAGAAAACATCACTACGGGAGTCGGGTTATGATTATTGACCACAGACAAGCTATCCAACAAATCTCGACCTGGAGACTGCAAATCAATCAGGATAACGTCTGGGCGATGCTGCTCGATTTGAAACAGTAGACCGGCAGCGCTAGGGAGTATGGCGATAATTTCAAAACCTTCTTCGCTTAGCTGCTCACTCACGCGTGCAGATCGCTCCGAAACATCATCGACTAATATCACTTTTATTTGTTGCTTGCTTACCATTGAATCCATCAGAGTTAATTATTAAGGCTTATACTTTGTACATACTCCTAACAAGTAACAACTAGCATGCCAAAAGATAAATATTAATAATTTCAATAGCTTAAATGAAAACCAGGTGAGAATCTGAGTCGCATCAAAGCGCAGATATCAACAGAAAGAGAGTGTTAGCCCAACGATGGTGCAAATAGAGTATTCGCTGATAGGCTTAGTCATGGAATGATTTGTAGACTTGGCATAAAAACACTTAGAAACAATTAATCAACACTGAAAAAAAGCTTTCTTTGTGTAAGAATGGCAATCGTTTTTTTAGTAACAGACCACAATAATGATGCAAGCAGATTCAACCGCCACACCACCCATCACGCTAATCGGTGCTCTAGCAAGTTGCTGGGGTTTTATTGGCTTTTTTTCGATGGTGGGCTTCGCAATGGTTCGGCTATCGGCGCATACCATTGAGGCATTCGCCCAACCCTTTACTGTATTGCAGTGGGCCGTGCTAATTATTAGCTTAATATTTATGGCTTACTCTGAAGGCTATAAGGGCTTTCAAAAAAGCTTCGCGCCTCGCTTTGCCGCTAGAGTCCATTACCTGTCGTCACAAGCGAATGTTTTGCAGTTAATTCTGGCACCGCTATTTTGCATGGGGTTTTTCAACGCGCCAAAACGCAGAATGATTACTTCTACTCTGCTTTCCACAATGATTATTATTTTTGTATTGCTATTTAAATATATTCCACAGCCATGGCGTGGCATTTTTGATGCTGCTGTTGTGCTTGGTTTAATTTGGGGATTAACAGCTACGGCTATTTTTTGTTATCAGGCATTTTTGACGTCTAAGCCTGTGGCGAATCCTGAAGTAGAATAAAGTAAAAAGAAAATAAACAACTATTTAAAAGCTATTTGAAAGCTACTTGAAAGTTATTTGAAAGCTATTTGAAAACAACGACGTGATCAATCTCAAGACGAATACCAATCTGCTCATTAATCGCATGATTATGGTGGCTTGGCACCATCACTAACAATTCTTCACCGTTCGCTAACGCTAAAGTATATAAAAATTCTGCTCCGCGAAAATCGCGGGTAATAACTCTTGCCGTTAATTCGCTGTCATCATCATGAATAATATCATCAGGACGAATCAATACTTTCACTTTATCACCAGTAACCAAGCTATCTTGCTCAGCACTGGCAATCTCTCGCTCAAAACAACCCAACGTTGTATTCACTTCGCTCGCTGAACGCATTTGCCCTTCAAGAAATACGCCTTGGCCAACAAAGTCAGCGACAAAGGCATTCACCGGCTCATGGTAAATTGTGTAAGCACTACCCCACTGCGCCAACCTACCACTTTGAATAACACCAATAGAGTCAGCCATCGCAAAGGCTTCATGCTGATCATGAGTCACCATTAGTGCCGTGGTATTCGACTGCTTAATAATATCGCGCACATCACGACTTAGCGTTTCACGCAGCTCAACATCTAAGTTAGAGAATGGCTCATCTAATAAAAGTAATTGCGGCTCGGGTGCTAACGCTCTTGCTAGAGCGACACGCTGCTGTTCACCACCCGATAATTCATGCGGCATTTTATGTTCTTTGCCGACTAATCCAATACGCGCAATTAAATCATTGGCTCGCGTTAGTGCTTGTGTTTTCGAAAAACGATGCAAGCCAAAGGCGATATTATCAATAACATTTAAATGCGAGAACAAAGCGTAATCTTGAAACACCATACCGATATTACGCTGCTCTGCAGGCAATATATAACCTTGGTGGCTCAATGCTTTCGCATTTAATTGAATCATGCCATCGTCGACCGATTCAAAACCGGCAATACTTCTAAGCAATGTTGTTTTACCGCAGCCACTTGGACCTAACAGACAACCAATATCACCACGCTGCAGTTGAAACGAAATGTTAGATAATATTTCACGCTCATCAAAACCAATGGAAACATTATCCACCGATAAATAATGGTCATCATTTTGATTAATGCTATCGCCGCTATAAGACATAGGTTGACCGTGATTACTCTTCGTTAAATTTTTCACAATTGTTCTCAATACGTTTTAGTTAACGAGCATCTGATTTTCTAATAAGAATAAACGCAGGAAGTAAACCGACTAAAACAATGGCCAGTGCCGGCAGCGCTGCGCGCTCCCATAAGCCCTCAGAGGTTAATTCAAAAATTCTTACTGCTAAGGTATTAAATCCAAATGGTCTTGTCATTAAAGTGATGGGTAGCTCTTTCATGACATCAACAAAAACCAATACCATGGCTGTTAATAGTCCGCCGCGCACCATAGGTAAATGCACTTTCGCTAGCATCCTTATTCCCGAAACGCCTAGGCTTCTGGATGCAGCATCAATCGACGGCGTTATTCTTAGCAGGTTACTCTCTAAGGGCGCAAACGCTACTGCCATAAAGCGTACGCTATAAGCCAATAACATTACAACCATCGTTCCTTGCAATAAAGGAGTAGAGAAACCCAGAGCCGATAACATGTTATCCATTGCCGCCACCGGCACAAATAAACCCACAGCTAACACCGTACCAGGTAAAGCATAACCCATGGTGCTAATGCGTACTGCTATTTTGGCAAAGGGTTGATTGTAAGTACGCGCCGCAAAGGCCATCAGCAATGCTAGTCCTGCAATCATCGCCATAGCAATCATCGATAAACTCGTAGAGCCAACCATATAACGCCAAAACTGTGCGGTGAGCTCAACATCTAAATTCGGTATCGCCCAATAGAGCAGGCGAATAACAGGCATAACAAACGCTAAACTAAATACCAACAAACAAAATGCAGTCGCTGACCAGCGACTCACCACTTTAAGACGAATTCTGCTAACCATTAATGTTGCACTTCGCGTTTGTGAAAAGCGCTGGCTTGCTCGGCTATGTCGCTCAAGCAAGGTGATAACAACAACAAAAATTAATAGTACAGAAGCGACTTGTAATGCAGCAGGCAAAGAGTACAAACCAAACCATGATTTATATATGGCCGAGGTTAGCGTGTCATAATTAAATATTGCCACCGTACCAAAATCAGAGAGGGTTTCCATCATCACTAACAAGGCGCCACCAACAATCCACGGCCTTGCCGTAGGCAAGCAAATACGCCAAAAGCTTTCACGTATCGATAAACCCAGTGACTGCCCTACTTCTAAACTGCGCAGTCCTTGTGTCTGAAAAGCATTGCGCACCATTAGATAGGTATAAGGATACAGTGCTAGACTTAAAGCCAACACAACACCACCAAACGAATAGATTTCGGGGAACGCACTCGAAGAACCTAAAACATCACGCAGAGCACTTTGCACTGGGCCGGTGTATTCAAACAAACCAACCAACGCGAAAGCCATTACGTATCCAGGAATCGCCATGGGTAAAATAAGCGCCCAAACAAAAAACCGGCGTAATGGAAAATCACATACTGCCGTTAGCCACGCAAGGGATACTCCCAAAGCCGTAGTGACAACAGCAACACCAATAACAAGAAAAATTGTATTTTTAATCGTTTGCGGTAAAACGTATTGCGCTAAATGGGATAGCGTTTCGACATCGGGATCAAGTAACGCACTCAGCACGCCTAATAGGGCAAGCAGTGTTGGCAGTGCCATCACTACTAGAAAAACTTGCCATACACTTATCTTGCGAAAGCGATCGCGTAGTTCCCATAAATTCAACATAAGATATTATTTATACCCTGCGCGATCCATTAGCTTAACCGCGGCTGGCTGCAAGATATAAGCCTGACTTAACGGCAGTGGACTTGACTTAAACGTACCCCATGAGGCGACTTGCGAGTTAATATCAACACCATCATTAATGGGATACTCTTTATTAACGCCGGCAAATAATGCCTGCGCATTATCGGAAACTAACCATTCAACTAAGCGTTTAGCTTGCGCCACATTTTTACTGTGCTTGAGTATGCCAACGCCAGCAACATTGACATGCACGCCACTAATCGCGTCGATAGACTGATTCGGCCAAAACAGTGCTAACGGTAAATCAACTTGTTTTGTCTGCAAGCGACCAAAATAATAGGTATTAACAATACCCACATCACACTGGCCGGCTAAGATCGCTTCCATCACTTTAGTATCGTTCGAGGTTGGCGGAATAGCTAAGTTAGCTACCCATGATGAAACTATGGCTTCGGTTTTCGCTTCGCCCTGCTCGGCAATTAACATGGCTACCAGTGATTGGTTATAGACTTTTTTCGATGTGCGCAAACATAAACGCCCCTGCCACTTTTTATCGCCTAACTCTTGATAGCTGGATAACTGCTCTGGCTGAACCCGCTCGGTACTGTAAACAATCGTACGTGCTCGCAGTGATAACCCCGCCCAATAATCATTGTCATCGCGCAAATAAACCGGCACGCGAGTATTAACTTCAGCAGAATCTAACGGTTGAAATATATCTTGCTGCGCGGCATAACCCAATGTGCCAGCATCAACAGTCACGAGTAAATCGGCAGGCGTATTAGCACCTTCGGCTTTAATACGCTCAATTAACACTCCTGCTTTGCCCGTAGTGAACTCAACATTAACTCCTGTCTCTTCGGTGAACAAAGCAAAAACAGGACTAATTAAATGCTCGTTACGCGATGAATAAACAACAATCGCTTCATCGGTTTGGGAATCATCAATAAGTGCTTCGACTGCTTCCGGCTCTGGCTTTGATGAACAGGCTAAAAGCAGACTGCTAATAAAAGTAATAGCTGTCGCCATAGGAATAGACGCCAGAATAATGGATGGAAATGATCGGTTTTTCATATGAGCTCTCAACTTTGGCTTAATACCGGACTGTTTCAAGTATTAAAAAGTATTATCCGGCCGGATATTGGAGCATTTTCTAAAACGAAATGCAATTGATTCTCATTTAGAATCACCTGAATTGTTACCGCTATTTATAGCAATCCAAACGCAAGATATCGCTATGAAGCTAAAAGGAGCTGTTATTCAATATAGAGTTCAGTAAACTGCGTGCGTATTCGGCTTACCGTACCGGCCTGACTGTCAGGTATAGATTGTCAGGCATAGACACTGCGGTATAGATACTGCGGTATAGAAACTCCGATATAGACAACATCGACCTGAAACGCCTAAAAAGACCATTAAATTTGACCACTTATCAACACAGCTCACTCACACTCGCAGCACTGACGCTTAATTTGCGTCGGCTTTGCTGGATACGCGCAATCGTCTTGCTTTTTATGTCGGTGGCGGCGTTTTATGGCTATGTTTATTTAGCCATTCAAGCCCAGCTCTTTGCCGTTGCTGTAGTGATTTTTTTGCAGGCCCTCATTACCCTTGCCACCTACTTCTGGCTAAAAGCAAATGTAGTCGTCACTGAAACTCAATTCTCGGCACAGTTAATTATTGATGTGCTGTTTATTTTTGCGCTGGCATACTTTACGGGAGGTGCAACTAATCCATTTATTTCTTATTTTCTTGTACCACTCAGCATCGCTGCGGCCACATTGCCAAGAGGACACGCCGCGGCTATTGCAGGTTTATCTGTGACCGCCTACTCTTTACTGCTTTTTACTTACCAACCGTTAGATTTTTTCTCGCACGCAGGTCATGCATCCGTAGCCATTGATCATCAACAACATTTATCACACGGTACAAACAACACCAGTGAAGCTGCCGCGATATTTAACCCACACTACTTAGGTATGTGGTTTAATTTTTTGGTTAGCGCTGTTTTAATTGCATGGTTTGTATCACGAATGGCAGAAACATTACGCGCACAAGAAAACGCTATCAACCAACAACGTGAACAGCAATTGTATGATGAGCAAATTCTTTCTATTGCAACGCTAGCAGCCGGCACTGCTCACGAACTAGGCACACCTATTAACAGCCTGAGTTTATTGGTTGATGAGATGGCTAGCGAAGAAGCGCAAAGCGATGATCAAAAAGCCGATCTCGCACTGATGAAATCACAAATTATTCAATGTCGCAGTAGTTTAAAAAAACTCGTCCATACTGCGCAGCAAACTCAGCCCGGTGAAAAAGCTGCTATTCATATTAAAGCGCTTATCAGTGCTTGTATTGATCACTGGCATCCGCTGCGACCTGAAATCGTCGTGGTCAATTTATTTGCGGATAAAAAAATCGATGCCGTCATCAATTGTGATGAATCACTATCCCAAGCATTAACCAATCTATTAAATAATGCTGCCAATGCCAGCCCTGAATTTGTCGCAGTCGATATTCAACAGCATAGCAATAACATTCATATTATTGTTTCTAATAAAGGCGAAGGAATCCCTGATAGTATTTTGCAACAGTTTAGTCGTCAGCCTTTACATGAACGTCGTGACCAAAACAGTCCAGGTTTAGGCTTTGGTTTGTTTTTATCTAATGCAAGTATTCATCGACACGGCGGGCAGTTATCACTACGCAACCTTGAACAAGGCGGTGCCGAGGCGGTCATACAACTGCCATTAATTACTGCCGAGGCACTTGATGACTAACTCAAACAAACAGCAACATTTTTTATTAGTCGACGACGATGATGTCTTTTGCTCTATTTTATCGCGAGCGCTTGAACGTCGAGAATTTTCTACATCTACTGCCAACAGCCCGCAACAAGCCATCGAACGCATAGAACAAGTCGGTAATATTTTTAGCCATGCAGTGATTGATTTAAATATGGGAAAGGAGTCAGGATTATCATTGATACCGCAATTGCTGGACTTGGATCCGCAATTAAAAATAGTGGTATTAACCGGCTATTCCAGCATTGCCACTACGGTTGAAGCCATAAAACGCGGTGCGAATAATTATTTGTGCAAGCCAGCGACCGTCGATGAAATACTCGCCGCCTTTGAAGAGAATAATTTAAATAATAAAAACGAAACAACTGCGGTCAATAACAAACCGATATCAGTCGACAGATTAGAGTGGGAATATATTCAAAAGACGCTGGCCGAAAACGAAGGGAATGTTTCGGCCACTGCTCGCGCTCTGGGTATGCACCGCAGAACGCTACAAAGAAAGTTACAAAAAAAGCCTGTACATCACTAGTCTAACTTTCGACCTTTGTTAGATGCGATGCGCATGCGCAAAGCATTAAGCTTAATAAAGCCTTCGGCATCTTTTTGGTTGTAAGCACCTTCGTCGTCATCAAAAGTAGCAATCGCTTCGTCAAACAAGCTGTCATCCGATTTACGACCGACAACAATCACATTGCCTTTATAAAGTTTTAAACGCACTACGCCGTTAACACATTGCTGTGACTCGTCAATCGCAGTTTGTAGCATCTTACGCTCAGGTGACCACCAGTAACCGTTATACACTAACGAAGCATAACGCGGCATTAACTCATCTTTTAAATGTGCTACTTCACGGTCGAGCGTAATAGATTCAATGGCTCTATGTGCACGCATCATAATCGTGCCGCCCGGTGTTTCATAACAGCCGCGCGACTTCATACCGACGTAACGGTTTTCAACAATATCTAATCGGCCAATACCGTTAGCACCACCAATCTCGTTTAATTCTGTTAACACTTCGGCCGGCGTTTTTGCTACACCATCAATCTCGGTGATGTCACCTTTTACATAGGTAAGCTCCATATAGGTCGCTTGGTCTGGCGCATCTTCTGGTGCTACTGACCAACGCCACATATCATCTTCGGCTTCTGACCATGGATCTTCTAAGTTACCGCCTTCATAAGAAATGTGCAGCAAGTTAGCATCCATTGAGAACGGCGATTTTTTACCGCGCTTCATTTCAACTGGAATGTTATGCGTCTCGCAATATTCGAGTAGCTTATCGCGCGAGTTTAAATCCCACTCACGCCAAGGCGCAATCACTTGCACACCAGGTTTTAATGCATAAGCGCCTAATTCAAAACGTACTTGGTCATTACCCTTGCCTGTCGCGCCATGCGATATGGCATCGGCACCGGTTTCATTGGCAATATCAATCATGCGCTTGGCAATTAATGGACGTGCAATGGATGTCCCTAAAAGATACTCGCCTTCATAAATGGCATTGGCGCGAAACATAGGAAACACATAATCGCGCACATACTCTTCACGCATATCATCAATATAAATTTCTTTGACACCTAAGGCTTCGGCTTTTGCTCGCGCTGGCTCAACTTCTTCACCTTGGCCAATATCGGCAGTAAAGGTCACCACTTCGCAGTTGTAAGTTTCCTGCAACCATTTGACGATGACGGAAGTATCCAATCCGCCAGAATAAGCCAGTACTACTTTTTTAATATCACTCATAATAAATGTCTATATCACTTTTGCTGGGGCGTCATGACAGCGATTTGCTGTCGCCCTATTGATTGGGGTCGCTGCTCTGGTTAAACATACTTAAACGCATGAGCTATGAGGGCAGCGAAAAACGGCGGCTAGTTTATCGAAAAAAGGCGGTCGCTGACACTATTGCAAGCAATAGGTAGCAATTAGTTAGGAAAATAAAGCCAATTTTGGGCTATCGCTGGCTAAGAGCCGTGCCGTGGCGGTCTAAACGGATGGTGACGCGTCGATTAATTGAGCGCCCTTCTACGGTTTTATTGCTCGCAACAGGAAACCGCTCGCCATGAAAGCGCGTGGTAATCTGCTCTGCTAAAAGTCCTTTGCTTACCAAGTAGGCGGCAACCGAATCGGCACGCTTTTTAGACAACTGAGAATTGTAAACACTGCCTTGTAAATCGTCGGTATAACCGTCGATATATAAATGTGCTATCTCTGAGTCCGCCTGAACATAGCGAACAATGGTATTCAGCCAGTCTATCGTTTGGGCGGTTAACTGCCATGCATCAGCATCAAAATGCACACGAGAGCGCGATAATTGCTCAAAACCCACTGGCATCAACTGCTCTAAGCACTGACGATACTCTGAATAAGCCTCGCGAAAGTAAACAGATGACAGCCCTACTTTAACAGCCGAGGGCTTATCTGTGCTTGGCTGCTCTTGAGAAATTTGTTGAGGCTGCGCTTGCTGCTGAGCATCAGAAGTCTTATGACCGCGACGAATAAATTGTGGCGATCGACCACGATAGAGCTCATTGAGTAATTGATCGGCTAATGCTGCATTTAAGTTGACCGGTGTTTCACCCTCTACAACCTTAATCAAACCTAAATTGACCGCCGCTGAAGCCGGATTCCAGCTAGGCGCTTCTGATGTCAGCAAAGCTTGGCCTTGCACCATTCCGCTCGAAACGGACTGCAAATAAAAGCGCAATGGCTGTCCCGCACTATGATCAAATACCGCGCGACCAAATAAAGGAATAGGCTGAGTTAACTGGCACTGCAAAACATGACTATCGGTTAGCCATTTGGACTCATCCATGCGAGCATGAAAGGTCAATGCATGCACAGCACTATGGAAGACCATACCAACCACCAAAGCCCACACCACACAAAAAACGTTAGACTTAAGCAAGCTAAAGCAGCGTAAGACAGATCGAAAGACAGATCGAAAGACAGAAAAAGTGTATTGATGGATTACAGCTATTGGCATAATTCTGAGTACTGTCTATTTATGGTAGAGATACAGATCTCGTCTAGGCGCGCTAAAAAAGTAGGGGCACTTAAAGCGCATCATTATTTAAACTTATTAACGGCCATATTCGCGATTTCTTTACCTTTGAAAAATTCTTTACTTTTAAAAGGTATTGATAGGTTTAAAAATGTTCGGCTTAGCTTAAAATTGCCCTGCAAAGCTAAAGCAGCCAGCATGGCAGGCATAAATATGTTATCTTTCAAACAAATATAGGCAATTAATGACTTCAGCAAACACAATTACTCTGACTCAACCTGATGACTGGCACATCCACTTGCGTGATGGTGCGGCTCTGACACGCACTGCAAATGATGCCGCCAAGCAATTTAATCGCGTTATTGTGATGCCTAATCTTGTGCCACCCGTCACAAATTCCGACGAAGCGAAAATTTATCGCGACAATATCATTGCTGCTCTGGATAGCGGTCTTTCACTCGACCCATTAATGGTACTTTACCTTACGGATTTAACCGATGCCGCCGGCATAGAGGCCGCAGCAGCCTCAGGCTTAGTTTATGCAGCCAAACTCTACCCTGCAGGAGCGACAACTAACTCTGACAGTGGTGTGACGGACATCAAAAAAATCTATCCCGCACTCGAAGCCATGCAAAAAACTGGCATGGTATTGGCGATTCATGGCGAAGTGACCCACAGCGATATTGATATTTTTGATCGCGAAGCTGTCTTTATTGAGACAATACTTAAACAAATCGTTAGTGACTTTCCAGATTTACGCATTGTGTTTGAACATATTACTACCGCGCAGGCGGTCGAGTTTGTCAAAGCAAGTAATGACAACATCGCTGCAACCATTACGGCGCACCACTTACTTTACAACCGCAATGATATGTTAGCTGGCGGCATACGCCCCCACTATTACTGCTTGCCCATTCTCAAACGACAAAAGCATCAACAAGCGTTACTTGATGCAGCGACAAGTGGCAATCCAAAATTCTTTCTAGGCACTGACTCCGCGCCCCATACCAAAGGCAGCAAAGAAAGTGATTGCGGCTGTGCCGGTGCGTATACCGCTTTTACCGCTATTGAGTTATACGCCGAAGCATTTGATGGTATGAATGCGCTAGATAAACTTGAAGGTTTTGCCAGTTTTTATGGCGCTGATTTTTATCGACTGCCACGCAACACCTCAACGATTACCTTAGAAAAAGCTAGCTGGCAAGCGCCAAAGCAATTATCAATGGCCGATGATGAACTGGTTCCACTGCGCGCTGGACAAGATATCTTATGGCGGCTAGTCGCAAAATGAGTGATGAAGTAGAAAATCTAAGTGATGATAGCAATCACTCTATAGAAGATCGTTTTCGCGGTTATCTACCGGTTGTTATTGATATCGAAACCGGTGGCTTTAATTCGGCCACCGATGCAATGTTAGAAATTGCCGCCACCCTGATTAAAATGGATGAGCACGGCAATATTTATTGTGGCGAAACTTATAGCTACCATGTCCGACCGTTTGAAGGGGCGAATATCGATCCCGCAGCGCTCGAATTTACTGGTATCAATCCCGACCATCCTTTACGTCCTTCACAAAATGAAGATGTCGTGCTCAGCGATTTATTTAAACATGTGCGCGCCGAATTAAAAGCAGTCAACTGTAAGCGCGCCATTATGGTGGCGCACAACGCTGCATTTGATCAGGGCTTTTTAAATGCAGCTATTGCCCGTTGCGATATCAAACGCACGCCTTTTCACCCTTTTTCCAGTTTTGATACAGCCAGCCTAGCCGGTCTTGCGCTGGGTCAGACGGTATTGGCTAAAGCCTGCTACTACGCGGGCATTGAATTCGACAATGAAGATGCTCATAGCGCTAGCTATGACACTCAGAAAACCGCTGACCTGTTCTGCTATATCGTTAATCGCTGGAAATCACTCGGCGGCTGGCCAGCACCATTAATCGAAAAACCCAACGAAGACTAAGCGCTTACAAGCCTACCAACCACCCAACTTTCACGCTGAAGATTTGTCGATAACGTCCGGTTAAACACCACCCCCCCTATCAAGAATAATAATTATTCGTATAAAAAGGCGAGTACTCACTATGGTCATAAATACTTATAAATCAAGATTATTTTAATTGAAGTTAAATCAAGTTGAGCTGAAATCGTTAAGCTCCGCGCCCTTCTTAAGTATAAAATATCCAGATCAGCGCCTCACGGTATTAAACAACAGAGCAATAAAAAGAGTATTTTTTGCGGTCAAAAAATAGACGCATCCATAGCGCTAAACAAAATAAATATCGGCAGAATGGCAATCGAGTTAAACTCATTCCGACTTTCGCCATCAAACCGACCTAGACAATTGAATTGACTCATACTGGCATCAACTGGATGCCTCACTAAAGACCTAGCCCCATGATGAATGATTTTAGCAACGGCGCAGCTTACTTATTTAAAGGATTTAGGCTCTTAAAACAGCCTCGTATTCTGCCTTTTGTCATTGCACCTGTGTTAATCAATATATTGGTTTTCTATTTCGGCTTATCTTACCTTTACGATAGCTTTGCGCAGTGGCTCAATGGCTTTCTAGATCTCATACCCCAGTGGTTGAGCTTTATTGAGTGGTTACTCTGGCCTTTATTTGCCATCATGATTTTATTATTGATTGCCTACGGCTTTACCTTTGTCGCAAACCTTATCGGCTCACCCTTTTACGGTTTACTCGCCGAACAAACAGAAATAGTCATTGCGGGAAAAGCGGCAGAAAATTCGTTTGGATTATTGGCCATACTTGCATTGATACCAAGCGTCGTTATGCGTGAAATTCAGAAACTACTACAATACTTTTTTTGGCTAATACCGCTAGTTATTTTATCTTTAGTCTCATTCATCATCACGCCACTTGCTACTTTAATGCCTTTTATATGGTTTGTTTTTGGCGCGTGGATGCTGACGACACAATATGTCGACTACAGTTATGACAATCATCAAATAAGCTTTAAAGCACTAAAAAAAGATTTGAAAAACGACAGGAAAACCGCTTTAGGATTTGGCGCTGCGGCCACATTAACATCAATGGTTCCACTGCTTAATATTATTGCAATACCAGCAGCAGTTTGTGGCGGGACATTATTTTATATTGACCGATTAAGCCTTGAAAATAAGGCTTAAAATAGAAATAGATTTAAAAATTAAGACTCATCCATATACTCTAATGGCGGCTGCTCACACGCTAATTTCTCACCCAGTAGCGCCTCAATATCTAGCAACATAAACGCATCATCTTCACAGGCTAAACTGATAGATGTGCCGGTTTCACCCGCACGACCGGTTCGACCAATTCGATGCACATAATCTTCAGGATCTTCTGGCAAGTTGTAGTTAATAACATGGCTAATACCATTAATATGTATACCACGACCAGCTACATCGGTGGCCACTAACACTTTTATATTGCCATCTTTAAAACGTTTTAGCGTGCTGGTTCTTTTTTGCTGAGCAACTTCACCTGAAAGCATGCCGCAAGTAATTGAAGTCTTGTTTAACTTATCAAACAACCAACGCGTTTGATCACGACGGTTGGCAAAAACAATAGCACTAGAAACATTATCCGACTTAAGAATATTTTTTAACACTTGGAATTTATCTTTAGCGCCAACCATATAGACTTTTTGATCAACCGTATCCGCAGCCACGCGATCAGGCTCCATTTCGATACGCACTGGGTCGATCGTCCACTGCTCGGTTAAGCGAATAACATCTTCTGTAAACGTTGCACTAAACAACAATGTTTGACGCTGGTCTTTTGGCGGACAGGCACGAACAACTCTTCGCACCTGCGGGATAAAGCCCATATCCAACATACGATCAGCTTCATCGATAACCATTATCTCAACTAGACCTAACTGAAGGTCGCCACGCGTCATAAAATCAATCAATCGACCGGGCGTTGCTACAACAATGTCCACAACATTGCGTTGAACACGCTTTAATTGGCCAGCGTAATCGACACCGCCTATTAACATCTCAACATGAAGATCAGTATGCTTGGTCAGGTCTTCGGCATCCTTAGCAATTTGCATCACTAATTCGCGCGTCGGCGCAATAACCACTACGCGAGGCTCAGCGGTATATCGTTCATCACTAATAGGGTTGGCCAGCAAATCACAAATTGCGGTAATTAAAAATGCCGCCGTCTTGCCTGTACCGGTTTGCGCTTTACCCACAGCATCTAAACCGTCGAGGGTGTGCGGTAAAACAGCAGCTTGAATTGGCGAGCAATACTCAAAGCCTAGATCAGCGATGGCATGCATCATGGGTAAGGGCAAATCTAAATCATGGAAGCGTGTTGAGCCTTCTTTTTCTGGGATAGGAAATTGATCAAGTGACCAGACAGGTTTTTTTGATTTTTTTGCACGCTTAGGATTCGTTTTTTTAGCGCTGCTTTTTTTGCTAGCACTAGCGGCTGAAGAGCTCGCTTTAGAACCATCGGCTTTACTATTATTAGGCGTTGAGGACGAAGCACTCTTATTGCCAAACCACTTACTAAACAAAATAAACTACCTCGGCGGGACACAATCCCAAAAGAAAAAAAGCCAGAAGCAGTAACAGCGAACTGACAGCATGAAAGCCGCGCATTGTATGCGATATTTGTCATTTGCCCAAAAATAATCCGAAAAGCCGACAAAATGCAGTTATTAGACACAAAAAAGCCCCAATAACGGGGCTTTATTAAATCTTTGCGATCATAGGTTTATCAACTGAGGGTATTGCGTCGGTACCTTTCAGCAAGCCAGTAATCGAGGCTGACATAACGACCGCCACCGTAAAAAAACAAAACTAACAGCATAATAAAATAAGTCGCGGCAAATTCGATACCGCCTTTTAAGACAGTAATAGAACCAGCCTCTGTCAGCCACTGGTAATTACCGTGGTTTTTTAATACTTGGATAGCCGCTGCTTTGCGCTGATTACCCTCTTCAATCAAATCTGTTCGCCACTCCCATGGCACGGTTAACTTGGCTTCTGGAAAAGTGTGCCAACCGTTATCCCAGTGCGCGGTTCCCGCTGCAACCGCCATAGTAAACATCAACGGTAAACTGACTAATCGGGTATAAAGCCCCAGCACGAGCAACCAACCGCCCAGTAATTCCGTCCAAGCAGCAAGAAAGGCCAATAAACCTGGCATCGGCAGGCCTAATCCCCAATCGGGATTCCCAAACCAAGCCACAACGTTAGGATCCACTAAAAACTGCTGAAAAAAACCGACATCAGCACCTAATTGCAGCTTTCCTAAACCGGCGTAAATCATAATCGGCGCCAAAAATATACGCAGTAACAGCAATGGGACGCCGTCAAAACCGCCAAACTTTTCTACCATAGAGTCAAATGCTCGCATAATCTGTGATACCTCATTTTGTTATTGTCGGGAATGCTGCCGAATACCCTGAGACAGACGCACAATAGCAAAGTTGCTGTTTAGAAACCGCGAAAAGAGCAATATCGGTTTAGAAAGCGGCCATTTTCGTCTGCGTTTCGGTTAATTAACCCTTCGAGGGTGGTCAAATACCATACAAAACGGCTAGAATACGGGATTGGAAACCAGTGCTCAGGTAGATTAAGGCATGCATCTCAGTAATACTGGGATAGAACGTGTAGCAAAAAGCGTAACTGTATAACATAAAAAATAAAATAATCAGTTAATACAATAGCTTAGCGACATCTAGGCAGTCATCAATAGGTAACAGCAACGATGGAATCAAGAGCAACACAGGCAAATACTGGGGGCTTAACGCCTTCATCAGTCATTGCTGTGCTTTCTGATGATGCCAATACCATTTCGTTGATCAAACACATACTAGCCATGAGCAAGCAGATTCACTTTGATCTGAACGTTATTTCCAGCACTTTTTTTAACGCCAACCAACCTTACGACGCCGATCTTGTTTTACTTGATCGCGATTTTGGCCAACGCCCTTACAACCATACTGTTAATGATTTAGTTCAAGCTCAAACTGACAGACCGCTTCCGGCCATCGTTGTTCTTCTTGATGAAGCATTGTTGGCAGACGATCTCAGCATTTTAGCATCATCGGTCAAAACGGGTGTCGATGATTTTATTCTTAGCTCTGAGTTGTCACTCAAAAGAATTTTACAGATCATTTCTGCGCAACCATCGGCTGCAAATGCTAAACCATTCGTGAATACAACAGCTACGAGTGCGGCGCCAATTTCATCACCACTATCAACAAAACTATCAGCAGCAACAACAACCAACACTCCCGCAGAAACTATCAACGAAACAACATCAACAACTCATTCAACGGCGTCACTAGAATCGCTACAGGATGAATCGAATCAACAGCAATCCCAGCTAGTGCACTTACTTAGCATTGATCTTGAAAGTCGACGTATTCATTTAAGCCAAAATGGCCATAGCATTTTAATGGATGAAGCTGATGCGATTCTAACGATTGAAGAATGGTTGCAGTTACTTGATGTTGAAGGTGCGAAGAAATTTAATTCCCTTTTACAACAAGCGAGTGAATTTTTAGCCATACCTAAATCGATTAGCTGCACGATTAAATCGAAATCAGGTATTGTTTATCCCGCTGACATTACCGAAATACAAATCAAAGAAAACGGCCAAGGTCGTGTAGTCGGTATTAACACGCAAATATTAATCGGCAGCAATATCATTTCATCGGTTACCGGCACGCATACTGCTTATGCCGGTTTTGATAATTTGGATGATATATCCAGTTCACCGATGGTCGAAAAAATATGGATGAACATTGCCGAATCATTGCCGATGATGTGCATGGTGCTCGATCAAAATGGCTATATCGTTAAAGTCATTAACAGCGATCGTTCGAGCACGCATTATTTTCCTGAAGCACAAGTAGGACAAACGCTTAACGATGTCTTTGGTATCGACTCACTGGATAATTATGTTGAATCGATTAACAAAACATTAAATACCGGCAAAGCCCATCAACAAACCATTGCTTACTCAAGCCTTAATGGCGCGCGCTGGTTTGACACCTTTATCACTAAAATGCGCGGTGATTTAGGCATTTCTCGCCAAGTTGTGTGGACCGCTTTTGACGCCACCGCTGGCCGACAAGCCTATCAAGAGTTACTTAAAAACCATGACTCGCTCACTGATACATTAAATGATGCACCCGTCATCTTTTGCCAGAAAGATGCTGATGGACGCTACCAACGCGTTAACCGAGTTTTTTGTGAAACCTTTAATGTTAGAGCTGAGGTCATTGCCGGTCGCAATGATCAAGATATTTTTAGCGGCAATACGCTAGAGCAAATCACTCAGCAAGATCGTGAACTTGTAGAACAAGGTGGTGACGCTGACTTTATTCAAACCGAAACCATTAACAGCCAATCGTTGTCTATCCAATGGCATAAGTTTGCACTTAAAGGTCATTCAAATAATAAAGTTGAATCTATTGCCGCGTTTGGTTTTGTTTGTAACGATACTCAAAACATAGCAACGAACAAAGCCAGCAACCCAACAGAAAATCAAAAGCCATTAGAATCGTCAGCTGTTATAGAAGCAGAACAGATGATACCGACAATGGCCGAGCCTAGTGGTGCCATTGGACAAGATATTAAAGCCATTATCAAAAGCATTGTTAGCTACACTGAAATGGCGATTTCACAAAAAACACCTGGTCGCGAGCAGCGTGTAGTTGATTATCTTAATCAAGTCGTTAACGCTAGTGCACGAGCAAGAGATCTTATTATTGAATCAGCCTCTGAAGAGGACGATGATAGCAACAAACAAGTTATCGAACTTAAGCCTTTGGTTAGAGACATTATTCATATGCTCAAACCAACGCTACCATCATCTATCAACTTTCAAACCGACTTAGAAAACGCTTATGGTAAGGCTTGGGTTTCTCCGGTCCGCTTTCAACGGATTGTTATGCAGTTATTGATGAGTGCACGCGATAGTTCAAGCAAAGACAAAAACAATACCAACCGTAATGATATTTTACTATCGCTTAAAAACCATAATTATCAAATGCAAAAATGCATAGCATGCAACGAAAAAATCGATGGTGATTACATTTCGCTTGAAGTGAAAACCACTAGCGGGAAACTCGACGCTGACGATATTCAAAAAATGGTGGAGGCGGCGACAAAAATTAAAAATCAAGCTGCAACATCAAAGCAAAAAAATAATAATATTATTGTCATGGCGCACGATAATGGTGGGCACACTTTAATTGAATACGACCAAGAAACCATCACGCTCAAGCTACTTTTTAAGCAGGTTGCCGATAAAACCGGCAATGATGACGATGCTAATGGGCAAAAAAATCTATCCAATACCGACGTTACTAGCCTTTCTAGCTTGTAGAAAAAAAGTTTTTCTCATAAAATACTTATCCCAAGTAAAGAGTGTTTTATGAAGCGCATATGAACAATTCTACAGATCATGATCAAAACCCTCCTCTACTGACGCCACTCATTACATTGGTGTCAAGCAGCCCTAATTTGCATAATGTTTTAACTTCTGCGATCGACACTCAGCACTACGAACTAGCCACAGCAAAGACTGCAAGCGAATCGCTAGACATTATTGGCGATTCCAAAATAGCATTGGTTGATTTAATTCTGGAAGATATGGATGGCTTATCTTTAATTGAAGAATTTCGTGCGCGCCATAAAAGCTTACATATTATTGCGATCATGTGTAAAAAAGAATTAGCTGCAATAGAAATGTCTGCCGAAAGCATTACGTTAATGGCCTCACAGGCTGGCGCCAACGCTGTCTTTATTGCACCGTTTAATTTGGCCGAGCTACTCGCAACAATTGATCGCTTTCTCGAAGCGTCATCTCAATCTTCAGCCTCTATAACTTCCATAGCATCATAAATAGCTTAAGAAAAAAATTAATAAATAATTTAAGCCTTTGTTGCTGTAACAAATCTAGGCATGGCGTTTAAATCGCTATGGTCAATAATATTTAAATAACCGTCAGCTTGAATGATTTTTATAATAGCCTCGCGCTGATCATAACCGTGCTCAATAATTAAATGCCCTCCGCTTTTTAAACAAAGCTGTGCTTGCCGACTAATACATTTAATATCGGCAAAGCCCTGCTCCTCACTGACCAGTGCACTGCGCGGCTCAAAGCGAACATCACCTTGCTGTAAATGTGGATCCTGTGCATCAATATAAGGCGGGTTAGAAACAATAAGATCAAAACACTCTTCTGTGAAGGCTGACAACCAATCACCGCGCAACAATGAAATTTTATTACCCGTATGCTGTTCGGCGAATTGTTGAGTATTGTGTTGTGCCACCTCTATAGCCGCAGCAGAAAAATCTGTGGCAGCAACAGACCAAGAGGGATTTTCTTGTGATAAAGCTAATGCAATCGCACCACTGCCCGTTCCCAAGTCAGCAATACAAGCTTGCTCAGCCATAGGCAGTTGTAAAATATATTCAATCAACGCTTCAGTTTCAGGGCGAGGAATCAAGACCCGCTCATCAACCAATAACGGTACTGACCAAAATTCTTTTTGATTTAATAAATAGGCAACCGGTTCGCCCTCGCAGCGACGCTGAACCAAACGATTCACTGCAACTAATTGATCATCATTAACGATCGATTCAGGATAAGCGTATAAAAAACTACGCGATTGCTTGAGTGCATGCAGAATCAGTAATTCAGCATCGAGCCGCGCACTGTCGCTGTGCTGCGCAGCACTAATCGCTTCGGTGCTGTTACTAATAAGCTGGTCAATGCGCATGGATATAGCTGCAAATAACTAGAGGGTAAAATTTATCGAGCAGTACGTTAATCATCGCCAAGTTCGGATAATAAATCCGCCTGGTATTCATTAATTAACGGCTGAACCACCTCATCTAACTGGCCTTCAACGATCTCGTTTAATTTATATAAGGTAAGATTAATGCGGTGATCCGTTAAGCGACCCTGCGGGAAATTATAAGTTCTAATACGTTCCGAGCGGTCACCGCTACCGACTAAGTTACGACGCTCACTAGCCTGCGCTTGCGATGCTTCGTTGCGAGCAAAATCCATTAAGCGCGCCTGCAATAAAGATAAAGCACGCGCTTTATTTTTATGCTGCGAACGTTCATCCTGGCATTCAATCACCATGCCTGAAGGAATGTGTGTAATTCGGATCGCTGAATCCGTTTTGTTAACGTGCTGACCACCCGCACCAGAAGCTCTAAACGTATCAATACGCAAATCAGCTTTATTAATATCAATCTCTTCAACTTCATCAGCTTCTGGCATTACCGCAACAGTACAAGCTGACGTATGAACTCGACCCTGTGACTCTGTTTCGGGGACCCGCTGTACACGGTGCGCGCCGGATTCAAACTTAAGATGCCCATAAACATCTTTACCAATGACGCGCGAGATAACTTCTTTGTAGCCGCCATGTTCACCCTGACGCTCATTCAACACTTCTATTTTCCAACCACGATTTTCTGCATAGCGACAATACATACGAAACAAATCGCCAGCAAAAATTGCTGCCTCATCACCGCCGGTACCTGCTCGCACCTCAAGAAAAACGTTATTTTTATCATTAGGGTCGCGCGGTAATAATAATTTCTGCAGCTCAGCTTCTAAAGCTTCAATATTTTTTTTACTGCTAGCCAAATCCTCTGCTGCCATTTGGCGCATATCAGGATCATCATCTTTAAGCAGCCCTTCCGCTTCAGTCATTTCTTCGCGTGCACCGCGATAATCTTGAAAGCATTTCACCACAGGTTCAATTTCCGCATACTCTTGAGAGAAAGCACGAAACTTTTTCTGATCAGCAATAGTTTCTTGATCACTTAGCAAAGCACTCAATTCATCATAGCGCTCGCTAATGACATCTAACTTTAATAACAAACTGTCTTTCATTAATTACTATCTCTTAGACAAAATAAATAAGCAGCTTACACAAACCGTTAAAAATTTTGCGAATCATCTTCATTGGTATCGTTGTCATCAACGCTAGAAGGCGCACCCTCTAAACCAAAAAGTATTTTTGCCGATTCCAGCAGGGCTTTATTATTAAGACCTGCGGCATTACGCATCTCTACGGTTGGTTGATGCATAATTTTTTGCGTTAACGCTCTAGCCAGGGATGTCATTGCTTCCTCAGCTGACTTGCCTGCTTGTAACAATTGCAATGCACGCTCTAATTCATCATCGCGTAAGGCCTGAATATTATTTCGATAAGATACAACCAAATCGGTAGCATCTCGACTGCGCTGCCACCGAGCAAAGGTTTGCACGCCTGTATCAATAATCGCTGCGGCTTTATCGGCCTCAGCAACGCGCAATCGTACATTATGATCAATGATGTCGCGCAAATCATCTACCGTATATAAATAGACATCAGGTAGATCAGCGACTTGCGGCTCTATATCGCGTGGCACAGCAATATCCACCATAAAAATAGGCCGACGTTTTCGCGACTTTAATGCCGACTCAACTGCACCCTTACCTAAAATGGGTAATTGGCTCGCCGTAGAGCTAATAACAATATCAAAGTCACTCAAACTCTCTGGCACCTCAGATAACAAAATCGCTTTAGCACTCAGTCGCTCGGCTAATGCTTGAGCACGATCTAAAGTACGGTTTGCCACCACGACATTCTTAGCGCCACAGTTCATTAAATGTTGAGCAACTAATTCAATCGTATCACCCGCCCCAACTAACAAAACGGCAACCGAAGAAAGATCAGCAAAAATACGTTGCGCCAAGGTAACTGCAGCAAAAGCAACGGAAACTGGATTTTCGCCAATCGCTGTATCACTACGCACTTTTTTGGCGATGGCAAAAATATGTTGAAAGGCCGGCTCTAATTCAACACCGATAGCGTTAACTTGGCGTGAGACGGCATAAGAGGATTTCATTTGGCCAAAAATTTGTGGCTCGCCCAGAATCATTGAATCCAAACCGCCGGCGACACGGATCAAGTGCCTTAACGCCTCTTGATCTTCATGAATATAAATATGCTCGCTAAACTGCTCGATAGGCAGCGATTTGAACTCCGCCAACCATGCAATCACCGCTTCGGCATTATATTCAGTACTCACAATCAGCTCGGTGCGGTTGCAAGTAGAGACGATAACCGCCTCAGCAGGGCTTTCTGAGGGCGAATCATCTGACATATCATCAGGCATATCGTCAGGCATAGACAAACACGCCAACAAGCTGCTTAAAGCCGTTTGCATGGCATCAGGAGCAAATGCCAACCGCTCTCGCAGTTCAACGTTAGCCGTTGAATGATTGACGCCAATAGCCAGTAGCCGCATAGATAACTCAGTAAAAAATACAATCGTGCTGATTATTAATAATAAAGCCGCGCATTTTAGCAATATCTAACCACAATGTGGATGGTAAGCATTGCCGTAATCCATCTTGTCTTTCGGCCAGAAATAGGATTGTCTGTAAAACTATGCCATGATTAGAGGGTATACTGACCAGTAGATAGACGATTCTCCGCCGCATTGCATCAACAAACAGCAACAGGCAACATGAATAGCTAAGATCAACCGCTTACATGACACGGGTCGTTTTAAGGCTTAACTTCCTCGATAAGTGAATACTCAAACGAAAAAATGAGATTTCCATTGCTCACAGTATTTAAAAAAACGGCTTTCACTCCAGCTTTATATCGTTTCGCCGCCACTCTTTTGATGGCTTTATCATTAGGGGGCTGTTCGGCACTGCCTTCTTTATCGACTTCAAACGCTTCCGCAGATAAAGCTTCCGCCATCGAAGAGCGGCATCAAGATAAAAGAGGCTCGATAGCCCCGCTCGATAATCAAGAATCTGACCATCAACTGAATGATAAGCTTAGTGATGGTGATAAAGAGGAGCTCCCAAGCCGACCTTTTTCTGAACAAACCCTCTTCAACTTACTGATTGCAGAGCTGGCGACTCATGAGCAAAATTTTTCGCTAGCAATCGACAAGTATCTTCTTGAAGCACAGAGCACTCGCGATAGTGGCTTAGCCGCGCATGCCACTCGACTGTCACTTTATGGCAGAGACCTCGACGCAGCTCTCGCTTCAGCGCGCCTATGGCTCGAAACAGAACCGGATAGCGAAAAAGCCGCCGCTATTTATGCCGATCTACTGACTCAATCAGACCAAGTTCTTCACGCCCTTGATGTGCTCGAAACACAACTCAAGTATTCGCGCAAACCTAAATTTGGCATTCTTAGTCAAGCAACGCTAGCAGCTGGCGATAGACAACTTCTTCAGTTACTCAGTCGGCTTGACGCCTTAGTCAAACAGCATCCAGACCATGTTGAGCTTACTTTTACCTATGCTTTGTTACTGCAACAAAACAACCAGCATGCTGAAGCACTTACCACGTTGGATTTGATCAAAGATCATCAAACCAACCCCGTCCAAGCCGCATTACTCAAAGCACAATTACTCGAGAACTTATACGACGCCGAAACTGCTGCAAAAAGTCTAGGTAAAGCCATCAAAAAATATCCTGATGAAAGAACGCTGCGACTTTACCACGCTAAATTGCTTACTCGCTTTGATCTTGAGGGCGCAGAAAAAGCCTTTGCTTACCTATTAAAAGATACGCCCAACAATACCGACATTCTATTTTCACACGCTATTGTTGCGCATCAAAACACCCATTATGAAATTGCCCGACGCAGCTTTGAAAAATTAATCTCACGCAATCAACGCGTTACCGTGAGCCATTATTACCTCGGTTTAATAGCTGAATATCAAGATGAAGTCGATGCAGCCATAGCCCGCTTCCGCCAGGTCACAACCGGCAAATACTTTATGCCCGCCACACAACGCCTCATCAATCTGCAGGCCGAATACGGCCAATTAGTTGAAGCCAGACGCTATTTAGCTTCACTGCGCATAGCCATACCGCTGCAAGCGCCTAATTTTTGGGCGTTAGAAGCCGCACTTCTTAAAACGCATGGCCACCCCCAAGAAGCCAGCGAAATTCTCAACCAAGCGATAGAACGCTTTCCTGAGCAGCTATTACTTCGCCTTGAACGCGCGCTTATGAGCGAACAGTTTAATGACTTCGCTACAACAGAAAATGATTTGCGCTTTATACTCTCTCGTGACCCAGATAATGTTACCGCCCTAAACGCACTCGGCTACACTCTTAGCAATCATACCGAGCGCTATAATGAAGCGTTAGATTTAATTAAAAAAGCCCTTGCTATAAAACCTGATGACCCAGCCATCATTGATAGCATGGGCTGGGTACAATATCGCTTGGGTCAATTTAAAGAGGCTATTAATAATTTAGAATCTGCTTTTGAAAAATTTGACGATGATGAAGTTGCTGCACATTTAATAGAAGTTTACTGGGTGAGCGGAGAGAAAAAGAAAGCCCGCTCATTAATAAAAAAATTTAAAAAACAGCAAGAAGAAACTCCTAAAGTAGACGAAGCCATCAACAGACTTGGCATAAAATATTGAGTTTAGATATCTTAAAACAACCGAATAAAGCGCAGCGCGTTACAACACTCATTTTTTTCGTTAGCATTTTGCTTAGCCTGTTATCAGCATGTGCAAGCATTAATGAGCGCTCGCACCTCGAAACTAATCCTAAAGATATGGAAGCTAGCGCAGCGAGCCTGCTAAATCGTCACTGGCGCGTAGATGGCAAACTTGCTATTCGTGTATTAACAGCCAACCCATCCGTTCAAACATTGCGATTTGACTGGCAGCAACAAGCGCAAGACTTCACGGTGACTTTAAGCGGCCCTCTTGGATTTGGACGCGTAACTGTGGCCCAGCAAGACCAACGCGTTTATTTAACCAAAGGCAAAACACAGATTGAAGCTAGCGATATTGACCGATTATTCGCCCAGCAAACGGGCTGGAAGCTACCCATATCCTATTTACGTTATTGGGCTCTGGGCCTGCCTTCGCCGGAGCAGCCATTTACTGCCACTAATCAGGATCAACATAAAATCGACAAAGCCACATTAATAGGTTTTAAACAAGATGGTTGGCAGATTCGCTATCCATCCGTCAACCTTGCGGCACCTTATCCGCTACCGAGTAAAATGATTGCATTCAATAAACACTTTAAAGTGATAATGGCCTTTAAGCATTGGCAATTTCCATTGATTGAATCATCGGTTATACCGCCCGCTAAACTGCGATTCCTCTCAAGTGCAGCGGTTCAACAATGAATAAAAACCATTTAACGCTGCCCTCACCGGCGAAGCTGAATTTGTTTTTGCATATTACCGGCCAGCGAAGCGACGGCTACCACGAGCTGCAAACCGCTTTTCAATTGCTAGATTTTGGCGATACGGTCGAACTGCAGACTCGCTCAGATAATCAAATTGTATTGCTTGAGTCACTTGAAGGGGTTGCCGACGAAGACAATATTGCGATTCGCGCTGCACGATTGCTGCAAAACCATGGCTCAGTGACCGGCTCGACCTTGGGTGCAGATATTAGAATCCGCAAGCAAATCCCCATGGGGGGTGGTCTTGGAGGTGGCAGCTCTAATGCCGCCAGTACTTTATTGGGACTGAATCAGCTTTGGGGATTAGGGCTATCCATTGATCAACTGGCTGACCTTGGGCTGACACTGGGAGCTGATGTACCCGTCTTTATTCATGGCAATAGTAGCTTTGGGGAAGGCATTGGTGAGCAACTTCAGCCGTTAGTTTTACCAAAGTGCTGGTTTGCTGTCATAAAACCACCCGTAAGCGTCCCAACAGGTGAAATTTTCTCTCACCCGCAATTGACACGCGACACGCTAACCATCAGAATAGCCGCCGTTTTTGAGCACCTGCAAACACTTGATTCTGCCAAGCAAAAAAATCATATGTTAGGCAATGATTGTGAAGAGATTGTTCGCAGAGAGTATCCAGAGATTGATAAAGCACTCGATTGGCTTGATCAATTTGGCAAAGCTCGACTCACTGGCACCGGCGCATGTATTTTTGCCCGTTTCGCTTCATTAGAAGCAGCAGAAGCCGTATTAGCGGCCATGCCAGCCAGTTACACAGGATTTATAGCACAGAGTACTGACCGATCGACTGCGCACCAAGCGTTAGAAGCGATCAGATAGTTAGTAAGCTGTTGAAATAGTTAAAAAAGTTTATTGGGGCGTCGCCAAGCGGCAAGGCACGGGGTTTTGATCTCCGCATTCGAAGGTTCGAATCCTTCCGCCCCAGCCATATTGAAAAAAAGAAGCAGGACTTATAATCTTGCTCGGGCTGGAAAGAATCAGTTAGTGGAAGGATAAGAACCTGATAGAAGGTTCGAACAATGCGAAGCATTGTCATATGGGAGCAAAGCGACCATTATCCCGAAGAGACGAAGTAATCCTTCCGCCCCAGCCATATTTAAGAAAGTAAGCAAGATCTAGCATTTTGCTTAAATTCGAAAAAATCGACCACTTTCATCAACAAAGAGCTAGCAAAAGAAATACACTAATAAAGCCAGCAGAGCAGCGTATTTCTTATTAATCCATTCCGGGGATCTCCAGTGTCTAAAAACTTGATGTTATTTAGCGGTAATGCCAATCCAGAATTGGCAGCAAAAGTGGCTGCTGAGTTGAGCCTAATTCCGGGTAAAGCTGACGTTAAAAAGTTTAGCGATGGCGAGATTAATGTCGAGATATTAGAAAACGTTCGCGGTAAGGACGTTTTTATCGTTCAGTCTACCTGCGCGCCTACCAACGATAACTTAATGGAATTACTGGTTCTCGTTGACGCACTCAGACGCGCATCAGCTGTTCGTATCACTGCCGTGGTGCCCTACTTTGGCTACGCACGACAAGATCGCCGCGTTCGCTCAGCACGTGTACCCATTACCGCTAAAGTGGTTGCCGATATGATGGTTCGCGTTGGTGTTGACCGCGTATTAACCGTCGATTTGCATGCAGAACAGATTCAGGGCTTTTTCGATTGCCCAGTAGATAACGTTTACGGCTCGCCCGTACTCCTTAAAGATATTGAAAAACAACGCTATAACGATTTATTAGTTGTATCGCCAGATGTTGGCGGCGTAGTTAGAGCTCGCGCCATTGCGAAACAGTTAGATATCGACCTTGCCATTATTGATAAACGTCGACCACAAGCCAACGTTGCAGAAGTGATGAACATCATTGGTGATGTGTCAGGTAAAACGTGTTTATTAGTTGATGATATTGTCGACACTGCAGGCACACTTTGCACTGCGGCATCAGCATTAAAAGAACAAGGCGCCGACAAAGTTATTGCTTATTGCACACACCCTGTTTTATCGGGCCCTGCAATTGAAAGAATAAGCGAATCTCATCTTGATGAACTGGTAGTGACTGATACGATCCCGCTATCTGAAGCCGCTATAGCTTGTGGACGCATTCGATCGCTATCAATGGCTGATATGTTAGCCGAGTCGATTCGACGCGTGAGTAATGAAGAATCCATTAGTGCAATGTTTAGATAATCCGTTTTCGGTTTATAACAACATTCACTAATAATAATCGTCAGAACACTTTAAAATTTTTATTGTGTCACTGGCATTTAAAAACCCAACGAATAATCCGGTCGCAGGAACTCGTTGATAACAGACTGAGGTAAATATTATGTCTGAAGCATTTGTACTTGAAGCACAAAGTCGAAATGACGCAGGGAAAGGTTCGAGCCGCCGCCTACGTCGTCTTGAAAATAAAGTCCCAGCCATTGTTTATGGTGGTTCTGCTGATCCTGTCAGCATCTCGTTAGAGCATGACCCACTATGGCATCAGCTGCAAAATGAAGCGTTCTTCTCAAGCATTGTCAGCTTAAAAATTGATGGCAAAGCACAAGACGTTTTATTAAAAGATCTACAACGCCACCCCGCTAAAAACATTATCATGCACGCTGATTTCTTGCGCGTTGATAAGAACCAAGCGATTGTCGTCCAAGTACCGCTTCACTTCATCAATGAAGAAAGCTGTGTTGGTGTCAAAATGCAAGGTGGACGTGTGTCTCACCAAGCCAACGAAATTGAAATTCGCTGCTTACCCGCTGCACTGCCTGAGTATATCGAAGTCGATATGGATGCAGTAGAAGTTGGTCAAGTGGTTCACTTATCCGATGTGAAATTGCCAGAAGGTGTTGAGAGTGTGGCGTTAAGCCATGGTTCTGAACACGATCTTGCGATCGCTAACGTTTCAATTACGAAAGGCGGCTCAGACGAAGAAGAAGCAGCGTCAGCAGAAGATGGTGCTGATGGAGCTGAAGGTGAAGCTAATAACGAAGAATCGAAAGACTAGATTCTGTCAGGTTCAGTCATCAGCCCGTTCATCAACTATGACGCTGATGACTGAATCGTTATTTTCCAGCACGACGCTTTGTTCAAGTTTTTTATTCAACCCGACGCAGAGCCAATTTGGTTTGAGTGCATCGCATGAATGATATAACGCCGGTACGCTTAATCGTTGGGCTCGGCAATCCAGGTAGCGAATATTCCCAGACTCGTCATAACGCTGGCTTTTGGCTAGTTGACGAAGTACTGCGTCGATTTTCATCTGGCACCCCGCTCACCGAAGAAACTAAATTTCACGGTCTTACCGGACAAATACTGATTGGCAGCCAAATGTGTCGGCTGTTAATACCTAATACCTTTATGAACCGCAGTGGTTTATCGGTAGCCGCTTTAGCGAATTTTTATAAGATCGAGCCCGAAGCCATACTTGTGGCACATGATGAACTCGATATTGCACCTGGCACGGTCAGATTAAAAGTTGGCGGTGGTCATGGTGGCCATAATGGCTTGCGTGACATTATTAGCAGCCTTGGCAACCAAAAACAATTTGCTCGTTTGCGTATTGGTATAGGCCATCCTGGCAATGCTAAGCAAGTGAGCAATTACGTGCTAAAAAAAGCGCCAAGTAAAGAACAGCAATGGATTGAAGACAGCGTACAAGAAGCTGCTTCGCATATTGAAAAAATTGTGAGTGGTGATTGGCAAGCGGTCATGAATCAAATGCATAAATTTAACGCCGCAGAAGAGCTATAGAAAGCATATAAATACTGCGCGCGAACGACTCACCACCTGATTTAACTTATTGGATTAACTTATGGGATTTAACTGCGGCATTGTCGGACTACCTAACGTAGGCAAATCGACACTTTTTAACGCCCTTACCAAAGCCGGTATCGATGCAGAAAACTTTCCGTTTTGCACTATCGAACCTAACACTGGCATTGTGCCGATACCCGACCCGCGTATAGACAAGCTATCTGAGTTTGTGAATCCTGAAAAAGTCATTCCCACCACCATGGAATTTGTCGACATTGCGGGCTTAGTCGCCGGCGCATCAAAAGGCGAAGGACTGGGCAACCAATTTTTAGGTAATATCCGCGAAACCGATGCCATAGCGCATGTCGTTCGCTGCTTTGACGATGAAAACGTCATTCACGTTGAAGGTACGATTGATCCAGCTGCTGATATTGAAGTGATCAATACTGAATTAGCCTTAGCGGATTTAGATAGCGTAGAAAAAGCCTTACAGCGTTACACTAAAGCGGCGAAGGGACGTGATAGTGATGCTATCGCAATGAAAGCCTTAATCGAAAAAATTCATCCACATCTTGATCAAGCACTGCCGTTGCGCTCTTTTACGCTAACGGATGATGAATTAGCCCTGCTCAAACCATTGAGCCTGCTAACCCTCAAGCCCACTATGTATATTGCCAATGTTGATGAAGATGGGTTTGAAAACAATCCGTATCTCGACAAAGTCCGAGAAATTGCCGCGAGTGAATCAGCGGTAGTGGTGACCATTTGCAACAAGCTAGAAGCCGAGATAGCCGAGCTAGAAGATGAAGAGCGTACAGAGTTTTTAGAAGAGCTAGGCATGAAAGAAGCCGGACTAGACCGCGTTATTCGCGCCGGATACGACCTGTTAGGACTACACACCTACTTTACCGCTGGCGTTAAAGAAGTTCGCGCATGGACGATTCCCGTGGCCTCAAAAGCCCCACAGGCGGCAGGCAAGATACATACTGACTTCGAAAAAGGGTTTATTCGTGCCGAAGTGATTGGTTATGACGATTATGTCGATTGTAACGGCGAGCAAGGCGCCAAAGATGCGGGTAAATGGCGTTTAGAGGGTAAAGAATATACGGTTCTGGATGGCGACGTCATTCACTTCCGGTTTAATGTTTAGGCTGGTACTAGTTTAGTCTTGAGTAAGTAGACGCTTGACAAAAAAGCGGTCAATCGGGAGAATGCGCCTCCCTCAGCAAAGCGGTAGCGTTTTGTTAGGGTACTAAATAGAAATGGCAAGGTAGCTCAGCTGGTTAGAGCACATCACTCATAATGATGGGGTCGGCGGTTCGAATCCGCCCCTTGCTACCATTTAAAGAACCTCCCACAGTGGAGGTTTTTTTATGGAAGTAAGAAAAAGGATGAGAACCGCCAAGTTTCGCAATATTGCGCAGCAATATTCAACGAGCGACGTAGTCGCGAAGCCCCGAAGGGGTGAAAAGAGGCCTTAGCCTGATGGCATTTATCCGTCCCTCCCCGCAATAATTCATCCTACAATCTAGCGCCCCACAAAATTCTCTCTCAACACCTCATTACGCTCACGCCGATATTCATCATAAGATCGCTCATCCAAATCACTAAGGCATTGCTCATGCTGAGGCGAGGTCAGTTTTTCACATTCTTGTTTAAGATTTTTTTGTTGCGAATTGTAAAACCCTTCTTGTGCACATGAAGAAAGAAGAAAAATAAAGAAAGGAATGCTGAAAAAATAGATTTTCATAATAAGAACCCTATCAAGAAGTATATTTGGATAAGCTGAGGGGTGGATAGTTCCAGATTATAGATCTGCGTAAATGGCTAGTTAAACTATGCTTTCAGAGAAAATTAGCCCATTTATATTGCCATAATAAAAAAATCCTCATATTAGTCTTTATAAGAAAAAACTCCTTTTTCTTTATTCAATACAAGCACTTATGAAAACTGGTGGCGAGCAACCAAAAAATAAGCTCCTCAAAGCCTAAAGTTAATGCTGTTTTATGAATCAAATAATTGACTTAAAGCACCAATAATCGTTATTCTATAACTCTCCCCTAAGTAAGATCGATAGATTCTCGCAGATATCTCTGTGTTTTTTGATTTGTAATGACGACTCAAATCAAAAATCACCACCATCTAAAAGCGCTAATTCTATAACCCTGGATAAATTTCTTAACTGAATTATTGAGGGCAATGGAATGAATGACTTAAATAAAAATAATATAAACACGAACAAACTAAACCTATTTTCTAAGGCGCGACTATTACTAGTAACTGCAGTAGGAACTGCATTGCTTCCTTTTAGTTTCGCTCAAGCAGCTATGGTGACCTTTTCTGACTTCGCTCACCTAGGCTCAGACAGCGTTGACTATATCGTTACTATTAAAGATGATGCCGAAGCTGGCGTTAGTGCAGGCCATTTTAAAATCAGCTATCAAGTTGATCCGCTAAGCTTGTCAACCACTGCCAAGTTTACTGGCTTCTTTTTTGATGCTAACAATGCGTATACAGCAGCTAATTTAGGATTATCTAACGAAAGCGTAGCAAGCTGCGACTTAGGCTATAACACCAATCACATCAACGGTAGCTGCGGAAGTAATCTTAACCTAGAGGCAAATGCTGAGGCGTTTCAAGGACACGATTGGGACGTAGGTATTACTTGGAAAAATAATAATGATTTAAGCGGCGGACAAGTTGAGAGCTTTGAAATTGCGGCTTTAAGCTTATCCGTTAATGACATTAATAATATCGGTCTGCGCGGACAAAACACATCAGGTAGCGGCGGCAGCGCTAAAGAATTCCAAAGCGCTGCAACTGTTGTCCCCGTTCCAACTACAGCCTATTTGTTTTTATCCGGCTTAGCTGGGCTATGTATCATTAAGCAAAGAAAGTAATTTGCTAATCAATATAAAAAAGGCCAACCTAGTGTTGGCCTTTTTTATTCTCAATTTATTAACTATCATTTCGCTGACGCAGCACTTCAAAAACACAAATACCGGCGGCAACCGATACATTTAAACTTTCTACCGCACCCGTCATTGGAATACGAAACAGTGAATCACAACGCTCCCGTGTTAAACGACGCAAACCACTGCCCTCCGCCCCCATAACAATGGCGACGTGGCCGGTAAAATCAATATCAAATACCGTTTGTTCAGCCTCACCGGCAGCACCCATCACCCAAACACCCGCTTCTTGTATTTTTTTAATACCACGCGCTAAATTCTTTACAACCACTAATGGTGTTGTCTCGGCGGCACCACTGGCGACTTTTCTTACCACCGGCGTTAAACCTACTGCATTATCTTTTGGCACAACTACCGCATCTACGCCCGCCGCATCTGCAGAACGCAAACAAGCACCCAAATTATGTGGATCTGTTACACCATCTAAAATCAATAACGATAAAGGTTGTTCAGCACGATTTAATAGCGCCTCAAGAAAATCTTCGTCTTTTGCTTGTGAAGGGCGGCACTCGGCAATAACACCTTGATGATTAACCGACTGCTCACTACTTGTAGCCAATAAAGATTCAATCTCATCCTTACTGCTTTTTTTCAATCTGAGCTTTGCGCGCTCCGCCATCTCAACGATTTGACGGATACGTTTATCATCTCGCGCATCGACAATATAAACAGCATCTATCGCTTTCGCATTATGCTTAATCATTTCGCCTACAGCATTAATCCCGTAAACAAACTCCAATGGCTGTACAGACATAAAACCTCTTTGATCGTTATTAAAGCAAAGCTAACAGTTCAGTAATTATTAGCCGGCCATTTTACTTAGCAGACCAGTATAATCAATACCGCGCTGCTGTATATGTCACCGAGTAAGACATTGATAAATAAAAGACCCTTTGCAAAAGCCCCAATTTGACGTAAATTAAAATCTTTAAAAATAACGAGCGAATAAAGCTATGGCATCTATCACTTTGAACACGGCAACCGAATCTGATATTCATTACGCCACCATCACCATGCACAGCGACGGGAAATTCAATCCTGATACTTTAGCCGAATTCAACGCGGCGTTGGATACTGTCTATAGCGATGCCAGCATTAATGCTCTAATTATCACCGGCGAAGCAAAAAGCTTCTCGCAAGGGCTCGATATCGAATACCTTATCTCTGCCGGTCAAGAAGGTGCTGCGAAATTTATCGATGAGTGTATGGTCATGGTTGGCCGCTTGCTAACTTTACCTATACCTTCAGTTGCCGCTGCCAACGGCCATGCTTTTGGTCTGGGCGCGATGATTTTAATGGCCAGCGACTATAAAGTGATGCGCGAAGATCGCGGCTATTTCTGCTTACCCGAAGTCGATCTCAACATGGTGCTTATCCCATCAATGAATGCCTTAGTTAGAGAAAAACTATCCGGTCAATTTTTACGAAACCTACTACTGACTGGCGAACGCATTGGCGCCCCAACTGCGGTGGAGTATCAAGTGATTGATCAATGCTGCGACTTGAATGATCTTATGACTAACGCAAAAGCACTTTTACAACCGATGCTAGGTAAATCACGCGACACGCTATCGGGACTAAAAACTGGGTTACACCAAGACATTTTGCGTTATATCGATTAACGTTAACGCGTAAAGTCCTTAGTGATATAACCGCATTTATACCATCGTAAAATCTTACCGTCGCATGACTGAGCGATTAAACACCATGCTATGATGTTTTTGTTTATCTCGCATTTGTTTAATCGCACACAATACCCAGGTTAGTTCTTTGCAAAACCAAGATACGGCACCAGCAACAGGTTGGCGCCAATCCCTTAGCACGCTGAACATTCGCCAATTCCGTTGGTTAATGGCCAGTAACGCTGCCTTCTTTTTAGCTCTGCAAGGACAGGTACTCACCCGCACCTTTTTAGCTTGGGAATTAACCCAGGAAGAAATGTCTCTGGCCTATATTAATATCGCTTTTGCCATTCCAATGTTGGTATTTTCACTGCTGGGCGGCGCAATGAGCGACCGTATTGAACGACGTAAACTTGTCATGATTGGGCAAGCCTTATTGGTCGCCAATGAATGCTTTATATTGGCATTACTGATTTTTGACTCACTCGCCTTTTGGAATCTTTTAATGGCCGGTATGGTCGCTGGTGCTGTCATTCCATTTATCATGCCGGCGCGCACCGCACTCGTCTATAACGTGGTTGGCTCTTCAAAACTAGGCAGCGCCATGGCTGTGTCTAGTGGCATTATTAATTTATCGCGCGTGCTAGGGCCGGCAATGATGGGCTTTGCGATTAGCCTCTACTCAACTGTCGGCGCTTATATGATTGCTGTTGTTTTATTTTCTGCATCCGTTATTTGCATGCTGGGAATTAATCGCAATAAAAACCAACATGGTAATGCCGTTAAAGCAAAACTTAGCCAAGATGTTATACAAGGCATCGCCTATGTCAAAACATCTCGTCCATTATTAATCTGTATTATCTTTGGGCTTATCCCCACACTGCTCGCTATGCCGTTTCAAAACTTTTTAGTGATATTCGCCGATCAAGTTTGGGCTGTAGGCGAACGCGGTCTAGGGTTACTGATGGGACTATCAGGCTTGGGCGGCGTATTAGGGTCTGTTTGGATTGCACAACGCGGCGAACGCACTGACCGGACAAAATTAATGGCACTAAGCGGCCTAATGTTTGGCGTACTGTTAATTGTCTTTTCTCTTACTGCGAATTTTTATCTGGCGTTAATTCCACTGGTTTTAGCCAATGCTTGCGCCAGCGCTAGCCAAACGCTAAATAACACAGCGGCACAGCTGTTAGTTGATGATTCACAGCGAGGCCGTATGTCATCTTTTATGATGATGGCATTCGGCTTAACGCCTTTAGGGGTATTGCCAATGGCTTATCTAGCGCAGTATATCGGTGTGCAATGGGCAACCGTCATCGCCTGTATTGCGTTGGTTTTTATTATTGTTATTTTCTATATGCAGAGCCGAACGCTCAAAACACTGGACCAAGCGGTGCAAGAAAAACTAAGCCAGTCTAGCGCTCAATCTGACCCAAATTAGCATGCATCACCGAACCATTCATAACGGGATTTTCTGCCGCAAACTTTAAAGTAGATGCCATTTCGCTTGGCTCAATTAAGCGGTTAAACGTTACGCCGCTGGCAATATCATCTAAAATTTCACGACTGCCACCCACATGATCACTGAGCATTTCGGTTTCGGTAAAACCTGGGCAAACACAAACCGCATGAATCCCCCTTCCCGCTAAATCCTGAGCATTAGCACGCATCAAACCTACCATGGCATGCTTGGAAGTTACATAAGAACAACTATTAGCAACTGCTTTTTCAGATAAGGTAGAACCCACATATACAATCGAAGAGCCCGCCCCCATTGATGGCAGCAGTAATTGGTTTAGCTGGGCAGCGGCAATAACATTCACTTGCATAACGCGATGCAAATCATCAGCGGTTACAGAGTCGATATTATCTTTAAGCAATAAGCCAGCGCTATGGATAACACTTAGCGTGTCGACATTGACAACTGCCTGCCCTAACGCGGCAGCAATGTTTTGCGTCCAATCTGTTTGAGATAAATCGGCGGCAATATGAGTAACATCAGCCAATTCAGGATCACGGCGCGAAATATTGATCACCTGGTAGCCATTATCACGAAACAACTCAGCAGTTGCTCGACCAATACCACGGCTAGCGCCAGTAATTACAAGGGCTTTTTTTGACATAGAACGACTCTTAGTTAGATTCAATGATTAGATAGTATAACGGCTAACTCAAAAAAATCGGCGAAATCATCGATAAAATTCAATTTATCGATACATCATAATTGATAGTCGAATATACTCTTACTCAATTAAAGTAAAACAAGCCGATAGCAATAGTAGGAACCTCTATGTCCAATCGATTGACGACGATCAATATCAGTAAAGAAGACCTAAAATTTTCGGGTGCACACTTTACTATTTTTTCGGCCACTGACCGCGAACGTCTCCACGGGCATAATTTTAAGGTGCGCGCTGAAGTGACCGCTTCAGTTGATGACAACGGCATGTGCTTTAATTATCAGGAAATAAAATCCAGACTACGCAATATCTGCGAGGCACTGGATGAATATATGCTACTACCCGGTAAGTCGCCACACTTAAAAATAGAACAGATCGACCAGCAGTATCATGTTCACTTTAATAACGAAGTAATGATTTTTATCGCAGATGATACCCGCGTGCTGGATATTCGAAACACGACCGTAGAAGAATTCTCTTATTATATTCTCGACCAAATGGTTAACGCCGATACCTTTTTTATTGAAAATGATGTCGTCAATATCACCATTGGCGTCTCATCTGGCGATGGTCAGTGGGGTTCATCGACTTGGATCGCGAACTAGAAATCTGACTAACGGTTTTACTTTGCATGGATTAAGTCACATTTTGGCAATAAAACTTCAATAATTTAAAAAGTATAAAAAATAGCCGAAACAGCTTCTTTAACCTGTCCAGACAGCTTCAGAAAATAAGAAAAAAACTGTATCTTATTGAATTATATAGATTTAAATAAGAAGCAAGAGCGTGGACAACCTGTAGAAAAAGCAGCGATTTACCACTATTTCAAGCCCAAAAGGCCTGTTTTTGGCTCAAGGGGACATCAAGTCCCATTTTTTAAAGTGTTTCGTTGTGGTTATATAGACCCATCGCGAAACGTCATCATTGTTACGCAGTCGGCATAGCCGGCAAAGTTTTAAGAAGTAACCTCATTTTTAACGCCGGCTATGCCGGCGTTTTTTTATGCCTTAAAAAAGTGCCCCCTCAAAAAGGTTTGAGGTAAGAAATATTAACAAGTATCTAGGCCAAAGCTACTTAACTTTTTTAAGCGCTTTTCGCTTAGTAGACTTTTTGGTCGCAGCACCACTCTTAGTGTTAGTAGTGCTGGATTTTGGCTTTGCTTTTTTACCGCCCTTCTTTTTTGCTCCCGCTTTTTTTAGCGCTTTCTTTTTCTTCGGCTTATCTTTATCAGCCGATTTTTTCTTACGACCTTTTGCGCCATCCGGCTTCTTGTCTGTAGACCGCTTCTCAGCTGAAGACCGTTTTTTAGCACCGCCACCATTAGCCATGGACTCCATTTCAAGATCGACTTTACGCTCATCAAGATCAACGCGCGCAATCACCACCTGGATTTTATCACCCAAGCAATAAACACGATTAGTACGCTCACCGACTAAACGTTGCTGAGCTTGGTCAAAGCGAAAATAATCTTGACCCAGACTGTTGATATGAACCAAGCCTTCAACAAATAAATTTTCTAGCTCAACAAAAATACCAAAGCGTGTCACACCGGCAATGACACCCGCAAATGTTTCGCCGATGCGATCCTGCAAGTACTCGCACTTAAGCCATGCCGTAACATCGCGTGTCGCGTCGTCAGCGCGTCGCTCGGCCATTGAAGTATGCATACCCGCCGCAACAATATCGGCTTGGCTGTAAGGATAAATAATTTTTTTAGCAATCACTTTAGCGCCAGGGACACGCTTTACTTGATCACAAATTTTTCGGCTACGCACAATACTGCGAATAGCGCGGTGAACTAACAAATCAGGATAGCGGCGTATAGGCGAAGTAAAATGCAAATACGCATCATAGGCCAAACCAAAGTGACCTTCGTTATCCGGTTGATACATTGCTTGGCTTAACGAACGCAACATCATCACCTGCACAAGATGCGCATCGGGACGCTCTTCAATTTGACTCATCAGTACTTGATAGTCGCTTGGCTGTGGCTTTAATCCACCCCCTAAACCCAGACCCAATTCACCCAAATATAAGCGAAGGTTTTCGAGCTTCTGCTCTTTAGGTCCTTCATGAACACGAAACAATACCGGCAAATCTTGTGAATCTAAAAAATTCGCCGCTGCAACGTTTGCACACAACATACATTCTTCAATAATTTTATGCGCATCGTTACGCACCACGGGTTCAATGGTCTCTATCTTTTTATCAGCATTAAAAATAATTTGCGTTTCGGTCGTTTCAAAGTCGATTGCGCCACGCTTTGAACGCTCTGCGCGCAGGCATTCATACAGCGCACGCAAATTTTCTAAGTCAGGCATTAAGCTGTGCAAGCGTTGCATTAGTCCTGTTCGGGGTGGCTTTGCGATTAAGCCCAGCGCCTCAGCAACCTCGTTATAGGTTAATCGGGCATGCGAATGCATAACCGCTTCGTAAAATTGATGCTGCGTGACTTTACCGGCGGCATTAATATCCACCTCACACACCATACATAAACGGTCAGCTTCTGGCTTGAGTGAACACAAGCCATTTGAAATAGCTTCTGGCAACATCGGCACGACACGACCAGAAAAATAAACCGAAGTACTTCGCTCATAGGCTTGCTGATCGAGAGCTGAACCTACCGGAACATAGTGCGAGACATCGGCAATCGCTACCCAAAGTGTAAAGCCACCGCCACGACGGCGCTTACAATAAACCGCATCATCAAAATCCCTAGCGTCTTCACCATCAATTGTCACTAGAGGTAAATCACGAAGATCGACGCGAAAGTCTTTATCGCCCTCTTCGGGTTCAGCACCCAAGGTTGCCGCTTGTGCTAAGGCTGCGTCAGACCATTTAAAAGGAATATCATGAGAGCGAATTGCCAAGTCAATTTCTAACCCTGGTGCTAAGGCTTCACCTAACACTTCATCAATAACGCCGGCTGCCGGCACTCGAAGTGTTGGGTGCTGGGTAATTTTAACGCTAACGTAATCGCCAGACTCCACTTCAAATCCAGCTACACCCTCAGGCAATAAAATATCTTGGCCAATACGAGGATTATCAGGAATCACAAAATACAAATCCGATTCACGATTTAAGCGACCAACAATAAATTCATGGGCGCGATTAACGACTTGCTCTATTTTGCCCTCGACGCCACCTCGGCGACTGCGACCTGCTGGACTCACCAACACTTCATCGCCATGGAAGACTTGGCGCATTTCGCGCTCACTCAAATAGATGTCTTCTTGGCCATCCAGTAATAAGAAACCAAAGCCATCGCGATGCGCTTCAACTTTACCGCGCAACATCGATTTAGGGTCTGGAATATAAAAGCATTCATCCTGCTTGCGGAATAGCAGCTGATTATCGCGCTCCATGGCTCGTAATCGACGCCTCAGCGCCTCGCGGCCGTCCTGCCCCTTGATGCCTAGCTTTTTAAGCAGTTGCTTACGGCTCATTGCACCGTCTTCAGCAATCATCGATAGGATATGCTCGCGGCTGGCGATGGGATTACTGTAATTTAGTGATTCCCGATCGGCATGCGGGTCGGATGTCGTGTCGGTAGGCATTTTTTTTGGGCGTTTAGCCACAGAGACCTCAAAATGGTTGTTTTTTATGCGTTAACTTTATCGTCTAATGCTTTGAATATCTTGCACCATACCACCATTCGCTGACAACTAATGGTTCATCAGGATTAAGAGAGTAAAATTGCCAAATCGCTCTTAAGTACTCGCTTAAGCTCTCTTTATTTAATCCTTATATTTAATTCAGCATTTGAACACTATCAAAACAAAAAAGCCGTAGTAAAAACCACGGCTCATCTCAAAGTGATAAAACTATTTTGATTTTATTATCCGTTGACGCGAAGCTGTAACCGATTGCCGACCACGATAATAAATAGCCCCAGCAAAAGCATAAATAAATTTGGCAGCATTGGAATAGTAAACGTATCAAATGATGCACGATTAATCATTACCAGATGAGAGCCCCAATTAACGGGGATATCATAAGGCATATTACGCATAGGCAGTGAAGAGCCTATCGGCGAACCAAAATTGACAATAGGTAATGCAGCAATCGCATCGGCAACTTCCATACCTGCTGTGACTTCTGCAAATACTGTAAAGCCGCCATTTTGTGCATCGAGGTTAGCCGCATTGTCGGCTAAATTAATAAACCATTGGCTGGTTGCGCTATCAGGGTCGTTACCGACTTTGGCCATCGCCACTGTGCCACGCAGATTCGATAAAGAAAATTCATTAACAATCGGTGCATCGGTTGGTACATAATCAAAAAGTTGATCAATATATTTAAAGCCGCCGCCCTGCAATATAAAACCATTGACACTGCGATGAAAAAAACTATCGTTATAATCGCCATCATTCACATAGGTCATAAAATTTTCGACATGAATGGGAGCAACATCGGGGCGCAAAGTGATCTCTATAATGCCCATGTTAGTATCTAAACGCACCGTCGGTTGTGCCGTTGCTATAACAGCATTGATCAGCAAGCCTATCGGCAGCAACAGCGTTATTAGCATCTTGCTAATTATCTTTTTGTTATACATTTTTCGTTTATTCACTCAATACAGGTTTTTATAATCGTTTTAATATTGATGTACTGCCTCTCTTATAGTGTACAAAAAACAACCTAGACAACTTTAAGTTATCGTCAGAGCCTGGGTCAATCTTTTTTTCATCAGTGATACAATGGCTGCTCCATTAAACAGCTAGTTAAGTTAATGATATTTAACGTGATTGTTTTGTTTACTCGAGAATAAAACACGAGACACAGCGCTATGGCAAACATCTGGCTCAACCGCCCCGACCTCAACATGCTTAAGCAGATGAATAAAAATACACTTGTAGAGCATTTAGGTATTGAGATAACCGAAGTGGGTGATGATTACATCAAAGGTACCATGCCGGCGGATACGCGAACCTTTCAACCCTATGGTGTTGTGCATGGTGGTGCGAATGTTGTGCTGGCCGAAACGCTTGGTAGTCTTGCTGGTGCTCATGTGATTGATTACACCGTGTCGAAACCGTTAGGTCAGGATGTGAGTGCAACTCATCTTCGCTCGGTTTCTTCGGGTTTGATTACGGGTACTGCCCGACCTGTTCATTTAGGTAAGCGTTCGCAGGTTTGGGAGATACGCTTGAAGGATGACCAAGGTAGGCTGACGTGTGTGTCTAAGTTGATTTTGGCGATTGTTGATTTTTAGTTATCGCTTGGTGGATGGATAGCGCGGTTGGGGCTTGGCTCAAAGTCAAAGTCAAAGTCACTGTCACAATCAAGACCGTCGGGGGTGGCCC
>JAOIUY010000001.1:45000-193305 GCA_028223755.1 Pseudomonadales bacterium | reverse complement strand
CCCAGCAAGGGTATAATGTGCCCATATGAATAAAAAACCAGTCACCATCTCAATTGATGAGCTTACCAAGCATATCCCCGAACATATGCCGACGCGGAATAATTACTTCACGAGTAGGATCGGCAAGTTTTTTTGGCGACTATCAGGTTGGCGCTGCGTTGGCACTTTGCCTAATGAAAAAAAACTTATGGTTGCCGCTGCTCCGCATACCTCTAATTGGGATTTTATTGTTGGCTTGCCGATTATTCTCGCGGTAGGCATTAAAGCTTCAATCATGATGAAGAAAGAAGCCTTTATCTGGCCATTTTCTCTTTTATGGCATTCTATGGGGTTTATTCCCATTGATCGCAGCGCAGATAAAGGTGCGGTGGGTTCGGCAGTAGAGCATTTTGAGCGCAGTGAAACTTTATGGTTTGTCATTGCACCAGAAGGTACGCGAAGCAAAACCGAGCGCTGGAAAACCGGATTTTTAAGTATCGCTCATCAGGCACAGGTGCCAGTTTTACTTGTGTCTTGGGATTTCCCAACCAAAACCGTTCATTTTGGAAAAGTCATGCGAACCTCAGGTGACAACCAGCAAGATCTTAAAGAGATTCGCGAGTACTTTAGTCAATTTACGGGCAAGCGGCCTGAGAACCATTAAGCCTTGATGTGAAATTATTTTTTTAGCGACAGAATATTTTAAAAAAGATTAAAGCTGTTTCGATAACACTTTAGAATTTCGCTGATAGTTATACAACGATTGTTTTTCTTCAGGTAAGTCATCCAACCCACCTTCGTGAAAACCGTTTTCAATAAACCAATGTGCTGTTTGTGTGGTTAATACAAAAACTTTATTGATACCTTCTGCGCGAGCATTGGTTTCTATGGTGTTAAGTAAGTTCGCACCACGCGCACCATTTCGATAATCAGGATGCGTAACGATACAGGCAATTTCGCCGTTATTTTCTGCATAAGGATAAAGTGCAGCAAGCGCGATAATTAAGCCTTCGCGTTCGATCACGGTAAAGTAATTAATTTCGTCTTCTAATTTATCGCGCTCGCGCTTAACCAATACACCTTGTTCTTCGAGCGGTGAAATAATGTCGATAATGGCAGGTATATCTTCCGCGTTTGCTTGACGGGTTACTTCAAAGTTAGCGCTAAGTATTAGCGTCCCAGCACCATCGACGGTATACAACTCTTGCAACAATGCTCCATCGTCGGCGTAATTCATTAAGTGAGCGCGTGGCACGCCACCTTCTACGCTGGCAATAGCTGTTTTAGCACAGCGTATAAACTCATTGTCTGGATTCTGCTCGGCTATATTGGCTTGTGCGGTAGTTGGGTTAAGCTCTCTGATTAACTCGCCTTTCTTATTACAGATGCCATCTTGATGGGTAAAAGCAATTAATTTATCGGCTTGCAATGCAATGGCAATTTCACTGGCTACTTGTTGATAGCTTAAGCTAAACGCTTCACCTGTCGGTGAATAACCTAATGGCGAAAGCAATACGACATTACCTAAATCGAGCAGGGTGTTCATTGCAACAGTATCAATTTTTCTAACTAATCCAGTATGCTGCAGATCAACGCCATCAATAATGCCCGCAGGTTTTGCGGTAATAACATTTGCCGAGGCGACGCGAACTCTTGCGCCATGCATGGGGGAATTAGCTAGTCCCATAGAAAGTCGTGTTTCTAGTTGCGAGCGGATAAGACTGCTAGCTTGAATGGCTGCATCCATTGTCGCTTGATCACTAACGCGCATACCCTGCACAAACTGGCTATTGATATTGAGTTGTTTTAATTGAGCATCTAGCTGTGCGCGCACGCCATGCACGATAACAATACGTGTGCCTAAGCTATTAAGCAGAGCAATGTCGTGAATAATATTACTGATATTATTATCAGCAACCGCTTCGCCGCTGAGCATGACGACAAAGGTTTTTCCGCGGTGAGCATTGATATAGGGCGTAGCTTGACGGAACCAGCGTATCAGCTGGGTATAATCTTGGCTGCCATTACTGCTTTCATCACTGTTAGCATTTTGGCCAGATAAATTAAATAGTTCATTCATAACAAGAAGCTTAACAGCTAGATGGCCCTATAAGCAGTATTGTTGAATAAGACTTTTTAACAGATCAATGCCAGGTTTGATTTGATCTTGTGCTAAATACTCATTAGCTTGATGTGCACATTCAATGCTGCCTGGCCCTATGACGATGGTTTGCATGCCCAGCGCTTGCATAAAGGGTGCCTCGGTAGCAAAGCCTGCGCTTATCGCATTATGGCCGGATAATTTTTCAGCGAAGCGCACTAGCTCAGAGGTTTCTGGTTCTAAAAATGCACTCACACCATCAAACAAAGAGGAGTGTTTAGCAATAATCTGACTGCCAGCAAGCGCGGATTCTACCCGCGTTCTTATACTATGACGGACATCATCGTTTTGCATGCCGGGTAGTAATCGAACATCAAAGCGTAATTCACAGTGCTGACAAATTCGATTAGGGGCGTCGCCGCCATGAATGCTAGCTAGATTGAGAGTAGGTAAAATCACTTCAAAGGCTGGGTTCTGATATTGCTTACCCCAGCTTTCACGTAATGCCATCAACTCGCCAATGACTTTATGCATGGCATCTAGCGCGCTATTACCCAGTGCAGGATTAGAGGAATGCCCAGAGCATCCTTCCAGTGAGATAGATTCCATCATCACGCCTTTGTGCATGCGTACCGGTTTCAATCCGGTGGGCTCGCCAATAACGGCGTAGCGCGCCTGCAGCATATCAGCTGCCACTAAGGCTTTAGCGCCGGCCATACTGGTTTCTTCGTCAGCCGTGGCGATAAGGATAAGTGGTTGTTTTAGCTTGCTTTTGTCGCCTAAGGTTTGACAAAAAGATTCGATTGCATCCAGTGCAACAGCAAAAAAGCCCTTCATATCGGTAGTGCCAAGGCCATAGAATCGATGGTCACGATCAGTCAATGTAAATGGGTCTGACTGCCACTTATCTTCATCGAAAGGCACGGTATCAGTGTGTCCAGCGAGCACTAGCCCGCCAGAGCCACTGCCCAGAGTGGCAATTAAATTGAATTTACTGTTCACCGAATCGGCACCATTTGCGCTGCCATCAGTCACAGTCTGTATATCAATAGCAAAGCCAAGGTCAGCTAGTCGCTCAGCTAACAAATCAATGACAGCGCGATTGGAAGTGTCGAGCTTAGGGTTGTCACTGCTAATGGATGGCAGGGCAATTAAGTCTTGGAGGTTTTGAATAAGCTTTGGCATGCGGCGAGCGATGACCTGAGTGAGTGATCTTTAGCAAACGATAGGGGCAGACTAACAAGAACCCGAGTCAGGTAAAAGCCTATAACGACTGTATTGAGGGCCTTATAAAACACTGAGAGCTTATTTTTGGCGCAAAATTCGAAGCAGTTAGCGGTAATAGTTGACCAAAAAACCACCAAAACAACTACACTTTAAAGCATAAGCAAAGTGATACATCTTTCGATTGCCGCCCAAAAAAATAGTTAGAAGGGCAGTACAAACAGCTTTCATCGGGCTATCTCAAACCGACTAGGATCCTATTTTGAATCTTATGGCAGCACAGACAAAAACAAAAATCGACACATCAGCCGGTTCGTCAGGCCATGAGGCAGATCGAATTGTGACGTTGCGCACATTACTCGATAACTTATTGGCGGATAAATTATTATCACGTGAGGATGTTCAGCGCATCAGTTCGCAAAATCGCACTAAGGCCGAAGCCGAGCAACACCCACTCAATTATATTGCCGAGCAGCAACTGGAAAATCGCCGTCATGCTGGTCATAAATTATCATTATCCGTTTTATTGGCTTGGTTTGCTGCCACAGCCGATCAAACCGTCGCACATCTTGATCCAATGAAAATCGACACGCGTGCAGTGACCGAGGTGATGTCATTTGCCTTTGCCAAGCGACACAATATTTTAGCGGTAGAAGTGAGTGCCGATGAAGTAGTGATTGCCAGTGGGCAACCCTTTGTCAGTGGCTGGGAAGAGAACCTCGCTCATGCACTTCAAAAAAACATTGTTCGTGTGGTTGCTAACCCCGCTGATATAAAGCGTTATAGTGTTGAATTTTATACTTTGGTCAATTCGGTTTCTGGTGCTGTCGACGGTAGCGGTTCAGCTTCAGTGATTTCGAATTTTGAGCAAATGCTAGAGTTAGGGCAATTAAAAGACCCCGACGCAAATGACCAGCATATCGTTAATATTGTTGACTGGTTATTGCAGTATGCATTTGATCAGCGCGCCAGCGATATTCATATTGAGCCACGACGTGAGCATGGCAATATCCGTTTTCGGATTGATGGTGTGCTATGCAATATTTATGAATTACCACCACAGGTTATTGCCGCCGTCACCAGTCGTTTAAAAATATTGTCGCGCATGGATTTAGCTGAAAAGCGTAAACCACAAGATGGACGTATTAAAACCAAAAGCCCAGAGGGTAATGAGGTTGAATTAAGACTGGCCAGTATGCCCACTGCGTTTGGCGAAAAGCTTGTGATACGTATTTTTGACCCTGATGTATTGCAGCGTAGCTTTGAAGATTTAGGGCTAATTAATGAGGACTATCAACGCTGGTCAGGTATGAGTAAACGACCTAACGGTATTCTTTTGGTGACTGGGCCAACCGGTTCGGGTAAGACCACCACTTTATATTCAACGTTAAAGCAGTTAGCGACCGATGATGTAAATGTGTGCACCATTGAAGATCCAATCGAAATGGTAGAGCCTTCATTTAACCAAATGCAGGTGCATCCTAAAATTGATTTGTCTTTTGCTAATGGGGTGCGAGCTTTAATGCGACAAGACCCCGATATTATCATGATTGGTGAAATCCGAGACCCTGAAACAGCTGATATGGCTGTGCAGGCTGCGTTGACTGGCCATTTAGTTATTTCAACAATCCATACTAATGATGCCCCAAGCGCTATATCAAGACTGTTAGAGTTAGGTGTGCCGTCATATTTAATTCGTGCAACCGTTGTTGGCATTATGGCGCAGCGTCTAGTGCGAACGTTATGTCCGCACTGCAAATCAGAAACAAAAGTTGATGCTGATATTTGGCAAGATTTAACCCAACCCTGGAAAGTGACACAGCCAGAAAAAGTATTTAAAGCTGAAGGCTGTTTGTCTTGTCGTAATACTGGTTATCTAGGGCGACAAGGCATCTATGAGATATTGCCGATAACGCCAGATATTAGTCAAAAGATAACAGACGATTGTGATATAGCTGATTTGCGTCAACAGGGTATGCGCGAGGGTATGCGTACATTACGGTTATCGGGGGCGCAGAAGTACGCTGCAGGCTTAACGACAGCCGAGGAAATATTACGAGTAACACCGATAGCAGAAAAATAATATTTTTACTGTAATTGCTTTATCATAGGCTGATATATTTTAGTTATTTTAGGATTTCAGCTTGTCATCAACTTCTGAGCATTCACCGCAGCATTTAGCTGCCACCTTAAATGCGCGTTTACGCGTGCATGTCCCATCGATATTATTTGATCAATTAGATCGTGCTTGTACTCGTTTCTCTGAGGCGGATGATGCTTTGGTTGTTGGCTATGCACTATTAGGCCGAATTGATCAGCAACCCACTCTCAGTGAGCAACTCAGTCGATGTTGGGTGGCGAGTGAGTACATGCTCGATAGCCATTGTCGCAATGCAAAAGGGTTTTTAGATTTATTAGACAGTGGCGATTTACATTGTCACTATCATAAGCCCGATCAGTATTTGAACCCTGCAATAGCAGAGCATCCTGACTCTATTTATCAAGATCAACTTAGTCGGAAAATAAGTAATGAGCTTGGTGATAAAGCGGAAGATGACTTGCTCGTTATTTTACGATGTTATCGTCAGCGTGAAATGCAGCGAATCGTTTGGCGTGATCTTAATCGCTTATCTGGCATGCAAGAGACAACATTAGATTTATCGTTATTAGCTGGAAGCTGTATAGACCAAGTCATAAATATTTTGCATGCTAGGCTAGCTACGCAATATGGCGAACCGATTGGCGAAAATTCTAAAACACCGCAGCAATTAATAGTGCTTGGCATGGGTAAGCTAGGTGCTTATGAATTAAATTTATCCTCTGACATTGATTTGATTTTCGCTTTTCCTGAAGCGGGAAAAACGAACCATGCCACCCAGTCGATCAGTAATCAGGAGTTTTTTACTCGTTTAGGTAAAACGTTAATTCACGTTATTGATAGTCGCACGGTCGATGGTTTTGTTTTTCGCGTCGATATGCGTTTACGACCTAATGGGCAAAGCGGTCCATTAGCCTTAAATTTTGATGCAACCGAAGATTACTATCAGCAGCATGGCCGCGAATGGGAGCGCTACGCCATGGTTAAAGCGCGTGTTGTTGCCGGTGATATCCAGGCTGGCCAGCAATTAATGACGAGCTTGCGTCCATTCGTTTATCGCCGTTATTTAGATTTTGGTGCGATAGATGCGTTGCGCGATATGAAAAAATTAATCGAGCAGCAAGTCAAACGGCAAAACCTTTCGCAAAATATAAAATTAGGTGCGGGTGGAATACGGGAAATTGAATTTATTGTTCAGTCTTTTCAATTAATTCATGGCGGTAGGATAACAGATTTTCAGCAACCAAATTTATTAGCGATGCTATCGTTATTGAGTCAAGAAGGCTGTTTGTCGATTACCGAAACTAATAAGCTTAACGAAGCCTATCAGTTTTTAAGAAATACAGAGCATGCATTGCAGGCTTGGCGTGACGAGCAAACACAAAACTTACCCATTGATGACTTAGATAGAGAGCGTTTAGCTTTCGCGCTCAGCTGTTCAAATGCCGAGGATTTTTCACAGCAATTAGCGCAGCATAGAAATAGCGTTAGTGAAATTTTTTCTTCTATCGTTACTCAAGATGAGAATGCCCTAGTCGATAATGATGAGAAAACAGAATCGTTATTATTTTGGCGCTGGCTGTGGTTGTCAGATACGCTTGATGATTCATCAGTTTTAGCTAAAGCGGATATTGATGAGTCTAACGAGCATAAAGATGCGTTGTCATTATTGGGTGCTGAGCAACGAAAATTATTGATAGATTTTAGAGCCAGCCGAAAACTCAATAGCATGGAAAAGCAGGGCCGAGATCGGCTCGATAATTTAATGCCGCTGTTGCTATATCTATGTAATGAAGTTGATCAGCCATTGGTGGCATTGCAGCGTGTTATGCCATTAATTGAAGCGGTACTTCGTCGCACGGCTTATATTGCTTTATTAATTGAAACACCTAAAGCACTGAAGCAATTAGTTGAACTATGTTATGCGAGCTCATGGATTGCTGATCAGTTAGCTAGATACCCTTCGCTGTTAGATGAGCTGCTTGATAATCGAAATCTATATACAGTGCCGACGGGTGATGACTTATCTGATCAGTTACGTCAGCAATTATTGCGAGTACAAAGTGATGATTTAGAAACGGCAATGGAAGTGTTACGTCATTTTAAATTAGCGCATGGTTTACGTGTTGCTGCTTGCCAAATTAGCGGTGCGCTGCCGTTAATGAAGATATCGGATTATCTTACCTTTTTAGCAGAGGTTATTTTGCAAGCCGTTTTAGAAATCGCTTGGCGTGCGTTGGCAGAAAAACATGGTGTGCCAAGTTTAGATAAAAATTTAGAATACAGTGTGCTAGAGGGAAGTCGACATTTTATAATTGTTGGTTATGGCAAGTTAGGTGGTATTGAATTAGGGCCGGCATCTGATTTAGATTTAGTTTTTATTCATGATGTTGATAGTCAGTCTGAGACTTTAGCGGCTGTTGATCAAAAAGCGATTACTAATGCAGTATTTTTCACTCGCTTAGGTCAGCGAATTATTCATATATTAACTGCGCAGACAACCAGCGGCGCACTCTATGAAGTCGATATGCGCTTGCGACCATCGGGCGCGTCGGGATTATTGGTGTCCAGTTTTGATGCCTTCGATCGCTACCAGCAAGACAGTGCATGGACATGGGAGCATCAAGCTTTAGTGCGAGCCAGAGCGGTGGCGGGCGACCCTATATTAATTAAGCGGTTTGAGCAGTTACGAAAAAAATTGATTTGCTCGCCAAGAAATACGGATGTACTGCGAAGCGATATTATTGAGATGCGTGAAAAGATGCGTAAGCATTTAGATAAGCCTAAGCATTCCGCTAAATCAACGGCAGCTCTTGAAGATAAAACCTTCAATATTAAACAGAGCCGTGGTGGTATTGTTGATATTGAATTTATCGTTCAATTTGTCGTCTTGGCTAGAGCGTCAGACTACGCATGTCTAGCGGACTGGTCGGATAACATTCGCCAAATAGAGAATTTAGCTGTCACTAACATCATTACCTCAATAGAAGCGGACAGACTAATAACCGCTTATCAGGATTATCGCGCCGCGGCACATTTGGCGGCACTAAAGCAGCAGGGTGCTGAGTTATCAGAAAAACTGTTTTCAGAACATCGGAAAAGTGTTGAACAAATATGGTTGAAAGTGTTTAGTGCTAGACCTGAAGAGTGAGATTACTTAAAATACATCCACATAAAAAAATAGATTTTATTCATGAAAAATATTGCACTTATAATTAACGATTTAAAGGGTAATGGTGCTGAGCGTGTAGTTATTACGCTCAGCGAATCTTTTATTGCGTTAGGCCATTCAGCCACGATCATCTGTTTTAATGATTTTATTGAGTTGCCAGTAAATAAAAAAATTAATGTTCTTTCGTTTAATATCAATCGCTGGCGTTGGATTCCTCGGAGTTTGAGGGGGAGGGTTGTCTCTTACTTTCTTGATCGTTTCATTCTGCGGAAAATAGGCGCGCCAGATCTCATACTATCTAATTTACTACCTGTGGATAGGATCATGTGTGAGAGTAAGCTGAGTAATGTTAATTTGGTTGTTCACAATACCATGAGCAGCGAGTACAAATTTAACTTAGATCTCATCGAAAATTTTAAACATAGCGAAGTATTTAAAATCTACTCTAAAAAACCTGTTATTTGTGTGAGTCAGGGTGTGGCTGATGATTTTAAATCCTTGTTCCCGTTACATGAAGGTTGTAATCAGATATACAATCCCATTAATGCTGATTTAATCAAGACTTATGCTAATGAATGCGATGTTCCCTATAAAAATTACATTGTTCATGTGGGTAAGTTCAAGCGTGAAAAAAGACATGATGTTTTGATTAAAGCATATGCAAAGGCAGAAATAGATAAGCTTCTAGTGTTAGTGGGTCAAGGCGCTTTAGAGAGTGAGTATAAAGCTTTAGTGTCTCAGCTTAATTTGACTGGCAAGGTTATTTTTGCAGGCTTCCACTCTAATCCTTATCCTCTAATTAAAAATGCCGATTTATTAGTGTTGTCCAGTGATTTTGAAGGGCTGCCAACCGTTCTGCTTGAGTCCTTATCACTATCTACGCCGGCTATTAGCTCTGATTGCCCATCGGGCCCGCGTGAAATTTTGCCATCCAATAATTTATTTCCACAAGATAATATCGATAAATTGGCAGAATTTTTATCTGTGCCTGATTACAGCATTTATAAAACGGAACTCCCTGATAAATTTTATGCCGATACAATAGCAAAAAAACATCTAACGAAAGCTTGATTCTACTGACGTATATTTGCAAATTATAAATAATTTTTTAATTAAAAAGGTTTTAAATTGATTACTTTATATGACACTGCTTGTGGGTCTGAGAACCTTGGCGATGAAATTATTATGGATGCGGTTGTTTCGGAATTAAATAGTTTGTTTCCGAACACAATAAAGCGGCGCTTTCCAACGCATTATCCTTTAAGCCATGCAACAAAAAAGAAAGCATGGGCTAATGATTTGGCGTTTGTGGGCGGTACAAATTTACTGCGTAATTATTGGCGTAATAGGGCCCGAAAGAATCAGTGGGCATTGCCTATGTTGGATGCATGGCGAATGACGCCGGCAGTATTGATGGGCGTTGGATGGAATACCTATGCACCTACTCCCGAGTTTAAGGCGAGAGTTTTTTATAGAAATGCTTTGAGTAAAAAATGGCTACACTCTGTTAGAGATGCTTACACAGTCGAAAAGCTGAATCAGTGTGGAGTTTCAAACGTCATAAACACTGGTTGTCCAACCTTGTGGGGCCTGTCATCTGTGTTGTTATCAGAAATTCCAAATAAAAAAATGGACAAGGTTGTATTTACAATAACAGATTATCGTAGAGACGAAGAGCAAGATCTATTTTTACTAAGGTATTTGCTGGAGCATTACGAGGAAGTTCATTTTTGGCCGCAAGGTTCCGGCGATCTAGATTACTTCAAGTCTTTATTATCTGATTATCCTGAGTGCTCTAAGCAGATAAATATATTAGGTATGGACCTTTCATCCTTTAATAATCTCTTGCAGTTTCAGAGTGTCGATTATATTGGTACGCGATTGCATGCTGGTGTTAGAGCTTTACAGAATAAACGACGGGCTATGATAATCAGCGTTGATAATAGGGCTGAAGAAATGCGTAAAGATTTTAACCTGCCTGTTATCAGCAGAAGCGAAATTGATATGTCAGTGAGTAAGCTCGATGATTTCGATTTCTCGGGTATTTGCTTACCTCGTGAAGAAATTAATCAATGGAAGCAGCAGTTTTTGGAATATAAATAGGTGCTTACTTCTCAGAATAGTAACTGCCATCCACTTCAGCTGTCCATAAATAAGGGTCGGCCTCGCGTCGCTCCTGAATAGCCAACAATGATTGACGCAATGTTGCAGCAAGCTCATCCACTTTTTGCACTTCATAGGTCGTCCCGTCAGCATCGGCAATCAAACTGACTGGGCTAACAATAGCTGCGGTTCCGCAAGCAAATATTTCACTCACAGCACTCGATTGAATACCGGTCAATACTTCTTGAATCGGAATATCTCGTTCTATAACAGTTAAACCTTGGTGACGGGCAAGCGCTAAGATAGAGTCACGCGTAATGCCAGCAAGGAATGACCCATTAAGCACGGGTGTATGTAATTCACCGTTTTGCAAAATAAAGAAATTCATGCCAGACAGTTCTTCGATATATTTCATCTCAACGGGATCTAACCAAAGTGATTGGTCGTAACCGCGGCGTTGAACATTTTGTGCCGATTGCAATGCAGCGGCATAGTTGCCACCGGTTTTTGCGGCGCCCGTGCCACCACGCGCTGCTCGACAAGCTTCGCGTTCAATTTGAATTTTCATATGCCCGGCATGATAAATCGTTGATGGGCTAGCAATAACCATAAAGGTAAAAGTATCAGAGACGCCCATGCCAAGGTTCGATCGTGTACCAATAAGAAATGGTCGCAGGTAGAGTGACTTACCTGAGCCGTTTGGGATAAAGGGCTCGCTATAAGCTGTCATTAAGCTTATGCCGTCCATATAAATATCTTCAGGTATCTCGATCATGCACATGCGCTCAGCTGACCGATTCATGCGCTTGAGATTTTCTAAGGGACGAAAAAAGTTAGGTCGGCCATCGCCTACCTTATAGGCTTTAAGGCCTTCGAATACTTCTTGCGCGTAGTGCAATACTTTCGCGGCAGGATCCAGTTCGATATTGCCATAGGGCGTGAGTTCTGCGGTCTGCCACTCACCATTAGCAAAGTCGGCACGATACATAATAGGCACTTTAACTTCGCCAAAGCCTAACTCTTCAGGCAAAGAGAAATCAGCCAATGTTGGCAGGACGTCCGAACTTATTTGGTAATTACCCATTTATTTGATCCTAAAACCCTATATACGACAAACTCGGTTTGTCGATTCTGTGCTTGCACTGGAAAAACGTATCACAAAGAGACAATACTGCTTTACAGAGATTATTGTTAAGTCGATGGTTGATCATCAACTAGATAGGTTTTGATTATATTGGAGATTATTGGCATTGCCCATCCCCAGAAATGGCAGGATATAACAGATATTGCGCGCTAATAAAGCGATGGCTCACCTTCGGGGCGGGTTTTAAAGCGTCGATGCACCCACATATATTGCTCTGGCTGCACACGAATGGCTTTTTCAAGCATGGCATTAATCAAGGTCGCGTCTTTTTGGTCATCGCCAGTTGGAAAAGCCTCATTGACGGGCGTTAAAACAATACGGTATCGATGCGTTACGGGGTCACGATAATGCGCAATGCCGACAGGTTTGGAGCGGCCCATTTTCGCTAATCGCGAAGTGGCAACCAAAGTGGCAGCTTGAATCCCAAAAAAGGGCGCGAATACGGCTTGATCGCGACCAAAATCCTGATCAGGTGAATACCAAATGGATTTGCCGTCGCGTAATTGACGAACGATATTACGCATATCAGAGCGCTCTATGACGTTTTCAAAAAAACGATTGCGCCCTTTGGTAATAATATATTCAAAAACGGGATTATTATTTTTTCGATAGATCACACCCATTGGTGAGCTATGGTTGGCCATTAACCCGCATAAATCTAAGTGGACAAAATGAGCACCCACCAACAATACGCCACTGCCATCAGCCTTAGCAGCTTCAATATGCTCAAGCCCTTCGATGTCATAACGTTGCTCTATATCTTTTATATTTGCCCACCATGCCCAGGCAATTTCAAAAAAACCAATGCCGTTGGCAGCAAAAATATCACGCACCATCTTTTTCTGTTGTATGGCATTCAATTCAGGAAAGCAAAGTCTCACATTAGTTTGAACCGTATGACGGCGCTTTTTAACAAGGTGAAAAACCAGCCAGCCTAAGCCTTGGCCAGCAATAAGCTTGGCCCGAAAAGGGAGTATGGCAACAATACGCAAAAGCAGTATGGCCAGCCAACTTAGCCAGTATTTTGGGTGGAGAAGTGATGGGTCAATCGTGGTTTTCAAAGCTCGCAATTGTCTCTTTATTGGTTCAGCGTTTTAAAATAATTAACAAGGCTCTCGGCTTCGCGCTCTATTGTGTAATGTTGTTCAATTCGTTGCCTACCTTGAGCGCCCATAGTGTGAAGGGTCTCTGGAGATTCTAACATTTTTGCCAGTGTGTCTGATAAAACCTGATTATTATTACTGCTAACGGTATGGCCATCAATGCCGTTGCGAACAACTTCTGGCCAGGCACCGGCATCGCTAGTAAGAACGGCAACGCCGCTAGCCATTGCTTCTAGCACCGTAAGCCCAAAGCCTTCGTTGCGGCTTAACGCAGTGACAATAGACATAGAGCGAACCAAAGCTGGGATTTGTGCAAACGGGAGTTCGCCTAAATAGACGACTTGCTGCTGCAGTCCTGCCTGTTTAACTTTTTTCAGCTGTTCATCGAAATAAGCCTGATCTTTATTTTGCACTTGGCCGGTAATGACAATGGTAAAGTCAGGATATTTTTTGAGTAGTGGCAGTGCGGCATCAATTAAGCGATCTAAGCCTTTTTGTTCGCGAACACGGCCAAAAATACCAATACCATATTTGCCGGGCAAGCCTAATTTCGCCCAGCTCTCGTCTTTATTATGTGATGGGTAATAAATATTGGTATCAATACCATGCGGAATAATAATGTCGGCAGGGCCCTCAAGATAGCCAGCAGCGGCATCGCAGGTTGAAATAATGCCATCCATTTGCTTTATCAGCCAGCGGGTAAAGCCTGTGTGGTGGCGCTGAGCGGTTGATGTAAAAACGATTTTAATCTTGACACGAAAAAGCGTTTTTAGAATAAGCGCCTGGATCATTTCGTTATTACGGCGAGCATGAAAGATACGAAAACGGCCATCAGTTAATGGTGAGCGACCATATTTGGCAAGCGATAAAAAGCTAATAGCTGTGGCCTGTTTGGGTAAAAAATGATCACCCAATACTGCGACGGGCAAAAGTGACCATTGGCGACTGAGTACTTGCAGCATGGTTGATGTCACACCAGAGAACCGTTTATTTGAATTGCCTAAAATCAATTCGGTCTTGGCGATAGGGTTAGTCAGTGGCATAGGTAGCTAAAGCTTCAAAATAAATAGGGTGATAAAAGTTAGAGGCAGTGTCTCAAAAAAAAGGCGAGATAGGAAATGATGAAAATGTGATTAAGGCCTTATGGATTGCGTTCATTATTGGCTATTCCAGAAGTAGAGGCTATAAGCTTTATGTTAGAATGGGCAGCAATGCTAGTCGGCGTTTAAACCTAGAATAAAGCAACAAGTTGTTGGGCTACTTTTTTATGCAAAGAAAAAAAACCAAATTCGAAAAATGGTTTTCGTTTTCTCGTCACAAGCGTCGATTTGGCGCAGAGAAAGTGGTGATAAATATGAATGATAAAGATTTACTATCATTAAAAAACACCATCATTGATAAAGAGGATTTACAGTACACGCATGGCTCTGAAGTCAGCATTGAAGAGCATATAGAAAATTTAAAAAAAGAATTTGTCGGTCAGTCAGAACTATGTCATTACCACGCCTCACTATTAGTATTGATTCGACGAGAGGTTGATAGCAAAGAAAATTTTTCTAAGCTTGAGTCATTGTGGGCTATGTTTGAGGAATTTTTATTAGAGCAATTAAACACACGATGGTTAGTTGCGGTTGCAGATACTTATGCGGATTACAGTGATAACGCAACTGAGAGAGCCTGTGCATTAGCAATCACTTCATTGGTTAATACGGTTAAGTTATGTGAAACCGAACGTTTGATCACAAATGGTGAGGGCGTTAACCAAGAAAACATTCAGGCATTTGATTTACAGAATAACCGATTTCCATTATGGGATGGGACATCCGCTTTTGCTGTTGGCACTGATGATACATTAAGAAATTTTCGGTGGCGGCTCGATGACTTTGTTTTGGGTCAGGGTGAGTTGCTGGTTACTGCAAAAATATTCAAAGTCATTTTTTCGCGGCTACAAGAAAATGAGAGTATCTATCAGCGATTTCGTAATTGTCATCAGCGTAGCCGTACTGAGTGGTGGTAAGTGAATATTTATATTATTAATTTGCCAGCTCAGATCGAGCGCGCGGCATTTCAAGAAAAGCAATTTTCTCGACTAGGGCTAGCATTTTCAAGAGTGGATGCGGTTTCTATTGCAGATGTGCCTGATGACTATTATCAAAAAGTCGCATTTGATTGGGAGCGCCCGTTAAGTCGAGCTGAGGTGAGTTGTTATTTGAGTCATAAATCTTTATGGCAGCGTGTAATAAGTGACAACGAACCCGCGTTAATTTTAGAAGATGATGCTTACTTATGTGATGACTTACCACAATTGCTGAGTGCATTTGAAAAGCTCAAGGTAAGCTATATTAATCTTGAAACGCGATGTCGAAAAAAAATTATCTCAAAAAAAATCGAAAGAGCGTTCTTTGGTTATCAATTAAAGCAATTATATTATGGTGGCACGGGAGCGGCGGCCTATATTTTATGGCCGGAGGCTGCGCAACGATTATTAGATAAAGAGCAGCGGTCTGGAATGGCTTTAGCTGATGCGCAGATATGTCGTACAAAGTTGGGCAGTGCTTGGCAGCTGGATTGTGCCGGAGCGATACAGCTTGATTGCTGCGATCACTATCAAATTAAATCTCCTTATCAAACGACATCTTCACTAGCGAAAACACGTTTTCAGCAAGATGTTATCGGATCAAAATATAAAAGCATCTTTAAGTGGCGCCGATTAATTGCCCAATTCAAGCTTGGAATTATTCAAATGAGGGCTTTTTTCTGTTTGGCTGAAAGAAAAGAGATTGCGATAAAAAAGTCAAAATTTGATCTTAGTAATTGATTTAGTTGGCCCTTATAAGGTGGTGCTAGCAACCCCTTTCTAAACTTTAGCCACTATTTCCTTTAATTTACATAATAATTGTCTAATTGATGCTTTAAAATTAAGTTTCTGATTTAAATAAATATTTGGTTGAGCTTTGCAAAATACATTAAACAATTCATCCGTACCCGATGGTGATAATATCGACTTTGTCGACACCTATCGCCGTATATTTAGATACCTCAAACCTTTTAGTGGTCATTTGTTAATTGCGTTTTTGGGTTTTAGTTTGTTTGCCGTTTCTCAGCCTGGCTTTGCAATGCTGATGGAAGCTTTTGTGCGTGCGCTTGATGGTGAATATGTTGATGGACTCTATTTAATTCCAAGTGCTTGTATTTTTATCGCGTTGCTGCGTGGTATTGGAAGTTATTTGGGTACCTACTATATGAGTAAAGCGAGTGCCAACGTTGTGCACTCTGTTCGTTGTCAGTTGTTTGGTAATTTAATTGCTCTGCCGGTCAGTTTTTTTGATGAAAATAAAAGCGGTCGTTTAGTTTCACTTTTTACCTATAACACTAACATAATGACTAATGCGACGACTCAGTCTTTGACGACCATAGCCCGGGAAGGCTTAACGGTTATTGCTTTGTTTGCTTATTTGTTTTATCAAAATGCTCAACTCACCTTAGTGTTTTTTTTGCTGGGACCTCCGCTAGCATTATCTATTCAATGGATAGGGAAAAAAATTAAACGATTTGGTCGCGGCATTCAGTCATCAGTTGGTGAGCTTAACCATGTATCGGCAGAAGTTTTTTCAGGGATCAGACTTATTAAATCTTCGGTTGGAGAGGCGATAGCAAAAAATAAATTTGTTAATGTAAGTGAGGTGACAAAAAAAGTGACTTTGAGGCTTGCAAAAGTAAGCGCAATTTATACTCCCCTAATGCAAATGTTAGTTGTTATGGCGATGGCCTTAGTCATGTACATCGTTTTATTGTCACGCGGCACAATGGAAGCGGCGGAGCTTATCGCCTATGTGACAGCTGCAGGTTTACTACCTAAGCCGATTAGAAGCCTCAGTTCAGTTCACCCACAGTTATTGCAAGCAGTTGTCGCCGCAGAGGAAGTGTTTAAGCATATTGATTACGATAAAGAAATCGATACCGGTACAATTGAAAATGTTAAATTAAAAGGCAATCTTTCTTTTAAACAAATTAGTTTTTCCTATGGTGGCAGTGATAAAGCCATTTTGAAAAATCTCAGTTTTGAGGTTGGCGCCGGTCAAACGCTTGCTGTTGTTGGTCGCTCAGGTGGTGGTAAATCTACATTGGTGAATTTGATTCCACGATTTTATGAGTTGAATGAGGGCGAGATTACTTTAGATTCGGTGGCGGTTGATCAGTACAGGCTGGGGTTTTTGAGGCGGAACATAGCCACTGTATCTCAGCAGGTAACTTTATTTAATGACACGATTCTTGCCAATATTGCTTATGGTGTTGAGGGAGCTTCTCAAGCAGCCATTGAGGCAGCAGCGAAGGCAGCTAATGCGGATGAATTTATTCGCGAGATGAGTGATGGCTACGAAACACTTGTCGGTGAAAACGGTGTCATGCTTTCTGGTGGTCAGCGTCAGCGTTTAGCGATAGCGCGAGCCATTCTTCGTGATGCAAAAGTTTTAATTCTTGATGAGGCGACTTCTGCGCTTGATAATGAGTCTGAGGTCAAGGTGCAGGATGCTTTAGAGAAAGTGATGCAGGGTAGGACAACCATTGTTATTGCGCATCGCCTATCAACGGTTGAACATGCTGATAATATTATTGTTTTAGATGAAGGACAGATAGTTGAGCAGGGTGCTCATGCTGATCTTATGTCCAACAATGGACTGTATGCGAAAATGGTACAGCGCGATTTTTCTGAGTAAGTTATATTCGTAGAATATTAGAAGCCGATTACTAGTGATATCGGGCTTATTGACTTCGCGCTTATTAGGCATTTAATTATTAAAACTCCTCTTGGATATTAATAAGCTGATCAATACCCGCAAATTTTATTTCTCCAATATTAATCACTTCAAAGTAATCTAATTATATTTCTCGTAACCAATACTTACCGGAAGGTATTACTAGTAAGTGGACACTTCTATAAAAGTCACATTTTTCTTGTTATGGTCAGTATTGTCGTATTAGCCACCATTAACAAAAATTCAGCACCGCAATGGTCATTTAAAACAGAGTTTTGATTTAGGCTGTAGGAAGGCATTAAATTCGTATATTGAAAGTTTCTGGCTGAGGAAACCGCTGTTGTCAAAACAGTGATTGTTATAAGATAGGCTCGTTTTTCATTATAGTTCTTTATCCCTGCTTTGGTTATCGGTTGATCGAATACCTACTTGCAGGGTTAAGATATACATCAGACCTAATTGATAACGGATAAAATGAGTCAATCAAATAAAAATACAGTTACTCAGAAACGACCAGCACCCAGTGTTAAACCGATTAGTCTTGCTGATATAGTTGTCCATGAGCAACAGCTTTCGCTTTTCGATGATGAGCTTATTCCTAATGCCGCTATTAATAATAGCACTGCAATAAAAACTCAATCCAAAACAAAATCGTTAGGATCGATAGCTCGCCCGTTGCGAATTTGTATTGCTGGTTATCGCAGCGCTCCTTTTGGTGGTGGGCAAGGTATTTATATTAAATACCTCAGTAAGGCTTTAGTCGAGGCAGGGCATCAGGTCGATGTTATTTCGGGCCAGCCTTATCCTGAGGTCGACCCCCGCGTTAATCTTATTAAGCTTCCAGGGTTAGATTTATTTAATCATGGCCTGCGCTCATTACGGCCACATCATCTTACTTCGTTAAGTAATATTATTGAGTGGACAAGTAAGCTGACGGGTGGTTTTGCCGAACCGTATTGCTTTAGTCGCCGTCTTTATAAATACCTGATGGCGCATCGCAGTGACTACGACATCATCCACGATAACCAATGCCTTGGTTGGGCGATGTTAAAACTTCAGAAAAAAGGTTTTAATTTGCTCACCACGATTCATCATCCCATTACGAGCGATTTAGATATTGCGCTAAATAATAGCGATGATCGCTGGGCGCGATTATTTATTCGACGCTGGTATGCTTTTTTAGGGATGCAAAAGAAAGTGGCTGCAAAATTAGAGCATGTCGTGACGGTATCAAAGCAATCAACGCAGGATATTGCAGAAGCCTTTTCACTTGATGCGGATAAAATCCATTTGGTTTATAACGGTATTGATACTGATGTGTTTAAGCCTATGCGCGAGGTTAAGCGTGATCCATGGCAAATTATGGCCATTGCCTCTGCCGATCAACCATTAAAAGGTTTACGCTATTTATTATTGGCGCTTTCACAGCTCGTTCAAGAATTTCCGCAGATCAGTTTATTATTAGTCAGTAAGCCGCAGGAAAAAGGTGAAACTGAACGATTAATTAAGCAGCTTAATTTGACAAAGCATATTGAGTTTGTTCATGGCGTTAGTACTGAGGCGTTAGTTCAGTATTATGCAGAATCCAGTATTGCGATTGTTCCATCTGTCTATGAAGGTTTTGGCTTGCCGGCGGGTGAGGCGATGGCTTGTGGCTTACCATTAGTTTCAACTGACGGTGGTGCTTTGCCGGAGGTCGTTGGTGATGCGGGTATTACTGTACCAATAAAAAACCCGCAAGCTATGGCTGCAGCGATCGAAAATCTATTGCTTAATGCAGCAGAAAGAAAGCGTTATGGAAAGCTAGCGAGAAAGCGCATCGAAGAAAAATTCTCTTGGACTTTAGCCGCAAAAGAATTAACAGCACTTTATTATCAAATTCTTGATGGCGGCGTTGTTAGTAGTCTAGATAATAGCTCTGATAAGGGGTTAATGTCACAGGAGCAACTGATTGAGTCAGTCGCCTTTAGCGAGGAACGAGGTATCAGTGCTAACCATTAATTTCGAACATATGTCTTTATCAAAAGGTGATAAGGTCTTAGACCTTGGCTGTGGCGAAGGGCGGCATGTTATCTCTGCTTATATGGCCTATGAAGTTGATGCCGTCGGTGTTGATTTAAGTTTTGATGATTTAAAAATCAGTGCCGATAGATTTATGGGTTTTTCTGAACCTGACAATGAAAAGAAAAGTTTTTCTTTATCGGCATCTAACGCGCTAGCTTTGCCATTTTCAGATAATAGTTTTGATGCGATTATTTGTTCAGAAGTACTTGAACATATTCCTGATTATTTATCGGTTTTAGATGAAATTACTCGCGTCTTAAAACCTGAGGGTATTTTTGCTGCGAGTGTGCCGCGTGCATGGCCAGAGCGTATTTGCTGGGCCTTGAGTCGTGAATATCATGAAGTTGAAGGCGGGCATATTCGAATTTTTAATGCGCGATCGCTACGTAACGATATTGAAAAACAAGGCTTTGATTATTATCGTGGCCATTGGGCGCATGCTTTGCATGTTCCATACTGGTGGTTAAAGTGTTTGTTTTGGCGTAAGCAAGAGCAATCTAAACTAATTGCTGCGTATCATAAATTATTAGTTTGGGACCTAATGAAAAAGCCATGGTTAACACAGACGTTAGATAAGCTATTAAACCCATTAATGGGTAAAAGTGTTGTCATGTATTTTCAGAAGCAATCATCTGCACCTGAATATCACGGGGAGGCCAATTGATGAGTGGGTTATATTTATCGAAAGGGCTTTACCCTGAAGCATTTTTTTTACCAACGGTAGAGTTTATTCAGCGAATCCAGAAACCCAGTGGTGCTATTCCATGGTTTGAAGGCGGGCATTGTGATCCTTGGGATCATGTGGAGTCGGCAATGGGTTTAAGTATTCATGGTGATTTTGTTAACGCAGAACGTGCTTATCAATGGTTGGCAGATCAACAGTTAGAAGATGGTAGTTGGTGGGCGGCTTATAAAGATAATATCGTTGAGAAGAAGGATCGACGTGAAACCAATTTCGTTGCCTATATTGCCACGGGTGTTTGGCATCACTATTTAATAAGTCAGGATCAAAATTTTTTAGCGCGCTTTTGGCCGGTAGTTGATGCGGCCATTGGTTTTGTGATTGCTCAACAGCAGGAAGAGGGCGATATCAATTGGGCGGTCGATGCGAATAACGCATCGAAATGTGATGCCTTGATTACCGGCTGTAGTTCAATTTATAAAAGTCTTGAGTGTGCGCACAATATCTCGGTGACAGTTAATCAAGCGCGTCCTGAATGGCTGTTAGCGCGAGAAAAGCTCGGCGATGCTCTACTTAATAAGCCGCAGCGTTTTGATCGGACATGGGAGAGTAAGTCGCGCTATTCAATGGATTGGTTTTATCCGGTGTTGACTGGCGTTATACCAAAATCACAAGCGTCTGCACATTTGCAATTACGCTGGGATGACTTTGTAGAAAAAGATCTTGGCTGTCGTTGTGTTGTCGAAGAGCCTTGGGTTACCGTCGCCGAATCATGCGAATTAACAATGGCGCTATTGGCCGCTGGTGATCATGCTCGTGCTGCTGAACTTTATAGTTGGCTGCATCAGTGGCAACTGGAAGATGGTTCATACTGGACGGGTTATCAATTTGTTCAAGATGTTTTATGGCCGGATGAAAAACCGACATGGACAGCAGGAGCAATTTTATTAGCCGCTGATGCATTAACTGAACATACCGCTGCGGCAAAATTGTTTACCTCAGTTAATTTGTTAGAGTGCAATACAAGCGAAGCATTCAAATTCGTTTAAATAATCCCAATGTATTCACCGTTGGTAACTCCTCGAATAACCCTGATGCTTTAGCGAGCTTCCAAATCGTATAGGGTGCTTGGCCGCCATCTTTAGGGTCAGGGAAAATATCATGAATAGCTAATATGCCGCCCACAGCGATATGGCCTGCCCATGCGCGATAGTCTGTCATTGCCGCGTCCATACTGTGTCCGCCATCAATAAAAACCATACCTAATGGCGTTGACCAGTTGCGAGATGCGAGTTGTGACGAAGCAACAATGGGCACAACAGTATCTTCAAGCTGCGCGTCTCGCATTGTTTTTCGAAACGCTTTAAAGGTATCCATTAATTGTGCTTGCGGATCAAAGAGTTTGTTATCGTGATACTCCTCGCCTAATTGATGTTCTTCAGAGCCACGATGATGATCAATAGCATAGACAATGTTGTTCTTGATTTTAGCAGCAGTAGCAAGGTAGACCGTAGACTTGCCACAATAACTTCCGACTTCAAGGCTGGCACCAAGATGTGCTGTATCCCTTGCGGCTTGAAATAAAGCTTGCCCTTCATCTTCGGCAAGAAAACCTTTAATGGTATTGATGTTAATGGGTAGGTCGATGGTATTGTCGATGGCATTATCTATGACATTAAGGGGCATAATAAAACACTATTCTCATGTTATTAAATTTTATCTTTACAATACCGGTAATTTTTTCAAAAAACAACGGGTGCTTTTTGTTAAATAAAAATTGCAATTTATTGATGCTCTAAAAGTAAAAAAAGTCTATTGCATCACAATTATTAATTAATGATTGACGGTGAGTGCCGCTAGCTGGCAATAATTGTCTACTCTAGATAAGAAAGGAATCTTATCTTTATGTGTCAATTCGGTTGCAGTGTGCCATTTTTTCCTCGCCTTTTTTGGTCTTTTATTTTTATTGCGCTGATGAGTTCAGGTGCAAATTCTCTGTATGCAAAAAACTTAGAATCAGATGATGCCTTATCTCTCTCTTTTAATGTCAATGGTTTTTCATTATTGGCAAGGCTTGATAAAAATAATCAGTTGCTCGAAAAAATCAGTACGCCATTAGACGAATCAGAGCAGCATCATTATAAAGGCCACTTATCAGGCTACCCTAATAGTAGCGTCAGAGCTTCCTTTAGTAATAATCGCTGGCAAGGAATTCTATTGGTAGAGGAGGAGCTCTATATTGTTGATGCTGAACAGAATCCAATGGCAAGCCGTTCGGGAGGCTTGCATACTTACCAAGCAGATAATGAGAAAAGCGGAAAGACGTGCGCCTCAGGCACAATCAATGACTCCCACTCATTAACTCATACGTCAAATACTCAATCAGCATTATATACAGATACCAATAACAGTCAGATTAACAGCAGTTACTTTACGATCGCCTCGGCCACTTTGTCAGATGTTTGCGCTAATCAAATAAATGGTGTTTGCCTGCTGCCTGAAATTGAGTTGGCCTATGATTTAAGTTATCAAAATTTACCCAGTAATGAGGCGCCTATGCAGCGCGCATTACGTGAACTCAATGAAATGGAATTATTTTTTCAAAATGGTTTGAACTATCAATTTAGTCGTATCAGTTTAACCATGCTGAATTCGGCACAAGACAGTTTAATCGGTAGTAGTGATGACCCTAACGATTTACTGGATCGTTTAAGAATATTACGTGGCTCTAATCAGTTAAGTTTTTTACGACAGTCACGATCAATTTTTCACTTAGTTACTGGGCGTGATTTTTCTGGTGTTGATGACAATGTGGTGGGTATTGCTTATCTTGATCAAGTTTGCCAAAGTTTTGGTCTTAACACGGGAATAACTGATGCCGGAGATACCTCATTGGTGAGCTTAGTGATGGCGCATGAAATTGGCCATAACCTTGGTGCCGAGCATGATTCAGTCGCTACCAATGGTTGCCCAGAAAATCGCAATGTGATGTCAGCGAGTCTTGGCTTTCAAGCCTCGGGATTTACTGGCTTTTCCTCATGTTCAATCGATACTATTAACCAAAGTGTCTCAGCCGATCTGTCGAGTTTATGCTTCAGCTTTCCAATTGATCTTGGATTAACAGCGAGCCTTGATAACCCTGTGAGTCCTAATAGCGATACACCTTTTGATTTGGTCTATAGCATTAATGCGGATGATGGATATATACCTATCGGCGTGGTGACTATTGCTGGTGTGCTTGTGGATACTTCGGCAGGGCAGTTGATTAATGCAGTTGTTGAGGGCGGTAATTGTTCGACCACCTTGAGTAGTTATAACTGCGTCATTAATAATCCTACGAATGGTTTTGAATTAACAGTTACCGCTAGTGCCAATCAAAGTGCCGTTGAATTAACGTTGCAGCATTCAATCGGTACGACAACGGCTGATGTAACGGATGTTATACCAGAAAATAATACTTTGAATGTCACTCTGCATTCATTTGGACAGCCAAATTCTGCAGAGGCTCCAAATGATGATGAGCCAGAAGCGACAAATACAAGCCAGTCAAGTAATGGCGGCGGTGGTGCTATTGATCCACTAGGGCTTATATTGTTTGCTACTGTTTTGATAAGAAGAAAATTGAAGCTTCTAGTTTAAAAATGGGTTAGTTATTTTTTTCAACTAACCGACTCATTAGAAGACCTAACTCAAATAATAACCATGCGGGAATCGCCAGTAATGACTGAGATATAACGTCAGGCGGCGTTAGTAGCATGCCGAAAATAAAACAAACTACAACAATGTAGGGGCGCTTAGCGGCTAATGCCTGTCTTGTTGTAACACCCGCTTTAATTAAGATAAACGTTGCAATCGGTATTTCAAATGCTAAACCAAAAGCAAAAAATAACTTTAGAATAAAAGATAAATAGCTATTGATATCAGGTGTTACGGCAATGCCCGTTGGGGCTATCGCAGTAAAAAAACCAAATACAATGGGAAACACCACATAATAAGAAAACGCTATACCTAAATAAAATAGCAACACACTACTAACAAATAGCGGTATCGCTAAATTCTTTTCATTGCTATACATGCCCGGCGCGATAAAAGCCCATAATTGATAAAGCACATAAGGTATGGCAACAAAAAAAGATAAGATAATAGTAAGCTTAAAAGGCGCAAAAAAGGGTGATGCAACATCGGTTGCAATCATACTTGAGCCTTCGGGCAGCAGAGCCTGAATAGGCAGTGCGAAAAAAGTATAAATATCGTTAGAGAAAAAAACTAATGATAAAAAGACGATGGCAACTGCGCTAATGCTTTTAAGTAGGCATGTACGCAGCTCGAGGAGATGCTCAACCAGTGGCTGTTGTTTATCCGTGTGTGCTTTATTTTCTGGTGTCGAGGAAGTAGACATGCGGCAGCCGTTTTCTTTAATGCTTTTCAGACGGTTGATTATCATCTACCGGCGTATTGATCGATTTTTCAAACTCGTTTGCAGTTTGTTTTAGCTGCTCTATGGGTTCGCCAAGTTCGTGCAGTATGTTTTCATTATGAATTTGCTCGCGAATTTCATCGGCATTAATCTCACGCTCAATATCCGCTTTGATGCTATTAAAGCTGCGTTTAATTTTTCCTAGCCACAGAGCAATTGTTTTGACCGTCGATGGTAGTCGTTCAGGTCCTAATACGATAAGCGCAAGAACGCTAATCAGTAAAATTTCTTGTATACCAATATCCATCTATTAGTCTTTGTGTTGGTCTTTGTGTTGGTCTTTGTATTGATCTTTGTTGTCTTGTGCTGTTTCTTCTTGCTCATCCAACTCTTTAGTTGGCTCATCATCAGCCATGGATTTTTTAAAGCCTTTAATGGCACCGCCGAGATCACCGCCAATATTTTTAAGACGTTTAGTCCCAAAAATCATAATTACGATTGCTAATATAATCAATAATTGCCAAATGCTAATACCGCCAAAGCCCATGATGTTCTCCTATCAATTTAATTAAATGCTAACAATTCTGACGATTAACATTATTTGCGTGCTGCTTTTTCATCGAGACCTGAAACGCCGAAACGTCGACCGAGTTCTGAAATGACGTCGTCAGCATTACTATCTAAATGTGAGAGCATGACTAGCGTATGAAACCATAGATCTGCGGTCTCACTGATTAACGCTGCTTTTTGCTGATCGGTGTTTGATTCAGCGGATTGTTTTGCTAGTGCATAATCTTTTGCTGCGATAATCGTTTCTGTTGATTCTTCGCCGACTTTCTCGAGAATTTTATTGATACCCTCTGCATGCAGTTGTGCTACATAAGAGGAGTCAGCGGCAGCGTCTTTGCGTTGCTCAAGTAGGTCGGTGAGTTGTTTTAATGTGTCGGACATTTTATTGCTCGATTATCAATTGATAACAATAAGTGAGAAAATATTTAATAAATATCTTCTGGGTTTTTAATAGGTGCTTCAACAGTCACCCAGCCTTCGTCATGCGAATATTGCTGATACATACAGCTCTCACGACCCGTATGACAAGCAATGCCGCCAATTTGGTCGACTAAGAATAGTAATGTGTCGCCATCGCAATCGAGTCGCATATCAATAATTTTTTGGATATGCCCCGAGGACTCGCCCTTATGCCATAGTCGCTGCCGTGAGCGTGACCAGTAAACGGCTTCGCGTTTTTCAATGGTGGCGGTCAGCGCATCGCGGTTTATCCATGCCAGCATCAGTACTCTTTTACTGACGGCATCTTGGGTGATAACAGGGATTAGTCCCTGACTATTCCATTCAATAGAGTCTAACAATGCATTATTTTGATCAGTCATGGCGATGTGTTTTCAAATCAGTGAGAGTTAATCAGTCCGTATCGTTAGTTTAACGCTAAATAGACAGTTGTTGATAGTAGAGCAAGAATGACAATAGTAGTACGGAAAGTTCGCTGGCGTTTAAATGTACGCTCTAATTGATCAATTCGGCTTTGCAGGTGAGCTGTGGCGTTGTTGCTGGCCTCGGATCCAGAGGTGGCGGTGCCATTCAATTGGTGCAATTGTCGAAGTAATAAATCGGGCAGAGCGGGTAAGGCCTCTAACAGCGCTGGTGATTGATACTTCAACTCACTTAATAGTCGTTTGGGTGAGTAGCGTTCAGCCATCCAGTTTTCTAGGAATGGGTGAGCGGTTTGCCATAAATCTAAATCGGGATAGAGCTGTCTACCTAGGCCTTCAATGTTGAGTAAGGTTTTTTGGAGAAGTACTAGTGAGGGCTGTACCTCCATGCCAAAGCGACGAGCCACTTGGAAGAGATAAATAAGCAAGGTGCCGAAAGATATTTCAGATAACGGCTTTTCAAAAATCGGTTCGCAGGCGCTGCGGATCATACCCTCAAACGATTGCACATTGGTGCCAGCAGGCACCCAGCCTGATTCGACATGTAATCTTGCGACTAAGGCGTAGTCACGATTAAACACAGCGAGTAAGTTGCGAGCTAAATAGTAGCGATCAAAGTCGGATAATGAACCCATAATCGCACAATCAATACCCATATAACGGGGATTCTCAGAGCGGCTAGGGTCAACAAATATATTTCCCGGATGCATATCAGCATGGAAAAAGTTGTGCTCGAAAACTTGGGTAAAAAATATTTCGACGCCACTTTCTGACAAAGCTTTTAAATTAATGTTTTTCTTATTTAACGTGTCGACATCAGAAATAGGTATGCCGTAAATACGTTCCATTACCATAATGTTGGGGCCGCTAAGTTCCCAAACAATGGCAGGAATAAATAACAGACTGCGTAATTTATCGCTTTGTTCAAAATTGCGTTTTAGTTGCGAGCAATTCGCTGCTTCTCGTTTAAGGTCGAGTTCATCAAAAATAGTATGTTCATAATCGCTAACGACTTCAGTGAGGCGTAAACGTCGACCGTCTTGTGAAAATCGTTCTACTAACCGTGCTATTAAAAACAGTAAACGAATATCTTTGGCGATAACGTTTTCTATACCGGGGCGAATGACCTTAACAACGACATCGAGGCCGTCATGTAATTTAGCCGCGTGAACTTGTGCTACTGATGCAGAGGCGAGAGGCTCTTCGCTAAACTCGGCAAATGCACTGCTAACGGGTTGTCCTAATGCGTCTTCGATAATAGCAACCGATGCGCTGTTATCAAAAGCCGGTACTTGATCTTGTAGTAGGGCAAGCTCATCGGCAATGTCAGTAGGCAGTAAGTCACGACGGGTCGATAACAGCTGACCAAATTTAACAAAGACGGGTCCTAATTCTTGCAGCGCCGATCTTAATCGTAGACCACGATCGGATTGATCATTGCTCGCTTTGCGGCCATAAACAGGCGCGAGGATTTTAACCAATAATTTAACAAATAGTGGCTGTTTAGATAGCGGTATAAAAGAATCGAGACGATACTTTATAGCAGCGCGTAATATAGTCAGCAAGCGCATGAGTTGTTTCATGATGCATCATGCTCCGCAGATTGTTTTTTATAACGCAAAGTCTTTGCCTCGATACGATCAATTTGCATTTCTAATTCACGTAGTTGTGCATAAAAATTTTCGCATTCTATGCGTGTTGGTAATGCCCGCGCTTCTTCATGTAAAAAATCATCAACGGTGCGCAGTAGGGTTTGTCGTGCCTGTTTGCTAAAGCTCATTAAGCTGTGAGTTGCTTTGCCAACTAAATGAGCGGGAACATCGCCAATAAAGCGAGCGATATAACCTTCCCAATCAAGATCAATTTGTTCACCAATGGTTTTTAATTCCATAAATAAACGACTATCACCTTCAATTTTTAGTTTGCCATTAATAAGTGCAGATGCGGCATCATCAGCGGTTAATAGCGCTAACCATTCTTGTGAGGGGCCTTCAATGCCCGCATCAACTTTTTCTTCACAATATTGCAGCACACTAATTGTTGAGTCGATGCGAAGATAAAAAACGATATCGGACTTGGCTTCTGACTTGCTTTTGGATTGGGTACAGGCAATACGAATAATGCGCCCAGCGTATGCGGCTAGTTTATTCTGCGTTGTTGCATCCAATGACAAGCTGCCATTAATCGCTTTTTCGAGTGCCGCGCAGCTGGCGGATGTGAGCATAGGATCTATCATATCGAGGCTTAAAGTTTAATACCTTTGTGTACCGCTACGATGCCGCCAGTCATATTATGGTATTCACAATCGACAAAGCCTGCATCTTCTAACATGGCTTTTAAAGTTTCTTGATCGGGGTGCATACGAATCGATTCGGCAAGGTAGCGATAGCTATCTTCATCCTGCGCAATTAACTTGCCAATTTTAGGCAGAATTTTAAATGAATAGGTATCGTAAATTTTTGATAGTAACGGATTGTTCGGCTTTGAGAATTCTAAAACTAGTAATCGACCGCCCGGTTTAAGCACTCTAAACATGGAGCGTAGCGCAAGGTCTTTATCGGTGACGTTGCGCAAACCAAAGCCAATAGTGATGCAGTCAAAGTAATTATCATCGAAAGGCAGAAACTGCGCATCACCTTGCACATAATGGATATTGCCGCAGTTGCCATTATCGGTTTGTTTGTCTCGGCCGGTGCTTAACATTGAGGCATTGATGTCAGAAAGAATGACTTCACCCTCAGAGCCAACGAGGCGGCTAAATTTAGAGGCAAGGTCGCCTGTACCGCCAGCAAGATCCAGTACGCGATGACCAGGTCGAACAGCAGAGATTTCGATAGTGAAACGCTTCCAAAGGCGGTGCACGCCGGCAGACATCAAATCATTCATAATGTCGTATCGACTTGCGACCGAGGTAAAGACTTCGCCGACTAGGCTGGCTTTCTCTTCGGTATCGACCTGCCGATAGCCAAAGTGCGTTTTATCCGGAGATTCAGTAGTGTTGTTCTCGGATGTAGAGCGACTGTCTGTCATGTTAAAAACCTTGTTTCTATTGGCTAGTGTCTGTTGCAAACATGCTGTGTAAGCATTTTGTAAGCTCGCTGATCAACAACATTGTACCCGTGCCGAGCGCTGGACAACAGCTTGCTAGCCAGCACCGTTGAGACGAAATAATGAAATACAAGCACCTAAACCGATAATCCAAACAATGGATCGTAATGTTGCAAGGTTAGCCAGGTAGCATGCGATATAAATAATACGTGTTGCAAAAAATATCTGCGCGGGCAGTAGCATTTGTTCCGCTGTAGCGCCCATTAAAAAAGCACACAGTACTGCTGCCGAGATAAGCGCAAGCGCCTCCCATGAATTTTGTTGTGCAGCATAGCAACGCAAGCCAATACCGGTCAGTTTGCCTGCTTGTTGGCGAGGGTTTCTATTGTCAATATAACCAAGCTGTTGGTTGCGAAAATAAGCAGCAATCACGTTGATGATTAACGGTAGCATTGCAGTAGCAAATAAAATTTTAACAATCATATCCATAGTGCTGTTCCTTTAATAATAGAGTGGTTTATTATTTTTAATGTTAAATTTAACTTGGATCAAATAAATTAATTGTTTGGACATCAGGGTCGCGGTTCCCCCCATTTTCTATCAGCTGGTCTAAATAGCTTTGCCAATAAGCTTCTTTTTTTTCACACAGCTCACGCAGATAATCCCATGAGTAAATACCGCTATTGTGTTCGTCATCAAAACTGATTTGTAGTGCGTAATTACCCACGCCAGTAAGCGATAAAATACCCACGTTCTTTTTACCCACTTGCAGCACGGCTTGGCCGGGGTGATGGCCACGAACTTCAGCCGACGGTGAGTGTACGCGCAAGAATTCAGCGTCTAAAAAAAAGCGCTCATCATTGGCATAAACTAGTTCGAGTTGTTTTGAGGCTTTGTGTAACTCGATGACTTCTGGGATCAATTAACAGTACCTTTATCTATTGGTTTTAAATTTTACGTTTCATAACCATTGCTTCAAGGTCATTTGAAATAATAGTGGAGCGAACGGCCGTCATGGTGCCGCGATTTTCAAACGGGCCGAGGCGCACGCGATACCATAAGTTGCCTGATGCATTTCGGCTTTTATCAATTTTAGGCTCTAAGCCCAGCAAAGTTAATTCGACTAATAACTTTTCGGCCTGTGCTTGGGTTTTAAAGGAGCCCGCCTGAATTAAATAAATATAGTTATCATCGACACTGCGGCTGCTGTTATAAGCAGAGTCTTCGCTGACCACGACTTCAAAATCTTTTAACTTGCCGTAGAAGCTGTAGTCATCTTCTTTTGTTGTTGATTTCTCTTCGATTTGAAGAGATTTTTTTGTAGCGGTTGGTTTACTGTGCTGTGTTTTTGATGACTCAAGTTGATTAAGCCCATATAGGCCTAAGCTAAACAGTATAACAATGACGACGGTTGCGATTAATCGTAGTTTTGATATTGACGCTGATTTTTTACCGCGCGCTTTAGACCTACGCTTTGGCTTTGTACTAACGCCACGCTTGTTCGCAATTGTCGGTGTTAAAAAATAGGTCATAGTATCTCTACGGTTAACTAGCCATTCCAGTTTTCTTTATATGTCTTATATATGCCTTACATACTTTCCGGAGCACTAACACCAAGCAGTTTTAAGCCATTCGCAAGTACCTGTCGAGTGGCTTCGGCTAAGGCTAAACGGGCGTTGCGGATATCATTGTCAGCAACGAGCAGCTGGCTGCTTTTATCTTGGTTGCCACTCGCGTACCAGCTGTGTAAGGCAGCTGACAGATCACGTAAGTAAGCCGCAACGTTATGCGGTGCAAATTCACGCGCACTCATGGCAACACATTCAGGATAGGCCGCAATGCTTTTGAGTATTGCAACCTCAGTGTCAGTGCCAAGTTTATCTAAATGCGCTAGGCCGGATTCTTTATCCCAAGGTATATTTTTTTCTATTGCCTGTCGCATTACGCTGCAGACTCTTGCGTGTGCATACTGAATATAAAAAACAGGGTTATCGTTGCTTTTTTGTAGCGCTAAATCAATATCAAATGTCAGTTGTGAATCGGCTCTTCGAGCAACTAAAAAGTAGCGCGTAGCATCGCAGCCCACTTGTTCTATTAAGTCACTTAATGTCACATAGCTGCCTGCACGTTTTGAAATTTTGACTTCTGCGCCATCGCGCATAACAGTGACCATTTGATGCAAGACGTAATCTGGCCAGCCTTTAGGTATACCGGCATTTAATGCTTGTAAGCCAGCGCGAACGCGAGTGATAGTGCTGTGATGGTCGGCACCTTGTTCGTTAACAACGGTGTGAAAACCACGTTGCCATTTTTCAAGGTGGTAGGCGACATCAGGAACAAAGTAAGTATAGCCACCATCGGATTTACGCATAACACGATCTTTATCATCACCGAACTCAGTGGTTTTTAACCACAGGGCATCATCTTTTTCGTAAGTGAAGCCATTGTCGATTAAGGTGTTGACGGTACTGTCGACTTTACCGTCGGTATATAAAGAAGACTCGAGTGAGAAAACATCAAATTTAACATCGAAGGCGGTGAGATCAATATCTTGTTCGCGGCGTAAGTAAGCAACGGCATAGGCGCGAATCGCTTCATCATTTTCTGCATCCGCCGGTGCGGGTGCGTCTTCGAGTGCTTTGCCTGCCATATAGTCGGCGGCGAGTTCGGCAATATATTCGCCGCGATAACCATCTTCGGGCCAAGCGGCATCATCGGGACCAATACCTTGGCAGCGCAGTTGCACGGAGCGAGTGAGGTTATTAATTTGTTGGCCGGCATCGTTATAGTAAAACTCACGTGTGACTTGCCAGCCACTGGCTTCAAGTAGACGACAAATACTATCGCCTACGGCTGCGCCTCGACCGTGACCCACATGCAGCGGACCGGTTGGGTTGGCAGAGACAAATTCGACCTGTACCGATTTGGCGACACCTTTGTCATCCATGCCATTTTGATTATGACCAAAATGTTCGGCTTCATTGAGTACTTGGACAACCACATCCGTTTGTGCCGATTTCGCTAGGAACACGTTGATAAAACCAGGGCCAGCAATATCAACATTGGCGATAACGGTATTGTCGGGTAGTGACTGACAAATTAGCTCAGCGATATCGCGTGGCTTCATGGCGGCTGGTTTTGCTAACACGAGAGCAATGTTGCAGGCAAAGTCGCCATGGCTAGCATCTCGAGTGCGCTCAATTTTAATGGCTGGTATCGCCATTGCTGGAATTTTCTCTGCATCAATCAGCGTAGTAATCGTTTGGCTAATCAGTTGCTGTAAGGCTTCTTTCATTTAGCAGTTTGTCTCAATCGTGATGTTCGGCGGTTAGGTTGTGTCAGTTAAGCACAATGCCCCATTTAAAAGGTCAGCTATTATCGCTAGTCAACTATCTAGAGACAAGTGAACGATACACTTATGTTGATGGTATTAGATCGTATAAAGACGCTAATTAGATAACATCTTGTGGATCGATATCGATACTCCAGCGCAGACCGGACGGTTTCTTACTTTGATCCAGTGATTGGATAAGCTGTTTTACGGCGCTGTGAAGCGATTTACGTTGCTCAGATTTAATCATTAATTGAGCGCGATGACGTCCTGCGCGCTTTTCCATAAATGCAGCCAATGGACCAATCAGCTGGCAGCCGCTTTGATTAAGCGTGTTTGTCTGTTGCTGAGCGAGTTGGTTTAAAAATCGCAACGCCTGTTCAGGTTTTGGGCTATCGGCACGAATTAACGCAATATGCGCATAAGGCGGCAATGTACGCAGCGAGCGCTCATTCAAAAGCGTTTCGATAATGCCTTGGTAGCTTTCTGTTTGCCAAATCTGTAACAAAGGATGCTCTGGCATATGCGTTTGAATTAAGACTCTTCCGCCATGACCTGCGCGCCCCGCGCGGCCAGCGACTTGAGTCAGCAGTTGCACGGTTTTCTCAGGTCCTCGAAAGTCCGGATTGTAGAGGCCTTGGTCAATATCAAGAACGACGACTAGATTGAGTGCTGGAAAGTGGTGACCCTTAGCCAGCATTTGTGTGCCGACTAAAATGGCGGGTTCACCGCGGTTAATTAGGTCGACACGCTCGCCCATTGCTTGCTTGCCTTGAGTACTATCGCGATCGATGCGGATGACAGGAAAGCGAGGAAACAACGCAGTGAGTGCTTCGGCACTTCTTTGCGTGCCCTGACCGACCTGAAGTAGACGCGAGGATTGGCAGCGTGGACAAGCAGTTGGCACCTTAGCGCGATGGCCGCAGTGATGGCAGTGCAATTCGTGGGGGCGATTATGCAGTGTTAGTCGCGCATCACAGTGATCGCACTGGGCATGCCATCCGCAGTCATGACACATTAATAGTGGTGCAAAACCACGACGGTTGACGAAAACCATGGCTTGTTGGCCGCTGAAGAGAGTCTCGCCAATCGCAGCAATCGCATTATCACTAAGACCTTCGTGGAGCACTTGGCGACGAATATCCAACAGTTCAATACTGGGCGGGCTGGCACTGCCGGCGCGGTTTTTAAGCACGCTATGCTGGTATTTTTTTGTTTGGGCGTTAAAGAGTGTCTCTAGCGAGGGCGTGGCGGAGCCTAAAACAACAGGAATATTTTTAGTGCGCGCACGGATAATGGCGATATCGCGCGCCGAGTAACGCAGGCTATCTTGTTGTTTATACGAGCCGTCATGCTCTTCATCAATGATGATTAGGCCAGCATTGGCCATGGGTGTAAACACCGCCGAGCGCGTACCGATAATAATCCGTGCCACACCATCACTAGCGGCTGTCCAAGCGGCTAGCCGTTCGCGATCAGTTAGGCCGGAGTGAAAAATAGCAATCGGCACATCAAAACGGTCAACAAAGCGATTAATGGTTTGCGGAGTGAGGCCAATTTCGGGGACTAACACAAGCACTTGCTGGCCGAGCGAGAGTACTTTATCGATGGCGCGCAAATAGACTTCAGTTTTGCCGCTACCGGTAATACCTTCAAGCAGGACGGTATCAAAGCTGCCGAGTCGATCGGCGATTAATGAACAGGCTTCTATTTGTTCAGCGTTGAGAGTGGGCGGTTTATCCTGAGCCTGCCCCCGCAAAATACTTTGGCAGTCGGCGGGGTAGTAGCCTTGCTCTACCGAGCTGGCTAGGCCTTTTTTGGCTAACTCTAAAGCCGAGGCGCGGCTGTGACCGGCTTCTTTTAGAATTGCTTCGCCTGTTAGGGTATCGGTTTCTGCGCGTTCTGCTGTGCGAAGAAAATTGAGTAATTCGGCTTGTTTGGGCGCTCGCTGTAAGGCGTCATCTGGCCAGCCGAGCCCGTGGGGGGTGATTTTCCAGCAATATTGGCTGTAGGCATCGACACTGCCACCTTTACGGAGTTGGTTGGGCAGCAGACTCAGCAGGGTATCGCCATAGGGGTGATGGTAATAGTTGCTCATCCATTCTGCCAGCGACAGTAAATCTTCACTGACGATAGCGGTCGAATCGAGCTTTTGGCGGATGGCTTTTAACTTATCAGCAGCAATGGATGAGGTTTGGCAGTGGCCAATAACAATGCCGGTCATGTTTCGACGCCCGAAAGGGACCTCTACACGGCTGCCAACCAGATAATCCGTGGCTTTAAGGCCTTCGGCAGGTAAATAGTCAAAATGGTGCCTTACTGGCGAGGCAATGACCACTTGAACGAATTTTGACAGGCCTGCACTCATTAATCGTATAAATCCTAGGGTTGGTGGGCATTTTGGGCCGCTAGTTTACATTGTTGGCTCGATGAGTTCTTGTCTAACCGTGTAATTCATTGATTTCTCTAAAAACAGTAAATGGTCATTATGGACTTAAATCGCTGCAGGCCGCTTGATTGCGGCTACTTTTCTGGTAGAATCGCCGACCCTTGAGAGGATACCGTACTGGTTGCCCCCGGAGATTGGCTCTGGAGCATGGTGAACGAGACGGCGGTGTCCCGCGTTTGGAGTAAGAAGAAGACATGAAAGCCGATATACATCCAGCCTACGATACTGTTACAGCGACTTGCAGCTGCGGCGCAACAGTAGAAACACGTTCAACACTATGCAAAGATTTTCACATCGATGTTTGCTCACAGTGTCACCCTTTTTACACGGGTAAGCAGAAAGTACTTGATACTGGCGGCCGTGTTGATCGCTTTAACAAGCGCTTTGGTAATCGCTCTACTAAAAAATAGCCCTTCGCTATTTTTAAATACCACTTATTTTAATTTAGCTCAATCGGTGATTAATCTCCGATTGAGTTTTTTTGTGTTTGTCTGATCGGTCTGTTTGATTAGCTTACTGAATTGTTTTTTGTCTCTTAAGTTGAATGAGCTAAAAAATGGTAAGTCAGAAAATTGCCACTCTCTTTACTTTCTTTGCTAAGTTCATAACACTAATCTTTCTATAACGCTTCCAGTTTTTAAGCGACCTTTATTGTTTTGAGATTATTTAATTTCTATTGGCCGCTTTATTATTAAATAAAAAAATAAGGTCAAAGTATGACAACTCGATTTTCAAATGAAGCGCCTAAGCAAGCAGCACTTGATTACCACTCAAATCCCAAGCCCGGAAAAATCGCAATCGAATTAACGACTTCTGCCGAAACGCAGAATGATTTAGCTTTAGCCTATAGTCCAGGTGTGGCAGAACCGGTGCGTGCTATTGCTGCAAATGCCGAAGCCGCTTATGACTACACTATTAAAGGTAATTTGGTTGCCGTCATTAGTAACGGCACTGCGATTTTAGGGTTAGGAAATTTAGGTGCGTTAGCGAGTAAGCCTGTTATGGAAGGCAAGGCATTATTATTTAAACGATTTGCGAACATTGATTCGATTGATATTGAGGTTGATTCAGAAGACCCTGATATATTTGTTGAAACCGTTAGGCATATTGCAAAAACATTTGGCGGTATTAATCTGGAAGACATTAAAGCGCCAGAGTGTTTTGATATTGAGCGCCGCTTAAAATCGCTTTGTGATGTTCCTGTTTTTCATGATGACCAACATGGCACAGCTATTGTGACAGCTGCTGGTTTAATTAATGCTTTAGAAATACAAGGTAAAAACCTACCAGAAGCTAATATTGTTTGCTTAGGTGCGGGTTCTGCTGCAATAGCGGGAATGCGTTTATTAATAAGCCTTGGTGCTGATCGTAATAAAATAACTATGTTAGATCGCCAGGGTGTTATTTATAAAGGTCGAGACAATATTAACCAATACAAAGCAGAGTTTAGTCGAGAAACTGATAGACGGACTTTAGAGGATGCTTGTGTCGATGCAGATGTGTTTATTGGTTTGTCGGGTTCGAATTTATTAACTGCTGAGGCATTGTTAACTATGGCGCCTAAGCCCGTGATATTTGCCTGCTCGAATCCAGACCCAGAAATTGCACCGGCGCTCGCGCATCAAACACGTGACGATATTATTATTGCTACGGGCCGCTCTGATCTTCCGAATCAAGTGAATAACGTATTGGGTTTTCCCTATATTTTTCGAGGCGCGCTAGACGTTCGTGCAACAGCGATCAATGAAGCGATGAAAGTTGCTGCGGTTCATGCGTTAAAAGATTTAGCGAGAGAGCCGGTGCCCGAAGCGGTAATTGCAGCGTGTGGCGTTGAAAGTTTGAGCTTTGATAAGGAGTATATTATTCCTAAGCCATTGGATCCGCGCTTGCTGATGGCTGTATCATCTGCAGTGGCGAAAGCGGCTATCGATTCTGGTGTTGCGCAACAGTCTTATCCGCAAAGCTATATAAAATAAAGCGGATTAAAATAATTCTTCATCCAGTATGCCTTGGTCAATATTAGTACTACTGGGTGAATTAGTTTTTTGCTCTGGTATGTATTCTTCTAAAAATGATTCAAAGACATTTTTAGAATCGTCCGCTCTAGAAGGAAGACCGGTTAAGCGGTTAATTTTCACTGACACCATGCCTGGTGGGCGAGTCCTTGTTGCAGTCTCAATGCCTTTTAAACTGTCACGCATAAAGTCAATCCAAATAGGTAATGCGGCTGAGCCACCATATTCACGCTGACCTAATAGCTGGTTATCATCAAAGCCAAGCCATGTGGTGGCGACTAGTTCTGGATGGTATCCAGAAAACCACGCATCTGTAGGGCCGTTAGTTGTGCCGGTTTTTCCTGCTAAATCAGATCTTCCTAATGCTCTAGCTTTTCTTCCTGTGCCGTATCGGATGACATCCTGCAAGATGCTATCAATGATATAAGTCACTCGAGGATCAATAATTTGATCGGCAGCAACCTCTGTTATCGGAGGTTTTTCGGCGAGTAAATCAGTATCAGATGTTTCGTTAAGTAAAGCATCGAGTGAATCGGCTTCCGTTAATTCATCATCTATTATTAATGGCGCATTAGTATTTGATGCTGTTTCGCAATCTAAACAGGCGATTTTTTTAGTTGTGGTGAAAATGATGTCGCCTTGTCGGTTTTCAATTTGGCTCACTAAGTAAGGAGACACTCGATAACCACCATTGGCTAAAACACTATAAGCCGATGCGACTTGCAGAGGAGTCATTGCATAACTACCTAACGAAAGTGATAAGTCACGAGGAAGTGGTTTGTCACTAAATTCAAAACGGTTTAAATAATCAATAGCATTGTTAATACCGAGCTCTCGCAATAATCTGACAGAAACCAAGTTGCGTGATAAGTAGAGAGCACGTCTTAATGTTGTGGGGCCATAAAACTTACCGCTAGAATTTTCTGGACGCCAGTCACTTTCAAGTTTGTTATCAGCAAAAACAATGGGGGCATCATTAATAACGTTAGCAGCAGTAAAGCCATTCTCTAGGGCCGCAGCATAAACAAAAGGTTTAAAGTTAGAGCCTGTTTGTCGATAGGCTTGAGTGACGCGATTAAATTTACTGTGTTGAAAGTCAAAGCCGCCGACCAGTGCTGCAATGGAGCCATCATTTGGTTTTAATGCAACGAGCCCAGCGCTAGCAGTAGGGATTTGGCTGATAAAGGGTGCTTGATTTTTTTGATCCATTTGTACGCGGATAACATCGCCCACGTTCAATATTTCTTTGATTGACTGCGGATTCGACTCGCGCTTATTTTCACTAATATAGAGGCGCAGCGGATTATTTTTTCTATCCCATATAAATTCAATAATGTCGCCATTTGCGAACATAATTTCAATGCGGTCTTTATCCGTTAATAGTGCGTCTGGATTAGTGGTTTCTGTTGTCGAGGTGTTATCCGCTTCTGCCGTAGCTGCTGCGCGATCGGTTGCATTTATTATGGCTTCATCATCAATCAATGGTTGATTGATTGGTAATTCAATAATCGGTTTATTAATGCCAGTAATAACAGCGGGGACAAGTTGATGAATTGTTCTGGTTTTATTTAGAGAGGCTAACCAGATTTTTTTGTTTTGTATTTCATCGGAACTGACTTCGAGTTGGCGCTCAGGGCCTCGATAACCATGTCGCGAGTCATAGGCCTTTAAACCATTAGCAACTGCATTTTGTGCGCTGCGTTGTTTGTCTGCCTCAATAGTTGTGCGAACAATATATCCATCGGTATAGGCTGCACGTCCAAGTTTTTCTATGGCGATAGCTCTAGCCATTTCTGCCACATAACCTGCATCAAGTGCGAGCTTTTTACCGTGGTACTGTGCGGTTACCGGTTGGCTTGTTGCCTCTTCCCATTCGTTCTTTTCGATATAGGCAAGTTTTAACATGCGACCAAGGATCCAGTCGCGTCGAATTTTTGCGCGCGTAGGGTTATTGATAGGGTTATACGCTGAGGGTGCTTTTGGCAGGCCGGCGATCATTGCTAGCTGCGATAAATTCAATCCTTGAATGGGTTTTCCGTAATAGACACCAGCCGCTGCTTGGATGCCGTAAGCACGCTTACCCAAATAAATTTTATTTACATAGAGTTCAAGAATTTCATCTTTGCTTAACGTTCTTTCTATTTGTAGCGCTAAGAATATTTCATTGAATTTACGTAAAAACGTTTGTTCGCTACTTAGAAAAAAGTTACGTGCGACCTGCATGGTAATCGTGCTGCCGCCACTTTGAATTTCCCCGCTGGTAAACAATTGTGACGCGGCTCTTAATAGACCGCCAAGATCAATGCCTTGATGCTTGAGAAAACGATCGTCTTCAGCCGAGAGTATAGCGTTAATAAAATGGTCTGGAACGGCTTCCATTTTGATAGGTGTTCTTAGCTTTTCTCCGAATTCGCCAATCAATTCGCCATTTTGTGAATAGATTCTCAGTGGGACTTGAAGTTTTGCCTCGCGCAGTACATCCACCGGTGGCAACTTTGGACTAAGGTATAAGAAGGTTGCGCAAATGATGAGCACGGCCGACAGTCCACCCAGTAAAAGTAATGTAAAAATTTTAACGGCTGCGGTGTGATGACGATGCATGTTGGTCGGTTTCATATTGAGTATTTGGAATCTAGTGCGCAAGCATAGCGAAAAAGCGTCTTGGAAAGGTGGTAATTTTCTAATAAGGACAAAATATAGACTACGCTTTGGGCATTGAGATGAGCTAGTTTTTGCTGCTGACTTTGGCTTTATCGCGTTTAGTTAGCGTCATTATATTGAATGAGATATTAGATTGAGACATTAACGATAAAGTGTTGTCTATGTTCAGCTAGAGGTTTTGTTAAGGATTTTCAAAATTAGCGCCGCTTTGCCAAGGCGTTACATATATATAAAGAGTATTAATTAGGAATGCGATGACATGCTAGGGCTTGCTAAGAAAAAACAACCCATTGTGTTGGGATTAGACATTAGCTCTTCATCGGCTAAGTTACTTGAGTTGAGTCAATCAGGTGATCATTTTTGTGTTGAGTCCTATGCGGTTGCCTCACTCCCACCTAATGCCGTTATCGAAAAAAATGTCACTGACCCTGAAGGGGTGGCGGACGCACTGCGTCAAGTAATTTACCAATCCAAAACTAAACAAAAGAATGCAGCTGTTGCCGTTGCCGGCTCTGCGGTTATTACCAAAATGATCACAATGGATGTCGATTTAAATGATGATGCGATGGAAGCGCAGATTATGGCAGAGGCGGATCAATATATTCCCTACCCATTAGATGAAGTGGCTATCGATTTTGAGGTTCAAGGTGTCTCCGAAAACGACCCCAATGCTTGTAATGTTTTATTAGCTGCCTGCCGAAAAGAAAATGTTAATTTGCGTATTGATGCTTTGGAGTTGGCTGATCTTGAAGCAAAAGTAGTGGATGTTGAGGCCTACGATATGGAGCGAGCTTTTGATCAAATCGCTGAATCCATTGGCTGTGATCAAGGTGAGACGGTGGCGATTGTTGATATCGGCGCAACTATGACAACGCTTAGCGTGCTCACTGATGGCCGAACAGTTTATACGCGAGAGCAGTTATTTGGTGGTAAGCAACTAACAGAAGAAATTCAACGTCGTTATGGCATGTCAGAAGAAGAAGCTGGGCTAGCAAAAAAACAGGGTAGTTTGCCCGACGATTATGAGTCCGAGGTTTTGGCGCCATTTGAAGATGCGGTATTGCAGCAGGTGTCACGTTCGCTGCAGTTCTTTTTTTCATCGAGTCAATTCGATGCAGTCGATCACATTATATTAGCGGGCGGCGTAGCTGCGATGGAAGGCTTAGCGGCTTTAGTCGAAGAGAAGCTCGGTACGCCGGCATCGGTTGCGAATCCGTTTGTCGATATGAATATTTCATCAAAGGTTGATGCCGATGCGCTGAGAAATGATGCGCCATCACTTATGATTGCCTGTGGTTTGGCTATGAGGAGCTTTGATTAATGGCCAAGATTAATTTACTGCCATGGCGTGAGGCGAGAAGAGAGCAGTTAAAGCAAGAGTTTTTGGGCAACCTCGGTTCAGTTGTAATAGCTGCAGGTTTATTAATTGGTGCGGTTTATTTTGCAATAAACGGCGAGATTGATGCGCAGAATAATCGTAATGCTTATATGCAAAAGAATATTGATTCATTGAATGAAGAAGTGCGAGAGATTGACGCACTTAAATCAAAGCGAGAGCAGTTGATTGGTCGCATGAACATTATCCAAGGCCTGCAAGGTAATCGACCAGTTATTGTTCGTATTTTTGATCAGTTCGTTCGCACACTTCCAGACGGCGTTTACTACCAGCGTTTACAGCGCGAAGACCAGCGCCTCACTATTGATGGTACTGCTGAATCAAATAATCGCGTGTCTAATTTAATGCGCCGACTTGATGGTTCGAATTGGTTTGCCGATCCCAATTTAACAGCAGTGGTTGCTAATCCTGCATTTGGCGAGCAAGCCAATAACTTTAGCTTGGCCGTTACGCTAGCAACAGCAACATCCATTGCTGACGCTGAAGGGAGTAAGTAGCCATGTCATTTGCAAATACGCTATCAGAAAAATTTAGCGACTGGAGAGCAGCTGTATCAGAAGTTGAAATAGATCAGCTGGATTGGGAAAACCCCGGCTCTTGGCCGAGTGTCGTAAAGGTATTTATTCTAGTTGCCGTTTTGGGCTTATGCCTAGTGCTTGGGTATAGCTTTTTTACCCAGTCACAAGTTGATCAGCTCAAGTCGGCGCAGGCTAAAGAGGAATTACTCAAAACAGAGTTTAAGCAAAAAGCTTTTGAAGCGGCCAACCTTGATGCGCTGCGAAAGCAAATGGATGAAATGGAACAGATATTCGGCGCACTGGTTAGTCAACTGCCATCCGATACAGAAGTCCCTGGTTTGTTAGAGGATATTACTGCCACCGGTGTTGATAACGGCCTTGAGTTTCAGAGTATTGAATTGCAGCCCGAGTTGGCGCAAGAATTTTATATTGAATTACCTATTAATATTGATGTTACGGGTTCATATCACGACCTTGGTGCATTCGTTAGTGGTATTTCTGGTTTGCCTAGAATTGTTACGTTACATAACTTTGAGATTTTACCCATTGAAGAGCGTCCCGGTGTTATGGCTATGAAGATTCTCGCAAAAACTTATCGTTATAAAGATGAGGGTGAGCAATGAAGGTGAATTTGCCCTTACTACATTCATTAGCGCTGATTTTTTTATTGGCAGGTTGCTCTTCTTCAGAGTATACCGACCTAGATGATTTTATGGCGCAGGTGCGAGCTCAGCCGCAGGGTGTGATTGCACCTATTCCTATTTTTAAAACATACCAAGCTTTTCGTTATAACGCAGCCGCTATGCGGTCGCCTTTTGAGGTACCGGTAAAAATTCGAGAAATCGCAAGTTTGTCAATGTCCAGCGATGTTAAACCTAATCAGCGTCGCGCTAAAGAATTACTCGAAGGATTTAATATCGAAGCTATTTCTATGGTGGGAACACTCGAACAGCGCGGCACGGTATGGGCGTTAGTTGATGATGGTGGTGGTTCAGTCCATCAGGTATTAAACGGAAATTATCTAGGCAAAAATCACGGACGAATTGTTGAGATACGACATGACTCTATTGCGTTAATTGAAATTATTGCTAATGGACCTGACTCTTGGATAGAGCGGCCAAGAACATTGAAATTGAAGGAAGATAGCTAATGCTTTTCAAACATTTAATTACGAAGGCGAGTACGATGATAAACCATTCAAGGTGGAACTCTCCCCAAGGCTTAATAATGGCCGCAACAGTATTTAGGTTTATTAAGTTGGTGGTAAGCGGTGTTATTGCCTCTGTGTTGACGGTGTCGGTGTTAGCTGTTGAATTGCAGGATATTAGTTTTAACTCTGCACCGGGTGGAAAATTTCAAATAAAAATGGAATTTGATGATGTACCACCTGAGCCTGCTGCATACAATATAGAAAAACCTGCTCGAATTGCACTGGATTTACAGGGCGTTCAAAGTGCATTGTCGCAGAAAAAATATACGCTATCTTATGGTAACGCCCAAAGCGTTGTGGTGTTAGAGGCGCAAGATAGAACGCGTGTGGTTATTAATTTGGTCGAGTTGTCACCGTATGTGACAACAGTCGATGGCAACGCATTATTAATTGAAGTAGGCAACATCGAGGTGCTGGATCCTTATAAAGATGCCGAGCCTGCGATTGGTCAGCAGGTTGTTGAGCAGAATGATTATAAAGTGGGTATTACACATATTGATTTTCAGCGTGGTGAGTCCGGTGAAGGTAATGTGGTTATTGAATTGTCGGATGATCAGGTTGATGTTGATGTGCGTTTTGAAGGTCAAAAAATTCGCATAGAAATGTCCGATGCCTCGGTGCCAAGTCAGCTTCGTCGTCATTATGATGTCACTGACTTTGCAACACCGGTAAGCGCATTTGATGTTGAGCAATCAGGTACTGATGCAAGTATCACCATTGCTCCACAAGGTGAATATGATTACTTGGCTTATCAAACCGACAATGTTTATGTGTTAAGCGTTCGTCCGTTGACATCGCAAGAAGTCGAAGAGCAAAAGAGAGCGTTTGCTTATACCGGAGAAAAGTTATCACTTAATTTCCAAGATATTAAAGTTCGTTCGGTACTGCAGTTAATTGCCGACTTTACGGAATTGAATTTGGTTACTAGCGATTCGGTTGATGGCAGCATAACGTTACGTTTGCAAGATGTCCCATGGGATCAAGCGTTAGAGTTGATCTTAAAGACGAAGGGTCTCGATAAGCGTCAGATTGGTAATGTATTGATGGTTGCGCCAGCGGCAGAAATTACTGAACGTGAGCGTCAAGAAATTGAAACCATTAAACAGTTACAAGAATTAGCACCACTACAAACTGAGTTTATCCGTATTCGCTACGCCAGTGCGCGTGAATTATTTAAGCTATTTGATAGTGAAGAAACTGACGAAGGCGAAGATGTTGGTGCGGGTTCAACGGGAAGTATTTTATCACCGCGAGGAAGAGTCGTTGTTGATGAGCGAACCAATGCGCTTTTGATTACGGATACTGCTGATAAGATCGAAGAGTTTCGCCGCTTGATTGCTAATATCGATGTGCCACTAAGACAAGTATTGGTAGAGGCGCGTATTGTTGTGGCAACGGATAACTTTGATCAACAAGTGGGTGTGCAATGGGGCGGTGGTGCTGCGGAGCAGGGTAATGGCGACCGTTTCGGTATTACGGGTAGTCTCGATTCTTTATTAAATGAAGTGGGCGCGGACGATGATGAGCTCACAAGTATTTTTGATTTTGCCAATGGCAATGGTTCGATTCAATTTCCAGATGCCAACTTTGTCGACCTAGGTATTAGTGATTCAATTGGTCAGCCACAATCTATTGCGGTTGGTTTTCTTAGCGATAATTTTGCTTTAAATGCCGAGCTGAGTGCAATTGCTGCCGAGGGGCGTGGTGAAGTAGTTTCTCAACCAAGGGTCATTACGGGTGATAAACAAGAAGCCGAGATTAAGACTGGTGAAGAAATTCCCTATGTAGAGTCATCTGCGAGTGGTCGATCAACAATTAAGTTCAGAGAAGCTGTATTGAGCTTAAAAGTGACGCCAAGCATTACGCCTGATAATCGATTGATTTTGGACTTGGTTATTACTCAGGATTCGCGAAGTGAAGATTTTGTCTTTGGTGAAAACAATTCTCAAGTACCGATTATTTTGAAAAATGAAATTCGTACACAGGCACTAGTCGATAATGGTAAAACGATTGTATTAGGTGGTGTGTTCCGAGAAAGTGAATTAGAGCAAGAGACCAAAGTGCCTCTGCTCGGTGATATTCCAGTGCTTGGCCGATTGTTTAAGCGAACGATTGTAGGCAATGAGAAGAATGAATTGTTAATTTTTATTACGCCGAGAATACTCACTGATCGTGTATTAGACTAATTGCGGGTGTTAGGTCTATCTTTAGTACCGTTATTTTCATTGCTGTGATATAAATGGATTTGCTTAAGCCTATCCACTTTTAATAATGAATCAGAATGACATCGCTTAAAAAAATCTTTTTAGTCGGCCCTATGGGTGCCGGGAAAACTACCATCGGTCGCCACTTGGCGACCGAGTTGTCTCTGCCTTTTATCGATACTGACCATGAAATTGAAGAGCGCTGCGGCGCTAACATTCCTTGGATCTTTGACGTAGAGGGAGAGGAAGGTTTTCGTCTCAGAGAGCATAAGGTGTTAGATGATATTTGTCAGTCGTCACCGGCAGTTATTGCGACGGGCGGCGGTATCATTATGCGTGACGATAATCGTGCGCTGCTCAAAGAGCATGGCGTGGCTGTTTACTTACATGCAACGGTCAAGCAGCAGTTAACGCGCACCGGTAAAGACCGATCTCGCCCGCTGCTCAATAAGGGTGATCCTAAAACCGTGTTAACCGATTTAATGGTGATTCGGGAGCCGCTTTACCGAGAGGTAGCGAAGAGCGTCTTTCCAACAGATAATAAAAGTCCCCGCGCTACTGCCTCTGCTATTGCTAAAGCGGTTAACGAGATTTTGCAGTCCGAATAACAAAAATCGTTAGTGCTGGGTTTTTGTCACTCATCAGATCAACTTCTGCACAGCCTAATTGCTTTAGGCTCAAATTCATCTCAATTGATTAGCCTTTGGGTGCTTGCAGCCGCATTAATGCGTGCTTATCATGAATCGGCCAGCGCTTAATTTGTGTTAAAATTCCTTCGCCAAATTCTGGGCTGTTATTTGGCGACTACCGCTATGGCTGCGGCCCTTTTTCAGCACTCTTTTCGAACATTTTTTAAACGATAGAACCTCATATTTATGGCATTAGATACGATTCATCTCACGGTTGATTTAGGGGAGCGCAGCTACCCGATTATTATCGGTTCAGGCATTTTGGCTGATGCAGCACTGCTGCGACAGCATATTGGTGATGGGCAGGTTTTATTGGTCTCTAATGAGACGATCGCGCCGCTGTATTTGGATGCGCTGACAAGCGCCCTTGGGGCTGAAGGTGGCGAGGCTAAAGATGGTGGTGCAAAAGATAGTATTGTTCTGCCTGACGGCGAGCAATATAAGCAGATGGCGACTATAGAAATGATTTTTGATGCCTTGATGGACAAGCGCCACAATCGTTCGACAACATTGGTGGCCTTAGGCGGCGGCGTAGTTGGCGATATGACAGGTTTTGCGGCGGCGAGTTATCAGCGCGGAGTTAAATTTGTTCAAATTCCTACAACATTACTAGCGCAGGTCGATTCCTCGGTCGGTGGCAAAACGGGCATCAATCACCCTCGTGGCAAAAATATGATTGGTGCGTTTCATCAGCCAGTAGCCGTGTTAATTGATACGCAAACGCTATCGACTTTGCCGCCGCGCGAATTTCAGGCGGGATTAGCAGAAGTTATTAAATACGGCCTGATTTGTGATGATGATTTTTTTGTTTGGTTAGAAAAAAATATCGATAAGTTGATGCGCCGCGATAGTGAGGCGCTGCAGTACGCGATTGCTCGTTCTTGTGAGAATAAAGCGAAAGTAGTTGCTGCGGATGAGCGTGAGGGTGGTATCCGTGCCATTCTTAATTTGGGTCATACTTTTGGTCATGCCATTGAGACGGCGACTCAATACAAAGTTTGGCTACATGGTGAGGCGGTTGGTTTTGGTATGTTGATGGCTCTCGATTTGTCCCGCCGTTTAGGTCTGCTAGCTGAGTCGGATGTGCAGCGTGGTGAGGCGTTGATTGAGGCTGCTGGCTTGCCAATTAACCCACCTGCAGGATTGCCGGATGCTGACGGTATGATTGAATTAATGGGTATGGATAAAAAAGTACTCAATGGGCAGCTGCGTTTAGTGTTGCTACGCGCCATTGGCGATGCTTTTATCGCAGATGATGTGGGCATTGAAATACTTAAGCAAACGCTGAATGATTACTTAAACCGCACGGCGTAACGTTGACTATGTCAGACAAGCAATCAGAACAATTTAATCATCGAGGTCAGGTTTTGCCTGATGGCGCGCCTGCGAGTGGAAGCACCGGGCTAGGCGCTAAAAGCCAAGAGCAGTTTCAGCAATATCTCGTTAATTATCGCTTTGAGCGCGACCCATTTTCAGATGTGGGCGCCCGCGGTTTGTTCTTTGCCGGTGGTGGGCGTAAAGAGGCGGTCGAATCACTGCTGCACTATTCGCGTTACGGTAGTACGCCAGTATTTTTAACTGGTCATATTGGCTGCGGTAAAACGACAACGTTAAAAGCGTTGATCAGTGAGCTAGAAAATGATGTTGATGTCGCTGTTGTGCCGGCGGTATTAATGGTGACGCCGAGCCAATTTTTTATGGCGATTGCTAGCGGCTTTGGTTTGGACTCGATGCTAGATGACGCGGCGGATTTTACGGCCATTACTCAACAGCTTTTGGCCTATTTTAAAGATAATGCCGAAAGTGAGCGACAGTCTTTTCTTTGCATCGACAACATTCAAGATTTACCCACCGAAGTGGTTAACATTTTATTTGAATTACTTGCATATACTGATGGTGGTTTGGGCGTCTTATTTATCGGCGAGCAGTCTGCTACAGCTATGCTTGAATCGGCAGCAGAGAAGAATGATCTTTTACTAAACCGTATAGAGCTTCCTGTTTTTGATCAGCATGATGTCAGCGCCTATGTTAAGTATCGACTAGATGCAGTCGGTTACGGCGGTGAATTCCCATTAACCCATATGCAACTGCAAGCGCTCAGTTATCGCAGCCAGGGTAGTTTGACCCAGCTTCACTCGGTGGCGCGAAGTATGTTGATGGCGGGGATGGATAGTGTCAAAGCTGAACGTCAGCCTTTTCCGCTCCCGCATATGTTGGCATTGATCTTTTTAACGATCCTAATCGTAATAGGGTGGAGGCACGAAAAAGATGTTGCTGTAGTTGCTGAGCCTGAACCGATTATATTGGCGCCGGCGGCAAGCGGTTATATCAATGGTCGCGACGTTAATGCTGCGGACATGACTACAGAGGTAAACCCTGATATCGACGATGCAGCTGATACCAAAACAGCTCATCAGGTAAGGGCGGCGTTGGATGCTTTAGCTAGCAATGCTGTTGATAAAGCGATAGTTAATGACGTGAAAGTTGAAAAAACAGCAGTTGATGAGGCTAAAGCTGATCAATCCGCTGATAATGAATCGATAGTCAGCGATACGCAGTTGGCTGATATGCCAGCTAGTGTCGTTATGGCGGCCAGTAATGTTATAGCTGAAAGCAATGTTATAGCGGAAAGCGACGTTACACAGACAAGTAACTCTGCAGAGGTGTCTGATGCTACTGTAGCACCTCAGAGTGTAGATAAAGTGAATGCGGCGCATAAACGCCTGATGGTATGGCCAGATGTGGGCTATGCCTTACAGATTTTTGGTACGCACAACGCGAAACGCGCTAAGCAGCTGGTAGACCAGTATTTTGGTGAGGCAGACCTTCTTTATTACGAGACCCGCTACAATGGCCGGCCTTGGTATGTAGTGGTCAATGGGCCTTATAAGGGGCGCGCCGCTGCTAAATTGAGTATTGAACAACTGCCAGAGGGCTTGCAGCGTTTACGCCCTTGGCCGCGAAATATTGCTAGTATTCAAGCTGATATTCGGCGTTTTAGTGCGGCAATAGCCGCCGATCAGTAGTCGTTTTGCCCCTCTAATAAGTCATTTTTCTTATTTTGTGCGTGTCATGGGTTTTGCTACCCTAGAAATGCGTGCGACAGCGCTTGAAATGTGTAATTGTTCACAAAGGCGCTTACGTGTAGAATACACCCCCCATTTTGGGCCGAGCAGCGTTTTTTCGGCTCCGTGGTGTTGTGTAAGTCATTATAATATCTAAGATTTTTCTTCTTTTGGAAGCGTTATATGAGTAAGGGTTTGTACCGTCCCGAAGAGTTTCGAGACAACTGTGGTTTTGGCTTAATCGCTCACCTCAAAGGTGATGCGAGTCATCGCCTATTATCTACTGCTATTGAGTCATTAACTTGTATGACTCACCGTGGCGGTATTGCTCCCGATGGTAAAACGGGTGACGGCTGTGGTCTTCTATTTAGTAAGCCTGACACCTTTTTGCGTGCGGTTGCACAAGACGATATTGGCATTACGCTGCCTGCAAACTATGCGGTTGCGATGTTATTTTTAAATCGAGAATCTGCTGTTAAAGATGAGCAGCAAGCGCAAGTAGAAGCCGTATTAGCTGCACAAGGATTAAAAGCTTTGGGCTGGCGACAAGTGCCTGTCGATAGCTCTGTGTTAGGTGAAATCGCTCTAGGCAATATGCCTGACATTTATCAGCTCTTTATTGGTTTTGCCGACACGGCAGAAACTAAAGATAATGCGCATGAAGCTGAATTATTTATTGCCCGCCGCTTACTCGAAAAAGCGCTTCAAGGTTCACCCGATTTTTATATTTGTAGTTTCTCTACACAGGTTATTTCTTATAAAGGCTTAATGATGCCGGTAGATCTAGCCGGTTTTTATCCTGATTTAGCCGATGAGCGTTTAGCTGCTTCTATTTGTGTTTTTCATCAACGTTTTTCAACTAACACTTTGCCTCAGTGGCCATTAGCGCAACCGTTTAGAATGTTGGCCCACAATGGTGAAATCAATACCATTTTAGGTAACCGTAATTGGTCCGATGCGCGACGCACAAAATTTGTTTCACCTGCGCTAGGTGATATTGATGCGATAGCGCCATTAGTTAACCGCACGGGTTCGGATTCATCTAGCTTAGATAACATGTTAGAAGTGTTAACTGTTGGTGGTGTTGATCTTTATCGAGCCGCGCGAATGTTAGTTCCGCCCGCTTGGCAAAATGTTGAAACCATGGATGCTGATCTTCGTGCTTTCTATGAATACAATTCCATGCATATGGAACCTTGGGATGGCCCTGCCGGTTTAGTGTTAACCGATGGTCGTCAGGCAGTTTGTATGCTTGACCGTAACGGTTTGCGTCCAGCGCGTTACGTTATCACCAAAGATAATTTTATTACTTTAGCCTCTGAAATTGGTACCTATGCCTATAAGCCAGAAGACGTGGTTGATAAAGGTCGTGTGGGTCCAGGTCAGATGTTGGCGGTTGATACCGTGGCGGGTGAATTACTTCACACTGCTGATATTGATGCCAAGTTAAAGCAGGGCAAGCCCTATAAAAAATGGCTTCAAGATCATGCTATTCGTGTTGAAAGCCACTTTGGTCAAGCGAGCGATGTTGCACAAGGTCCAGACAATATAGATCGCGATGCGCTGCATGTCAGCATGAAAATGTTTCAGGTGTCATTTGAAGAGCGTGATCAAATTTTGCGTCCATTGGCTGAGGCTGGTCAAGAGGCGACTGGCTCAATGGGTGACGATACGCCAATGGCCGTGTTGTCGAAAAAACAACGATCGCTTTACGATTATTTCCGACAGCAATTTGCGCAGGTAACCAATCCACCGATTGATCCACTGCGTGAATCGATTGTTATGTCACTAGAGACATGCATTGGCTCTGAGCGAAGCGTGTTTGAAGAAACGCCAGATCATGCGCGACGTATGATTTTTGCATCACCAGTATTGTCGCCGGGTAAATTCCGTGCGGTCTGTGATTCAGAAGGTCGAGCAAAAGCGTTAGATAAAGGTGTTGGTGATTATTTCCCTGTTCACTATATCGATTTGAATTTTGATACTTCAGTAATGGATGTTGAGTCAGCGGTTCGCGCTATTTGTGACAACGCCGAAGCAGCTGTATTGGATGGCAAGGTTATCTTAGTGTTAGATGACAGTAAGTTGTCTGGTGAGCGTTTGCCGGTTCATGCCTTAATGGCGACCGGTGCAGTGCACCACCGTCTGGTGCAAAAAGGTTTGCGTTGTGATGCCAATATCGTTGTTAAAACCGGTACAGCGCGTGACCCGCATCATATAGCAACATTGATTGGCTTTGGTGCAACAGCCGTTTATCCCTATCTTGCTTATCAAGTTATCGAAGACTTAATTGAGTCTGGCGAATTACTTGGCGACCCTATGTCGCTATTTGCTAATTTCCGCAAAGGCATTAATAAAGGCTTGTTAAAAATTCTTTCGAAGATGGGTATTTCAACTATTGCCTCTTACCGTGGCGCGCAATTATTTGAAGCGGTTGGTATAGCTGATGATATTGTTGATTTATGTTTTTGTGGTGTCGCCAGTCGTATTAAAGGCGCAGGTTTTGTTGATTTTCAAAATGATCAGCAAATCGTTGCACAGCAAGCATGGTTAAACCGCAAGCCGATTGATCAAGGTGGCTTACTGAAATTTGTGCACGGGGGTGAGTATCATGCTTTCAATCCCGATGTGGTTCAGTCATTGCAACGCGCAGTACAAAGCGGTGATTACTCGCAATATAAAGAGTATGCGGGTTTAGTTAACGATCGTCCTATTGCAACATTGCGTGACTTGTTAGCATTAAAAACCGATGGCGAAGCCATTGCGATTGAAAGTGTTGAGCCCATTGAAGCGATATTAAAACGTTTTGATTCAGCGGGTATGTCTTTAGGTGCGTTGTCACCCGAAGCGCACGAAGGGTTAGCCATGGCCATGAATGGCATGGGTGGTCGCTCTAACTCCGGTGAAGGTGGCGAAGATCCAGCGCGCTATGGCACTAACCGTGTTTCTAAAATTAAACAAATAGCCTCGGGCCGATTTGGTGTAACACCTGCGTACTTAGTTAACGCAGAAGTGCTGCAGATCAAAGTTGCTCAAGGTGCTAAGCCAGGTGAGGGTGGTCAGTTACCCGGTGGTAAAGTGAATGCATTGATTGCGCGTTTGCGTCACTCAGTGCCGGGGGTGACATTAATTTCACCGCCGCCGCATCACGATATCTATTCTATTGAAGATTTAGCGCAATTAATTTTTGACCTTAAGCAAGTAAACCCACTGGCATTGGTATCCGTTAAGTTGGTATCTGAGCCGGGTGTGGGAACCATTGCTGCTGGTGTAGCAAAAGCGTATGCCGATCTGATTACTATTTCTGGTTATGACGGCGGTACAGCAGCAAGTCCATTAACATCTATTCGCAATGCGGGTTCGCCTTGGGAATTAGGTCTTGCCGAAACGCATCAAGCGCTTCGTATAAATCAATTGCGTGGCAAAGTGCGCGTGCAGACTGACGGTGGTTTGAAAACGGGTCTTGATGTTATTAAGGCCGCTATTTTAGGTGCCGAAACATTTGGCTTTGGTACTGCGCCAATGGTTGCATTGGGATGTAAATACCTTCGTATTTGTCACCTCAATAATTGTGCGACAGGTGTTGCAACTCAAAATGAGCAGTTGCGTGATGAGCACTATATCGGCACTGCAGAAATGGCGACTAACTTCTTTAAATTTGTCGCAGAAGAAACGCGTGAGTGGTTGGCGATATTAGGTGTGTCTAGCCTCGGCGATTTAGTGGGCCGAACAGAATTGTTAGAGATGCTTGATGGTCATACTGAGAAGCAAGCTAAGTTGGATCTTAGCCCAATGCTTTATAACGATGCGATTCCTGCGGACGCACCACAGACTTGTCAGGTGCCTTTTAATAGTCCGTTTGATCAAGGTCAGTTAGCTGAAGTCATGGTTGAAAGTACTTTACCTGCAATTCAAGAAAAATCGGGTGGCTCTTTTGACTTTAACGTGACCAACTGTGACCGTTCTGTTGGTGCGCGCTTGTCAGGTGAAATTGCTCGACTGCATGGCAATGCAGGCATGGCTGATACGCCTATACAGCTAAACTTAACCGGTACTGTCGGTCAAAGTTTTGGTGTTTGGAATGCCGGTGGTTTGAATATGCATTTAACTGGCGATGCTAACGATTATGTGGGTAAAGGTATGGCGGGTGGCGAATTAGTCGTTGTGCCGCCAGCCAACAGTGCTTTCGAAAGTCGTCACACACCTATTTTAGGTAACACCTGTTTGTATGGTGCGACGGGCGGTAAATTATTAGCAGCGGGTCGAGCCGGTGAAAGATTTGCGGTTCGAAACTCGGGTGCTCACACAGTGATTGAAGGCGCAGGCGATCATTGCTGCGAATATATGACTGGCGGCATTGTTACTGTGTTAGGTGATACTGGCTATAACTTTGGTGCGGGTATGACCGGTGGTCTTGCTTATGTGTTGGATGAAGATCGACAGTTTGTTGATCGCTATAACCATGAGTTAGTAGAAATTTGCCGTATTAACACTGAGAGCTTTGAGCCTTATAAGCGTCATTTACGTGGCATCATTCAAGAATTTGCGGATCGAACGCAAAGTGAGTGGGGTGCGCATTTAGTGGCTAATTTTGATGATTACTTGAGAAGCTTTTGGTTAGTAAAACCAAAAGCAGCTAATTTGGCTGTGCTGCTTGATAGTGTGCGAACACGCGCAGCTTAATTAAATACTCAATTTGGATTAGATGTATGAGTGAACGATTAAATAACGATTTTCAATTTGTGCAAGTGGGGCGCGTTGACCCAGCGAAAAAGGCTATGGAAGCACGTACTCAACAGTACGTAGAAATTTATGAGCCTTTCACGCCAACCGAGGCGGCTGATCAGTCACATCGCTGTCTAGAATGCGGTAACCCTTATTGCGAGTGGAAGTGTCCGGTGCATAACTTTATTCCTAACTGGTTAAAGTTAATTGCCGAGGGCAATATCTTAGAAGCGGCTGAGTTAAGCCATCAAACCAATACGCTGCCTGAAGTTTGTGGTCGTGTTTGTCCACAAGATCGTCTTTGTGAAGGCGCTTGTACACTGAACGATGGTTTTGGTGCAGTGACTATTGGTTCGGCAGAAAAATATATTAACGACACCGCGATAGCGATGGGCTGGCGTCCTGACTTGTCGAATGTTATGCCAACGGGTAAGAAGGTTGCCATTATTGGTGCTGGCCCTGCAGGTTTAGGTTGTGCCGATGTATTAGCGAGAGGCGGTGTAAAATCGGTTGTCTTTGATATGCATCCAGAGATAGGTGGCTTACTGACTTTTGGTATCCCAGAATTCAAATTAGAAAAACGCGTGATGCAAACGCGTCGCGAAATTTTTGAAGGCATGGGTATTGAGTTTCAATTAAACACCGAAGTCGGCGAAGCTAATACGGGTCGTGCCGATAATTTTGTCGATATTCAATCGTTGTTTGATAAATACGATGCTGTCTTTATGGCGATGGGTACTTACACATACATGAAGGGTGGTTTTCCGGGTGAATCATTACCGGGTGTCTATGATGCATTACCGTTCTTAATTTCAAGTGTTAATCGCAATATGGGCTGGGAAAAGAAAGCTGAAGACTATATTAGTATGGAAGGCAAAAACGTCGTTGTCTTAGGCGGCGGTGATACCGCGATGGATTGTAACCGTACTTCTATTCGTCAGCAGGCAGAATCAGTTTCTTGTGCTTATCGTCGTGACGAAGAAAATATGCCGGGTTCGCGTCGTGAAGTCGCTAACGCTAAAGAAGAGGGCGTTAACTTTTTATTCAACCGACAGCCGATTGAAATTGTTGGTGATGGTAAAGTAGAAGGCGTAAAAGTAGTTGAGACCCGTTTAGGTGAGCCAGATGAAAGTGGTCGACGCGTACCTGAGCCTATTCCCGGTAGTGAAGAAATACTGCCTGCTGATGTAGTGTTAATTGCTTTTGGTTTTCGTCCTAACCCACCGGAGTGGTTTAAACAACACGGTGTGGATACTAATAACTGGGGCGGCGTTGAAGTAACACCTGAAGACGCTAACACTAATGGACAGGCTTATAAATTCCAAACTGCTAACCCTAAAGTATTTGCGGGTGGCGATATGGTCCGAGGTTCTGATCTAGTGGTAACCGCTATTTGGGAAGGTCGTCAAGCTGCAGAAGGTATTCTGGATTATCTCAACGTATAAGCTTTAACGTTGTGTCTTTGTTTAAATTTTTTATGGCCCTAGACTTTTGTCGGGGCCTTCATTTATTTGGATACTGCTAATATGTTCCCAGCATTAAAAAATGATACTTTTTTGCGCGCGTTGTTACGGCAGCCTGTTGATTACACGCCCGTATGGATGATGCGACAAGCAGGTCGTTATTTACCTGAGTATCGTGCGACGCGTTCAAAGGCCGGTGATTTTTTATCACTATGTAAAAATACAGAGCTCGCTTGCGAGGTCACACTTCAGCCGTTAGCACGCTACCCCTTAGATGCGGCAATTTTATTTTCTGATATTTTAACCATCCCTGATGCTATGGGTTTAGGGCTTTACTTTGAAGAAGGTGAAGGCCCAAAGTTTGAACGTCCTATTACATCGGCAGCTGAGATCGATAATTTATCGGTCGATGTTTTAACTGATCTTCAATACGTGATGGATGCCGTTACGATGATTCGTCGCGAACTAAACGGCAGCGTGCCGTTAATTGGTTTTACTGGCAGTCCTTGGACGCTAGCGACTTATATGGTTGAAGGTGGTTCAACACGTGAATTTAAAAAAATAAAAACCTTGTTATATAAAGATCCAGCAGCGTTACATTTATTATTAGATAAATTAGCAACCGTTGTTGCCGCTTATTTAAATGCACAAATAGAAGCGGGCGCGCAAGCAGTACAAATTTTTGATACCTGGGGCGGTGTGCTAAGTGATTCGGCTTACCTTGAATTTTCTCTAGGCTATATTGAAAAAATTATTAGTCAGCTCAATGTGCAACGTGAGGATGGTACAGTTGTTCCTGTTATTGCTTTCACTAAAGGCGGTGCGCCTTGGTTAGATGCAATGAGTCGCTGTGGGTGTCATGCCGTTGGTTTGGATTGGTCTGCGAACATAGGTCAAGTGCGAAGCCAGATTGGCGATCGAGTAGCGCTGCAAGGTAATATGGATCCTGCAATTTTACGTGCACCTATTGCTTCGATAGAAGCAGAGGTACAAAGAATTTTGGCTTCTTTTGGTCAGCACTCAAAGGGAAGCGGCCATGTTTTTAATTTAGGCCATGGTATTACACCGGATATCGATCCTGAGCACGCAGGCGCATTTATCGCCGCTGTAAAAGAATATTCACCTCAATACCATCGTTAGAATAATTATCATAAAGATAAGTTTTTAGTTCAATTGCTGGTTCATATACAGTGACGGCATATCTTCGTTAGGTTTGCCGACCACTTGGGCTGGAACGCCAGCTACTGCCGAGTGCGATGGCACATCACTGAGTACAACACTGCCGGCGCAGACCTGCGCACCCTCACCAATATTGATATTGCCAAGAATCTTACTGCCTGCGCCAATTAAAACACCATCGCCAATTTTGGGGTGGCGATCGCGCATATCCTTGCCAGTACCGCCTAGTGTCACGGATTGCATAATCGATACATTGTTACCCACTACACTGGTCTCGCCGATAACAATACCAGTGGCATGATCTAACATTAATCCATAACCAATTTTTGCTGCGGGATGAATATCGACGCCAAAGCAATTGGAAATGCGACTTTGCAAAAATAGCGCTAACTCAACTCTCTCTTGCTGCCAAAGCCAATGAGCCACACGATAGGATTGCAGTGCGTGAAATCCTTTGTAATATAAAAAGGGTGTGCCGCACTCGCCGCAAGCTGAGTCGCGGTCACGAATCGCCGCGACATCAATAACTGCAGTATCAATAATGTCGCTATCATTTTCAAAGCTTTCATCAATCACTTCGCGAAGTGAAAGTGCCGATGCCGTTGCCGAGCTCAGTAAGTTCGATAAATGAAAGGCAAGGGCTGACGCAAAATTCTCGTGATTTAGAATAGTGGTATGCAAAAAGCTAGCGAGTATAGGCTCACTTTGGGCTTCTTTGCTTGCTTCGTTACGGATGCAATTCCAGATTTCAGCGCTCAAGTCGCTCATGTCATTGTCTGACAATAGATTCTGTTTGGGCATGATAATGAAGTCTCCGGGAGCAGCCATATGGCAATAGAAAGATTTTCGTTGTCAGTCTAGTCGCTGTCAATATCAAGATTAGCGTTTAATTGCCAAAGTGTTTGCTCGCTGCTGTGATATTTGGCTTCAAAGTCAGAAATATAATCTTTCTTAGCAAGCGTCAGCGCTTGGACAGTGGCTGAGCAGTTTACCAGCGAGAGTGCAATGGAAAACTCTTCAAGATACATTTGCCAATTACTTCGCAGCTCTATCATGCCGCCTAATGCGAGTATTTGTTTAAATACCGGTGAACCATGCCAGCGGCGTTTAAGATGATGCTTTTTAGGCCAGGGATTAGGATAGAGAATAAAATGATGAAGTAGCTTAATATTATCGTTAGCTGCTAGGCGCCAGAAATCGATGAGGTCAGCTCTCACGAGGCAGTAATTATTGGCAGCGTCACTTTTATTGGCGAGTTTAGTGAGTCGATGGTGCGATTTATCTATACCAATAATAAATGCTTCAGGGTATCTGGCTGCGAGATTGAGAGTGCTTTTGCCATTGCCGCAGCCTGAATCGAAAATTATATGCGGTTTATTGATCTGCGATATGGCATATTGATAAGCCTCTATATTGTGTTGGGCAATCGGTCGTTGAAAATCAGTAGCCAAATGTTTGCTGACAATTTCAGTAAGGTTATCATGCTCGGCAGCTTGGTTGCTGACGACTTTGCGCGATTGGGTTGTGAGAGATTCGGTCTTCATAAGCACATGGTATAACGTTGCTTGTTTATTATCATCTGCTGATTGATTTTTACTAAAAATAGAGCGACAAAAACTTATAATACTTTTCTATAAAAATGTAGAAAAAATAAATATAGAGAAAACGAAGAGAAAAAAGAGAATCATCATGCAAAAAGATTATCGCCCTTATTGGGTAAAAAAGAGTTATCTACTCTTTCTTGACTGGTATGTTAAGAATTATTTGAAGCCATATTTTGCCAGTCTCGGTGAGCATGGGTTATTTATGCGGCCATGGAAGATAAAAATAAGTGGCGATAGTATATCGTTGGGTAAATGTGCAACTGTTGTTGCAGAGGCTGACCGTCATATCTTTATTGGCATCTGGGCAATGGCTGAGGGCGAGGGTGAAATTAAAATTGGCGATTACGCGATAATCTCCCCTGGGGTGCGGATCAGTGCGGCAGAGAGTATTACGATTGGCGATAGTTGTATGATCGCTAACGGCGCTTATATTACGGATTCTGATTGGCATGGTATCTATGATCGCGTCGGGCGAGATCAAGCAAGCCGACCGATAGCGATTGCGGATAATGTTTGGATTGGTGATCACGCTACCGTTCTGAAAGGCGTGAGTATTGGCGAGAACAGTATTGTCGCAGCAGGTGCTGTAGTCACGAAGGATGTCCCTGCCAATACGATCGTTGCGGGCAATCCAGCCACTAAGGTTCGCGACCTTGATCCGCAGGCAGAGTTTAAAACGCGAGCTGATTTTTATGCCGACCCTATTAAGCTGCAAAAAGAATTTGATACTCTTAATCGCTTAGTGCTGAAAGATAATTCTTTTTGGGGTTGGTTATTTGGACTGTTATGGCCGAAATCAAGAAAGGATTAGTGGTCGTCAGTTGGTGTTTGTTCTGCGGATTGTTTGGGAATAAAAACACTAAAGCAAGAGCCTTGATTAACTTCGCTTTCTAGTGTCATTTTTCCGCCAAGTAGCTGCGTGAAGTGCATGGTAATCGATAGGCCAAGACCGGTTCCCAAAAACTGTCTTGTTTCACTGCCATCAATTTGTCTGAATGGTTCAAAAATAATATCTTGTTGTTCTTGATCGATACCTATACCAGTGTCTCTAACTTCAATAATAAGTTGTTGCTCATCAACGATTGCCGACAGAGTGATGAGACCCTCATGGGTAAACTTGGCGGCGTTACTTAATAGGTTAAGTAAAATTTGAAATAGCTTTTTCTCGTCGACAAAGAAGTCACGGTCTGCTTGGTCGGTAATTATTTTTAGTGCATTATTATTTTTTTCTATTAACGGCACGACAGTATCGGTGGCGTGGTTTAACAATGATTTTATATTAACGTTTTGATTGCTGACTTCCATTTTACCAGCTTCAATCTTGGAGATATCCAAAATTGAATTAATCAAACCTAAAAGATGGTCGGCGTTATGAGTGATTTTGTCGACATCTTGCTCGCAGGTGTATACCCCTTCGTCCTCTAACATTTCTTTTACGACTTCGGTATACCCAAGAATACTTTGCAAGGGTGTTCTTAATTCATGGGTGATGTTGGCAAGGAATTCAGATTTATGTCGGTTAGCTTCTAGTGCAGTATCTCTGGCTTGTACTAGTTCACTTGTTCGAAGTGCAACTTCCGTTTCAAGTAAATCTTTTTGGCCGCGTAATTTTTGGTCGCGTTCGGCCAGTTTGAAAATCATTTGATTGTACACGTCGGCGATTTTAACGACTTCCAATGATGCTTTGGGGTCGATATCTGTGCTCTTGTAAGCGCCATCTGTGGTTTCTTCCATCACGCTGGTTAACGCATTCATGGGTTTTAATAAACGGCGTAATGTCAGGCTTAGTATGATTGCAAATGCGAAGCCATAACCTAAGCCTACAACTAAGTTGCGTAAAAATATGTCTAGCTGAAAGCTTCGCACTTCAGAAGTGTCTATTTGTATAACAACATAGCCTAGATAAGTTTCTTCAACTTTTTCATCATCCAAAATTAAATCAGGATCGGAGTCGTCGTTAAACACGGTATATACAGGGGCAGCAATTTGCCATGTTGCTTTGCTGCTTGGAAACAAGCGTGCATTGTTATCTAACCATTGAGTTTCATTTAAAGATGATAGAATTTTTTCATTCGTCTCACCTTCGTCGAGTAAAATAGTATTTTGCGCGCTAATAATGGCGACATGCTTAATGCTTGGAAAGTTAAGCGTTGCAAGGGCGGCTTCTTTGGCATTTTCACCGCTGTCATAAAGTAAGGCGAGCGCACTTAATTGAGCGAAGTTTTCGGTAGCTTGAATACCTTCTCGCTCATAAAAGCGTGAGATCATCGTGCTGGCCATATAGGAGTAAGCAAAGGCGGCAATGATTGCGAGAGTAAAACCAGCAATAGAGAATTGTGTAAACAATACAGCTTGAAAGCTTCGGTTCTTTAGCTTTTTCGCCCTCGATTGTTCGGGCGTGGTAAGTGTGGATTCTTTAATTAAGTCCATCAGTCACATTACCGTTTAGTCGGAAATATCTTGTCAAAATTGGCGCGCTCTTTGGCATTTAATCGAATACCAATGTGCGAGCTGGTTCTGAGGTTGATGGCAACATTTAAGTTTTTAGTGCCAACAATTCTATCAATTTTTTTCTTTTTAAAATGGTGGCTGGCAAATTGTGCGAGCTGACCTCCCATTTTTTTATGTTCAGGGTATACCGCGATAAAGCCGCCTAGTTTTGTATGTGACGGATTGTTAGAGATAACAGCAAGTTTTTTGCTCCAAGCTTTTTCGAGTAGCAACGGTAAGATAGTTTTTGAGGGCACAACGCTGCGTAACGGTATCCAAACGGCTGTGATTTTTGGTACGGCATCTTCAAGCAGTTGCTCATACAATTTAACGCCACTTTTTATATCTGTTGCTGGGTAACCGATAATGGTTAAGTCGTAGTCGGTCGCAATTTTTTGTGCACGCTTATACCACCAGCCATTAATCTCATCGTTATAGACTAATCGAACATCTTTGATATGGGGTGCTACTCGTTTAAGTTCTGCAAACGCGGGTGCAGGGTCGCCAGTTAAACTCACTGTGGGTATACCGTTAGGTTTGCCTGATATGCCACCCGCGATAATTAAAATATTATTGTTTAGTTCTCTAGCCAGTTTGTAGCTTCTGTTGCCGACCGCAATAATCATTTCACTTTTATTAGCTTCAATTTCTTTTTCTATTGCTGCGACATCGGCATTGCTGCTAATAGCAATGGTCGAAACGTTAATGTCTGGGTGCGAGGCGATGCCCGAAATGACTTCGTCGTAAATCATTTTGGCTGCGCCAGTCGCGATAGGTAATATCACTGATGTTTTGATCGGTGCGGATGATTCGTCAGCGGCAAGGCTTGGTTGGCTTAGAGTGGCAGTTATTGTCAGGCACAGCAAAGCCACCGCGCTAACAATGAAAGTTGTTAGGTGATGGCTTAAATCAGAGAGCGTAAATTTAGGCGCCATATTAGTGGTCAATTTTACCCTGCATCCATGATTTTCTTGTTTTCCTGCCAATCAGGACTTTAAACAGTAAGTGATTGAAATAAGTGGTTTTGCTTATGTTTAAGTTTGGCAGATTTTTCCCATTTTGCGTCGGTGATTACTTTGTATTTTAATTGATCTGTGAATTTTCCATTAAAACCAACAATTTAGGTGACAATGTGAATGTAAAGCTGTAAAAATGTCTCGTATAGTCTATTTAACAGCCATCATCATAGTATTGATTCAGCATGGCTTATTGCGGTATTCACCATGGAAAACAAGACAAATGACTAAAATACATCCGATTTTAGCGGGTAGAGACAAGTCAGACACCATTGGTAAGCCGGCCTTTACCTATGCTGATCTTATTGTCGATTATTTAAGTCAAATTGATGTCGAGTATGTCTACGGTATTCCTGGCGGTGCTATCGAGGCTTTATTTGATGCCTTAGCTCGCCGCACGAAAGGCGAAATTCCTCAGTCAGCTATCCATCATCATCGTGCGCTTGAGCGCAAAGAGTCTCGCTCACCTAATGGACCACAAATTGTCGTTGCTAGGCATGAAGCCGGCGCTGCATTTATGGCCGATGGTTATGCTCGGTCTACCGGTAAATTAGGCGTGTGCTGCTCAACTACGGGCCCAGGTGCGACAAACTTGTTAACCGGTGTCGCTAATGCCTATGTCGATCGTGTGCCAATGCTGGTTATTACACCGCAAACGGCACTGCCCAGCTTTGGTCAACAAGGCTTTCAAGAGTCATCAAGCGATTTAGTCGACGTCGTTTCCATGTTTGATCACTGTACTCGTTATAGTTCACTGGTTTCACACCCCGATCAACTTGAAGGTAAGCTATTTACTGCGCTATCAACGGCGTTTAGACGGCCGCGCGGGCCTGTTCATCTTAGTATTCCTGCTGATATTTTGTCATTGCCAGTGCCTAATGCAGCGGCTAGTTTTAATGTAGCAACCTTGCTGCGAGAGCCTGTAGCTGTTGATGATGGCAGTTACCATGCATTGTTGACCGCGGTTGAAGCAACACGGGTTAAAGGTCGTGGTATCACCATTTTTATTGGTGAAGATTGTGGTGAAGCTGCCACTGAGATTTTGCAATTTGCCGATGTTGTAGGCGCTAATATTGTCACTTCACCGGCAGGAAAGCGTTGGATTGGTACAGGTCATCCACGTTATTGCGGCGTATTTGGTTTTGCTGGCCATGATAGTGCTCGACGCGCGTTGACCGACGATAGTGTCGATTTAGTGATGGCTGTCGGGACAAGTTTTAATGAATTGGATACGGCGGGCTGGGATACACAGGCGCTGCTGAATGATCGTCTAGTGCACGTAGCCTCCTCGGTAGCCAGTTTTGATCGATCACCTATGGCGTATTTACATGTTTACGGCAACCTACGGGCGTTGTTTAGCCAGTTAGTGACAGGGCTCGATGCGAAATATATTGCTTATAGAAATTATTCTAATCCCACCTTTTCTGAATCTAAGAGTGAAGAACCAGCCAAACAGTTAGCGAATGATTTAATCCCTGCACGTATTGATATTTGTGAGCCAGAAAAATTACTCAGCGATGTATTGCCAATAAAACCTCAGCGGTTAATGAATGAGCTGGTAAAAAAATGCGCGCCTGATTCACGTTTTTTTATTGATACCGGTAATGCATGGAGTTGGGCAACGCACTATATGCACCTTAAATCGCCAGATGCCTTTTTTATTGCTATGGGCTTTGGTGCTATGGGCTGGGCTATTGGTGCCGTAGTGGGTGCGGCATTAGGTAATCGACGTTCGCCGGTGGTTTGTATTACTGGCGATGGCGCTTATTTAATGTCAGGGCAAGAGATCACAGTCGCTGTTGAGCTCGAACTGCCTATTATTTACGTGATACTGAATGACCGAGCACTGGGAATGGTAAAACATGGTCAGCGCTTGAATAAGGCCGAAGAGATTGGTGCCGACTTACCCGCCGTGGATTTTGCTGCTCTAGCGCGCTCTGTTGGCGTAAAAGCTCATACCATTGAGTGTTGGGAAGATCTTAGCGATATTGATGACGCAGAATTAAAAGGCTTATCTGGTCCGCTATTACTTGATGTCTTGATTGATGGCGAAGAAATACCTCCAATGAAATCACGGCTAGCCGTACTGCAAGATGCAAAAAATGAGGTTGATTTGTCGAGCTTGTAGTTTTTTTGGTCTGTTTGTAGCCGGTGAAAGATTTATGCCGTTACCGCACAATAAAATCGGCTTCTAGGTTGTCAGTTACTCAATTCATAGCGATTTTTTCTTACAGTATAAATATGTTAGTTTTTTATAACTAATACTCATCTCCTGTGTGATTTTTATAAAATGTTCTATAGTTTTTCCTAGGACAAATTTAATAGAAGATTTAAAAATACCTAACGGATGATCGGTCACATTATGATCAATTTGGAGGGCGTGATATGACATTGCATTTATTATGCACCAAGGATGGCTCAATTGGGTAAAACGAGAGCTAATTAAAAATGAATTATATAAAACTAATATCCTTGCTTGTTATCGTGTACTGCCCAGTATTATTTGCGCAGATTGAAGATGATATTGATGAGTTAACCGGCCTTTACGATGATGAAGAACTCATTCGCATTGCAACGGGCACCGAAAAACAAGTTAGGTTCGCTCCATCAGTTGCCAGCGTCATAACACAACAAGATATTAAAAACGCCGGTGCTATGACTTTGGATCAAGCGCTTGAGATGGTGCCTGGCTTACATGTCTCCAGTTCATTTAATCGACAAGATGCAATTTATTCTATTCGCGGTATTCACACGGGACAAAACCCACAAGTTTTAGTGTTAATTGATGGCGTTCGAATGAGCCAATTGTTTACTGGTGCTCGACCTTTTAACTATCAATTACCGGTCAGCAATATCGAGCGGATCGAAGTGATTCGTGGTCCAGGTTCTGCAGTTTATGGTGCCGATGCTTTTGCTGGCGTTATTAGTGTGACAACAAAAACGCATTCAGGTATTGATGGTTGGGATGTTGGAACGCGTGTTGGTTCTTTTCAAAATCGCGAAGCTTGGTTGCGAGTGGGACACGATTATGGCGACCTAAAAGTCAATTTAGCGATTGATTATGCCAGTAGTAATGGCGATCGAAGTCTTCATATCAGTAACGATGCGCAGTCATTATTATTACCCGCACCTCTCGTCGGTAATCCTGCAGCCTCTTTTGCACCCGGCCCTTTAGAGAATCGACATGAAATGTGGAACTCTAAACTGAATGTATCAACGGCTATTTGGGAACTCGATACTTTTTCGTGGAATTTAATTGATGCGGGTGTCGGTACAGGTGCTGCACAAGCTTTGGATCCAGCGGGCTATGACGAGAATGATTATTATGGCTCTAACTTTTTAATTAAACCGCTTGAATTTGGCGATGCGTGGACCTTTAACGGTAATCTCGGCTTTACTGTCTTAGACTTAGATGCACATTTTGTTTTATTCCCACCAGGGACTGAATTTGCTACATTCACTTTTGATGATGGCGTCATTGGTAATCCCAGTTATTTAGAAAAGACCACGTTCGGTGAGATGGTCAGTAATCATGTAAGCGACTCAATGAATATTAGAATCGCTGTTGGTTTTCGGAGTCAAGAATTTGAGGCGGGCGAATCAAAAAACTTTGGTAGTGCTTTTGGAACCTTGGTTGATGTGAGCGGTACGTCAGAAGTTTATATCAAAAATGATGATCGAGAACATTATTATGTTTCGCTGCAAAACGAGTGGGCATTTGCTAACGATTGGGAACTAACAGCGGGTGTTCGCTATGATACCTTTACCCAGTTTGGTGATTCGATCAATCCACGTATTGCATTAGTTTGGGCGACCACACATAATTTAACGACCAAATTTTTATATGGTCGTGCTTTTCGAGCGCCTTCGTTTAGCGAGCTATTTGCCGAAAATAATCCATCATTAATTGGTAACGCTAACCTTAAACCAGAAATCATTGATACTTTAGAAATGGCTTTTGACTATCGCGTTAATCAAGATCTTAATTTCAGATTGAATTTGTTTAGTTATCAAATTGAAGACTTAGTTGAAATTCTTTTTGGCACGCCTGCTAGTAATTCGGGTCAGCAGTCAGGTAAAGGACTTGAGTTTGAGGCCGAGTGGGATGTGAATGATAACCTCAGCTTTTCTGGTAACTATGCATGGCAAGATGCTGAAGATGATACCACGGGTGCCGATGTGCCTAATGCTGCACAACAGCAGTTGTATCTTACAGCGGCATGGCAATTATCAGATCATCTAACGCTGTCGGGTGTTGTTAACTATGTTGCGGATCGTCGGCGTGCTATTGGTGATGTTCGTGAGGATATTGATGATAATAAAACGGTCGACTTAGTGTTAAGAAGTCATCGTGCCATACGCGGATTGGACGTGTCTTTGATTGCAAGAAATGTATTGGATTCAGATGTGCGTGAACCGAGTACTGGACAATTTCCAGCAATGCCGGAAATTCCTGATGACTATCCTTTAGATGGTCGATCTATCAATCTTACTTTTGAATATCATTTTGATCGTTAAGCTACTCTAAGCAATAAAGTGTGTTAGCTCTGCATAGCAGCTTTATGTAATACCCTCTAAGACCAATCTCTCTCGACGGCAACATTGTTTAATGTTGCCGTTTGTCTTTTGTCATGCGCATCTATCTGGTACTCTCAATCATCCATAGCCAAGCTTATGTATGAATACTATTCTATGAAAGATTCAGATACCGAACGCAAAGCAATAAAAGTTGAATTTCGCGAGCAGGCCTATGCGGATAAAGTGACTACCCGCATTTGGCAAGAAAGCTCCTCTGAATCAAATCCTTACATCGGTCATGATGTAAGAGTCCACGGTTATAACTACAAAGACCTAATGGCTACAGCGTCTTTTTCCGATACCTTATATTTAATGTTAACGGGCGAGCTGCCTGATAAAAGTCGTTCTCAACTGCTTGAGAGAACGCTTTGCGCTTTCGCTAATGTCGGCCCAAGAAATAATGCTGTTAGAGCTGCCACCGCAGCGGGTGTGAGTCGAGCATTTGATACGCATGTACTGCCAATAGGTATGTTGGTTATGGGTGGTAAGCATCAAGGCTGTGGCAACCTTGCACTGGCAATCGAATTTTTAACAGCGAATGTTGATAAGTCTGTAGCGGATACATTGAAGGCTACTTCAAAGGCGCTAGCGGATATAGATTTAGAAACCGCGTCAGAATCAAATCCAATACTGCCAGGTTTTGGAAATTACTATGGTAGCCATGATCCTCTCGCTGCCGATATTGCCGCTTGCTTATTGGATGTGGAGGGGGAGTGGAAACACTTACAGTGGGCAGACGATTTTTCAACAGCATTAAATGCAGCAAACAGTGAATGGCATTGGCTACGTGAAGGTATTTTTGCGGCGGTATGTTGTGATTTAAATATTCCTTCGGTAATGGCCGCAGCACTTTATCAATTGTGTCATGCCCCCGGACTCATTGCTCATGGCTTTGAACATGCAGGTAGTCCGACAACGGTGCTTCCTTTTGTGAGTGATGACAACTATGAAATTAAATGATGACCTACGAAGTTAAATTAAGACTATGAAATTATCTGAACAGGTATTACAGGCATCGCTCGATAAACATCGAGATAAATTGATTGAGCGCAACGGTGGATGGGTTGTGGGTGAGGGCGTTTTCTCTCATGGTCAAAATTTATTACAAGGCTTGCTCGGCAATAAATCGTATTTTCATTTGTTGATATTAAATGCGACAGGTCAGTTTCCTGAAGATCGCTTATGTCATTGGTTAGAGGCTAGCTTTATTTGCCTTAGTTGGCCAGACCCGCGCATTTGGTGTAACACTATTGGTGCCTATGGTGGCAGTGCTCGTGCTACGGTGCTAGCTTCAACTGTGGCTGGAATACTTGGTAGTGATTCATCAATGTATGGCACTGGTTTTTATCCGGCTCTCGTTAAGTATTTACAGGATATGCTCAAATTACATAAGCAGGGCATGAGTGCAGAAGAAATTGTTGATCAAGAAGTGGCAAAGACAAAAGGGCGAGTAAAAATGTTAGGTTTTGCTCGGCCGATTGCCAAGGGTGATGAGCGCGTTGTCGAAATGCTGGCTTATGCAAAAAAATTAGAATTTGCTAATGGCGAATATATGACACTCGCATTAGAAATAGAAAAGTGCTTACTTGAGAAATACGATGAAAGTTTAAATATTGGTGGTTACATAGCGTGTTTTCTTCTCGACCAAAATTTTAATGCGCAGCAAATTTATAATTTATTAGCTATTTATGTGAACAGTGGAATTACGGCTTGCTATCAAGCTGAGCTGGATAAGGAAGAGGGGCACTTTCTGCCAATGCGCTGTGATGATATTGAATATACTGGCCCAGCGGCGCGCGAGCTGCCAGTAAAAAGCTAACTAATTTTTTTCGCTTTCTGCATTTTAGTCAATTCTTCGATGGGCGCAGGTTTAGCGATTTCATACCCTTGAAAAGAATCCACTTCTAACACTTGAAGTACTTCAAGTATTGCTTGGTTTTCAACATACTCAGCAATGGTTTTTAATCCCATAACATGACCGACTTCGTTGATTGATTTAACCATTGCCATATCAATAGGATCATGCAAAATATCTTTAATAAATAAACCGTCAATTTTTAAAATGTCGACGGGCAATTTTTTCAAGTAGGCAAACGATGACATTCCGCTGCCAAAATCATCTAAGGCGAATTTGCAGCCTAAATCCTTCATCGCGCTAATAAATTCTCCCGCGCGAATAAAATTAGATATTGCCGCGGTTTCAGTAATTTCGAAACAAATTTTATCAGGGCTAACTTTTGAATCCTTGAAGCAGCCGGTAATAAAATCGGTAAAGCTATCTTCACAAATCGATAGTCCTGATAAATTTACCGACATATATTCAATTTCGTCGATGATATTTGGATTGTCGCTTAACCAATGCAGTGTCTCTTTTACAACCCAGCGATCAACATTGGGTGTTAGGTTATAACGTTCCGCAGCGCTTAAATAAGGCCCTGGGGCTAACAGATTACCTTCTTCATCGTTTATGCGCAGCAATACCTCAAAGCTATCTTTGCCGCCTTCAGTGCTATTTTGAATACGCTGTTGGAATAGGCAGGTGCGGTTAGCCTTAATTGCATCCATTAGCTCAGTGGCGAGTAAGACCTCGGTGCGCTTTTCATAAAGTTCTTCATCTTGGCCGCTATAGCTGGCCACGCGATTTTTGCCGCGCTCTTTAGCTTTGTTACAGGCAGCGCTTGCCGCAGAAATCAGTTCGGCGAGTTTATCGGTTTCTTGGGTAATCGATACAATACCAATGCCAACATTGATATCAAAATTCTTATCTTCATGCTCAAATTTATGGCTAGTAAATTCGCCAGCGATAACTTCACAGATACGCTGAGCGGCATCCATAGGGCAGTGTCTTAATAAAATGCCAAATTCGTCGCCACCGATTCGCGCAATGGCATCGCTCGGTGCGCGCACTTTTTGTTGCAGCACTGCAGCGACTTGTTGTAACAATTTATCGCCTGCGCGATGCCCACAGGTCTCATTAATCATATTGAACTGAGAGAGTGATAGGTGACATAGCGCATGCTGTGAATCACTACCTTCGACTTCATGAATAGCGAGCCGTACTTCTTGATCAAAAATTTCGCGGTTATGTAAGCCGGTGAGTGGATCATGGCTGGCATGAAACGATAATTGTTTTTCAATACGTTTAGCTTCTGTGCGATCGCGAAAGATAAGAATGGCGCCAATAGCTTTACCCATAGCATCGCGAATAGGTGCGGCCTGCTGTTCAATGAGTCGCTCAGAATTGTCTTTAGTTTTTAATACATTTTTTGCAGCAGAATAAAGAATGCTATTTTCTGCAATGGCTCGTTTAACAAGGTTGGCCGTAGGAATACGCGATATTTCATGAAAGGTATGAAAAATATCTTTGATCGATTGATCGCGCACTTCATCTAAAGAGTAATTTAAGATGTTCTGTGCCACTGGGTTAATATAATCGATACAGCCATTAGCATCGGTTGTGATAACACCATCAGCAATAGATTCTAATGTGATTTGCGCACGACTTTTTTCTGCGGTTAATGCGTTCTGCTTTTCTTCAAACTGTTCGTTACTGATAATAAAATCTTCACGGTGTGCAGCAATACTACAAACATGACGTAATTGTTCAGCACGAAAAGGTTTAGAAATAAAATCTACGGCACCGGCAATAATTAATTCGCCTGCTTTTTTCGCATCGCCGTGGGCTGTCATCATGACGACAGACTGATTAGGGTTGTGGCGAATAATTTCATGTAATACCGCTTCGCCAGACATCTTAGGTAGCATTAAATCGAGTAGGACAATTTCATGTCGGCCTTCAAGCCAAGTTTGTAGGCCTGTTTCACCATCGGCGACATGAGTGATATCAAATCGTTTGCTTAGAACGCGCTCTACTAATTGCGCGGTGTCTTGATAGTCTTCAATAACAAGGATGCGCGCCTTAGGCACACGAACATTATTTTCGGTCATCAACTCTTTAGCGATACCGCCTAGCTGTGTGAGCTTGGAGAGAGGGATAAAGCGATTGATTTCAAATTCTTTTGAGGTGGCCTCGGCGATACGCTCACTATAAGTCGATGAAACAACGATTACAGTGGTGTTCGCCGACGAGGCAAGCATGTCGGAGCGGATTAAACGGGTAAGGCGCCAAGCGTCAAGGTTATGAATTTCAATGTCTGTAACCACTAGGTCATAGCTATTCTCGCCTAATAATTCGATAGCCTGTAAGCCATCTGAAACATCAGTGATATTGCTAAAACCGTCGCGTTGTAACTGATCACAGATATCTTCCCGAAGTGTATGTATCGGGTTAATAACAAGAATTTTTGTGTCAGCGTACGACGACATGCCTGTTCCTTGAATAACAACCAAAAGGTTGCTACGAAAAATGGTTAACGCATGGTGATTATTGAGCGCGTGATAACTTTTGCTTATTATTCAAAGTATAGATTGCTCAGTCGCTTCTGCCAGCTTGTGGCCGTTTTTTATTTATATATAAATCAGTTACTTAGAATTAATTTTGATCGAATGAACAACTATGACTGCTTGAAAGCGCCGAGAGAAGTTCTATTGGGGGCTGGATTAAGGTTTTAAAATATCGAGTTCTTCGAGATATAAGTTGACGAGTGATGATAACTCGTCAATATCTTCTATCGAGAATCGATCGCTAGAATAAGAAAAATCAGCGCCTAAGTCGGGCAGGATATGTTCATCTCTTCGCGCTTTAGCGAGGTCGATTTGTAATTGGCGAGCGGATTTTGCAGAGCGTGTCGCATTTTGCGCCAGTCTTACACCGGCTTTGTCGGCAAGCAAATCCCAAGCGCTAATCGTCTTGCCATCCATAAGGTCAGAGATTTCTTTATCGAGACCAATTAATTCAGCAAGCCCTTCGTCGGCAACAAGTGTGAGACCAGCCGATAGCACCATATGCTGTGCTAAGTCGCGGCGGCCATAAATAGTGTAGGGCTTAGCATTGGCTTGAAAGTTGGCGATAGTATTAGTGCTAAGCATCGACGTTAGATCATCGCCACCAAAATATTTTGCCAGTGTTAATAACGCCGCACGATTCTCGGCAACTGGATTATTCGATTGCTTACTCCGCGTAAGTGCAAAATCGAAGAGGGGTGCAATGAGTGAAACAAGCTGTCCGCGCTTGGGCAGCTGTTTAAGTTGTGTTTCATAAATACTTATTAATTGTTGTTCGTCTGGAGACAGTAACAGTGATTGATAACTACTGAGAGCAGATTGACCCGTATTAGGAAGAGTGTAATCAATCGTTATTTCATTGTCTTGATGTTGTATGCCTTTAATATTACCCCAGGCAAGAATGGCAGGTTTAGCAGTCGGTTGTTTGAGGGCTTCGGCAATTAAAGTATCGGAAATATTTTGACTAAGTGATTCATTTAATTTAATAGCGCCGACGCGAATGCGGCTTGGTTTAATCCATTGTCCTGTTTCGGCATCGTTATCAATAGTAATATTCAGTGTGGCATTGACCCATTTATTACTGACCCAATCTCTAAGTAGATTAAAAGCCATTCGCTGGTTGTCGCTGAGTTGATGTTTGGTTTGTAAATAAAATTGTTCACTGACATAGTTGGCAGGAATGGTAACGTTGATCGCTTGTTGTTGTTCGGTAACAGCGATGCGTGCAAAGCTATTTTTGGGCAGCTGTAATAAACCAGGGGCAAAATGGCTAATGCCTAAGTTGAGATCACGCTCGCTCAGTACGATTTGCTGTACACCTTGCTGGTTAAGTTGACCGCTAACTTCAATAGCAATTTTTTTAATGCGTTTAATATCGGCGAGGCTGGCTTTTTCGAATTGTGTGATTTCGGCTTTGTCATCAAAGAGTAAGTGCACTGCGGTGAATAACCCAAGCGCACTCAAAAGAATTACGGTAAGAGCCAGAAAGAATAAGTATTTAATAATGCTATAAAAAACTTTCATTGATGATTTCGTTTTTTGAATGTTTATTTAAATGAGTCTAGCTACAAATTTTTAATTATGCTGCGCCGAGAAGTGCAATGCCTTTTATTTGCGCAAATACCCTTTGGCCAGGAGCGAGGCCTAATTGCTGAATGGATTTAACGGTTAAGCGCGATAATATTAAGTGATTATCGCAGGTTAATTTAATAATTGCTTGTCCATTTTTCACTTCCGAGATGTCTGTAATGGTCACGGGGATGATATTTAAAATACTGCTATCAGTTGCTGCTTGTAGTGCAATGCTAACGTCTTTGGCATAAATACGAATCCGGATGCGGCTTTGTGGTGCTGCGTTTTTGTTTGAGTTTGAGTTTGAATTGATATAAGCGCCGCTAACCCAAAGAAACTGGTCGCCGCCTAAATTTAATTTAATAAGCTGGTACTGAGTGTCGAATGCCTCAACGGCAGTATCGATAATAACCCCCGAATTTTGATGACGAGAAAGCGGCAAGTTAAGGTCAGGTAGGATATCGCTAATAGGCCGATTGGCAATTAACTTTCCATTGTCTAAGAGTAGAACATGATCAGCGAGACGCATGAGTTCTTCAATGTTATGGGTGACATAAAGAAACGGAATTTCGAAGACGTGATGCAGCTGTTCTAAATGATGTAAAACTTCTTCACGATTTATTTCATCTAAGGCGCTTAATGGCTCATCGAATAAAATAAGCTGTGGCGCTGAGAGTAAGGCGCGCGCAATAGCTACACGCTGTTGCTCACCACCGGATAATTGCTCAGGCAGTTTATCGAATAGTTTATGAATTTTTAGCCGTGTGCAAATATCATGATAGTCAATGTTGCTATTTTCAGGGCTGCGATCAATGGCATATTGTAAGTTTTTTTGTACGGTTAAGTGGGAAAATAAACAGGCCGTTTGAGTCACGTAAGCAATACGCCGTTGGTGGATGGGCCGATTAATATATCCAGTTGCATCGCTGTTAAGCAGCCAAGGTTGGTCGTTAAAGTAAATGCTGTTCATGGAGTGTTTGTCGGGTAAATTAAAGCCCGCAATAATATTGAGTAAGCTGCTTTTACCGCTACCTGATGGGCCAAATATAGCGCTCACACCATGCGTTGGTATTGAGGTTTGAATATTAAGCTTAAAGCTGCCCAGCTGAGAATTAATATTTATATCAAGCATGTCGTATTCCTAAAGGGGTACGATTGCTTTTATTGTTGCCACGGCGACCGATGGCATAAATACTTAGCAGGCTGATAAATGAAAACATTAATAATGTTAAAGCCAGTGTATGAGCTCTATCGTAAGCGAGTGATTCGACATGATCATAAAGCGCAATACTAATGACTTGCGTCTCTCCAGGAATATTGCCACCAATCATTAATACAACACCAAATTCACCGATCGTGTGTGCGAAGGCTAAGCAGGCAGCAGCAATGGTTGCCCGTCGAGTCATAGGTAATAAAATACTAAAGCATTGATCAAGTTTGTTAGCGCCAAGTGAAGAGGCAGTCAAAAGCGTTAGCTGCGGAATTTTTTCATAACTGCTTTGCATGGGTTGAACAACAAAGGGCAGTGAGTAAATAACCGAGCCAATCACGAGACCGCTAAAGCTAAATGCCAGTGATGTGCCAAACAACTGTTGCCAGCTACTGGCGAACCAATTGTCGGGTGAGAAAGCGAGTAATAAATAAAAACCAATGACTGTGGGCGGCAAAATAAGTGGTAGCGCGATAAGTGTTTCTATAAGCGGTTTAATGCGGCTGCGTGTGCGTGCTAGCCACCATGCTATCTGAAGGCCAATAATTAATAATATCGCTGTGCTAACAGTCGCTAATTTTAGCGTCAGTATTAATGCAGCTATATCAGCTGAGGTTAATAGCATGGTTTAAGCCTTACCTTTATTCATCAATTAAGTACCCGTTGGCTATGATGATTGATTGTGCGCTTTGGGACATTATAAAGTCAGCAAAAGCAGTCATTAATCGCTCATTTTCAATATTGCGTTTAGTTTGCTTAATAATAACCATCGATTGTTCAATCGCGGGGTAAAGCGATGGATCTAAAATGCAAAACTGATAATTGGCCATTGCTGGGTGTCTAGCTTGCGCGCTGGATAGTATAGCTAAATCGGCATTGTTATTGAGTAACAATTGCTGCGCATGAAGAATGTTTTTTCCTCTTACTATGCGATATTGAATAAATGTTTCATCTAAGCGACTGATAAGTGCCTTTGCTGATTTCCCATAGGGTGCCGTTGCTGGATTGGCGATAGCGAGTGTTAGCTGTGTTGAATCGGGCAGTTGATTAAGTAAATGTTTAATTGCTGTTGCTGATTGAATATTTTTTTTGCAAATATTATTTTCTTGTTTATCTTGAAAGGCAATAGCCAATTGCCCCTGAGCATAGATACGGAATGTATCATTAGTAGAAAAATTATTTTTTATAAGTTGCTGTGGTCGTGCAGTGTCAGCCGCAAAAAAAATGTCAAAAGGCGCCCCTTGAGTGATTTGTGCATAAAGTGCGCCTGTTGAACCGCTAATAATTGCCAGCTGTTTTTTTTCTAAATAAGGATGCTCTAATAAGAACTGATTAACCAGCTGTTGTAATGTCGTTTTAAAGTTAGCGGCTACAGCCATATAAAGCATGGCTGTTTTTTTATTGTTGGTCGGTGATTGTTTGTAGTTGTTATTACTATTTTCTGCTGCAGAAAAATCTGATAAAAAAAGAATACTTAGGCTTAAGCAGATAGTTGGTAGGTATTTTGAAGGCCATATCAATAGCGACATAAAAAAATGCTTGCGCTGGGTGAGATTTTTCATATAAAAATAAAGTCGACGTAGAGCAGAGCCACTATGTTAGGTGAGTGTAGGTTTTAATGCCAGAGGTTCAATGATTTTATAGCTTATTATTATTTTCGAGGTGTGCGAGAAAAGCACCAAATATCACAGCGACTAGCACCGGCATTGAGCAAGGTTTTTGTCATTGCGTTTGCAGTGGCTCCTGTTGTTACTACGTCGTCAATAATCGCAATGGTTTTGCCTTTTAGGTTTGCGTTAGTCATATTGCTATTAACAATGAAGGCGCCGCGCAGATTTTTGTGTCGCGCTGCCAGGCCTGATTGCTGTTGTGGCGGATTGTCAAACTGCCTCTCACAAAGATTAAAGGTAAGCGGTAAATTTAGTGCTTTGCAGACTAGCTTAGCAATTTCATTGGCTTGATTGAAACCGCGGTGACGTAATCGGTTGATATGCAGAGGAACAGGAATGACAAGATCAACGCGGGTAGTGCTGGCGGCGTAATGGGTTTTAATGGCTTCCACCATGCTGCTTACAATAGGGATAGTGGCCGACAACTTGCCATGATGCTTGAGTTGATTGATGAGCTTACCGATTAATGGATTAAAGGATGTTGCTGTAACACAGTGATCAAAGAGTGGCGGTTGTTTAATGCATTGGGCGCAGTGCAAAGCCCCATCACCTAATCCGCTATTGAGATCAACTGCGCAGCGGACACAGCGAGAGTGAATGTCGTATCTACTTTGGCGAATCAACTCATTGCAGTTTTCGCATAGGCGAGTGGCAGAATCGGCTGATTGTTCGCAAATCAGACAGCTGGGAGGCGCTACCGTATCGCCCAAGGCGATTAAGCTTGGCTTGAGCGCCTCAATGAATCGGAGTATATGCTTGTAAACCTTTACTCTCCTTTCAGGTTGACAGTAATCTCGAGTCCTTTAAAATTAGTCCTTTATCTACGGACAATCATTCCTTGCTGTCATTTCGCTCGATGTCGTCTCAATTTGCTCTTTTTGGCTCTGAGACTCACTTGCATGGCAGAAAGTCATTAATTAGCTAACCAGCGGTGCGTTTTATGCCTCAATCTTCCCCTTCAGTGACATCTATGCCTTCAGCTCAACCTGAGACGCGCAATGATTGGTCTCGATCAGAGATCGCTGAACTTTTTAGTATGCCTTTCAATGACTTACTCTTTAAGGCCCAGTCTGTTCACCGACTCAATTTTGATCAAAATGCAGTGCAAGTCAGTACCTTACTGTCCATTAAGACCGGCGCATGCCCAGAAGATTGCAAGTATTGTCCGCAAAGTACGCGTTACGACACTGGCTTAGAAGTTGAGCAGCTAATGGAAGTCGAAAAAGTGTTAGCCGAGGCGCGAGCAGCAAAAGAGACGGGCTCAACCCGCTTTTGTATGGGTGCGGCTTGGCGATCGCCTAAAGATCGCGATATGCCAGCGGTTATTGCTATGGTTAAAGGCGTGAAGGAGATGGGTTTAGAGACCTGTATGACGCTGGGTATGCTGAAACCAGATCAAGCTAGCGCGCTATCTAAAGCGGGGCTGGATTACTACAACCACAATCTTGATACTTCGCCTGAATATTACGGCGATATCATTACAACGCGCACTTATCAGGATCGACTGGATACGTTGCACCATGTCCGAGAGGCCGGCATTAATGTTTGTTCGGGCGGTATCGTTGGTATGGGCGAGACAATGGCTGATCGCGTTGGCTTGTTGTTGGAATTAGCGAATATGCCAGAGCATCCGCAAAGTGTGCCGATTAATCGCTTAGTGCGGGTAGAGGGCACACCAATGGCAGATGAGGACGATTTTGATAATTTCGACTTTATTCGCACCATTGCGGTAGCACGAATTTTGATGCCAAAGTCTTATGTCCGACTCTCGGCGGGCCGTGAAACTATGAATGAAGAGATGCATGCGCTGGTTTATTTTGCGGGCGCAAACTCGATATTTTATGGTGAGAAACTGCTAACAACACCAAACCCTGAGGCGAATAAAGACCTCGATTTATTCCGCCGCTTAGGCATTGCTCCTGAAGGTGCTGATGCGGCAAGCGAAGCCGATTTTGCCGGCTCTGCTAAGACTCAAGGCGCTGCACTATTTTATAATGCAGCGGCCCAATAGGTTTTTGCAGTAAGCGCTCACTTCTGTTATGAGTGCTTAATTAACTGTAAATTAGTTATTAACTGATGAGTCGCTGGATATCAGACTTGGGGTCTGCACTCGAGTCACGCCAACAAGACAATCTGTATCGTCAACGGCTAACGCTGGATACGGCGCAGGGTCCTTTGGTGCAATTACAGGGGCGTGAATACCTCAATTTCTCTAGCAATGATTATCTAGGTCTAGCGAATCATCCTGATGTTATTTCAGCTTTCCAATCCGCGGCCCAGCAGTACGGTGTTGGCGCTGGCGCATCTCATTTAGTGGTTGGTCATCAACAAGTCCATGAAGAACTTGAGTGTGCTTTAGCTTCTTTTGTCGGTCGCGAGCGTGCGCTGCTTTTCTCTTCTGGCTATATGGCGAATCTTGGCGTATTCAAAGCGCTGTTAGGAAAAGACGACGTTATTATTCAGGATAAATTGAACCATGCTTCATTAATTGATGGTGGTATTAGTTCGGGCGGCCAGTTTCTACGTTATCGCCACAATGATCTTGACCATCTTGAGCAGTTATTAAATAAGCCGGCTATTGCCGATCAAAAAATACGCAAAATTTTAGCCGTAGATGGTGTTTTTAGTATGGATGGCGATATTGCGCCGCTCGATTCGCTGGCTGATATTTGCGATAGCCATAATATCGCTTTGATGGTTGATGATGCGCATGGTTTTGGGGTTGTCGGAGAGCGTGGCGCAGGTTGCAGTGAGCACTTTTCTCTCGACCAACAGCGTTTGCCGATTGTTATGGGTACATTGGGTAAGGCTTTTGGTGTGGCGGGTGCTTTTGTTGCTGGCAGCCATGAAATGATAGAGACCTTAATTCAGTATTCGCGCACTTATATTTACACTACCGCACTTCCACCCGCTTGTGCCGCCGCGGCATTGCAATCCCTCAATATAATAAAAACGCAACCGCAGCGAGGCGAGCATTTACAAGCATTGATTGGTTATTTTCGTGCAGCGGTTAACGATTTAAATTTTGATGTGCTGCCATCATCGACAGCGATTCAACCATTGATAGTTGGCGACAGTAAAAAAGCGTTAGCCTTAAGTCAGGCGTTAATGGATGCCGGAATATTAGTCAGTGCTATTCGTCCGCCAACGGTACCCGCAGGCACTGCGCGGCTTCGCATTACTCTCACGGCGGCACATTCGTTTGCACATATCGATCAATTAATTAATGTATTGCGTCAACATCAGAGTCGGTCATAAACATGACGGCTAACGCAGAAAAACAAAATCTTTATTTAGATAATAAAATATCATTAACGCGAGTCGATCCTAATTGCACTCATGCATCGGCATTATTATTAATTCATGGTTGGGGTGCGAGTAGTGATATTTGGCAAGGGTGTATTGAATCGTTACAGCAAGAGTTTGATATTTATTTATTAGATTTACCCGGCCATAGTTTAAATAAAGAATTATCTTTTTCCAGTGTTGAAGATTTTGTTGATCAATTTAAGCGACAACATTTTTCAACATTGCCGTCGCGATTTTCAATCATTGGTTGGTCATTAGGTGGTTTACTTGGCTCTTTCTTGGCGCAAGCATTTTCCGATCGCGTGACATCTTTGGTAACCATTGCAACCAATCGTCGTTTCGTGAGTGATGATGGTTGGTCACACGCAATGCCGGACGCTGAATTTAAAAAATTTAATCAACAGTTAAGTACGGTTGATCAGCCGTCAGTATTAAATCGTTTTTATGTTTTGCAAACGCAAGGCGTATCATCTACTCGTAATGACTTGAGAAATATAAAATCATTGCTCTCGCAAGCAACATACTCTCTTGAGGGTTTACAGCAGGGTTTAGCTTGGCTTGCTAGTTATGATTTGTTGTCTTGCTGGGATGCTTTGACTGTGCCGACCCTTCATCAATTTGGTGCTCGCGATAATTTAGTGCCGCACGATGCAGCTTCTCTTGTCGTTGATCGATACCCTGATAGGGCATTAAAAGTTTTTCAAGCATCCGCGCATTTACCCTTTATTACTGAGCGCGAAAGCTGGTTGGCATCTACTGTTGATTTTATTCGTGCGAATAGTTTGCAGGCGATTAAAAAAAATGACATAGAAAAGTCTTTTTCTAACGCGGCAAAAAATTACGATTCATTAGCTGTATTTCAACATCAAGTGGGTCGCCAGTTAATGAGTTATTTGCAGGCTAATAGCGCACGACGAGTTTTAGATTTGGGGGCGGGGACAGGCTATTTTTCTGAGTCTTTGCGCGCTCATTATTCAGCGGCAGATATTGTTGAGTTAGATATATCTTCTCGTATGTTGGCGAGCTGTCAGGAGAGGGCGGTAAGTGATTTTCAAGTGCAGGCAGATATTGAGGCACTACCGTTTGAGCAAAGTAGTTTTGATATTGTTTTTTCTAACCTTTCTATACAGTGGTGCCATGACTTAGATAATGTATTTAAGGGCTTGGCAGATATTCTTGTTGATGGCGGAACAGCTGTGTTAACCACCTTGGTGGATGGATCTTTGTTTGAGTTAAAGCAAGCGTGGTCAAATGTAGATGATGCTGTTCATGTCAATGTTTTTGATAATGAATTAAAAATTAAGACAAGCTGTGAACAGTCGGGTCTTAAGTTGCAGCAGTGGTTAGTTGAAGATGATGTGCAGACATTTTTGACGCTGCAAGATTTAATTCAGAGCGTAAAAAATATTGGTGCTCATAATATGCATCCGAATAGACCAAAAGGATTAATGGGTAAAAATAAATATCGCCAATTTGTTAATGCATATTCGGCTCTGCAAACATCTAAAGGCGAGCTGCCATTGACTTATCGTGTTTTATATATGGTATTAAAAAAATAAATTGGATTGGAGTCAATCAGGTTAATGAGTTCAGGTGCTGTTAATAAAAAACCGAAACGTATCTTTATAACAGGTACAGATACCGATGCTGGCAAAACGGTGGTTGCTACGCAGCTATTGCGTGCATTGGCTGTTTCGGGTTATCGAACGGCGGCATTAAAACCGCTTGCTGCGGGTGTGGATAATACTTTATCGGATCCACGCAATAGCGATGCTGTTCAGCTGCAGGCAGCCGCTACCGAGGCGCAAACTTACGAGGTCGTTAATCCTTATTTATTTGCTGAAGCAATTGCGCCTCATATTGCGGCGAAAAATGAAGATCGTGAGATTGATTTTAATGAGTGCGTTGCTCGTTGTCAGCCTTTGCTAAACTCGGATGCTGATGTGGCTGTGGTTGAAGGTGCCGGTGGCTGGCTAGTTCCAATCAATGAGCAGTACACCATGGCTGACTTAGCCGAAGCGTTGGATATGCAAGTTGTGTTGGTGGTCGGCATGAAGCTCGGCTGTATTAATCATGCCTTGTTGACTGCGGCGGCAATCGAACAGGCCGGTTTGCCTTTAGTGGGTTGGGTGGCGAATCACTTGCATCAAGATATGTCCGAATCCGCTGCCAATGTCGCTGCATTAGCAGCTCGCATTCAATCGCCACTGCTGGCTGAATTACCTTTTAGTCCGTCGATTGAGTCGGCTAATTTTGTCGATCAGTTCGATCTTTCGCAATTGTTTTAACGATTGGCTTATACTGCTTTATCCGTTTGATAAGCGGTTATAGTCTGGCGCTCATTTTTTTGCTTAAATTAATCATGGTTTAGCTAGCATAAATACTGTGAAGGGCGTGAATTCTGATGAGTCATTCTTTGTTACAAATAGGTGCCACTGGTATGCAGTCGGGTTTAAAGCAAGCCGAAAAAGCATCGACTGAGATTGCAGACGCGTTAAGTAATAATGACGTTTCTTTAATAACTTCTAGCATTGATTTATTACAGGCTGAGAATCAAGTTAAGGCTTCTGCGCAAGTAGTTAAAACGGCAGATCAGCTACTAGGGTCAATTATTGATACGATGGTTTAATTCAGTCTAAATTGAATAAGATCAGATTTTAATAAGATTCTGGCCTATCAATAAATCTAGCGTTATCATAGACCAAAATAATTCTTATTCTAACTTGATAGAGTAACGCCGCCATGTCTAATCCTGCTGATATTGAAACCACTCAAAATAGCGAAAGCCAGCAAGCAAAGTTATCAGCAGAGGATCTTGCCCGTGTTGATAAATATCTCTCATCACCTATCCACTCTGTCGAAAGGAAGCCCTTTAAATCAATGTGGATGATGCTAGCTCTGGTTGGAGTTGTGATCGTTTTGGGCTTGTTAAGTCAGTTGATTGCTTGGTTAGTATTATAATTATTAAGCTTGTAATGAAATTATTAGCTGTAATACAAGCGTTTAAATAAAAGATAGTCCTAGGTGGCGACCCTTTCGATGGATGACTTTCATAGCATAAGCTTCTACGCGCGGATTATCTTCACCGGACAATACGCCGTTTAAATGCAGTTGTACTTCACTGCCAATCTCGATTTCACAGTTACCTAGCATATTTAATCCTATTCCACCTTCAGAAATGTTTTTAGTGTGGATCATTTCAACACCTAAGTCGGCAATTCTTAACGCACCTTTTAGCCCTACGTGCGCGCGCCGAAAACGCCTGGCGCCTGCCTCTTTTTTTGCTTTTAAGCTTTGATTACTCATCACTTTCCCAAAAAGTAGTCTTTGTTTGGATCTTGATAAGGATGTAGTTTACGACTCTGTGATGGTTAGATGCAGTAGTTTATGAGTAAATAAATGTAAAATACGAGAAGTCTTTGGATGAAGCTCTGGAGTCATAAGTTTTGCTAAAAAGGCTCAATTAACGACAGAAAGGTAGAAGATTGAGACAAAATTGCGGATATTTTTGCCAAAAATAGAGTCAGAGCGAGTTAGAGCACTTCATTCTGTTATTTAGCACATTCGATGCAATAGTTATCGGTTTAGCGGTGAATAGATTACAATCCACAGAAAACAAAAAAGGAAAATAAGACATTGAGAATCGGTTACTTAGAAGATGAACAATCTCAAGCTGAGCTCGTTAAATCTTGGCTTGATGGCGAGGGGTTCGCTGTTACTCATGCGGCCACTGGCACAGACTTTATCCATTTATTAACTGATAACCCAGTAGATCTACTTATCCTAGATTGGCAGCTGCCCGATATGGAGGGGCTTGATGTGCTTGCTTCTGTTCGCGGCCAGCTTAATTCTAATGTCCCGGTTCTGTTTGCCACTCAACGCGATGCCGAAGTCGATATTGTCAAAGCACTGCAGGCTGGTGCCGATGATTATTTAATTAAACCGTTACGCAAAGCTGAATTGTTGGCAAGACTTAACTCTTTAGCACGCCGTGCGGGAGTCACTAGCGAAGACACTTGTTTGACGCTAGGGCCTATCTCGCTAGATTCTGCATCGCAATCGGTCACGGTGAATGGCGATATCGTCAAATTAACCCCGAAAGACTACCAGTTAGCTTACTGCATGCTAAAAAATGTCGGCAAACTGCTTTCTAGAGACTACTTATTGCGTGAAGTGTGGGGAATTGATGCCACGCTCAATACACGCACGGTCGATGTTCACGTCAGTAGAATCAGGCGCAGCCTGAATATCGGGCCTGAAATTGGCTATTGTATCAAGACGGTATACCAGCATGGTTATCGATTAGAAAAGCTCGAAGCGCTTGTTCCTCCTGAATAATCTCTAATAATCAGTTAAATCGCGTATTTTTAGTCTCATTTGCATTGAATAATGTTGATTGCAGTAGTTCAATAGTGGACTGATTCCTGCCATCGGTATTTTGTATGCATATGACAATAATGATTCATTTTATTAATATCATCACTACTCGCGCCATTCTTTGCCTGACTTTGTTGGGCGCATCAGTTTTATTCAGCGTTCAATCTCAGGCCGGAGATTGGCGCTACAGCGTCCGTCCGGGCGATACTATTTGGTCTATATGCAATCAATACACAACGCACAATGATTGTTGGCGTGATCTCGCTGGCCATAACCAGATTAACAATCCCAAGCAGCTCTCTACAGGAACAGTATTGCTGATTCCTGTTGAATGGTTAAAGCAAGCGCCCGTCGCCGCGCAAGCCGTTTATATTTCTGGAGAGGTGGTTTTTTCAAGCGCTAATCAAAAGCCGGCTGAATTGGTTAATGGTCAAGATTTACGGATAGGTCATAGAATTGAGGTTGGACAAGGTTCGGCGACATTACGTTTTGCGGATGGTGCAACCATTGTGATGAGTGCCAACAGTGAATTGATTATTGACTCATCGTCGGCAATTAAACAAGCAAGGGCTCAGTCGATTGAGGTGAGCTTACCGCGCGGTGAGGTGCAAGTTACTGTGCCAAAGCGCATGCCAAGAACACAATTCCGCATTAAGACACCTTCGGCTGTTGCGGCAGTTCGCGGTACAAAATTTCGCGTTATCAGTGTAGTGCCATCAGCCCAAGGGCAAAGTGCAGCGATGCGGAGTGAGGTGCTCGAGGGTATTGTCGGCGTATCATCGAGTGGCGAGAGCCAAGATATTTCTGCGGGGCAAGGCGTGAGTACAATTGAAGGTCAGGGCTTATCTCCAGCGGCAACGTTGATTGCTGCTCCGCGATGGAGTCGCAATTGTAATGATCCAGGTTATGTTGAGTGGCAGGTATCATTATCGGCTACTCAATATCGCTTAGCTTTGATGGAAGACGATATCAGCATGGATAAAGTCATCTCTACTGTGAGTGTTGCCGATTCTAATTATGTGTTTAAAGGGTTAGAAGAGGGTTGCTATCAAGTTAAAGTGAATGCCGTTGATGGTCAGGGTTATAACGGTTTAGAGTCGCAGCGACGTTTATGTTATCAGGCGAAATTAGACACGCCACAAATAACGCAGGCAGAATTTAGTCGATCGGGATTGTCCAGTGATTGGGAGCAGGTTCAAGATGCAATGCGTTATCGTATTGAGGTCAGTGAGGAGCCCGATTTTTCTAGTGTTATTGCCACTGAAACCACAGAAGCGTTGTCAGTGAATTTGTCGCCGGACTCGAGTGTTAATTCTGTTTATGTCAGAGTAAAAGCGTTAGCAGATGAAATTCCTGAAAGTGATTATAGTGAGCCTGTTCATTTAGTTCGAGAAAATAATAAAAATTTATTGATAGGAATACTTGCCACTGTTCTCGCCTTTGTCGCGTTGTAGGTTTTTTAACAAAGGATTTTCAATTATAAAAATAATGATTAACCGAAATCTTACCGGATAGCGATTATGAGTACGGGTAGAAAAACATCGCCTGCGGTAACCATTATTATCACCAGTGTGGTTGCCGCTTTAGCGAGTTGGTTTAATTGGTTTTCATCAATTGACACGGCTTACTATGATTTTCTATTGAAGAAAAATTTACTCGATTATCCTGATGATGTGGTTGTCGTTGCTATCGACGAGACTTCGATTGAGCGCTTAGGAGCGTGGCCGTGGGATCGACGTTATCACGCACAACTATTAGCTCACCTTAAGCCTGCTGATGCTATTGTCTTTGATCTTATCTTTGCAGAACCACAGTCAGAAATACTTTCTGAAGGTGAGGCTATTTCATCTGACCAGCAATTTGCCAACGCATTAAAATCGAGTGAAAACGTTATTCTTCCTGTCTTTGTTGAAGCATTACGATTTCGAGGCGAGTTGCGTGAGGTGATGCCCATGCCGCTTTATTCCAAGTCGGCTGCAGGCTTGGGGCATGCGCATGTCGACTACAGCGACAACGGTGTAGCAAGGGGTTTGTATCTTAAAGAGGGTTTAGGTGAAGCCTATTGGCCCCATCTCTCTTTGGCAATGGCGGATATGCTTGGCGAGTTGCCTGATAAATTAAGTGGTAGGCGTAGCCGTTCAATTGAGTCAACTTCTCCTTCTCCTTATATGATCTATCGAGATCATTATAATTTACTGCGTTTTATTGGGCCTCCTAATATGGTATATCGTATCTCCTACGTTGATGTGTTAGATGGTTTAGTTGACCCTGATCAATGGCGCGGTAAACGAGTCTTTGTTGGTGCAACCGCTAAGGGTCTGGGTGATGAAATACCGACGCCATTGGGTGCTTTAGCCGGCGTGGAATTCAATGCCAATGCTTATCAAGCATTAAGAGCTAATGGTTATATTGGCGAGCCCGATGAGTTTGCACATGCTTTTTTTAGCGTCTTAGTTGTAGCTGCCTTCACTTTCTTATTTAGTCATTTAACACCAGCTAATTTTTTATTGACGACCGTTGCTTCAATTGTTGGTATTAGTGGCTTGGTATTTGCGAGTTTGCTGTGGTTTGATTATTGGTTTTCTCCGGTTTCTTCTCTGTTAGCAATTATAATTTTTTATCCGCTATGGAGCTGGCGACGAATTGAAATTGCTTTGAATTTTTTGCAGAGAGAATTAGCCGTTCTGCGGCAGGGGTCGACGACACCGGTTTTTGATTTGCTGGTGTTTAAAAATAATTTAAAAAAATTAACCGAGCTGGGTTTAATTAGTGACTGGTCTTTAGATAAGTGGCCGGTGGATTTTTATAACACTTGGCCTGCGATGCAATTTTCAAAAGCGGGAGTGATTACAGGATTTTATTACAAAAAAATTCCTTATCGTTTAAAGGTTGATGGCAGCGTAAAGGAAGAAATATTCAGGCCAGTATTATCAGCATTGCTGTCAGACTTAAATGCTGATGATAAGTCGCCAGCCGATTCTTATGAGTTGGTTGAGAAGACTATTAAGGAAATTTATTCGATTAAAAATGTGGCTGAAAAAGCACAGTTGCGAATGAATAAAAGTATGGCTGAGCTACAAGATGCCGTGATGGTGGCTGATGCGGCAGGTAAAATTATTTTTACCAATGAAAACTTCCTGAGATTATTTCCCGAGTCATCTGTGGGTGGTTCAGTTGTTGATTTACAGAATTCCGTGAGTGCCTATGTTTGGCTCGGTATTCTTAGAAGTTTGATGTTGGATCAAGAGAGAGTTTATCAAGAGATACAGATGGCAGATGATCAGTGCTTACTGTGTCAGGCTGCTATTGTTGCTGACCAGAAAGCACCAAACGATACCTTGGTATTTGTATTTACAGATGTTACTCAGTTGCGCTATTTAGAGCGTGGAAAAAATGAAGCGCTGGCCTTTTTATCACATGATATGCGCTCGCCAATCGTATCGTTATTATCACTGGTTGAAAGTTATCGTTTAAATAATTTAGCAAGCACTGAATCAGAAGCTGGTAATGCTCAATACGAATTTATAAAGCAGATAGAGTATTTTGCGCGAAGGAATTTAAAATACTCTGAAGATTTTTTACAGCTATCCCGTGCTGAAAATATTAATCGAGATATCTTTCAATGGGTTGATATGCATGGTGTGATTGATGGTGCCTATGCACAGGTATTTGGTTACGCGAGCAATAAAAAAGTTGAGGTTGTTATTGATCGTAGTTTGGACGATTGCTGGGTCTCTGGTGACGTGCATTTGTTAGAGCGCGCTGTGACTAATATTCTTTACAATGCGGTTCAACATACACCAGAAGGTAATCAGGTAACGATTCGCTTGTATTCCCAGCAAGGTGTGCATGTTGTGATTAACGATACGGGAAGCGGTATTCCTAGTGAGTTGATACCACACTTATTTGAACCTTATTTTCGTGCTCGAAAAAATCAGCATGAAGATGCCTCTCAAGAGCCGCCGCGAAATACCTATGGCGCAAAAAGTTATGGGCTAGGGCTCAGCTTTGTTCATACGGTTGTCGAACGACACGGAGGAAGTATTCATGTCGACTCTGAACTTGGTAAAAGTACCTCTTTCTCCCTTAAATTTCCTGCTGTTAGCGCGGTCTGATCAAAAATAAAACATGTACATCTGTTTTTACATTCTTTGACACCTGTATTGAATCCAATTGATTGTAGAATGCGCATCACTGCCATTCTATAAATAGCGTCTGCGTTTTTATTCTGCTGTATTTAATTGAATGGTGTTCTAGTAAATCACTTAACCCAAATGACTTAGCCTAAGTAACTTAATTTTAGTAACTTAATTCAAAAAACTAGCTATCAGTTATATGCATTCAGTGAGATGTAACTTATATACATCAAGTTAAACGATGCATAACTGATAAATATAGAGATGATATGAATAACAAATTATTAATGATGATATGTGCCACTGGACTATTGCATGCTTCAATCAGTGTGGCGCAAGACTCGGGTTTTACCTTAACGCCAAGTGTTGGTTATTACGCTTTTGATAGTGATCGAGGTTTATTGGCTAACCCTGTTGATAATTATGAGGATGATGAAACATTTTTCTCTATTGGTGCTGGATACCGCTGGGATAATCCTTGGCAAGTTGAATTGGTTTACTTGTCCGGTGATACCGAAACGAATGCAGGCGATATTGATTTTGATCAATGGCGCATTGATGGTTTGTACCATATGGCGACTGACAATAATTTTACGCCTTATTGGCTGATTGGTGCTGGCGAAAATACCTTCGAGGAATTTACTGCCGATCGTGATGAGTCTTTTGTTAATTATGGCCTTGGATTCAAGTATGCCTTTAACGATGTTGTTGCGGCGCGAACAGATGTTCGTGGCATTACCAGTCTTGATGAAGAGTACACCGATGTAGCATTTACACTGGGTTTGCAGTTTTTATTAGGGGGTTCATCTTCAGCGGCACCTGCAGCGCCTTTAGATGGTGACGGCGATAGTGTTACTGATGGTCTGGATCATTGTTTGAATACACCGGCTGGCGTTGAGGTTGGTGCGCATGGTTGTGCTTTAGATAGTGACGGAGATGGTGTTGCTAATTATCAAGATAGCTGTCCAAGTAGCGAAGCGGGTGCGCGCGTTAATGCTGAGGGTTGTTATATTCTTTTGACTGAAACCCGTGAAATTGAATTGCAGGTTAATTTTTCGAATAACTCCTCGGTAGTTAGTCCGGGTTATTTTAGCGAGATACAAGCGGTTGCTAATTTCATGACGGAATATCCCGTAACTGAGGTTGTGGTTGAAGGCTATACCGATAGTCGCGGTTCTGCAGAATATAACCAAACGCTATCTGAGCGACGTGCAGCTGCAGTTGCCGATGTATTGGTTAAGAGTTTCTCAATCGCTTCTAATCGTGTATCAGCAGCAGGTTATGGCGAAGCACAACCCGTTGCTAGTAATGATACGGTTGATGGCCGCAGTGCTAATCGTCGTGTAGTTGCTGTTATTTCGGCAACCGTTGAAACACGTGCTGAGTAGCTAATTATTTATAAACTCAATTAGACATTTTAATAAGGGGTAATTTATGTCCGAATTTAATATGGATCAATTGCTAGATTTAGCTGTTATCTATGGCGTTAAAATTCTCATGGCACTGGCTATATATGTTGTCGGTAAATGGATTGTTGGTCTTGTTTCAAATGCCATGACATCAGCAATGAGTGCGCGTGATATTGATTCGACGGTCGCTAGATTTGTTGGCAGTATTGTTTATTACTTGATGTTTGCCTTCGTCATTATTGCCGCCATTGGGCAGTTAGGGGTTCAAACTGCATCGGTAGTGGCTATTTTAGGTGCTGCTGGTTTGGCGGTTGGTTTTGCATTGCAAGGTACGTTATCTAACTTTGCTGCTGGCGTAATGATTATTTTATTACGACCTATCAAAGTGGGTGATTTTGTCGAGGTGGCTGGCGCGGCAGGTGTCGTTTCAGAAGTAGCTATCTTTGCTACGACCTTACATACCGGCGATAATAAAACGATTATCATTGCTAACGCTTCTGTTATGGGGAGTAATATTATTAATTACTCAGCACAGGCAGAGCGTCGTGTAGACTTAATTGTTGGGGTTGGTTACGATTCTAATATACAGCAAGTCAAGGATGAGCTTAAAGCTATTGCCGAATCAGAAAGTCGTATATTGCATGATAAAGGTATAACGATTGGTGTATCTGAATTGGCTGATTCATCCGTGAATTTAGTTTTTCGTAGCTGGGTTAAGTCGGCGGATTATTGGGATGTTTTCTTTTATCTTAATGAGCGTGTAAAAACGCGTTTCGATGAAGTGGGTATTGAAATTCCATTTCCGCAATTGCAAGTGCATAGTAATAACGATAGTAGTAGCGACAGTAATAACAATAGTAGTAACAGCCAAGCGGCCTAACGTTTTATATAATTCTTAGGGCGGTTTAAACACCGCCCTTTTTTTTGCATCTTAAATAGTTAAATTTATCTAAAGGGTTTAAAAATTATGTCAAAATTTTCTGTGTTATGCGTTTCATTTTTTACTTGTGCGGTAAGTGTTGCTGAGCCCATTCTAGGCGAAGCTGAATTAGGTTTTGTAAGTACAGACGGAAACTCTGATACACAAACGATTAATGCCAAGCTTAAACTGACCACAGAGAATCAAGGTTGGGCGCATCAAGCGAATTTAACCGCATTTAATAACGCGAGTGGCGGCGCAACTACGGCAGAAAAATACACATTTGCAGTTCAGTCTGATCGGAAGTTAGATGAGCGTAGCTCCCTTTATATGATTGCCACACACGAAGAAGATCACTTTAGTGGCTTTGATTATCAGTCAACGGTTGGCGTGGGTTATGGCTATAAAATGATTGATGATGATGAGCGAAGCTTGACGTTAGAAGCGGGCCCAGGCTATCGAATGAACGCAGTTACCGATGGTGATAAACAAAATGAAATCACATTACGCCTTGCTGAAATTTATTCGTGGAAATTTAGCGACACCGCAGAGCTTAATCAACACTTCAGGATTGAAGGCGGTGATGAGAATACCATTAGTAATCTTGGCGCATCGATTAAGTCTTCTTTAACAGGATCACTAGCACTTAAAGTCGGTTTTGATATTAAACATACCGATAAAGTGCCAGCGAATCGTGATGATACAGATACAGAAACTTACGCTACCGTTACTTACTCTTTTTAGTCTTTAGTCAATCTTTAGCCATTCAGGAACAGGTAGATTTTTGTTTTCTAAAAACACTGGGTTAAAGAGTTTGCTTTGATAGCGTGTACCATAGTCACATAAAATCGTGACTATGGTATGTCCTTTACCTAAGGTCTTCGCTAGCTCAACTGCGCCAGCAATATTAATTCCTGATGACCCGCCTAAACATAAGCCTTCGTTTTTTAATAAATCAAAAACATAGGGTAGGGCAATGTTGTCACTGATCTGAAAAGCGTTATCTATTTTCACATCAGCAAGGTTGTTAGTGATATGGCTAATACCAATGCCTTCAGTAATAGAGTTGCCTTCGGATTTCAGCTCACCATGAGTGTAGTAATTATAAAGTGATGAGCCCATCGGATCGGCAATGCCAATGCGGACATTAGGGTTTTCTTCGCGTAATCGATTAGCGACACCAGCCAATGTGCCTCCTGTACCTACCGCGCAAATAAAGCCATCAACTTTGCCCTCTGTCTGTTGCCAGATTTCTTTACCCGTTGTTGCGTAATGAATGTCACGGTTGGCAGTGTTACCAAATTGATTCGCCCACACCGCGCCGTTAGGCTCGCTGCTGCGTTGTTCGGCAAGTCTTCTTGCCGTATGCGTGTAGTGGTTGGGATCGTCATAGGCGGTGGCTGGAACTAGATGCAGTTCGGCACCAAACAATTCAAGTGAATCGATTTTTTCTTTACTTTGTGTCATGGGCATAACGACAACGCTTTTATAGCCCAAGGCATTGGCCAAAATAGTTAAGCCAATACCGGTATTGCCAGCCGTGCCCTCAACAATAGTACCACCGGGTTTTAACTGACCTGATAATTCAGCATCACGAATGATGCCAAGTGCTGTTCGATCTTTAATAGAGCCGCCAGGATTTAAGAATTCAGCCTTGCCGAGTATTTCACAACCTGTGAGTTCTGAGGCTTGATTGAGGCGCACCAGAGGCGTATTGCCTATCATGTCGATAATATTGCTGTGGATGGTCAATTTGTCGGTTTCCTTTGCTGCTAGGCGCTTTGGAGCGGTCTGGCCTTGTTAGGCTCGTGTAGTTGGTTGTTTAAGCTCAACATTGAGTATGCTTGAACACGCATAAACGTATTTGAACTTTGAACATATTTGAACGTACTTGAACATAGTAGAGCAGTTTCAAGAACTGTAGACAGTAGTTTATCATTTTTAGTCGCGATTCTAGCCATTTGCCTTGTTAATGTTGGGCTATTGTTCGGTGATGTGTGGATATAGCTAGTCGAAATAGCTACCAAATAGTCAATCGATGCTATTTGGCTCAAAAATGAACCGATAATGGTCGAATATCCTATTTAATAACCAATTAAATGCTAGATTTGCTTGACGATTTCTCACGGTGTCGTATAGTGCGCCATGCTGAAGCAAGTTTTCATGGTTTGTAATCCTATCGACGTATTTTTCGCACCGCGTTTAGCTCGTACTGATTAAGACTTTAGAAACACGTATTGGCACAACCGCCTACGCATTTGTGTGTGGGCATTTAAAATCAGTATTGTTATCAAGGCCTTAAATATTATTGTCCTAAATAACACATAGTAAAGAGTAATAACGAGGATACACCATGTCAGATAAAGTCAGCGGAACAGTTAAGTGGTTTAATGAATCTAAAGGGTTCGGATTTATTGAGCAAGAGTCTGGCCCAGACGTTTTTGTTCATTTCAGCGCTATTCAAGCAGACGGTTTTAAATCGTTAGTTGATGGCCAGAAAGTGGAATTTACAATCACTACTGGACAGAAAGGTCCACAAGCTGAGAACGTTATGCCTTTATAAGACCTGCTGCAAAGCAAAGTCTTGTAAAACATAGTTCCACTTGTTGTAGATACCCGTCCCGTCTATGTCGTTAGTTTGCTGACATGTAGTTGGTTTCACGAGTCTACTAATAAAAGAAAAGGCGTTTAAGCATAGCTTAAACGCCTTTTTTATTGCCCTGAAGATATTAGAAGCTGTACTTGGCTTGTAGCGCCCATGACTTGGTACGTTGTACAAAGCCATATTTGGTGAGAGTGCCGAACTGTGAGGAGGATAATGGCACATCGCCAGCATAAGAGATAACCGCTTCATCAAAGATGTTTCTACCGATTAATGCGACCTCCCAATTATCATCTAAAGACGTAAGGCTCACTCTTAAATTGTAAATTTCATAGCCTTCTTGCTTTGCTAATGGGTCTAAGTTCTGGGTAGGATGGTAACTGCCGGTAAAGTTCGTATCGAAAGTCCCGCGAAGCAAATATTTGTCAGCAAGGACATCTTCATAGTTAATTGATAAGGCGCCAGAATAACTAGACACGTATTGATTCGTGCTGCCACTTAGATCTGCTGTGAATAGATTGCCATTTCCGAAGCTAGATGTTTTAGTACAATTACCGTCGATTAACTCTCTGACTGTGATGTTGTCGAAAACCGTTTCCCCTGGTATCACAGTTTCTATAATTTCATCGGTTTGTGGATTACCCAGTATTATTCGATCTGAAGCTGTGCATACACCATCTTGGTAATCCTTAAATTCAAAGTCTAGCCAGCCTATGCTTCCAGTAATCATCAGTTTTTCCGTGATTGCAGCGCGCCAGTCAATTTCAACTCCTTGTGTAACAGCTTCGGCTGCATTGGTTACGTTGAAACCAACACCGCCATCAAAAACGCTCACTTGAAGGTTTTTGATCTGGTTATAAAAATATGAAATATTGACTTCAGCAAAGTCACTTATGGCTGTTTTGATACCAATTTCATGGGCAACAGATTCTTCGTCATCGAACTCAAAAGAGCCTGGTACAAATGCAGTTGGTGCAGTTACTTCTGGGTTAGAAATATATTCTCGTTGATTATTAATAACGAATTTTTTCTCTGTTGGGTTATTTGATCTGACGTCATAGCCGCCAGATTTGAAGCCTCGAACTCTTGAGGCATAACCGAGCATATCTTCCGAGATATCCCACTCTAAAATTAGCGAGTATGACGTTTTCCAAACATCACGCAATCCGCTTTGGCTATGCGGAGAGACATTTAATGCAAAGTTCAGAGAGTTTCTAATGGTGGTGAAGTATTGTTCATTATCAGCTTCGTCAATGCCATTAGCCGGAGAACTATAATCTATATTGGACTCTAGACCAGTTATACGATCAGATTGAGTCAGCGTTAATTCTCGACTAGCTGATTTTTTGGTATTTGATCGCCTAAGTCCTGCCATGACTCGGAAGTCTTCACGTAAATTGATCGTTAGCTGACCAAAGCCAGAGTACATTTCGGTATCTTGGTTAAAGGTGCGAGGGCCAGCAATATCAGTTAATGCCGCTGTTATTTCAGGACTCGGTTGGATGATATTGAGTAAGTCTGATAGGGCGGAATCTGGCTCTGTGACTAATGCATCATTAAATAGTAGGTCATCTTTTTGATAATAAAGGCCTGCGATTACTTCAATGAAGTCACCAGCATTAGAGGTGTAACGGAATTCTTGACTAGTTTGTTTATAGTCTTCGTCGGATTCGTATCGAATAAGTGTTGCACCGCTAAAATCGCAATCGCATACATCATTATAATTATAATCAAGATATCCCGTAATCGATTTAAATTCAGCATCGCCGATATCAAAATTAAGTGTTAATACGCCGCTGTTGGTTTCGTTTATACTAGAGTCATCATTAGCATAGCGAGTATCAAGTCTAGAAGAATCAATCACAGTCTGCCCGTTAGAACTGTCAAGGCTCGATAAAATATCACTTAAATTTTGGCCTGCAGGATTTACTTTCTGATAGTAATTCGAGGTGGCGGTTGCTCCGCGCGCATCACTATCTTGGAATATAACGATTTGTCTCCCTTTTACATCAAACGTCGATTTTTCAAGGAGCAGATTGGCGTCAAAAAAATCTAGATTGTTAGGTTTGAAAGAAAAGTTAAGTCGAGACGTTAGATAGTCACGCTGAGGTTCATCTCGGTTGGTTGTACCGTTGAATATATAGCCACCAAGTTCATACTTTCTTATCGATAAACGTGCACTTAATTCTTCGCTGAGCGGTCCAGACAATACGGCAGTAGTCTCTCCTTCACCATGATCAAAATCACTCATGTGTGCGACAAAACCTTCAAGCGCGTCTGTTGGCTTTGATGCAGTCATACTCACAGCGCCACCGATACTGTTATTACCAAATAATGTCACCTGTGGTCCACGTAATACTTCGACTCGTTCCATATCGAATATAGGTGCTCGTGCTAATTGCGCGCGGCCATAGTAAATACCATCGCGATACATACCTACCGATTGTTCAAAGCCTTGGTTTATGCCTGAACCAATACCCCTTATATAAATTGTTGTACCGATTCCAGTTTCTGACATGACAAAGTTTGGTACATAAGCGGTAATCTCTTCTAGGCGCGCTATACCAAAGTCATTGAGCTTGTCGCCAGATAAAGCGGTGACTGATACCGAAACATCTTGCAAGCTCTCTGCTCGCTTCTGAGCCGTCACAATGATTTCTTCTAATTTTTGACTGAACGCTTTTGGTGTGGCGAGCAATGTTGATAAACAAAAGACAAGAGAAAGTACTGCGGTGATTTTTTTTTGAGTGTGAACGCTTGTGCGCATCCTTAGGCCCCTAGTTATAAATTATTATTCAGGCATTCATCATAAAGGATTTTTCCAACCATCAAAATAATAAATTAGATGATATTTTGGCAATATATATTCATTTATATTTCTAATAAGCGAATTGCAGAAAAAACAATCATTTCTAGTAATAAATAGGCAGGTTTAGGCTAAGTTATAGGCATAAAAAAAGCATGACTCGAAAGTCATGCTTTTTATGATTGTCACAAGTAGCGCTAGCAATTAGCGCATTGCTTAATTGTGATTAAGCAACTGTGCGACGAAGTCTTGCTGCAACAGCAACTAGACCACCAAACAATGCCGCTAGACCAAATGCGCCCATCGCTGGAACGTTTTTGCCAGCAACAGCAGCAGTAACAAATTCTATTTCATAGTAAGAAGTATTACTTGTTTGAGCGCGAAGAGTAAACGTATCACCACCTGACGAAGTAGGAGTTCCTTCAAGTGTGAATCGCGTACCGTCAAGGCTTAATGCGGGAAGCAAGCCACAGTTACCAGCGCCATCTGCACAGGTATCTACAACACCTGGAGCACCTGCAAGAATATTGTTGAAGGTAGAAAAGTCAACTAATTCTGCAGTTGAACCGGCTGATAAAGGGCCACCATGGTCAAAGTTAGCATCATTGCCACCATCAACAACATTACTATCACTGATGCGTAATGAAGCGCCAGATGTATCGGTCGTTAGCTGTGTAGTTGGGCCGGTAATGATAGTTAAGTTTGTATCTGAAAGGCGAATATAAAGTTCATCCAATTCAGTACCATCGAAAGTTATAGTGCCGCTTCCTGTGCCACCGGTATTATTGATTTGAATTGAACGGTTTTGCCCAAAAACTGGATTATTAATATCTGGGACCACACCAAAAAATGAGCCGTCGTCAGAAACAGCTTTCTGAAAAACAAGACCATCAAAAGTCGCGCTAAAAAGTTGTTTGATTTCAGCGCTCTCGATAGCATATGTATCCGCTTGCGCTACAGAGGCTGTAGCTAACATCGCGATTGCGGCAGCAGTTGATTTTATAGTTTTCATTTAATTCTCCATCTCCCCTTTAATAAAGCGGCTAGCAAAGCTAACCGCTTTTTAGGATTTTAAAGTTATTGTTTATTTTCTTGCTCTTTTTAATCCACCAACACCCGCAAGTGCTGATAAAAATAACCAAGCTGCGGCAGGCACAGGAACTGCTGCTACATCAAGATTGTTTACTGTATTTAATACGTCAGCAGCTAATAATGCATGACCAGCAGTTGTAGGATGGATTTCATCCCACCACATGTGATTCTCTGGATCAGAGCATAATGTGCCAGCTGTTGCATTCAAACACATATCAGTTACGTTTAAGCCTTGGCTTGGGCCTGAGGCAACTAGAGCGCCAGTCCAAGTGTAAGCATCATGAATAACGATATCTCGACCACCAGCGATAGCAGCAACAGATCCTGCTAGGGCGTTGTTATATTGAACAGAAATAAAGTTACCCTGAGCTGCGGCTACTGGATCAACGTTTTGACGAGGAGTAAAGCCAATGTTAGGTAAGTTCATGATTAAAACGCTAGTTGCACCAGCATTCATCAATTGGTCAGCAATAGACGCGATTGAGGCAGCAGCAGAAGGAACAGCAGCAAAATCACCTGTTGCAGCAGCGTATAATGCATCATTAGCACCACCCCATACAGTGTAAAGCGTGTTTGCATCAGCAACTCCGCCGGTAGATGCAAGGTAGCCGTTTACTTGAGTTTGTACAGAAGGAAGAGGTACACCAGGGACGATTTCGCCATCAATAGCAGCACGCGCTCCTGCCCAGCCATGACCTGTACCGCCAGTCATTGAGCCAGTGTGAGCACCTAAACCAAGAGATTCTGATAAATGACCAGTCCAAACTGGACCATCAGAGTTCACGCCAGCGTAAGGTGCAGTAAATATGTTTGTTACTGCATGCATATTGCCTGAATCCGACAAGCTATCACCGAATGAAACTAAATTTGTGATAGCAGCGTTAGAAGTTTGAACCATAGCAGCACTTGCTATAGTCGCGAGAGTTATAGCGGCTTTACGCGCGCTTTTAGATACGTAAGACATTGTGTCTACCTCCAGGTAGTTTTTTTATTAATATCAACACTTTATGCAGGGGAGCAAGAGAGTGTGACTGGTTGTTGTTATGACTTTTAAAGTACTTTCTTATTTTTTTACTGTTACTACTATTGTTAATACTGTTGTTACTAGTTTTAGTGCGCTTTCGTAGTGAGTACGGATAATGTAATTTTTTATTAATTATTATTCCACTGTCTACATTATGCTCATTTTCTGGGCAGGTCAACCTCTTTCATGCCCTTAAATGGTTAACCATTAGTTAATGTTTACAATGGGTTGAAGCTAATATCTTTAAAAACAGTTATTTAGCTGTTTTTAGGTAAATGATTAAGAGCGTTTATGAAATTTATAGTAAATCCCTAAACAAAGCGGCACACAGCATAAAAGCGGTGTTAGCCAGTACCCAAAGAGCGTCCAAGGGGTATTTTGCTTCATAAGCCGAAAATCACCACTTAAAACCGTCTTTTCAAACTGATTTGTGCGCATAAGGATTTTACCGTTAGGGTCAATAATGGCGGATACTCCGTTGCCGGTGTTACGTAGCACATAGCGACCGTTCTCTAGCGCCCGCATTTGCGCCATTTGTAGGTGCTGAAGTGGGCCAATAGATGCCCCAAACCAACTATCGTTGCTTACCGTTATTAATACATCACTTACTGCTGCAGCTTTTGCGGCTAAACCCGGGTAAACAATTTCATAACAAATAAGTGGTTTACTCTGCCATTGTTGAATTGTTAGCGGAGCCTGATCAGGGTTGCCAGAATGCATAGAAGAAGCAGGTAGCTCGAAGAAGGCCAGTACATTACCCAGTAGATTGGCAAAAGGAATATATTCGCCAAACGGTACTAAGTTTTGCTTATGATAAACCCCATTAGCATTTCCAATAGTGATAAGGCTGTTGTAGCTATTATTAGAATGCGTATCGCGAGAGGGGATACCTGTTAATAGCGCTGATTGGCTCTGAGCTGCAATAGCATCTATTTGATCTAAAAAGTCATTAGCATATTGGTAGTACATAGGAATGGCCGCTTCTGGCCAAATGATGAGATCGCTCGTTTCCCAATAGGGCTTAGAAAGGTCTTTATAAAGTGCCAGTGTTGCCTGTCGGTGTTCACGCTGCCATTTGTCATGCTGTGATATGTTGGCTTGCACCATACTCACTTTTTTAGGTTCACCGGTAGGCGTGGTCCAATGTATCTGCTTTAAAGGAATAGCGATAAGCCAGCAAAGCATAACAACGACTATTAATGGTCGATTAAACTGTTTGCGTTGTTGCGAAAAAAACAGGTAGCTTATAGATGCACCGCTTAGACAAATAATTAAACTGATACCGTAAACCCCTATTAAGGGTGCCCAAGCTGACAATAATGATTCTGTTTGGCTGTAACCAATAAATAACCATGGGAATCCTGTTAACAGCCAACTGCGCATCCATTCGCCGCAAACCCAGACAGCGGTGAATAAAATAACATGTCGGCTATTTACCGACTGCATGGCAAGACGAATGGAAAGTGTTTGGCTCAATATAATATTACGTCTATTGAGCAGCCAAGCATAAAGAGCCCAAGTGGCAGCGCAACTCAGCGCGAGGCCGCTACAAAATAAAAAAGTGAGTAACGCTGCAAGGTAAATAGAGGTGTAGCCGAACTCATGGATACTGACATAGACCCAAGATGCGCCACTAGCAAACAAGCCTAAGCCAAATAACCAGCCCAACCAAAAACTCTGTTTAATAGTTTGCTGCTGTATAACGGCAAATAAAATGGCAGGAGAAATAATGGCGAGTGGCCAAAAAGAAAAAGGAGCGAGTGATAGCGTGATAAGCGCACCACTGGCAAGTGCGCCGAATGAGCGAGTGATTTGGCTATTGGCCATACGGTTAGTCTTCGGTTGAGTCTTCGCTGTCAATAGCCATTCGCACGGTATGTAAACGACGATTGTCTGCGTGCGTTACATGAAAGGTAAAGCCTTCAAAGCTAACGGTTTCATTACGCTTTGGCAGGCGACCAAACTTATTAGTGATAATGCCGCCGATGGTATCGAATTCTTCTTCACTCAATGTTGAGCTAAAAAATTCATTAAAATCATCGATAGGTGTTAACGCTTGAATCATATAGTTTGAGTGTGACACTTTTCTTATTTGTGTATTGTCGGTAGCATCGTGCTCGTCTTCAATTTCGCCTACAATTTCTTCGAGTACATCTTCAATAGTGACTAAGCCTGCAAGCGAGCCGTACTCATCGATGACCAGTGCCATATGGTTACGGTCTTCACGAAATTGTTTTAACAATACGTTTAAGCGTTTACTCTCGGGTACGAAAACCGCAGGTCTGAGCAAACCCAAAATAAATTTTTGACTATCGGTCTTGTCGCTACCGTTTTCTAATGATGCGCCTTTTTGAAAAAACAGCGGCAGTAAATCTTTAACCAGTAGTATCCCTAAGATTTCATCGATGTTTTCACCGATAACAGGATAGCGAGAATGCGAGGTGTCGATAATTTTTTGCAGATTTTCTTCTAATGTATCATCGGCTTTTAAAACGGTCATTTGCGTGCGCGGAATCATAATATCGCGAGCATGCATTTCAGAGACTTCTAAGGCGCCAGCTATAATGCGTCGCGCATCGTTATCAATAACTTCATTTTCGCTAGCGGCGTCCACCATGGCAACCATGTCTTCGGTGGTTTTTGGCTCTGAGCGAAACAGCTGTTTAATACGCTTAGATAACGGAGGCTTATCGCTATCATCAGCTGCTTGCTTTTTGTCGGTGCTATTAGTCATCAGTTGCAATCCATAACGTTCATATTATTCAAATAAAAAAATCGGGGTGGTCAGTTTTCTACTATTGGTTCGGTATATAAGGGTTACTGATACCGAGTTTGGCTAGCTGCTTAATTTCTATGCTCTCCATGGCTTGCGCTTCGTCATCATTGCCATGGTCGTAATTTTGTAAATGCAGCATACCGTGAATTAACATGTGCGCCCAGTGTGCATTAATATTTTTACTTTGTTGCTGACTCTCAAGAGTAATAATGGGAGCGCAGATAACAATGTCACCTAGGTGCGTTATGCCATCGACCTCGCTAAGGTTGGCAGGGAAGGATAATACATTAGTGCTTTTGTCGACATGGCGGTAATCACGATTAAGTATTTGCATGGCCGCTTCGTCGACAATGAGTAACGCCGCTTCAGCTGGGCTATCGCCTAAATAAGCCATAGCAGCCCATTGCTTTAATTCGTTATCAGACGGTAAATCTTCTTGGCTATATTGTCTGTCAATGTCGAGAGATAACATGAATTTATTTTTCGACGCTGTTGTTTTTATCATCTGCCGCATAAGCATCAACGATACGCTTAACTAATGGGTGCCTAACAACATCGCTTGATTCAAAATGGGTAAAGGTAAGTCCTTCAACCGATTTTAATACCTGCTCAACATGTAATAGCCCTGAGTCTCTTCGGTGTGGCAAATCAATTTGCGTATCATCGCCAGTAACAACAGCGGTTGAATTAAAACCAATACGCGTTAAAAACATTTTCATTTGTTCGCGTGTCGTGTTTTGACTTTCATCGAGAATAATAAAACTATTGTTTAATGTGCGACCGCGCATAAATGCCAGAGGCGCAACTTCGATAGTATTGCGCTCCATTAATTTACTGACTTGATCGACCCCCATCATTTCATATAAGGCATCATATAAAGGTCTTAAATAAGGATCGATTTTTTGTGCTAAGTCGCCCGGTAAAAAACCAAGTTTTTCGCCGGCTTCAACGGCTGGCCGAACTAATAAAATACGATCAACACGATTTTGCTCTAAGGCTTCAACGGCACAGGCAACAGCGAGCCATGTCTTACCTGTACCCGCAGGCCCAATACCAAAATTAATATCATTATTACGAATCGCAGCAATATAACGTTGTTGGTTATCGCCACGAGGGTTAATTAATTTACGCCGCGTTTGGATGCCAGGGCTATCACCAGCGCTGACAACATTGTTTTCAGTGTTTTTATCGAGGCTGTTGTTAGAGTTACTGTTAGAGCTGTTGTTGAAACTGTTGTCAGTAGCATTATCGGTTTGAGGTTTCATAAGTTGTGAGATACCTGATTCTTGCAGGTGAAGATGAATGTATTCGGCAGTGATTTCAATATTGTTAGCCGTGTCTTTATAAAGTGAATTAACTAACACTGATGCTGTGTTGGCACTGTCATCGATGCCATCAAATTGAAAGCGATTACCGCGATTTTTAATTTTAACGCCCAGCCGCTTTTCGATTTGACGCAGGTGTGCATCAAGCGGACCACAGAGTTTCGCAAGTCTACGTGTGTCATTAGGCTCAAGTGTGAGATGGGCTGAAAGAATAGGGCTATTCAAGGTTTGATATGGGCTTTTTTTACCGGGTTCATTGACTTAGTGATAACCAGCATAACGATATATTGTTCGCGCTGCAAAGATTGTTTTAATGGCGCTATCAGCCATGCTCGATTCATTAAATAGAAAAAAACTTAACTATCATAGGCTTGCAGATTTTAGGCTCATTTTGCCAGTTAATCTGAATCGCTTGATTTGCCTCGGGGGCTAAGCGGCTTAGATAAATTGAGCTGCGTGACGTTCTCACCTTTATATTCGCTGATCTTTGAAGCCCCTTCTTTTTCAACCTCATCGATTCGAACTAAAGAGTGGATTGGGATATAGCTGCGTGCTACCGATGAAAACTCATTTTTTAGCCGCTCTTCGCTAGGATCGACAATCATCTGTGAGCGCTCACCAAACACAAACCCTTCTATTTCGATAAACCCATACATATCACTTTGATAGACGTGTTTCGCATAGACTTCAAAAACTTGGTTCTGGTTGTGAAAGATCACTTTGTAGATAGGCTCAGCCATGGGGCAATAACATCCTGACGATATGAATTTCAAGCAATGAGTCTTTGTCTGGCTCATTACGGCGCTAGACCCAATGATGGGGGCGATTGAGGTGATTGCAAGGGTTGAGAGTGTAACATGGCCATCGTTGATGAATGTATGAGGCGAAGGCGAGCGGGGGCGTTTATTCTGCTTTGCTGATATACTGCGCGCCCTGTTTTGCACGGTTTTATGAGCCTTTAATAAGGATTCGATAATACTGCTGCTTTAAAATGATGCTCGCTGCACTAATACATGACTGATAGATGACCGAAAGATGACCGAAAAACCGACAAAAAAGCTGTTTATTCAAACCCATGGCTGCCAGATGAACGAGTATGACTCTTCACGGATGGCGGATCTGCTGGAAGAGAGTCACCAATTGGTGGCCACTGACAATGCAGAAGAGGCCGATGTGCTTTTGCTAAACACTTGTTCCATAAGAGAAAAAGCGCAAGAGAAGGTGTTTCATCAGTTGGGTCGCTGGCGTGGATTAAAAGAAAAAAACCCTGATCTTATAATCGGTGTTGGTGGCTGTGTGGCTAGCCAAGAGGGCGAGGCGATTGCTAAACGAGCGCCCTATGTCGACGTGATTTTTGGGCCGCAAACACTGCATCGTTTGCCCGAAATGATGGATGAGAAAAAACCCAGTGGCCCCGTTATTGTCGATGTCTCGTTTCCTGAAATAGAAAAGTTCGATCGTTTACCTGAGCCGAGTGTCGATGGCCCCAGTGCTTTTGTGTCGGTAATGGAAGGCTGCAGCAAATACTGTACGTTTTGTGTTGTGCCTTACACTCGTGGCGAAGAAGTCAGTCGCCCCTTTGATGATGTGTTAGCGGAAGTCTCGCAGCTGGCCGATAAAGGTGTGCGCGAAATTAATTTGCTGGGTCAAAACGTCAATGGCTACCGCGGCTTAAACCATCTAGGTGAAGTCATCGATTTTGCTGAACTGATTAGTTATGTCGCTGCAGTAGAAGGTGTTGATCGTATTCGTTACACCACGTCGCATCCGTTAGAGTTTAGCGATGCGCTTATCGATATTTACTCTGAGGTACCGGAGCTGGTTGATCATTTGCATTTGCCGGTTCAGAGTGGGTCCGATCGAATCTTGGCGGCAATGAAGCGCAACCACACAATTCTTGAATATAAGTCTAAAGTGCGACGCTTGAAAAAAATTCGACCGAATTTATCCATGTCATCCGATTTTATTATTGGCTTTCCAGGCGAGAGCGATCAAGACTTTGAAGATACGATGAATTTGATTCGCGAAATTAATTACGATTTATCGTTTAGCTTTATTTACAGTTCGCGTCCGGGCACCCCCGCGGCTGATTTGCGTGACGATACACCGATGGAAGTGAAAAAACAGCGTTTAGCTATTTTACAAGATCGTATTAACCAGCAAGCGCAAACAATTAGTCGCAATATGGTTGGTACCAAGCAACGTTTGTTGGTGACGGGGCCTTCTAAAAAAGACCCATCCGAAATTCAAGGGCGCACAGAGAATAATCGCGTCGTCAATTTCAAAGGTGACATTGCCTTAGTCGGCCAATTTGTTGATGCTGAAATTGGTGAGGCGCTGCCTAATTCCTTGCGTGGTAAATTGCTTTAAGCTGTTATTTCTGTGGCGAGTTTTTTTGGTTAACTCGCTGCATGAGCTCATCAGCACTCTCTTTGCGTTCGGAGTATCGATCGACTAAATAGTCGGCGCGATTGCGTAATAGCAATGTAAACTTAATTAACTCTTCCATCACATCGACTAATCGATCGTAGTATCCGCTGGGTTTCATGCGATCGTTATCGTCGAATTCTAAAAACGCTTTGGCAACTGATGATTGATTAGGGATGGTATACATACGCATCCAGCGGCCAAGAATCCGCATTTGATTCACCGCATTAAATGACTGAGAGCCACCACAAACTTGCATCACTGCTAAAGTTTTTCCTTGTGTTGGACGCACCGCGCCGAGTGAAAGTGGTATCCAATCGATTTGAGATTTCATAACGCCGGTCATTGCACCGTGCCGTTCAGGTGAGCACCACACCATAGCCTCACTCCAAATGACTAGGTTACGTAGTTCCTGAACTTTAGGATGATCAGCATCGCTATCATCGGGCAGTGGCAAACCTGAAGGATCATAGACGCGGGCTTCGGCGCCAAAGTATTCCAGTAAGCGCACGGCTTCTAATATCATTAAGCGACTAAAAGAACGTTCTCGCAGTGAGCCATACAGTAATAGTACGCGCGGCTTATGCTTAACTGCAGCAGGGCTGAGTAAAGTGCTCTCATCAATTGATTTTAGTGACGATGAAGCAATGTTAGGTAACTCATCTTGTGGTGGTGATGTTTCATTCATATTTAGCCTTGTCGTTGCTATTGTTTATGATCTTGTTTTTAATCTTGTTGCATAGCTTATTGTGATTAATATAAAAGTACAGTAAGTTATTATTTAATTTAAATCTGCTGCTAACGATACTTATTTTATGTTTCCAATAAAAGACGACAACCCACAAATTAATACGCCCTACGTGACGTATATTATTATTGGGCTCAACGCTTTGGCTTGGTATGCCTTGCAAGGTATGGGCAGTCAAAACACTTTAGAGCAATCAGTTTGTCAGTACGGTTTAATTCCGGCTGACTTGTGGGGTGTTATTTCGCTTGAGCCAAGACAATGGATTTGTCCGGCAAATAGTGGCGCGGGCTGGGCCGGTTTATTAAGTTCAATGTTTATGCATGGCAGTTGGATGCATATTATCGGCAATATGTGGTTTATGTGGGTGTTTGGTGGCAATGTCGAAGATGCCATGGGCGCACGGCGCTTTGCATTATTTTATTTACTCTGTGGCTTATGTGCTGCATTGGCGCAAGTACTGGCTGACACCCAGTCGGCACTGCCTATGGTGGGCGCATCAGGTGCCATTGGTGGTGTTATGGGCGCGTACATCATGCTCTATCCGCGAGTAAAGGTGCACCTGCTATTTATTCTATTTGTTTTTATAACAACGTTTCGTGTGCCTGCTGTATTGATGCTCGCTTATTGGATGTTGGTGCAGCTCGCGGGCGGTTTTGCGTCTTTAGGGTCGACAGGCGGAGGCGTTGCTTTTTGGGCGCACATTGGAGGCTTTGTTGCTGGTGCAATTTTAGTGTGGGGCTTTAAAGATGATAAGTTACTTGCACAACATCCTTGTTATGGTTGGCGTCAAATCTAAGATCTGTAGTTCGAGTTTATTTACTCAGCTAACTTTTGTTTGACCGTTGCGAGTTTTACACAGTTAACAAAAACGGCCATCGCATTTTCTACGTCGGCTAATTCTGGATAAGTCGGTGCAATGCGAATATTGTTATCTAATGGGTCATTACCATTGGGGAAAGTAGCACCTGCTGGCGTTAATTTAACACCGGCTTCAGCCGCTAATGCTACAACAGCTTTTGCCAAACCAGGTTTGGTATCAAAAGATACAAAGTAACCGCCTTCAGGATTACTCCATTCGCCCATTCCTGTATTCGCAATATGAGCTTCTAAACTATCGGCTACCGCAGCAAACTTTGAGGCAATAATGGTAGCGTGTTTCGCCATATGGGCAGCAATACCTGCTTGGTCTTGTAAAAAGCGCACATGACGCATTTGGTTTAACTTGTCAGAGCCTATAGAGGCCATACCAAAGTGCTTAGTAAACCCTTTGATATTGGCTTCACTAGAGGCTATATAACCAATGCCGGCACCAGCAAAAGTAATTTTTGATGTTGAGCCAAATTGCAAGACAGAGTCGAGTGTACCTAAAGCTTTTGCTTTTTCATCAATGCTAGCGAGAACCGGAGCTGATTCGCTGAGACTATGAACCGCGTAAGCGTTATCCCAAAGCACTAAAAAGTTATCGCCGGCGATTTTTCCGAGGGCAGCTAATCGCGACACAGTTTCTTCGTTATAAACTTCGCCGGTTGGATTAGAAAAACGTGGTACACACCAAATACCTTTAATAGAAGCATCCGCTTTTACTAATGCTTCGACCTGGTCCATATCAGGTCCGTGACCTGTCAGTGCGACCGGAACCATTTCAATACCCAGTTGCGCACACAGACTAAAGTGACGGTCATAGCCAGGACTAGGGCAAAGTATCTTGGTGGTTGAGCCAGATGATTGCTCTTCATTTTGCCAAGCTGTGCCGTTAGCTTGAATACCGAGGTGATAGGCAAACCAGAGGCTGTAGTGCATTAAGCTCAAACTGCTGTTGCCGCCAACAAAGACGCGATTTTGGCAGTCGCTGTCAGTGACACCTAAGATCGCGCCAAATAATTTCTTCGCTGCGGGAATGCCGTCGAGCAGACCGTAGTTGCGTAAGTCGGTCCCTTCGTCATCATGGGTGCTGTCACCCAAAATTTGATTTAGCGGATTGGATAAATCCAGCTGTGCCGTCGAAGGCTTGCCACGGGTAAGATCCAGCTGCACATTCTGATCAATAAATTGATGGTGCTGTTGTTCTAGTTCAGCTAGCGCATTCTCTAGCTCGGCAGGTGTGGCTTGATCGATATGCAAGGAGTGTCTCCGCAAAAATACAATAATAATGGTTGTCTAGAGTGTCTATTAATCTAGAAGGCGGGAGATTATACCGTCAGAGCGGATAATTATTGAATAGTCAGGGTGAGCTATGTGGTCTTATTTAACGTCAATTTTTTCGCAACAGCGATTTTGTAAGCGATCAAGCCCTATTATAGTCAAAGTCATGTGGGGTCAAATTCATGAATGGTCAAGGTCACGGATCAGCATTTCGATACGATTCAGTGATGATCGTGAGGCATCAATAATCTGAAAGCCCGCCCAATAGCGCTGATTCTCGGTTTCGCTTCGATTCCAGAGGCAATCAACCCCTAAGTCGATATATTTGTGGCCATTGACCGGATCGTTGAGCTGCAGGCTTATTTGGTAGATACGATTGGTATCAATGATCGTGTCACTCATCACCATAAGACCCTCAAGCGAGATATTGACCAGTGCGCCCATAGGTTTTTGAGTATTGATGTTAACCACCAAAATCGGCCTCTGTGGTTCAATTCGTTGTTGGCGACGTGAATCTTGCTCACCAGCATTTGGCATAAGTGTTTGTAGTGACATGGCAATATCTCTTATAACGAAAACGTTTAGGCTGATTGAGTTTTGAGTCGCAGCTGTTCGACCATGGTCTCTAACATGCGCTCAAAAAACGGTTTTTTAAGTTCAGTATTGCTGACGGTTATCCAGCCCTGATTTATCCCCAGTGCAATTTCATTGGCAGCTATCATCACTTGCTGCCCCATGGCATTAGACAGCATGCAGTTTTGAGTTTTTTTGTTGTACCAAGTCAGTTTTAATCGCCGTGATGGTTCATTGGCTTTCTGCCAGTCGAGCCAAGTGCCAAAATCCAGTGATAAAACATCCGCTATCGCGTCATCCATATCATCTTCTTCGTTGTCTTTTTTTACTGACGTTAATGGTTTTTTAAAAGTATCAATGGTTGGGGTAGACGGTTTTTTTGAGTCAGCCGCTAAAATATTTGGCGGACATTTTTTTATTGTTGATTGTTGCGCGGTGTCTTCATTACTAGCTTCTGGATTAGCTTCTGGCAATTCATGCGCATTTTCGGTAGCGAGTTTGGCGCACATAGCTAGGCTATTTAGATGCTGTTGTATTTCGTTGGCATTCAGGCCAACGCAGCTTAAACCATCGCTTAATTTTTCATTCAGTTCAGCACGTAAAATAGCAGCTTGCTGAATTTCTTCGCTGTTAATTTTCGGTTCTATATACCAGAGCAGATTATCGATAACATCAACAGCCTCCTGCCATTGCAAACTGTCTTCGCCATGTCTAATTAATACAAACGATAAAAAAGCGCTCCATGGTTGACTGATTAATTGCGTAATAGGCTTGGGTAGTGGCTCATCACCTAATTTTTTATCAATCAGTATAGTGACTTGTTTTCGTCCTGACTCTAACGCTTCTTTGCCTTGTGCGGCTTGAATGCTGCGCTTTTCAGTGACGCTTGTTTGGCGCTGAATTTTTTCTATATAAGTATTAAATTCACCCGCGAGATGAGTAAAAATTTGGCTGCTATTGTCATGATCAAAGTCGGTGATATTTTTTTTCACAATAGCTTGCATATGACGAAAAACATCGTTTTTTGTCGTCGCATCATCAGTAACCCAGCGCGCACCAGCGGATATTAATTGGTTAACTAGTTGCCTGCCATCATGCTTGGGATTACTTAAAAATGTTTCATCCAATAAAGCGAGTTTAAGCAGTGGCGTATGTAAATGAATAAGCAGTGATTTAACGGTGTCGTGTAAGTCCTTGTCATTAAGAATATGGTCAAACAATACGCCCACGCAATCTATGGCTTGTTTTCGCTGGCCGCGTTGATAAACAGATTGATCTGACTTTGACAGAACTGCCGAAGTCGAGAGTGGCAGTCAATCAATGTTTTGCGAGAATCGTTGAGCATTGTCTCCTCCATTAATGGAGAGCAGAGGGGTGAATAGAATTTTGAGTATAGGAAGAATTGATAAGTCGAATTGCAAATTTTTTCTAACAGCTCGTGTTCTGCGAGTTTGTGTTTAAAAACGTGTGCGACATCATGCTATGAGTAAGTTGCTACTACCACTTTAAACACTGCTAATAACTCGTTTAACAAAGCTGTTTAAAAGGTGATTAAGGTTGTTACGATTTGTTCTAAAAGAAGGGCTTTTATTATATTTCTCAGGGAGTTATGATGCGCGGCCTGAAAGTTTGAACGGCTGAAAAAGATATCGAAAAGGGATAAGTATCGAGTCTTTTTTAATTAAATTTTTGATTTAACTTTTAAACAGCCACTGGTTCAGTTTGTTATTCATTTTTGAGGGATTTCACTATCAATATTAAACAGAAGACGGACGATGGATTGCCGTACCCTGATTTTTTAGTCGAACACATTGTTAATGAATGGTCAGAGGTCAATGTGCCACTGATTGATCCCGATGTTTGCTTAAAAGTCGATTCTAGCCTCTCTTATTGCGGTTGCGTTGCGCCTAGCACCAAGCTTCGCCAATACGTTTATCTGTACCAGCAATCCCATGATTTTGATTACGAAACCATTGCGATTTTGACGCGTATTGCTCAGGGCGTATCTGATGATGCACCGCTGTGGGATGATCTGGTAGCGCTTGAGTTTCAGCGTGACTGCGGCCTTTCGCGCGCTCATTATCTAGCCGAACTAAGCGCCGTAGCCGAGCGTATAGAAGCCGAATCTTCGCTTTACGATGAGTTGCTAAGCGCTTAATCGACTCGTTTATCGAGCATCTTTTTCCATCATTTGCCCGATAAACACCGCTCAAAACCGAAGAACTTCCCCGAAAATGGCCAATGCTGTCGTTTATCAGCTATTTATCTTGCTATTTAAGTGGGCATTCCATAGAATTCGCGCTCATTTTTCGCCCTCAGAGCGTTTGAAGGCTTAACTCCTTGTTTCACTGCAAGACAATCGACTGGCAAGTCGGCGGTATTTGCGGGAAGCATAATCCCATAGGGAGCACATATGCGACACTACGAGATCGTGTTCATGGTCCACCCGGACCAGAGCGAGCAAGTCCCAGGTATGATCGAAAGATATACTGCGGCTATTAACAAAGACGGCGGTTCAGTTCATCGCCTAGAAGATTGGGGACGACGTCAGTTGGCCTATCCAATCAACAAAATCCATAAAGCGCACTACGTTTTGATGAATGTCGAAGCGACCCAGCCTGCGTTGGAAGAATTGACTACCAACTTCAAATACAACGATGCTGTGATTCGCAACCTTGTGATTCGCACCGACGCGCCTGTGACTGAAGAGTCTTCTATCATGAAAGCGGAATCTGAACAGCGTGAGCGTAAAGCCCGCTACGATGCCCGTGCTGCAAGTGAAGCAGCAAAAGCGCCAGAAAAGGCTGCTGATGATAGTGAAAGTGCAGCGAAAGCCGAGCCAGCCAGCTCGGATGATACCGCAGCCGAATAATTCGGCCATAGCAGATAAGTAATAGGAGAACATCATGGCTCGTTTTTTTCGCCGTAGAAAATTTTGTCGCTTCACCGCAGAAGGTGTTGATTACATCGATTACAAAGATCTCGATGTATTAAAAGAATATATTTCAGAAACAGGAAAGATTGTTCCTAGCCGTATTACTGGAACAAAAGCTAAGTACCAGCGTCAGTTAGCGACAGCTATTAAGCGCGCACGTTATTTAGCCTTAGTTCCTTACACGGACAGTCATAAGTAAATAGCAGGGTTGTTTCGTCATCATGTTTTTAGTGACGGTATTAACTTTATTACTCGCATGGCTTGGTTGTGCCGCGGTCGCTTTGGTGATTTTGCGGCGCGGTCTACAGGCCTCAGCCAGTGTATTTTTATTGGTATTGCTGCTTGCTGCAGTTTGGGCATATACGGGTAACATTATTCCGTTAAGCACACTACTTTGTACAAGTGCATTAGCGGTAGCACTGCGAATGACGCGTAGTTGGAGTATCGTAATAACGCTGACACCATTCGTTATTATGACTTGGGCTGTGGCGTTATTAGTATTTGCCAGCGACTATGTTGCGCAATTACTGGTTTATGCAGAGCAAGGTTTAGACGTTTTTAAAGAGCAGTTGGCCTTAGCTTCGGCTAACGGTGGCAATAAAGATGTCGCCGAACAATTGTTAGCACAAATGCCCCCGTTAACGGCTGCGCATTTGGTGGGTAACTTAGCTTTTATGCAAATGTTACTGACATTGATGAGTTTGTTAACTGCGCGTTGGTGGCAAGCAAAGCTGTATAACCCAGGTGGTTTTCAGCAAGAGTTTTATCAATTGCGTTTAAGCCGCGCTAATATTTTAGTGTTAGTTGCGGGTTTGGTTTTGTTCTCGATCATTGAGGGCTATCACCAATGGACATGGTTGTTTGCCATACCAATAATTATTGTTGGTATTGCATTGATTCACGCACTTGTTGCACTGAAGCAATTAAGCCGTCCATGGTTGATTGGGTTTTATTTGCTATTTGTAACATTCGCACCAATAGTGCCGCTGCTAATGATGGCTGTAATTGCCGATAGCGCACTGGATTTTAGATCACGGATATCTAAAGATATTCGTTAGATCGGAAAGTTTAAAATTTTAAATTTAAAGAGTCGGTTGTAATTAACAGCCAGATACGTAAACAGTTAAAGTTAGATTATTGATAGAGGTTAGTGCTATGGAAGTTATTCTTCTTGAGAAAGTTGCCAAGTTAGGTAGTTTAGGAGATAAGGTCAATGTTAAGTCAGGTTTTGGCCGAAACTTTTTAATTCCTTACGGTAAAGCCGTACCCGCGACAGAAGCTAGTGTTGCTGAATTTGAATCGCGTCGTGCAGAACTTCAAGCCGCTGCTGATGAAGCATTAGCCGCTGCGCAAGCCCGCGCTGCAGCTATGGCTGATTTAACAGTCACTATCGAAGCGAATGCCGGTGACGAAGGTAAGCTATTTGGTTCAATCGGCACTAAAGATGTTGCTGATGCGATTACTGCGGCAGGTCACAAAGTTGTAAAATCTGAAGTGCGTATGCCCAATGGCGTGATTCGTGAAGTTGGCGTTGTTGAGATTGCTTTGCAATTCCACAGTGATGTCAGCACAGTAGTCAGCATTGCAGTAATTCCTGAAGCGGAATAAGCGTTATTCGCTTGATTTAGCTGTGATGCGTTGAGTGTTTTTTTTCTAAGCGATAGATGAAAAAACATAGATGATAAATGGTAGGCGATAAGCGAAAGCTGCGATCAACCGGCTAAAAGCATCTAAAAAGCGTTGTTCCTTCAAGGGTTCAGCGCTTTTTTTATTGCTGCTATTGTTCTCTGATTCACTCAAGTGATTATTTTTGTCTATAAATTAATCAAATCGAATCATGAAAATATTGTCTGTTACTGATTTTCAATGCGCTCTCAGGTATCATCTCTTTTCACTTTAGCGACCATAAATTTGATTAGTAGAATTACATAACGTGTCAGAACCTACCTTTCCCAATGAGCCTCCCGCGATTGATACCGATTACTCGGATCAAGAAGCCATGTCGTTAGCCAATAATGAGATCCTTACCGATTATCCTGAAGCGGCTCGGCCCGATTTTTCTGGCGATATGGTGAATTTAAAAACGTTGCCGCATTCGCTTGAGGCTGAGCGTTCGCTATTGGGCGGTATTATGCTGTCCGAAACCGCTTGGGATGCAGTAGCTGAACTGGTTACAGCCAGTGATTTTTACTACGGAAAACACGGTCATATTTATACAGAAATGGCGCGCTTAGCCGAAGCCGCAGAGCCGCTTGATGTGATTACGCTGGCCGAATCATTACAAAAGCGCGCTTTGCTTGAAGCCTCGGGTGGCTTAATTTATTTAGCGGATTTAGCGAAGAGCACACCATCGGCTGCGAATATTCGCGCCTATGCAGAAATTGTTCACGACCGAGCAACCTTGCGCCGCATTATTAATACGGCAACCTCGATTCAAGAAACAGCATTTAATCCCGAAGGTCGCGACGCAGGTGATGTGTTAGATAGCGCCGAGCGTTTAATTATGCAAATTGCCGAGCAGGGGCCTAAGTCAGGCGGCCCGCAAGGTGTTAATGCATTATTAAAAGATGCGTTAGGAAAAATCGATGAGCTGTTTAATAGTAAAGGCTCAATCACCGGTTTAACGACGGGTTATAAAGATCTTGATAGCAAGACATCAGGTTTACAGCCAGCTGACTTAATTATTGTTGCCGGTCGACCTTCGATGGGTAAGACCAGTTTCGCGATGAACTTAGTTGAGAATGCGCTCTTAGCAGAAGAAAAGCCGATACTGGTATTCAGTATGGAAATGCCAGCCGGTTCATTGATGATGAGATTATTATCATCGGTGGGTAAGATTGATCAAACGCGCGTGCGAAATGGTCAACTGGAAGAAGAAGATTGGGCGAAGCTAAGTGCTGCCATGCAGCAGCTAAAAGATAAGCCATTATTGATTGACGATACGCCAGCGTTAACGCCAACAGAAATTCGTTCGCGTGCGCGACGTGTTTTGCGAGAGCAGGGCAGCTTAGGCATGATCATGATCGATTACCTTCAATTGATGCAAGTTGCGGGCAGTAGCGAAGGTCGAACCGCTGAAATCAGTGAAATTTCTCGCTCGCTAAAAAGTATTGCTAAAGAATTTGAGTGTCCGGTTGTGGCGTTGTCACAGCTGAATCGTAGTCTTGAGCAGCGCCCCAATAAGCGGCCTGTTATGTCAGACTTACGTGAATCGGGTGCCATCGAGCAAGACGCCGATGTCATTATGTTTATTTATCGTGACGAAGTGTATAACGAAGAATCACCCGATAAAGGCACGGCAGAAATCATTATTGGCAAGCAGCGTAATGGACCTATTGGTACTTCGCGTCTCGCGTTTGTTGGCCAATTTACGCGTTTCGAAAATCTTGCGCATAGTGACTATAGTGATGACTACGAGTAAAGCAACGTTTGAGAATGAACCAACGCTTACTAAAAATAATTAGCTATACCTACTAGCAGCAATTCTATTATGCTTGAACAAGCTTACCGCATTTCACGATTACTCTCTTCTGCCGTATATCCTAACTGTCGCCATATTGACGGCGGCTTACCTTTATATGTTATCGATAACCCTCTTGGCCGTATGGTTATTTGCGAGCAAGGCGCGCAAGTGCTGTCGTTTATTCCTGCCGGCAAAAAAGATTTACTGTGGTTGTCGCCGTTAGCTGAATTTAGTCCCGGTAAAGCGGTGCGCGGTGGTATTCCCGTTTGTCTGCCATGGTTTGGTGTTAATCAGCGCGACAAACAAAAACCTAGCCACGGTTTTGCTCGCAATGTTAATTGGCAGCTGGCAAATATTGCCGATGCAGACGACCCACAGCAAGGTGCTTGTACGCGCATTGAGTTTGTACTTGAGCAGTTTAAAGAGCAGCCGCACGCATTATTTCCTTATACCTTTAATGCGCGTTTAATTTTCTTAATGGGCGATAGTCTAAGTGTTCATTTGCAGCTATCTAACACTGGCACTGAGCCGATGCCATTAACGTGGGCATTACATAGTTATCACCCTGTTGCATCCCTAGCGTCAACACGAGTTAGCGGTCTGGATGGCTGTGAGTATCTTGATAACACCAGTGCACTTGCTCGCAAGGTTCAAAGCGGTGATGTGGTTTTTGATGGCGAGTTAGATCGCGCCTATATTAATGCCGATGATGTGCAAAACATTATTTCAGCGTTGCCGGATAAAGATTCTATTAAGATTGAAGCCAGTGGCTGTGCGAGTGCAGTTGTCTGGAACCCCGGCTTAAAAAAAGCTACCGAGCTGAAAGATGTGGGGGCGGATAATTTTCAACAATTTGTTTGCGTTGAGCGCGGCAATGTTTTTGATAATGAAGTCATGCTGCAAGCTGATGAAACACATACGGCTTCTTTGCAAATCAAACTATAGATCAAGCTGTTCGCGTAAGTTCTTTAATTTTTCTTTTTGCACTTCTGGCTCTAGCGGTGCTTGTTTTTTCTTGGTTAATGCCTTTGCTACTGGCAGGCTTAATGTTTCGCCGCGTTTAACCCGTTCAAGTAATAATAAATAATTGCGTTCAAATACCGGAAACACTTGTGCTTCTGGCTGGCTGCTAATAAAAAACCAATCGGTGGTTTTTCCTGCAAAGTAAACAATAGGGTGCGACCATTTAACATTTTGGCGCGGCTCGCTAGATAGGCTGGCCTCAATATAGGCGGCTTTAGCATCGTGGATGCCGGCTGTTATTGCTGCATCACAATATTCGCGAATGCTGTGCGGTGTTGGTAAAAAAGTATTATCACAAATAGCTTGTCTGCCTGCTGTAGCAATATGTTCAGGCTTAAAGTTGACTAATAAACGCAACCATAATTGTTTGGCCATTGAGAGTGCTTGATGGTCTGGAAACGCTTTATGAAATTGGTTGTGGTAGGCCAACTCTAATTCGGTAAATAAATGATTGATCGCTTCGACGTGTGCTTCAGTTGGCTTAGCTGTAGAAATTTCTGGCGTAGCTACGCTTGCGGCGATAGACGCATTAGTCGGGAGATTAATGTCAGATACATGTTTTGCCATGATTTACGTGCTCTTTTTAATAGACTAATTAATTAAGTCTGCCGCCCAGCTTCTATCAGTGAGTCGTTCAAAAGTATCGCCTTTTGCGCCGGCCTGATTTTCATTACGTCGTGCCCAGCGATATTTAACATGTTGCAAAAATTTAGTATTCCATGAGTGGTGTAACTCATTTTTGTCGCGCCAAAAAAGCACAAATTCAGGAATTAAATCTCTAGCAAACTGACTGTCGATATTCGCAATAGTCAACACATCAAACACTTCATGATCTGGTTTCCACTGTTCAGTAATGGGGCGTGGCTCAGTGTCATGTTTTAAGGTGTGGGTAAAGCGAGCCCATTGACGTTTTACATGGTTAACAAATTTTGAATTCCATGTGCTTTGCGCTTCTTTGCGCTCTTGCCAATATAAAATAAACTCGGCCACCGCATCATCAATAAAGTTACGGTTAATACCCATGCGTTCCAAAATTTCTACCGCATCGGGGCTTGGTTGCCATTGCTTAGCAATGGGTGTTTGGTGTTTGGCTGGCTTGACTAATTTTGCAGCCGCTTCTTGTAAATGATGTTGGTGAGTTTGCCAGCGACGCGTGATATGTTGTAAAAATTTACTCGACCAAGCATGCGAGGCTTCGTTGCGTTCACGCCAATAAAAAACAAATTCATCAATATTGGCTTCGACAAATTTAAGGTCAATGCCCTGTTGGTTTAGCTGGTCAAGAATGGCGCGATCGGGGCGCCAGTTGGCAGCAATGCGTTGGGCGCCAAGTGAGCTCGTTGCAGTAGATTGATGGCTTTGCTGTTTTTGATAGCGGACCTGTTGGTTGATGGTCAGTTCAAAAGGCTGGCTTTCATCATTCGGTATGGTTTGTACTAACACCATACCTAAGTCGATAAGATTATTTAGAATGCGACGCAAAGCGGCGGCTGTCCAAAAAGGTAATTGCTCGGTGAGCGTGCTAAGTTGGGTGCTCGTCCAGTGATAACCGTCACGCGTTTCGCCTGCACCCAAAGCGAGTACCGCTTCAAGATGTTGCAGCAAAATCGCCTCTTCAAGGCCAATCGATGCCGCCAGCGAAGGGGAAACGATAACAGGGCGCTCTGGGATAAGGGATTCGGTCATAATTGCTACAAGTCTTACTCATTAATTCGGCCGACTATTGTAGGGCTTTGGCAGCACAATCGCCACAGAACTCTTTTGAAGATTGAGGTTAGATGTATAAGATTGGCGTTAGATTTTGAAAATTCTATTCCGCTTACGGCGTGGGTGCTGATAAACTGGTCGCCTTATTAAAGGACAGCATTTTATGGCAAAAGCCAAATCAGCCTTCGTCTGCACTGACTGTGGCTCAGAATATACTAAGTGGCAAGGGCAATGTACTGATTGCGGCGCTTGGAATACCTTATCGGAAATCCGCCTTAGCACCGCAACTCAGCGCGGTGAGCGTTTGGTGGGTTATTCGGGCTCCGAAAGCGAGGTGCAAACCCTATCATCAATCGATCTTAGTAGCCTGCCAAGACAGAGCACTGGCTTAGCTGAGTTTGACCGCGTATTGGGCGGTGGCTTAGTCGCCGGTTCGGCCATTCTTATTGGTGGTAATCCGGGGGCAGGTAAGAGTACGGTGTTGTTGCAAGTCATGTGCGAGCTGGCTAAGCAGCAAACGGCGCTTTATGTTACGGGCGAAGAATCATTGCAGCAGGTTGCTATGCGGGCGAATCGTTTAGCTTTGCCGACCGATAAATTACAAATGGCTTCTGAGACTAATATTGAAGCGATTATTGCCATTGCGCAAAAACTTCAACCACGAGTTATGGTGGTTGATTCTATTCAGGTTATGCATACCAGCGATTTACAATCGGCACCCGGCGGCGTTTCTCAGGTGCGTGAGTGTGCGGCTTATTTAACCCGTTATGCCAAGCAATCGAATACCATTATATTTTTGGTGGGTCACGTTACTAAAGATGGCAGTTTGGCTGGGCCTAAAGTTTTAGAACATATGATTGATTGTTCTATTTTGCTTGAGGGTTCATCCGATAGTCGCTACCGAACGTTGCGTGGTCAAAAAAATCGCTTTGGCGCTGTAAATGAGCTGGGCGTTTTTGCGATGACCGAGCAAGGTTTAAAAGAAGTTAAAAACCCTTCGGCTATATTTTTAAGTCGCGCCGATGAAGATGCGCCCGGCAGTGTGGTTATGGTGTTATGGGAAGGTACTCGACCGTTGCTTGTTGAGATTCAAGCTTTAGTTGATGATACACAGCTAAACAATCCGCGCCGTGTTGCGGTTGGGCTCGATCAAAATCGTTTGTCGATGTTATTGGCGGTATTGCATCGTCATGGTGGCCTTGCCATTGGTGGTTCTGATGTCTTTGTGAATGCCGTTGGCGGCGTTAAGGTGTTAGAAACAGGTGTTGATTTGGCGCTGTTATTAGCCGTTGTGTCCAGTTTTCGCGATCGTTGTTTGCCACGCGATTTAGTCGTGTTTGGCGAAGTAGGTTTGTCTGGTGAAATTCGTCCTGTGCCCAGCGGCCAAGAACGCATTCAAGAGGCGGCAAAGCATGGCTTTAAAAAAGCCATTGTGCCTAAAGCGAATATGCCCAAACAAAAAATTCCAGGCATGGAAGTAACGGGTGTGAGTAAGTTAGAAGATGCACTCGCATTGTTTTAATACGAGTACATTTTCAAATAAACCTTACTGCAGCTTTTTGTAACGCATGCGTTTAGGTGAAGCGTCATTGCCTTTTCTAGCAATAAAGTCGGCATGATATTCGGTGTAGTTGCCTTCAAAAAATACCGCTTCAGAGTCGCCTTCGTAAGCGAGTATATGTGTAGCAACGCGATCCAAAAACCAGCGATCATGCGAGATAATCATTGCACAGCCAGGAAAGTCTAATAGCGCCTCTTCAAGTGCACGCAGTGTTTCTACATCCAAATCATTCGACGGTTCATCTAATAATAAAACATTGCCGCCTTGTTTAAGCGTTGTGGCTAATTGCAAGCGACCTCGTTCACCACCAGACAGCTCACCCACTTTTTTCTGTTGGTCTGTGCCTTTAAAATTAAAGCGACCAATATAGGCGCGTGAAGAAACTTCATAACCACCAATTTGTATTAACTCATGGCCGTTAGATACCGATTGCCAAACGCTAACATCGTCTTTCATCTCATCGCGTAGCTGTTCTACATAGGCAATATCAACCGTTTCGCCAATTTTTATTTCGCCGCTATCGGGTTGCTCTTCGCCGGTTATCATGCGGAATAACGTCGATTTACCTGCACCGTTACCACCAATAATGCCAACGATAGCGCCTTTAGGAATTGAGAAACTTAAATCATTAATAAGCGTCCGGTCGCCATAAGATTTAGAAACATTTTTTAATTCAATAACCGAGTCGCCAAGCCGCTGGCCGGGTGGGATATAAATTTCATTAGTTTCGCTACGGCTTTGAAATTCTTGCGAACTTAATTCATCAAAGCGCTGTAATCGCGCCTTACTTTTAGCGTGACGACCTTTCGCGTTAGAGCGAACCCATTCGAGTTCTGACTTAATGGTCTTTTGGTGCGAGGCTTCTTGTTTTTCTTCTCTTGCTAGTCGTTCTTCTTTTTGTTCTAGCCAGTTGGTGTAGTTGCCTTCATAGGGAATGCCACGGCCGCGATCCAATTCTAAAATCCAACCGGCAGCGTTATCTAAAAAATAACGGTCATGCGTAATAGCAACTACGGTGCCCGCATAGTCTTCTAAAAATTGCTCTAACCAGTGAACACTTTCTGCATCCAAATGGTTAGTTGGTTCGTCGAGCAATAACATATCAGGATTGGACAGTAATAAGCGACACAGCGCTACACGACGTCGCTCACCCCCCGAAAGTTTACTGACATCGGCATCCCATGGCGGCAGACGAAGGGCATCGGCGGCCACTTCTAATTTATGGTCAAGGTTATGCGCATCGCCAGCTTGTAAGATGTTCTCTAAACGCTGCTGCTCTTTCGCTAGTGCATCAAAGTCAGCATCGGGTTCGGCATAGGCGTTGTAAATGGCATCGAGTTTTTCTTGTGCTTCGGCTATCTCGCCTAGGCCGTCTTCGACATTGCCTCGTACATCTTTGTTTTCGTCGAGCTTAGGTTCCTGTGGTAAGTAACCGATATTGAGGTCGGGCTGAGGCCGCGCCTCACCTAAAAAGTCAGGATCTAAGCCGGCCATGATTTTTAGCAGACTGGATTTACCAGAGCCATTAAGGCCTAAAACACCGATTTTGGCGCCAGGAAAAAAGGATAATGAAATATCTTTAAGGATTTCACGTTTTGGCGGCACGATTTTGCCGACGCGGTTCATGGTGAAGACGTATTGAGCCATGGATGGTTTCCAAGTTGACTGAAGAATCGGGCCTGCCGGGGCGCGAAATGGGTAATATTTGAGCAGCCTTTATTCGTCATCTATCTACGCGTGAATGGCGGCCCACTAACAGCGCGCTAGTATACCGGAGTATGTGACATAAAGTGAGTGCCAGTGTTAACCGCCTACTAAATAAAAATATATAAAATTCAATGGCTTGAAGTTTTTTGGGTCGTTTATTTTTCGTATTGTGCTGTCTGAGGCGAGATAGGATAGTCATGTCATAAAAAGGATCACTGTAACTTGTTATCAGTGCATATAAGTGGCCTATTAATGTAGAATACGCGCTCCTTTCGTAGCCGCCCTTTGGTTGTCTTTTGGCACTGACTGCAACATCACAGTAAGTGACATTTCCGAGGGTACATTGAAGAAATAGACGGGTATTTGCCGACGCTAAGCCGAATTCGAAGCTTTGAGCGTTACCGTCGACGCCCTGAGGTGGGCTAATTCGTCAGCGCTGCGTATTAATAATATCGCGAGTTTGTATTCTTTTAAATTTTTGGAGTGGTTGAATGTTCGACAAAAGCATGACAGTGGCTGGTTTTGATGATGAGTTACAAGCGGCGATTGCTGCAGAAGAGCAGCGTCAAGAAGATCATATAGAGTTAATTGCCTCAGAAAATTATTGTAGCCCTCGAGTAATGGAAGCGCAGGGTACCAAGCTAACCAATAAATACGCCGAAGGTTATTCGGGTAAGCGCTATTACGGCGGTTGTGAGTTTGTTGATTTGGCTGAGGATTTAGCCGTTGAGCGCGCTAAAAAACTATTTGGTGCCGATTACGCCAATGTGCAGCCGCATTCAGGTTCGCAGGCAAACAGTGCTGTTTATTTAGCCTTGTTAAGTGCAGGCGATACTGTGCTAGGTATGAGCTTAGATGCCGGTGGTCACTTAACGCATGGTGCAAAGCCAAACTTTTCAGGCAAAGTTTATAACGCGGTTCAGTATGGTTTGAATGCTGAAACGGGTGAAATTGATTACGAGCAAGTTGAAGCGTTAGCATTAGAGCATAAACCTAAAATGATTGTGGCTGGTTTTTCTGCGTACTCAGGTATTGTTGATTGGGCGCGCTTCCGTGAAATCGCAGATAAGGTTGAAGCTTATTTGTTGGTCGATATGGCTCATGTTTCCGGCTTAGTGGCTGCAGGTGTTTATCCTAGCCCTGTTCCTTATGCCGATGTTGTTACTTCTACAACGCATAAAACATTGCGCGGCCCACGTGGTGGAATTATTTTAGCTAAAGCCAATCCTGCGTTAGAAAAGAAATTTAACTCTGCTGTTTTCCCTGGCGGCCAAGGTGGCCCATTAATGCATGTGATTGCAGCGAAAGCCGTTAGTTTTAAAGAAGCGATGGAAGATGACTTCAAAGTGTATCAGCAGCAAGTTGTTGCTAATGCAAAAGCAATGGCGAATACCTTTATTGAAAGAGGCATTAAAATTGTTTCTGGCGGTACGCATAACCATTTAATGTTGGTTGATTTAATTGGTAAAGAGTATACCGGTACCGATGCCGATGCGGCATTAGGTGCAGCACATATTACAGTGAATAAAAATGCGGTACCTAACGACCCACGCTCACCGTTTGTCACTAGTGGTTTACGAGTAGGTACACCTGCAATTACTACACGCGGTTTTAAAGAAGCAGAAGTGATTGAAATGACTCATTGGATGTGTGACATCTTAGTAGATGTTAATGACCAGGCAGTCATTGATCGCGTCCGTGGCCAAGTATCTGAGTTGTGTAAACGCTTTCCTGTTTACGCAGATTAAAAGTATTCGCTTAGCCTACAAGACGAGTTAAATAACTATGCGCTGTCCTTTTTGTTCAGAAGAAGACACTAAAGTGATTGACTCTCGGTTAGTTGCCGAGGGTGAGCAAATTCGTCGGCGTCGTGAATGTCAGTCTTGCACTGAGCGTTTTACAACGTATGAAACGGCTGAGCTATTACTGCCTAAAATTATTAAGCAAAATGATGTACGCCAACCTTTTGATGAAAACAAATTGCGTGGCGGTATTTTGCGCGCCTTAGAAAAACGTCCTGTCAGTGTTGAACAAATCGAAACAGCAGTGAGTCATATCAAACATGAGTTAATGGCAACGGGCGAGCGTGAAGTCAGTGCTATTCGCGTCGGTGAAGCAGTAATGCAGCATTTGCGTGCGCTTGATCATGTTGCCTATGTTCGCTTTGCTTCGGTTTACCGAAGCTTTCAAGACCTCAACGAATTCCGCGAAGAAATTGACAAGCTGTCTGCTGAAGATGTTGCTGGGCTGAATGCAGAAAGCGGCGCTGACCAAAGCGCGGAAGCCAGTGTCGATTAATTTACCTTTTTCTATCGCTGATCGGCAGTTTATGGCCGAGGCGATTCAGTTGGCGGAGCGTGGACTTTATACCACGACACCGAATCCCTGCGTTGGTTGTGTCTTAGTTAAAAACGATAAAGTTGTTGGTCGTGGCTGGCATGTGAAGGCAGGCGATGGCCATGCGGAAGTTAATGCGATTGCTGATGCGGGTACACAAGCGAAAGGAGCAACGGCGTATGTTAGTTTGGAGCCTTGCAGCTTTGTTGGAAAAACCGGTGCCTGTACTGATGCATTGCAAGCGGCAGGTATAGTGCGCGTGGTATCGGCAATGGAAGATCCTAACCCCAATGTGTCGGGGCAGGGTAACCAATTATTGCGTGACGCCGGACTCGAAGTCAGTACTGGTTTGTTGAGCGAGCAAGCGGCAGCTGTCAACCGTGGTTTTATTAAACGCATGCAACAGCAGTTACCTTTTGTTAGCGTTAAGATGGCGATGAGTTTAGATGGCCGTTCAGCTATGGCCTCTGGTGAGAGTGAATGGATTACTGCACCGACAGCACGCAAATATGTTCAGCAGCTGCGCGCTAGTAGTTGTGCGATTATCACCGGCGTTGGAACAGTTGCCCACGATAACCCTAAGTTGAATGTCCGTGAGCAGGATTTATCACAAGACGTTTCTAGACAGCCGGCGTTAGTGATTGTTGATTCACAATTAAAAACACCGCTAGATGCCACCGTTATTAGTGCTGAAATGTTATCGACCCGCGATGTTTATATTGCTTGTGTTGATGGTGCATCTGCCGATCGAATGCAAGCTCTGCAATCACGTGGCGTGAAAGTGGTCGAGTTGGCTGCTGATGACAAGCAATCAACGGGTGTTAACTTATTAGCACTGCTTGCTTATCTTGCTCGTTGTGAGATGAATAATGTATTAGTAGAAGCAGGGCCAACATTAGCCGGAGAATTTGTTCATCAGCGATTATCTGATGAGTTAAAAGTATTTATGGCGCCTAAGTTAATGGGTGCGGATGCAATGCCTGTCTTTAATTTACATTTAGATACCATGTCCGAAGCGATGGACTTAACCATTAGCGATATTACCGCTGTTGGTACTGATTGGTTGCTAACGTGTCAGTTAAAAAATAGTTAACCTTAAAGATATATTTGCCGTTAATTTAAATAATGAGTAAGTGATAGAGATCAAAAATGTTTACAGGATTAATACAAGCCAAAGGCAGTATAAAAACGATTGAAGCCGTAGGTGGTGACAAGCGATTATTAATTCATTCGGCCGAGCTTCCGTTAGCGGATGTTGAGTTGGGTGCTAGCATCGCCATTAATGGTGTTTGTTTGACGGTAGTTGAGTTTATTGATTGCGGTTTTTGGGTGGATGTTTCTAATGAGACATTAGCGCTTACAACATTAGGCGATTTACAAGAAGGCAGTTCTGTTAATTTAGAAAAGTCATTGACGCCGAGTTCATCTTTAGGTGGTCATCTAGTGAGTGGCCATGTTGATGGTGTGGGCGAAATAGTTGAGCGTTACGAAGATGCACGCTCATGGCGTTTTGCCATAAGATCACCTGAACCACTTGCAAAATATATTGCCCAAAAGGGGTCAATCTGTGTGGATGGTACAAGTTTAACGGTCAATGCTGTCAGTGGTACGGTATTCGAGCTAAACATTATTCCTCATACATTTGATGAAACGCTATTTGGTGATTATCAAGTCGGTAGTCGAGTGAATTTAGAAGTTGATGTTATTGCGCGATACCTTGAGCGTATGTCGACTTATAAAAGCGAGTAATTTTTTTGGGTTAGAGTGATCAATACCTTATGAGAAAATTGAATCAATTAAATACTACAGAAGAGCTTATTGCCGATATTCGATTGGGCAAGATGGTTGTTCTTATGGATGACGAAGATCGTGAGAATGAAGGCGATTTAGTGATGGCTGCGCAGTGCGTAACGCCAGAGGCGGTAAATTTTATGGCACGCGAAGGGCGTGGCTTAATTTGTATGCCAATGAGTAAGCAGCGCTGTAAGCAATTAGATTTACCTTTAATGGTTGATGAAAATCGCGCCGCATATAGTACTAATTTCACTTTATCGATTGAAGCTGCCGTGGGTGTAACCACGGGTATTAGTGCTGCAGACCGTGCTTGCACAATAAAAGCGGCAGCTAATAAAAATGCTGTGCCTGCCGATGTTGTACAGCCAGGTCATATTTTTCCATTGATGGCGCAAACAGGCGGTGTATTAATTAGAGCTGGACATACTGAGGCTAGTTGCGACTTAGCAAGATTGGCTGGGTTTGATGAGTCTGCCGTCATTGTTGAAATTATAAATGACGATGGCAATATGGCGCGCCGCGAAGATCTTGATGCCTTTGCCGAAAAGCATGATTTAAAAATTGGCACCATTGCTGATTTGATTCATTATCGTTTATTGCATGAAAAAACAGTGAATCTGTTAGAGCAAGGTGAAATTAATACCGATCATGGTAAATTCATTATCAATGTATTTCAGGATAGTACAGATGGTGAAACGCATTTGGCATTAGTCAAAGGATCGCCGAATGGCGATGATCCCACGCTAGTTCGAGTGCACACGGGTTCGGCTGTTAGAGATATGTTTGGCGCACAGTTAGGTAAAAAGCCTGATTGGAATATTAATCGCTGTTTAGCGGCTATAGAAAAAGAGGGTTGTGGTGTTCTGGTTTTATTGGCCACACATAACACGTCAATTGATTGGTTAGAGGATGCGCAGATTGCATTAGGTCGCAGGGCCAAACCTTCAGTGCTAGTGACGAAGGGAAGTGATTCTTTAACGGTTGGTGTGGGCTCACAAATTTTACGTCAACTGGGCGTGCAAAAAATGCGTTTAATGGGGCCGGATAAACACTACAGTGGTATTTCCGGTTTTGATTTAGAAGTGGTTGAATACGTTGCTTGCGACAGTTAACAAAAACGGCTTAATATAATTATGAAAACAGAAGCACAAGATCCTCGTTCAATGGACTATCAGCGTTCAGACGAATTACAGAAAAAAATTGATGGCATTAATGTTGTTGGTGGTGTTTGTCGCGATCAGTCATATCGTGTTGCGATTGTTGTTGGTCGCTGGCATGCATTTATAGCTGATAAATTATTGCAAGGTGCACTAGCAGCGATTAACGAAAGCGGCATTGATGATAGCCAAATTGATATTATATATGTGCCAGGTTCTTATGAAGTGCCATTGGCTGTTAAGCGAGTAGCTAACATTGGCCAGCATAAAGCCATTGTCACGCTAGGTGTAATTATTAAAGGCGATACGCCGCACTTCGATTTTGTTGCTGGTGAATGTGCGCGCGGTATTGCCGATGTAACATTAGAGTACGATTTGCCAATTGGTTTTGGTGTATTAACCGTTAACAATGTTGATCAAGCTTTAGCGCGCGCCGAAGAAGGCGAAGCTAATAAAGGGCGTGAAGCAGCATTAGCAGCATTAGAAATGGCAGACTTACTAGAGCGTTTATCGTAATGGCAAAACCTTCTCCAGATCAGATTAAGCGTCGTGCATTAGCGAGCGAACGTCATAAGGCGCGACATTTTGCTATGCAGGGTTTGTATCAGTGGCATTTAACGGCCGCGCCGGCCAATGAAATTGCAGCTCAGTTTCGTGTCGACTTTAATATGAAAGGTACGGACTTAGAATACTTTATGGAATTATTATCAGGTGTTCAGCGATCAGCGGATGCCCTAGACGTTTTACTTGAGCCTTATGCCACAGATAGAAAGTTAGAAGAGTGCGATCCTATTACACGTGCGTTATTGCGTATTAGTGTATATGAATTAAAAAATCGCATTGATGTACCTTATAAAGTATCAATTAACGAAGCCGTTAATCTCGCCAAGAAATTTGGTCCTGAAGACAGCCATAAGTTTGTTAATGGCTTGTTGGATAAAGTCGCGATAGAAGTACGCGCACTTGAGGTTGCTGCTAATAGCTGAGTGAATGATGGATTCTCTTTCTGAGTTTGACATTATCAAACGGTATTTTTCTTTTGCGAATACTCCGCATCAGCTTTCTAACGCACACACTTTAGTGGGGATTGGTGACGATGCTGCAGTCATCGACACTGATAATAAACCTTTAGTAGTAGCCACCGACACCCTAATTGAGGGTGTGCATTTCCCTCCTGAATTTTTAGCCGAACACGTTGCTACCCGTGCAATGGGTGTTAACTTGAGTGACTTTGCCGCAATGGGGGCGACGCCACGCTGGATGACAATGGCTCTATCTCTATCGCAGGCCGATCCAAAATGGTTGGCTGTATTTTCAAAGCGCTTGAGTGAATTATGCGAGCAATATAATGTAGCGTTGATTGGTGGCGATACTACAAAAATCAATCAGGGCTTAGTGGTTTCGTTAACTGTTATTGGTGAGACGCAAAGCGATTCAGGTTTGTGTTTACGTCGTAGTGGCGCACAAGTCGGCGATGATGTTTGGGTAAGCGGCTCATTAGGTAAGGGCGCAGCAGCATTACAGCTGCTTATGCCGACTGAAGATTTATCGCAGTGGGTTTGCAGCGCTGATGATCGAGCAGAATTACTCTCATCATTCTATGCGCCAATACCACGCTTAGCATTAGGCAAGACACTGATTGGTGTTGCTTCGGCAGCCATAGATATTTCAGATGGTTTAGTTGCTGATGCTCATCATATTGCGAGCCAAAGTAATGTACAGATAAAGTTAGATGGTGAGGCTTTGCCGGTTCATAGCGGCTTAGCATCCAATAAAAATAACCAGCAGGTACAGCAGTGGGTATTAGGTGGTGGGGATGAATACGAACTTTTATTGACGGTTGCGCCTAATCAGTCAGAAGAAATTCATGCTTTATCGTCAACGTTTTCGTTGCCGTGCACAAAAATTGGCACCGTAGTTGAAGGTACTGGTGTTAATGTACTCGGTAAAGGTTGGGATATTAATAATAAAGGCTATACGCATTTTTAAGTAAAGGTGATGATGTGACGCAAAATAAAAAAGAACCAACGTGGGCGTTTTTATTTTCTCATCCCGCACATTTTTTTGGCTTAGGGTTAGGTAGTGGTTTAACCGGTTTCGCGCCAGGTACTTTTGGTACGTTGGCGGCAATTCCGTTATGGTTGTTAATCGCGGGACAGTCTTTTGTTATCCAATGTGCAGTCATTCTTATAGCGAGCATTGTGGGTATTTATTTTTGCGGCAAGACGGCTGATGATTTGGGTGCTCATGACCATGGGGCTATTGTCTGGGATGAATTTGTCGGCTTTTGGATTACGATGCTGTTCGTGCCGACAGGATGGCTTTGGATATTTTTGGCTTTTGTAATGTTTCGTCTGTTGGATATTTTAAAACCTTGGCCTATTAGTTATTTTGATAAGCAGGTGCATGGTGGGCTAGGTATTATGCTTGACGATATTATTGCCGGTCTATTAGCGGGGATTATTTTGTACTTTTTAGTACCTTTATTTTAATAAAGATTATTAGCGATAGCTTTGCCCCTGATAGCAACAGAGATAATGATAATAACAGAGACAGCAATGATGAAAATAGAAAAAAATTTAGTGGCCACATTTAGTTATATCTTAAAAAATAATAAAGGCGAAGAAATTGAAAGGTCGACGGATGATAATCCAATGGCTTATCTGCATGGCCATGCAAACATTTTGCCTGATTTAGAAGTTGCTCTAGAGGGCAGTGTGGTGGGTGATAAGGTAGATGTTGAGCTGACCGCAGCGCAGGCTTATGGCGAGCGTGTTGAAAATGCAGTGCAGCGCATACCAATAAAGCATTTAATCAGCAAGCCTAAAAAATTAAAAGCAGGGCAGGCTATAAAAGTGAATACCGAACAAGGTGCTAGAGATGCAACCTTAATTAAGGTAGGTAAGTTTAATGTCGATATTGATACTAACCATCCATTAGCGGGTTTAGATATAATTTTTTCGGTTGCGATTCTCGATGTCAGAGAAGCAACACCAGAAGAGATTTCTCATGGCCATGCGCATGGTTTGGGCGGCCATGATCATTAACATGTGGCGCCCGTATCATTGATAAAATTCAGAGTATGGGTTTTATAATGTAGTATCAAAAATAAAATACTCATTCTTACAGCATAGTTTTTTCGTTAGATTAAAGTTATCGGACTAAGTCCACATAAAAACTGTGATCTTCCGCACAACACTCTTTATCGTATTTTCTGGCTATTCTCTTCTCCGCTATACCTAATTAATACCTTATAAGGGATCTGTGATTCATAGATCTATTAATAAATTCACTCGCGGAGCTCGAAATGTCGAATAACCTTTTAAAGAAAAAATTAAAGTCAGCTTTGAAGCTACTGAGCATATCAGTATTGTTGGCTGTATCAGCCGTAAACTCATCGAACAGTTATGCAGGCACCGCAATAGCTATAGGTGGCGGAGCGCTAGGTTATCAAGTCGCTCTATCTCAATCGATGAGCGAGAACCTTAATTTAAGAATTACCCATAATGCGGCATCACAAAGTTTTGATGGTGAAACTGATGGCGTTGATTACGATTATGATTTTGAGTTTAGTAGTACTAGCCTGCTTATTGATTGGCATGTATTTGGTGGCGGTTTCCGTTTAACAACAGGCGCATTGATTAATGATAATGAAATTTATGCACAAAGCGATATTAATGGACTGACGCTTGAAGTAGGCGATACGGTTTTTACCAGTGCTGAAGTTGGTCGTTTAGAAGGTGATATTAGTTTTGATTCTTACGCGCCTTATTTAGGTTTTGGTTGGGGACGAGCAATTGCAGACGGTTTTAGTGTTGTGTTTGATTTGGGTGTGGTTTTTCAGGGACAGCCAGAAGTGAGTTTGCAAACGGTTGGCGGTACATTATCGGACAACCAATTGCTGTTAGATGAAGTTGAGCGGGAAGAGCAAGAGTTGCAAGAAGATGCGGATGAATTTGATTTGTATCCAGTAGTTTCTTTAGGTTTGTTTTATCGTTTTTAATTTTTTGTTGTTGTCTTTTACAGTTCTGTTGGCCAGCTTGTTAATTGATAAGCTGGCCTTTTTTATTCATTGACGAATGATTTCTGTAATACCACCCGCAACTGATAATGCCTTAATATTTTTCCCTAATAATAATTCGCAGGCTTTTTGGCTTCTTACTCCTGATTGACAATAGAGAAGAGCAGTTTTGTTTTCTACCTTATCGGCAATTGATGATAAGAGTTGGTCGGCGGGGATATGTTCACCACCAAGATTAAAGGCATCGCGTTCATGCTGTTCTCTAATATCAATTAAAATAATATCGTCACGTTGCGACCATTGTTCAAAGTCGGCTGCGCTAATACTCGATATTGATTTTTCTGCTGCGCTGCAGTGCAGTTTGTAATCGTTATTTGATGGGTTAAACACAGGGTTATCGTCACTGCAAAGTATACAGTTGCTGTCTTTTTGTAATGTGATCTTTTGAAAATGCATATCACTGGTTTCAACCAGCAATAAAGTATTAACGCTTGAGCAGGGTATATCGGCTAAATACTTTAATGCTTCGGTAGCTTGCAGTGTGCCTAATAATCCAGGTAATACGCCTAATACACCTGCTGCATTGCAGTCGAGTTCGCCTTTGGGTGGGCTGGGGAATAAGCAGCGAAAGCAACTTTCCTGCGGTGTGAAAAGCGCGCATTGGCCGCTTTGCTGATAAACGCTGGCATAAATCCAAGGTGTATCGTTTATTTTGCAAAGGTCATTAATTAAATAGCGTGCCGGAAAATTATCAGTGCAATCGAGAACAAGGTCTGCCGATTGAATAAGGGCTTCGGCATTATCGACTGACAGAGCTTGATCAATAGCATCAACTTGAATATCGCTATTTAACTGCTGAAGTCGCTGTTGAGTACATAGGGCTTTATTTTTTCCAATATCTTTTTCAGAAAATGTAATCTGCCGTTGCAGATTGCTTAGCTCAACGCTATCTCCATCGATTAAGGTAATGTTGCCAAGCCCTGCGGCAGCTAAATACAAACTTACGGGTGCGCCTAATCCGCCACACCCTACAATCAGTACTCGTGCACTTTTTAATTTAAGTTGGCCATCAATACCAACGCCGGGCAACTGTATATGCCGGTTGTAGCGCAAGTATTCTTGTTGACTAAATTCGGCCATGGAGGTTAATTTCGTATTACAGGGTTAGATTGTTCAGCTCGCTAGCATGATTATATATCTTGCAAGTATAACGGTATATTGTCTGTGCGGTAATCAGTTCATCTGCTGATATATCGGATAATGCCGACATTCGATGAATATCAATGTTGAGTTCGGTGGCTAAGTCGGCAAAATCCATACTGGCAATGCCGCCACCTGAAAATTCCCAGTCGATAATAATAAAGCGCGCATCGTCTTCTCTTGTCCCGTTAGTGAGTAAGATATTACTGGCATTTAAATCATTATGGCAAAGTACACGCTGCTGTCCGTAATGCTGCTGGTAGGTTTCGCACAAATCCAGCATGTCCTTATATTCGCTTATCACATTGATATTAGTGATTTGTACTTTATTGTTAATGGCTTGCCAATACTGTTTTATGCAATCGGAATAACTAAAGTTGGGGATATCTAGATTGATAGTATGAAATTTTTTAAGTGTGTTACAAAGTAGTGTGACTTGCTCTTCGGTAATAGCGGCCAGCTCGTTTAAGGTTTTTCCTTCAATATATTCACTAATTCGATAATCACCAGCAGGATGCTGGTAAACAATTTTTGGCGCAGTACCTAATTGATTTACGGCATGCTGGGTTTGGTGTTCTTGTTGCCGATTTGCCGAGTAAAGCGGATTATGATGGTGGATGCGGAGTATCCAGCGCTGACCGTTACCGTTGATCAAATAACTTTGGTTGTTGATGCTGCCATGTAATTTTTGTTCGACAGTCGGAGACTCAGTGAGATTTAATTCCCATTGTGGCCATTGATTTAAATAGTGTTCGGCACCCGAATTATTTGGAGGCATATATTTAATATGTTGCCGCTAATTTATCGGCATCTTGATGGTTATTTTTTTGATGGAGTTTTTTCCAATGAAAATAGCCATATGTCGCAATGACAACGTAGAGTGCAAACAATACAGCCGTAAAATATAATTCTTTATTGATATAAAGATAGATCGATGCGGCATCGATGACGATCCAATAGAGCCAGTTTTCGAGAATTTTATTCACTACCATCCATGTTGCTAAAAAACTTGACCATGTCGTTAGTGAGTCGAAGTAGGGGAAGGCGGCATCGGTATAGTTATCTAAATAAAATCCAGATATAGCGGAGAGTAATATAATCAGTGCGATAGCGTTGATATGATTTGTACATCGCCATTGCTTAATGACCGTTTTTTTATTTAAGTTTGGGCTAACCAAATCGGCTTCGAGCGCATTGCTTTTCCACATTAACCAGCCATAAACAGCCATCACGACATAAAATATATTGAGTGCCGAATCCATATAGAGTTTGTATTGAAAGAAAACTAAGACATAAATGCTAGAGCCAATAATAGCAGCCGGCCAGCAACCACGATGCTCTCTGGATGCAAGTATTACGTAGGTTAAATTAGTGAATACAGCAATAATTTCAGGTATTGAGTAAACGCTAAGTTCTGCCCAGATATTGAGTAGCATGTAATCCTTCCTGCCTTTTAACCGACTTCTATCAACTGTAATTAGCGATATACATTACATTAACTAAAAATAAACTAAACCATTAATTGTTAACAAAGCGTTTAGCCGCGACGATCTCGATTAAGAAATTTCGCAACTAATACAGCTGCTGGGTCGGCACAAAAAACGGTATGTGTTGCATTTTGAATCGCTAACATCACTGCCGAGTATTCACCAAATACTTCGGTACTTAAAGCATGGGTGCGTACCTCTAAGCCATCGATAGTATTGAGTTCATCAATATACGCTTGGATAGTTGGCACATAGTCACCTGTTAGAGGATATAGGCTTAGCTCGGCAGTGATATTCATAAGTGATTCCTGTTTTAATGATTAATCGAAACGGATACTGGCTGATATACCGACTTCGCGAGGCATGCCAAACTGAAAGTACGGTTCGGTTGTGTAGCCATTACGGGGATCGTTACCAAAAGAACCAAAGCCTCTTACGCTGTAGTCTTCGTTTGCTAAATTTTTACCCCAAAGTGCTATTTCCCAATTATCACGCTGATAGCTTAATGTGGAATTTAACAAAGTATAACTTTGAGAGCGAAGTTCATGGCGGTTAGAAAAGAAATAGTCATCGCGACCTTCAACTTGCAGCCATAAAGATAAATTTTCGTTGATACTCCAGTCAGTGCCAATGGCGTACTGGTATTCTGGAGCGTTAGCTACTTGTCGTCCATTTAGATTCTCGATAAATTCCTCATCAGATAAACCTTCACTAATACGAATATAATCACTGAATTCGGTCTTGAGGTAGCCAGCGCTTGCGAATAACTGAATGTTGCTTGCTAGTTGGTAGCGACCTTCAAGTTCAATGCCAAAATGCTCAGTTTCGTTCGCGTTATCGATAAAGTCTTCAAAGTCACAAGGGCAGCTGCCATTGTTTGCTTGTGAAAGTGCTAAAGATTGTTTGATCTGAGCATCATGGCGCTCTTGATAAAACGCAGTTAGTTGTCCCACTAAAGAGCCATCGGCACTACCAAAATTTGCACCTATTTCGGCGTTATATAGTGACTCCGTATCATAAGTGCTATTGTTTGCTGGGATGACGTTACCATTTTCACTATTAACACCGGCTGCTTTAAAACCTTTTGATAATCGTGAAAATAATGCGAGTTCATTACTCAAACGATAGTTAGCAGAAATATGACCGCCCCATAGTGTTTCCGTTGGTGCAGAAGTTTCGTTGCGATTATCCTTATAGTCAGCTTCAAAGTCTTCAACTCTAGCGCCGATGGTGATGTTTAGCGCCTCGCTAGTATCGAAACTAATTTCACCATAGGCAGCGACATGTGTTGTCTGATATTCACTAAGGAAGGGTGAGTCGAAGCTGTAAGTGCGTTCTAACTCAACAGTTTGATCGCGGAAGTATAAGCCGCTAGTCCATTGAATATCATCATTAATATCACTGACTAAGCGCGTATCAATTGTCGTGTTGTTAATTTCACGAAAATAGCGATCAAAGCTGGTATAGCCACTAGGGTGAATACCTGTGAAAGTCCAGTCTTCATCATAGCCATAGTCAACTTTTGCATCGGCATGGCTAACATTCAAAATCCAATGACGATTATTGCCAAGCGTATAATCGGAGCTAATGATAAATGCTGTGGTTTCTTGTCGATCGAACCCAGGTTCATCAGTGATGGTGTCTCTGACGTTATCTAGTGTGAACCCATCGTAGCCATTATCTACATCGCTATATAACAAAGTGGTTTTTATCACTAAATCATCATTTGCTTGCCAGTGAAGCTTTGCGCGAGCAGTAGCTTCATCAATTTTTGTAGTGTCATCTCTATTAAGAAAAAGGTTGTTTGTAAAACCATCGTTCTCGATTTTTTGGAGGGCTAGTCGACCATTAAGCGAGTCGGATAATGCGCCATTGATAACAGCGCCTGATCGATAGCTATCGATTTCGCCTTTATTACCAGAGACAGAGCCGATTGAGCCGCTCAATGTTGTTGAGTACTCATCACTTGGGTCGTTAGAAAGAATATTGATAAGCCCAGCTGATGCATTGGTACCAAAAGCAGTACCTTGGGGGCCGCGTAAAATTTCAACTCGTCGAATATCAAACAGGCCGGCGACATTGGCTGCGCCACTGAAGTCTATACCATCAATACTTACACCAACTGATGGGTTGATAGGATCTATAAATTGACTACGTTCGCCGCTGCCTCGAATTTGAAAAAAACGGCCACGAGAAGCACCACTCGAAAAATTAACATTGGGTGCTTGAGTTAAAATATCAGCAATAAAAGTAGCGTTATTGTTTTTGATTGCATTGGCATCAATGATGCTGAGGCCAGAGCTGGCTTGCTTCCAGCTAATAGGTGTAAGCGTTGATTCAACAGTGATTTCTTCAATAGTGGTATTTGCATAAGCAACTGTACTTAACATTGCTGAAGCAAGACAGCTTGATAAACAGGGTTTGAAATTGAAAAACATTCGAGTCTCCAAGAAAAATGAAAACCCGGTAGTGGAACGAGGGAAAGGTAGAGCGCACACGATGAGTATAACGACTCTGAAAAACTCCTATTCCTACGCCGGTACTAACCGGATCAGGTTCAAGGGTTCGCCAAAGTAAAACACTTCATGGCATCTCAGGCTTTTATAAAAGCCACCCCTCAGGATGAGGTTGATATTTTACGGGTGCATTGATTAATTGGCTAGTATTGATTGTTGCGAAATAATAGCGACTGTTAGATCATGATGGAATAGATCCATATTTAAATATAATCAGTAATGGAAAAAATTATGAGCAGTAAAACCCAGCTACTTTTTCTTTGTACCGGCAATTCTTGTCGTAGCCAAATGGCAGAAGGCCTTGGCCGCCACTTTTGTGGCGATACGATTGAGTTCTCTTCTGCGGGCATAGAAAAACATGGCCTAAATCCTTTTGCCGTTAAGGCTATGCAGGAAATTGGCATTGATATTACCAGCCATAGCAGTAACACACTTGATGAGTTGGATGCCGATAACTTGGATTATATTGTGACAGTTTGCGGTCATGCCGATGAAACTTGTCCCGTACTTGCCACTAGGACGCAACGTATCCATAAAGGATTTGACGACCCGCCAAAATTGGCAGCGCAAGAAGCAACAGAAGAAGAGGGGATGGTGCATTACCGGCGAGTGCGTGATGAAATTAAAGCCTATATTCTAACTTTGCCTTCTACTTTGAATGTCTCTTTGGATTAGGTGTTTTGAATCTAAAAATTTAAAATCGCCTTATTATTAGATCCCGGCCAACCCGATGATCTAGGCGACACAATATGCCGTACTCACTACGTTAAACCTTATTAATTAATCGCTAATAGCTCAATTGGCAGCGGTTATTGCGCTTCTTGTTGCCCTGGTCTCGGTCGCATATTTCCGCCAGCATGGTAGAATCGCCGGCCTTCTATATAATGAATTGATCTCAGCGCTAATTAGGAGCTCTTTATTGGCTATTAAATTTATTGAATCTTGCAAACTTCCCACCCGATGGGGCGAGTTTGAGATGCATGGATTTCAAGATTCAGAAACTCAGAAAGAGCATATTGCTTTATCAATGGGCGATGTAGGAACGCAAGCACCTGTCTTAGCGCGAGTCCACTCTGAGTGTCTAACCGGCGATGCCTTGTTCAGTTTGCGCTGCGACTGTGGTGCCCAATTACAGCGCGGCTTAGAGGCTATTGCTAAAGAAGGTCGTGGTGTGTTGTTGTACCTTAAGCAAGAGGGCCGCGGTATTGGTTTGTTGAATAAAGTTAAGGCCTATAAGCTACAAGATGCTGGTGCCGATACGGTTGAAGCTAATGAACATTTAGGTTTTGATGCCGACTTGCGTGATTACTCAATCTGCCAGTCTATCCTTGCGCATCTAGGTATTACCCAGTTACGGTTAATGACTAACAATCCCGTTAAAGTATCTGCGCTAGAGAATTTGGGTGTGGAGGTTGTTGAACGATTGGCTATTATGACTGGCCGCACGACACACAATGAAAAATATTTAGATACTAAAGCCGGTAAGTTAGGCCATCTTTTATCTGACGATTAAGCTCGGTTTATCACTTCTTTTTTATAAAGCGTTTAATTTTTTGCTTATCGCCAATTCAATACCCTGTTGATCAAGACCACAAGCGGCTAATAATTCGCTGTGCTTTCCGTGGTCAACAAAAATATCCGGTAGACCTAATTGCATAACGGGTACAACGCGGTTGGATTGATTTAAGTATTCGGTTACCGCACTGCCAGCGCCACCTTGAATGCTGTTTTCTTCTAGCGTAACAATTAAATCGTGACTGGATGCTAGCGAATCAATTAATGATTCATCAATGGGTTTCACAAAACGCATATCGGCAACACTAAAGTCTAATTTTTCTGCTACTTGCAGTGCAGCAGGTAATAGCGTGCCAAAGTTTAATATCGCTACGCGGCTACCACTGCGACGCAATAGGCCTTTGCCTATCGGCAGTGCCTGCATGTTTTTCTCAATGGTTGTGCCGGGGCCAGTGCCGCGCGGATAGCGAATAGCAGCAGGGCCATTAAATTGATAGCCTGTATAAAGTAATTGTCGTGTTTCGTTTTCGTCTGACGGCGCCATCACAAGCATGTTAGGTATGCAGCGTAAAAAGGATAAGTCAAAACTACCGGCATGAGTGGGGCCGTCTTCGCCGACTAGGCCGGCGCGGTCAATGCCAAATGTCACATCAAGGTTTTGCAGTGCGACGTCATGAATTAATTGATCATAGGCGCGCTGTAAAAAAGTTGAGTAAATCGCAACAACGGGTTTTTTACCTTCGCAAGCGAGTCCACCGGCTACCGTAACAGCATGCTGCTCAGCAATCGCAACATCGTGATAGCGTTCGGGATATTGTTTGGCAAAGTCGACCATGCCTGAACCTTCACACATGGCGGGTGTAATGGCGATAAGATTTTCATCTTGCTCGGCCATATCGCAGAGCCATTCGCCAAACACATCTTGATACTTTGGTTTTTTCTTTATTTTTATCTGAGGCTGTTCTTGCGCTTTAACAGTATCTGTTTGGGTGGCTTTATTCGCTTCAGTTTTTTCTATTTTGTTAACCGCATGATAACCAACAGGGTCAGCTTCGGCAGGTGCAAAGCCTTTGCCTTTGGTGGTGCTGATATGTAAAAGACGCGGCCCTTTCATCATTAACATATTGCGTAGCGTTGGCACTAATGACGATAAGTCGTGACCATCAAGAGGACCGATATAATTAAATCCTAACTCTTCAAATAAAGTACCCGGTGCGACCATACCTTTCATATGTTCTTCGGTACGGGCGGCTAGCTCCCAAGCTGGTGGGATTTTTGAGAGCACTTTTTTAGAGCCTGCGCGTAAGTGTATATAGGTCTTACTCGCCCAAATTTTGGAGAAGTAGGTGGCCAAGCCCCCAGTGTTTTTTGAAATCGACATTTGATTATCGTTGAGGATAACCAGCATATTGGCATCGGTATCGGCGGCATGATTAAGTGCTTCAAACACCATACCTGCTGTCATTGCGCCATCGCCAATAACGGCAACTGATTGCCGTGGAGGTTCTTCGCCTTCATGCGCCAGCGCCATACCTAACGCGGCACTTATGCTTGTGCTTGAGTGGCCAACACCAAAGGTGTCGAACTCGCTCTCTTTGCGTTTTGGGAAGCCCGACAAGCCATCAGCCTGACGCATGGTGTGCATAGCATCGCGTCGGCCAGTTAAAATTTTGTGGGGATAGGTTTGATGACCAACATCCCAAACCAATTTATCGCGAGGGGTATCAAGCAAGTAGTGAAGAGCAACGGTCAATTCAACTACGCCAAGACCTGCGCCAAAGTGCCCACCTGATTGGCCAACACAGTAAAGTAAATGTTCGCGTAACTCGTCAGCTAGCTGCGGGAGTTGATCTTCGCTTAATTGGCGAAGTAATTCGGGAACGGGTGCCTGGTCGAGCAGCGGAGTAATGGGTCGCTGTTCAGGAAAGCGGTCGTATTGGCGTGGCTTGGTCATTAGGCGTTTATTACTTTGTTTTTGACTGCGTTTGATGAAAGACAGGCTTATCTATATATGGGCATAAGCGAATGGCGAATATTAACCTAGAAGTCAGTATATTACTTGTCAATTACAGCGACCTTTTGGTATTAAAAGGTCATATTCATGGCCGCAGAGTCTTTGCGCTTAATTTATACCGACCTTTGGATGATATAGCTTGCCAGCGAACGAAGCGGGTCGGCATTGGCGTTGAAATCAGCGAGCGCGGCTAGGGCTTCATCGCAGAGCGATTGCGCCTTAGATTTAGCCTGCGCCAGCCCCATAATTGCAGGGTAGGTAGGTTTATTTGCAGCAATATCAGTGCCTTGCGGTTTTCCTGTCTGTTCTGAGCTACCTTCAATATCAAGAATATCGTCCTGTACTTGAAACGCCAGCCCGATGGCGCGGGCATAATCGCGCAGTGCCTGCGATTGCTGAGCATTGCCGCCAGCACAGAGGCAGCCCATATAGGTTGCAGCATCAATTAATGCACCGGTTTTTAAGGCGTGCATGTTGACTAGCTCATCATAAGAAATCTGTTGGTTAACCACCGCCAGATCGATAGCTTGCCCGCCGACCATACCATTAACACCTGAAGCTCGGCTCAATTCGCGGATCAGTGCAATACGAAGATCGGCAGGGCTGTCGCCTTCATTCGCGAGTAATTCAAAGGCCAATGTCTGTAAGGCATCGCCGGCTAAAATGGCATTCGCCTCGCCGAATTTAATGTGGCAGCTGGGTTTGCCACGGCGTAAATCATCATCGTCCATCGCGGGCAAATCATCGTGGATCAGTGAGTAACAATGAATCAATTCAATCGCGGCCGCAGCAGCATTAGTCATGCTGTTAGATGATTCAGGGCTATTGTCGTTATTCGTCTGGCAGGCCTGCGCCGCCATATAAACTAGCATCGCGCGGATGCGTTTACCGGCGGCAAGCGAGCTATAACTTAGCGCATTAAGCAGCGGCTCCGCCTGCGGATTTTGGCCGATATCACTGCAGTAATTCGTCAGTGTTGAGGCGAGATAGCTTTCAAATGGCGGTTTGTGTTGGCTTAAAAAGGCAGCGAGAACATCACTCATCAGCGGCATCGACATCCAGATCTTCAAGCGCCGGTTGACCGTTTTTCTCGGTTAATACTTTTACGGTTTGTTCGGCTTCGCCAAGTGCTGTTTGGCAAGCGCGAGTCAGAGCAATACCTTCTTCAAATTGTTTGAGAGATTGTTCAAGTGTTAGATCGCCAGCTTCGAGCGCTTCAACGAGGGTTTCGAGTTTTTCTAGCGATTGTTCGAAGTCGGGCGTTTTCTTACTTTTGGCCATAAATTGCGCTGCCTGTCTATTCATTGTGTATTGATGGTTAAAAAATGGCTTGGTTGATGCGATTTGATCAAGCGATCATCAATTAATCAGTGCCGCTCAAGCCCGAGCTTTAACCTTATGATTGAGGGGGGATATTATCAATTTTTTGGTGAATATACAGTCTTGCAGACTCAGCAAAGCAAATTCGTCATAGTTTCTCAACACTATTGCCACCTTCGGGGTAAAAGCGCTTGAGTTATCGTGTTTTCTGCCGATTTATAGCTAAACTGATAATAATAGATTGCGGTACTTAAAGCGTTTTAGCAAACGAATAATAGCAGTGGTTGAGGGGTCATCCGTGGATTTAGCAACATTACTTGGAATATTAGGCGCGTTCGGTATTATCGGCGGCGCAATGACGATGAGTGGCGGCATTGGAATCTTTGTCGATGTGCCATCGGTATTGATTGTTTTGGTCGGGACTTTTTTCGTGGTGTTGATGAAGTTTAATTTGGCGCAGTTCTTAGGCTGTTTCAAAATTGCCGGCAAAGCATTTATGTTTAAACTAGTCGACCCTGTTGAATTAATTGACGAGGTTGTCGAATTAGCCGATGACGCACGTAAAAATGGTTTGCTGTCGTTAGAAGAAAAAGAAGTCAGTGACGCTTTTTTGCAATCGGGTATTCAGTTGTTAGTTGATGGCCATGACCCTGAAGTGGTGCGTAGCCTGTTGCATAAAGATATGAGCGAAACTCTAAAACGCCATGAGGTAGGTTCAGCCATTTGGAAGCAAATGGGCGACACCGCACCGGCCATGGGTATGATCGGTACCTTGATTGGTCTAGTGGCTATGCTGGCTAATATGTCTGATCCCGCCTCTATCGGTCCCGCTATGGCGGTTGCACTGTTAACCACTTTATATGGCGCCATGTTAGGCAACATGGTTGCGCTACCGATATCCGACAAAGTCTCTCTACGAAGAAATGAAGAGAGTCGGATAAGAAATATGATCATTGATGCATTAATGGGAATACAGGCGGGACAAAATCCGCGAGTTATTGATTCTATGCTGCGCAATTACTTGCCTTCGGGTAAGCGCACAATGGAAGAGACCGCTTAGTGTGTTGGTCGATGAAAAATCCAAGGTAAATAAAAAAAATGTCTGCTGACGATCACGATTGTAATTGCCCGCCGGTTGGTGTGCCTGCCTATATGGCTACCTTTGCCGATCTGATGGCGCTATTGATGTGCTTCTTTGTTTTATTGCTATCCTTTGCCGAAATGGACGTACTTAAATTTAAACGTCTAGCAGGTTCTATGCGAACTGCCTTTGGTGTGCAGCGAGTGGTAGAAGCTAACGAAATACCTATGGGGACTAGTATTATTGCTCAGGAGTTTAGTCCAGGTCGCCCCGAGCCAACACCGATTAATGATGTTAAGCAGCGCACTTCTGAAGAAGATCAGCGCAACTTACAAGTCCAGTGCACGCCAGATCAGTTAACCGATTCAGAAACGCTTACACAACAAAAATCGTCGTCTAACGATGAGGCTTTGGTTGATCAGTTGGCGGAAATGATAGAAGAGACACGCCGTGATGCGGTTGATTTAGCGAATGCGCTTTCAACACAAATCAAAAAAGGTGAAGTAGAAATTGAAACGCGCGGCAGAGATATTACTGTGCGTATCAAAGAGAAGGGTTCGTTTGCTTCAGGGTCGGCGCGATTGCGTCCTGGTTTTGAAGGCGTGCTTCATGATGTGCGTGATGTGTTGTCAGAAAAGTCGGGCAATATTTTAGTGCAAGGTCATACTGATAATATTGCTATATCGACGTCACGGTTTCGATCCAACTGGGAGTTATCTACAGCACGCGCTGTGAGCGTTGCGCATGAATTATTAACCGGAAATGTTTTAAATCCCCAGCGTTTAACGGTGAGTGGTTATGGTGATACGCGCCCGTTAGTTGAAAATAATAGTAAAGATAATCGTGCTCTAAATCGCCGCGTAGAAATTGTGGTGAGTCAGGGCTTGGATACTGATTTGCGGACTGAATTAAATAATTTAAAAGAAGGCAATCCGCTGTTATATCAAGATTTAGATGTTAAATTAACGCCAAGATTCGATATACGCCCTGACGAGATTTTTTAATTGTTTAAATGGTTATTCAAATCGCTATTAAATGTATGGCGATGCAGTACTGGGCAAAAATTTTAATAAGGATTACGCCGTGACAGACGATGATGAATTATTTCGGCAGCAGCTTAGTGGTGTCGTGCCGTTAAAAAAATCTGATCGTGGTTTAATTAAAAAGCCACAATCAGATGCTGATCAAAAATCTTATCTGCGTGAGGCGGCGGTCACCAATAAAACTACTGATGAGCAGACGCAAGACTTCACTACTGTCTCGGATGATTATGTTGAAATGGTGCGGCCATTAGACATATTAAGTTTTAAACGGCCAGGCATACAGGACGGTGTTTTTCGTAAATTTCGATTAGGCAAATACACCATTGAAGGGCGCTTAGATCTACATCGTAAAACCGTTGTGCAGGCGCGAGCAGAGGTGTTGAGTTTTATTCTTGAAGCCATGGCTTATGATATGCGGACAGTAATGATTTTACATGGCAAGGGCGAGCGTAATATTGAGCAGCCGGCTAAATTAAAAAGTTATGTTGCTAAGTGGCTAAAAGAAATGCCCGATGTCATGGCATATCATAGTGCGCAAAAACAACATGGCGGTACGGGCGCTATTTATGTGTTGTTAAAAAAGAGCGAGCGTTTAAAAGAAAAAAATCGTGAAGATCATGGCAGGCGAGAGTAAAAGATAAAAATATTGATGATCAATAAACCGTAATACCATACTTCAATAATAGTTTAGGTAGCGCTGCATCTAGCGCGTTCAGTTGTTCACTTTTCAATTCAATGTAAGCTAAATTTTCCTGCTTATAATAATCAATACGCGCTATTTTTTCGCTCATTGACTTAGCGTCTTCTTTTTCTTGCCAGCACTCTAAGTGTAAGTTGGCTGCGGGTAAATAAAAGTCGCAGGCACCGAGTTCTACTTCGGGTAAGGACCACCGATAGGCATACACAACATTCATTAGGTAAAGCCAGTTACAAATATCATGATGTTCTTTATTGTCGGGGCGGCGTCCGTCGCGACTGTATTCTGGTAATGATATTTTTGAAAGGTCTAATGATTTTTGTGTCTTCTCAGACTGTTTTGTATTGGTTGGCTCTATTGTTGATGTTAGGGTGATTTGCTCTAACGCTTTTTTTAAGCTGTTATCGACAAGTATGCCTCGTGCCCATACGGTATAGGGTACGCCTGACTCATTATCTTCTTTCTCTATGCCGCCATGTTTTTTGCCGCTATGGGTAATAGTCCAGCCTTTATGAAAGCGTTTTTGCCAACCCAATTCTGCGAGTAATGCGTTAAAGCGATGCGAGCTAATATTGTATCGTGCGCCTAATGCGGCTGCTGACATTGGCAAGTCGAGCATTTCTTGAAAAATGCTGTGATCAACAATATTCTGTGGCCAGCCAATATACTCGCCATATTTTTTACTATTAATGTACTCGCCACCCTCGAACTCTCCTTTACCAGTCAGTCGCCAGTGATTGTCGATACGATTGATCCAAGATTTTTCGGTTAAAAAAGTAAATAGCGTTTTGGCGGGTAGATCAAAATGCTTGGCTAGCGCTGTGGTCGAGATCATAGAGCTGCTGTTGTGTGTGCTTCGCGATGTTGACATGATCAATAACTCAGCTGGTTAGCGGTTTAACGATGACGAGAATAACAATAGCAAATAAGGCTAGCACCGGCGCTTCATTAAACCAACGATAAAAAGTATGAGAGCGCGGTTCTTCGCCGGCAACAAAGCGTTTAATGTAGCGACCACATTGAATATGGTAGGCCAGCAATGCAGCGACCAGAACGATTTTGCTCCAAAACCATGTCTGACTGAAATAGTAGTCGGTATTAAAGCTGGTAAGCCAAGCGCCAAAGCCAATAGCTAAAAAGGCAAAGGGTGTTACAAAGCGGTAGAGCTTTTGCTCCATCACTAACAGCTGTTCGCGGGTTTGCTGATGTTCACTCATGGCGTGATAGACAAAGAGTCTGGGCAGGTAAAAAATGCCGGCAAACCAGCAGATCACAAAAATAATATGTAAGGCTTTTATCCAAAGCATGGTGTTAACTCGTATTGATGATCTTGTACACAGCCTAAAAAGTGTCGCTGGGCGGTGGTTTTTGGTATTAGGACTATCTTGTCATGGTAATGCAAAGAATGCACTGTTGTTTTAGCGTTGAGAATCTTATCATCACTGCCTGATTGATACCTCCTCAAGATTGCGGCGGTGGATATTCGTAAGTGAATCAAGTAAGTAATGAGCGAGTGGATAGAGCATTGACGACTAAATTGGCGACTGAAAATAACGATTTGATACGCGTAGGCGTGATTGGCGCTACCGGATATACCGGTTCGGAGCTGTTGAGATTATTGCTGCGCCATTCTCAGGTTGCATTAACCATGGTCACGTCTCGATCTGAGGCGGGCGTTGCATTGTCTGATTATTGGCCTAACTTGCGTGGCGAATGTGATTTAGCGTTTACCGCTCCCAGTGCTAGCGAACTAGCGGCGGCATGCGATCTTGTATTTTTTGCCACACCACATGCGGTATCTATGCATATGATGCGAGAGTTAATGGCGATGGATGTCAGAGTCATTGATCTATCGGCTGATTTTCGTTTGCAAGATATTCCACAATGGGAGTCTTGGTATGGTGAGCAGCATGTTTGTCCTGAATTGGTTGAGCAAGCAGTTTATGGTTTGCCTGAAGCCAATCGTGAGCAAATACGCGATGCAAAATTATTAGCGTGTCCTGGCTGCTACCCCACATCGGTTCAGTTAGGCTTTTTGCCGTTGCTTGAAAAGGGTTTAATTCATACTGATAGTTTGATTGCTAATTCAGCCTCGGGTGTCAGTGGTGCTGGTAGGCAGGCAAAGGTGGCGAATCTATTCACTGAAATGAGTGATAATTTTAAAGCCTATGCAGCTGCTGGCCATCGTCATTTGCCGGAGATTGAACAGGGCCTTAATGCCGCGGCGGGCAGTGAAGTGACGCTGACGTTTATTCCGCATTTATTGCCGATTATTCGCGGCATTCACTCGACGCTTTATTGCAAGCCCAAAGATATGAGTGTTGATTTTCAAGCGCTATTTGAGCAGCGATTTGCCGATGAGCCTTTTGTTGATGTTTTACCAGCGGGTGTTTATCCGGAAACGCGCAGCGTAAAAGGTACTAATCATTGTCGCATTAGTGTTCAGCCTATAGAGAGTTCAGGCATGCTAGCCATTTTAGTTGTCGAAGATAATCTATTAAAAGGTGCAGCAGGTCAGGCGGTACAAGCGATGAATATTATGTATCACTGGGATGAAACGCTGGGTTTGCGCGACATTGCGTTAATGCCTTAACTGCGTTTTAGATACGAATAACAGCATTTAAATATATCTATGAATCATACTCGAACGATTGTACTTAGGTTGGACCGTAAAAAAGGAATAGTGTTTGCTTGCACTGTTCTTTTTTCTTTGGGCTTGTTATTGCTAGCGGGCTATTGGGTTTATTCCACCGGTTTAGCAAATGGCAAACAAGCGATTGCTCAGCATACATCAATGACTAAAGAGTTGGCTGAACTTGAGCGTGCGTTGCGCAGCGAGCAGCAACGTGCAGTGAGCGCAGAAAAATCAGCTGAAATTGATCGCATGGCAACCGAAGAGGTGAGGCAGACATTGCTTGAATATCGCAATGAGCTTGCCGAGTTGCAAAGCAACATCACTTTTTATCGCAGTTTAATGGCGCCCGATGAGTTAGAGAGGGGGCTTGGCCTGCATGCATTTGGTCTTTCTTATAATGAAGAAACAGCTAGTTATCAGTACAGCGGCTTAGTGACTCAGGCTGGTGATCAGAATAAATTACTTAAAGGTAAGGCATCTATTCGTTTAATGGCTGAATCTAACGGTTTGATTAAAGGGTATGAATTGTCGACACTGCCGGACTTTAGTGGCCAGTTGCCTACCAAATTACGTTTTCGCTTTTTTCAATCGATAGAGGGATCATTCAAATTGCCGGATGATCTAACGCCTGTTAGCATGGTGATCGAGTTACAGTCGACAGGTAAGGCAGCACAAAAAATCAATAAAACCTTTAACTGGCAAGATCTTTTAGGAGCGCGCTAATGTTCAGCAGCAAATCCAAATCAACAGTTATCAGCAGTGATAATACAACCTTAATCGCTAAAGGTACCGAAATCAGTGGGCAGGTCAGTTTTACTGGCTGTTTAGAGATTGAAGGCGTGGTTCGCGGCAATATTGTCGTCGAAGAAGGCTGTGATGTCTCACAGGTACGCATCCAAAATAGCGGTGCCGTGCATGGCGATGTTTGTGCGCCGGTGGTGATCGTCAACGGTAGTATCGAAGGCAATGTTTACTCGTCTAAGCGAGTTGAGATGGCATCGAATGCGGTTGTTTGCGGCGATGTGCATTATCAAATGATTGAAATGGTTAAGGGTGCTCAGATTAATGGTGGTTTGATGTATACCAATGCCGCGCCTGTAACGAGTGCCAGTAGTAGCCTTGATGGAATACAAGCTGTTGATTCTGATGAGGTTCTTGGTGAGTATGTTGATTCTGGCTTGAATGGCTGATAATCTGATCAAAGATAAGGCGCTTTTGAGTGCCTTTACTTAATTCCATCTTTAAACTTATATCTAAATGAGTCGTAAAACGTTTTCATGAATAGCTTAAGTACACCAACCTTGGTCTTTACAGATCGCGCTGCTAATAAAGTCAAAGTCCTTGTCGATGAAGAGGGCAATGAAGACTTAAAACTGCGCGTGTTCGTCACTGGTGGTGGTTGTGCTGGTTTTCAGTACGGTTTTACTTTTGATGAATTAGTCGCCGATGATGATGCAATTATTGATAACCATGGCGTCAGTTTAGTGGTCGACTCGATGAGTTATCAGTATTTAGTTGGCGGTAGTGTTGATTACACCGAAGGCCTAGAGGGCTCACGATTTATTGTTGATAACCCTAATGCCGATTCTACCTGTGGCTGTGGTTCTTCTTTTTCGGTGTAGTTTTTTTGTAAGTGTTTGTATCGTTTTATTTGTATAGTTTTACAAGTGTTCATTGAGAACAAAATAATAATAATGTAATTGGATCGAGGGATATGATCATGAATGTAATCAAACGCATTTTGGCTGCAGCAATTCTTGTTTTTTCTTTTACCTCTATTGTCAGTTTCGCTGACCAGCGAGGCATTAATGCCGTTTCAGTTTCAACGGCGGCTGATTCTCTATTAACCGCTAATCAAGATATTCCGCTCACAGAAAAATATCTTGCTGATATTGTTATCCATAGTCCAGAAGAGTTATATGCCATTTTAGCGCGTGCCGATAAACTGCTAAAAAGCGGTAAGTGCCTTAAAAGGTTCGTCGCCAATTGTTTTTTTACTGCATGGTGATGAGGCGCATATTTTGTTTAAAGGACAATATGAGAAAAACAACCCCGTGATTGATTTAGCGGCCAAGCTTACTGCATTTAATGTTGTCGATATTAAGATCTGTGATATTTGGATGCAAAGTAAAAATCTCTATAGTCGAGATCTGCAGCCGTTTGTTGGTGTGGTTCGCAACGCGATTGCCGAGGCGAGTCGTTTGATTGACGAAGAGCAGTATCAATACTTCTGATCTATGAATGAGCGGCGCGATTTTAGCTGGCGTAAATGCAGCCTGCAATTCGATTGTTTGCAGCGCCTGTGACGTCGCTGAGTAATATCGTTTTTTCTTCCAGTCGCTGTTGAGCTAGCCATGCAAGTGCACAGGCCTCTACCCAGTCGGGCGCAATGCCCAGTTCTTTGGTGGTGGTTATTTTTGTGTCGCTAAGAATCGCTTGTAAGTCTTCGAGTAACATTGTGTTGTGCGCACCGCCACCACAGCAATAAACAACCGAGGGCGTAGTCGCTTGTTGAGTAATTGCATCGGCAATGGTTTCGCTGCTTAGGCGCAGCAGTGTTGCTTGCACATCCTCTTTTCGAATAGCTTTGTAGCCGTTAGCAAGAATCGTTTCAAGCCAAGGTAAATGAAACTCCTCTCGGCCAGTGCTTTTGGGGGCGGGTAAATCGAAGTACGGGTGTGATTTTAATTGCTCAAGTAGCGCTGTGTTTACGTTACCCGATCTCGCCCATTCACCGTTGTTATCAAACGCAACGTTGTTCTGTTTAAGTATCCACGCATCCATTAGTCCATTAGCTGGGCCGGTATCAAATCCACTAACGATTTTTCCTTGGTGTACTGTGGTGACATTGGCTATGCCGCCTAAATTTAAAAAAGCGCTAGTCTCGCAGTTTTGTGGTGCAATGGCTTGATGAAAAGCGGGGGCGAATGGCGCGCCTTGACCGCCGGCAGCCATATCGCGACGTCTAAAATCTGCCACTGTGGTGATATGCGTTTTTTCTGCAATGGTATTGGCGTCGCCAATTTGTAAGGTAAAGCCGGCTGCATTCGATTGTTTGGGTGGGCGATGGCGGATGGTTTGTCCATGGCTACCAATAGCGACAATGTCATGATGCGTTAGCTTCGCTTTATCTAACAATGCATTTGTTGCGTCCGCAAAGAGCCCGCCTAGTTTGATGTCCAGATTTCCCATGCGATCAATTTCATTGTCGCCCGGTAGGCACAGTGCAGCGATGGCTTGTTTTGTTGCAGGGTCAATAGGGTGTTGGTGATGAGCGAGCAAGACGGGTTTTTCTGTACTGCCGTCGATCAGAGCGGCATCAATACAATCAATGCTGGTGCCGGAGATCAGACCAATAAACAGTGGCTTCATTGCGCTTTGGCAAACTTAACTTGGCTGCTGTAATTCGCTAGCTGTAATTGCGTTGACGCAATGGATGCAAGAAAGTCAGACTTTAATGATGCATTAAGCCGTTTCGCTTTAGGTAACTTTTTAAGAATTGTCCTAGGGTTACGGTGAACACCGTTAACTAAAAATTCATAGTGAAGATGCGGCCCGCTGCATAATCCGGTGCAACCCACTTGGCCAATAATTTGCCCCTGTTTAACACGCTGCCCTTTAGTGACAGAGCGACGATGCAAGTGCAGGTATTTAGTGGTGTAAGATTCGCCATGCTTAATAAAGACATAGTTGCCGTTGGCTCTGGTTCTGCTTGAAGCGATAACCCGACCATCACCTGCAGAAAAAACGGGCGTGCCTCTAGGTGCGGCATAATCAATACCGCGATGAGGCTTTACTTGTTTGGTGATGGGGTGCATGCGGCGAAGATTAAAGCCAGAGCTGATGCGGGTAAAGTCTAATGGTGCGCGCAAAAATGCTTTGCGCATACTGATACCGTCTTCATTATAGTAACCGGTATCGCCATCAGGATCAGAATAGCGATAGGCGTTATAGGTGGTGCCGCGATTAATATATTGTGCCGCAATGATATTGCCTTCATCAATTTTCTCGCCATCAAGGTAGTGCTCTTCATAGACCACCGTGAATTGATCACCTTCTCTAACATCTAAAACAAAATCAATGACGCCGCCGAATATATTGGCCATATTCATAGTGATAGATTGTGAGACATCAGCGCGTTGAGCCGATAGTGATAGTGAGTCATCAATTAATCCGCTGCGGTAGACTCTTTTGATATCAGGCATGCGCGTGACAGTGTCAATTGTAAAGTAAGTTTTTTCGCCGCTGGTGTTACGCACAAAGTGGATGCTTTCAAGTGGAGATTTGATGCGTATTACTTTTTCTAATTGCTTACCTTCGCTCAATACGAATTCCAATTGTTCGCCAGGAAACATCCGCGTTAAGGCTTTGCCTTCGCTGCCGGATTGAACCACTTGGTAAACATCGCGACCATTAAGGCCGACACGCTCAAAAACCATTGACAGGTTGTCACCTTTTTTAAGTGTTTGTTGAATGGTTTTTAGGGGTTTAATGGGTTTGGCATCAACTGTAGCTTCTATATAAGTACTAGTGTTATTTGCAGCAGTGTTATCTAAGGGGGTAGCGTCCTGCGTTTCACTAGAACTAAGTGTCAGTGTTGCTTGAGTATATTGTGCTGGTCGAGCTTGGCTGACT
>JAOIUY010000001.1:0-40000 GCA_028223755.1 Pseudomonadales bacterium | reverse complement strand
ATGTGACTGCGTACCTTTTGTATAATGGGTCAGCGACTTAACGTTTGTAGCAAGCTTAACCATTTAGGGGAGGCGTAGCGAAAGCGAGTCTTAATAGGGCGACTTAGTTGCAGGCGTTAGACCCGAAACCGGGCGATCTACCCATGGCCAGGTTGAAGGTGCCGTAACAGGCACTGGAGGACCGAACCCACTTATGTTGAAAAATGAGGGGATGAGCTGTGGGTCGGAGTGAAAGGCTAATCAAGCCCGGAGATAGCTGGTTCTCCGCGAAATCTATTTAGGTAGAGCGTCAAGTATTACCCTCGGGGGTAGAGCACTGTTTGGGCTAGGGGGTCATCCCGACTTACCAACCCCATGCAAACTCCGAATACCGAGGAGTACAGCTTGGCAGACACACGGCGGGTGCTAACGTCCGTCGTGGAGAGGGAAACAACCCAGACCACCAGCTAAGGTCCCAAATTACAGTTAAGTGGGAAACGATGTGGGAAGGCTTAGACAGCTAGGAGGTTGGCTTAGAAGCAGCCACCCTTTAAAGAAAGCGTAATAGCTCACTAGTCGAGTCGGCCTGCGCGGAAGATGTAACGGGGCTAAACTGTAAACCGAAGCTGTGGACGCATGCTTGCATGCGTGGTAGCGGAGCGTTCTGTAAGCGGTTGAAGGCAGATTGAGAAGTCTGCTGGACGTATCAGAAGTGCGAATGCTGACATGAGTAACGATAATGGGAGTGAAAAACTCCCACGCCGGAAGACCAAGGTTTCCTGCCCCATGCTAATCAGGGCAGGGTGAGTCGGCCCCTAAGGCGAGGGCGAAAGCCGTAGTCGATGGAAAACAGGTTAATATTCCTGTACTACATATAAGTGCGATGGAGAGACGGAGAAGGCTAGGCCAGCGCGGCGATGGTTGTCCGCGTTTAAGCCGGTAGGCTGGTGATTTAGGTAAATCCGGATTGCTAAGGCCGAGACGTGATGACGAGCTCTTTCGAAAGATCGAGTGAAGTGGTCGATGCCATGCTTCCAAGAAAATCTTCTAAGCTTCAGCTTATATGTAACCGTACCCCAAACCGACACAGGTGGTCAGGTAGAGAATACCAAGGCGCTTGAGAGAACTCGGGTGAAGGAACTAGGCAAAATGGTACCGTAACTTCGGGAGAAGGTACGCCGGTTTTGGTGATGGGACTTGCTCCCTAAGCCGAGGCCGGTCGCAGTGACCAGGTGGCTGCAACTGTTTATTAAAAACATAGCACTCTGCAAACTCGTAAGAGGAAGTATAGGGTGTGACGCCTGCCCGGTGCCGGAAGGTTAATTGATGGGGTTATCTTCGGAGAAGCTCTTGATCGAAGCCCCGGTAAACGGCGGCCGTAACTATAACGGTCCTAAGGTAGCGAAATTCCTTGTCGGGTAAGTTCCGACCTGCACGAATGGCGTAATGATGGCCACACTGTCTCCACCCGAGACTCAGTGAAATTGAATTCGCGGTTAAGATGCCGTGTTCCCGCAGCTAGACGGAAAGACCCCGTGAACCTTTACTATAGTTTGGCACTGGACTTTGATATAACCTGTGTAGGATAGCTGGGAGGCTATGAAACTGTGTCGCTAGATACAGTGGAGCCACCCTTGAAATACCAGCCTGGTTATGTTGAGGTTCTAACTCAGGTCCCTTATCGGGATCGAGGACAGTGTCTGATGGGTAGTTTGACTGGGGCGGTCTCCTCCCAAAGAGTAACGGAGGAGCACGAAGGTACGCTAATCATGGTCGGAAATCATGAGGTTAGTGCAATGGCATAAGCGTGCTTGACTGCGAGTCTGACAAGACGAGCAGGTACGAAAGTAGGTCATAGTGATCCGGCGATTCTGTATGGAAGGGTCGTCGCTCAACGGATAAAAGGTACTCCGGGGATAACAGGCTGATACCGCCCAAGAGTTCACATCGACGGCGGTGTTTGGCACCTCGATGTCGGCTCATCACATCCTGGGGCTGAAGCCGGTCCCAAGGGTATGGCTGTTCGCCATTTAAAGTGGTACGCGAGCTGGGTTTAGAACGTCGTGAGACAGTTCGGTCCCTATCTGCTGTGGGCGTTGGAGACTTGAGGAGAGCTGCTCCTAGTACGAGAGGACCGGAGTGGACGAACCCCTGGTGTTCCGGTTGTGTCGCCAGACGCATTGCCGGGTAGCTACGTTCGGACAGGATAACCGCTGAAAGCATCTAAGCGGGAAGCCCCCTCCAAGATTAGGTCTCCCTGAGGGTTTAACCCTCCTAAAGGGCCGTGGAAGACTACCACGTTGATAGGCTGGGTGTGGAAGCGTTGTGAGGCGTGAAGCTAACCAGTACTAATTGCCCGTGCGGCTTGACCATATAATAGAAACGACTGATGTCGCCAATATTTAGGGTTTAGTACGTAACAGACAACGCAATAGAAAATGTGCGCATATGATTTGCCTTAAATAAGCAGAGATTATGCAAGAACAAAGTTGTTTTCTTGCAGTGTATTAAAATTTATTGACTCAGAAATAATTGTTACTTTGGAAGTGATTCGTATAACGAATTACTGATATCGTCTGCAATCGTTATTGAAATATTCATAACGTATGCAACGAGCAAACCGATTCGGAAGTTTTGAAATATCAAAGCCTCCAACCAGTTTGTCTGACGACCATAGAGCATTGGAACCACCTGATCCCATCTCGAACTCAGACGTGAAACGATGCATCGCCGATGGTAGTTTGGGAGTTCCCATGTGAGAGTAGGTCATCGTCAGGCTTTAAATATAAAAAAACCCCACCTGTGTTTATAGGTGGGGTTTTTTTATATCCTAAATTTGACTCTGAAGTATTGCCGCCGAAGCGTGGGAGTAGGGTGAAAAACGGTCGCGAAGCGGCGCAAAGTATACTTTGCGAGTTTTGAACGCCCGAAGGCTCAGCCGAGGGCCGGGGCAACAATACAAAATGAACCAAGAATAGATTCAACAACCCAGCCTTTATCAGTGTTTTTTGATTTAAAACCTAATATCTAAGTAATAATACTTAGGCGTGATCCGTAGTTCTAATTAGACAAATTTGCTTTTCTTAAAATAGTCAAAGAAAATACAGGTAAATAGCTAAGCCGCGCCCAGTGTAAAGGACTACACAAATGAAACGCCTCATCAAATCTCTTCTTTTAGTATCGCTTTCTGCTTTAATATGCGTCTTACTTTTATTGGCCTTCTTGGTTTTTAATAATAATTGCTGTCAAAAAACAATAGATGTCGAGGCTTTACAACATTCCCATAATGCTAGTGTTCAGTGGTTAATTCAAAATGAAGAAAAACTTATTACTGAGCATAATCCTATCCTGTGGGAAATGATCGCCAAAACAGCTGAGCTCACCCACAATTCGACATTACAGAATTTATTTAGTCGGTACCAAAGGCAATTCTTTTCATTTTATCGCACGCATCCTTTCGGTTTTCTATTGAACGGATATAACAAAGCCAATTTTTTAACTACGGACTTATCGGTTTTCCCTTATTACAATCTCTTTTTTATATATGGCTTTACTTGTGATAAGGCGTTAGCTGATTTTGATATCGTTCAGGCCCAGCGTGATATTAATTTTTGTAGTAAACATTTTTCTATTGCACCTGCCTGTAAAACGCATCAAATTATGGGCTTTATGTATTTAAAAAATACGACTTGTGAAAATCCTCAATGGGTTGCAGATAATCTTGAGATTCTGGCTAATGATATTAAGGGTCAATTATTTTATGATTTTAGGTTAGTCGATGTGTATTTGCAGCGGGTGATGATACTTTATGAAAATGACAATTCGAATTTAGTTAACCCACAGTGGCTTGTCAATATCATTGCGGCACAAAATATTGATGGGGGTTGGGATGACTTTCAGCCTATTGTTGCGCTGTCTAATAAGAAGTATCTAGGGGTGGGCGCTAAATCGATTTATATCAAAACGATTCGATCAACGTTTCATGCGACTGTTCAAGGTGCTTATTTAACGGCGCTAGCACTTAAAGACCTTGATCTTTAAACTTGGTAGATGATTATCTCAAACCCTCTTTTTTATATTGGACATTTTCTTTATTTGCATGCAAAGTGCTTGGCATTACGCTTCCTAACAAGCAAAGAACTTCCAAGCCAAGTGACTAATAATGAAAGAATGCAATCAATGTGGCAAGTGTTGTATCCACTACAGTAATGGTGGGCTTTCTGCTACGCAGACGGAAATTGATTGGTGGGAAGCTTCTCGGCCTGATATTTTTCAATACGTTCACAATGGCGAGATATGGGTTGATCCTGCTAGTGGTAAACCGCTACAGCGCTGTCCTTTCTTAGAGCGCGTAACCAATAACGAAACATCATCACCCAACCAAAACACCCAAGAAAAATATACTTGTTCCATCTATCATGATCGACCCGATGACTGTCGCCATTACCCAACCCATATCGATGAGATGGTTAGGGATGAATGTGAAATGATTGAGGTTAAAGATTTACTCGACCCGAAAATCGCACAGAAAAAATTGGATCGATTAATGGTTGATAGTCGACCCGCCTATTTAAAAAGTTAAGCCATAAATTTATTTTTATTTCACTTTTTTGTAGTGAATTACCATACCTAAAAAAATAATTAATTGTTACGCTGGCGTTGTTAAATCTTGTATTTTGCACTGCAAGAATGGAAGCACGGCGAGAACGAAACGGATAACAATTTAACGATAAACTATTTTTAATCGTTATTAAAATCCCTCCGAATGTTTAATTCACTTTGCTCTTTTGCTTTCCGTTTTTTGTGTTCGTGCATTTAAGGTTTACTTTCTTAACTGCGTTAAAGGACTAGTCAATGAAACGGTTGAATCAGCTTATACTTCTTATTACTTTTTTTTATACTAATGCTACTTTGGGTGCTGTTGTTCATCATATTCAATACGATCAGTTAGTCGGTGCTACAGGTATTGAAATCGACAATGCACTTTATAGTGTTCAGTTTATTGATGGCTCTTGTATTCAGCTCTTTAATAACTGTGACGAAACTACCGATTTCTTTTTTTCTGATATTGCGACCGCACATAGCGCTAATTTGGCTTTGTTAGAACAAGTGCTGCTCGATCTACCTTCGGGACTGTTTGATAACCGGCCAGATCTAACCAATGGCTGCTACTCGGATACGCTTTGCTCTATTGTTACGCCAGTTGGATCAGCAGAGCCGCAGCTTGAAACCTTTTCGTCAGTGTTTTTGACAAATAAGGTCGATCCATTAATCGATATTCATACTGGGTCTGGTACAACTTTGAGAACTGCTGATTTCGGTTTGCGTAACCTCAATGCTGATACCTTTACTTATGCATTATGGGATCGGCAAACAGATTCAGGTGTTTCTGTTCCTGTCCCAGCCAGCTTATTTTTGTTCTGCTCAGTGATATTTTCGGTTTTGGTCTTAAAGAAAAGGTCGGCTAAAAGTTTTAGAGTTTAGATTTTTTCTGTGAGGTCTATAGAAGGGTTTAATAGAATCGCTACCAAGAAAAATAGTTTTTCTTGGTAGCGTTGTAGACTTATTGCAAAATGATATCAGCGCTGCCTGCTAATACATAGTCATTACCATCTGCGACAAGCCTAAATTCTGCATAGGCGTAAGTCGATGAAGAGGGTAGACCCATACTTGCCGTATTCAATGCAATCGCATTCTGTCCTGCAGCAATTATTGCATCACCATTCACGGTGTCTAGTCTTGCGCCGAAGGCATCAAACAACACTACTTCGTATAACGCCTCAAGTGCGTTATTAGTTGAGCCGCTGCGAGCAATTGATACACCATTGGCTGTGCTTTGCGAGCTTATTTCGACTAATTCAAAAGAGCTGTTATTAGCCGCTTTTATGCGTACAGGATTTACACCCAGCATATAGACATTAACGTTGTTATACATAGAGAAGCTGGAAAAATAAAAGTTACCTTTATCATCCCAAGAATCATAACCGGTAATAAATGCTTGCGAAGCTGCTTGGCTATCAAGCGCGCTGACTTTCGCTAACTCGGAAGTCGCGCCCGTGGCAATATCGTATTCCCAAATCGAGTTAGGGTAAGATACATCACTTACGCCGATATATATTTTTTCAGCATCCGCCGATAATTGGAAAACCCAAGTTTTAGGCGTGCCGCCTACACCAGCGAAATTAGGTTGTCCGACAAAACTCCACGTAGCCGTAGCATCGACAAAGCGATAGATATTACCTTGGTCATCTGCGGTGTAGAGGATTTCGTGATCTCTATCCCATTGACCGACTTCCATAGCGTTAGCACCCTGCATTTGAAAGTTTGGTAGTTCGCCAAAGCCAGTAGCGGGGTCGTAATACCAAATATGATTAAAGGTGCTTACAGACTCGCCTCTATTCCACTGGCCCCGAGAAGAACCACCGGAAGTGTAAACGCGACCGCGCGAGTCAACCCACATAAACCGGTTAGAGTAAAAGAAACCTGTCCACGCACTGGGTTTGCCGAGTACTGTCGTTTCAGCATTAGCAATATCGTAGCGCACTAATTTATTTTCCGGTATCGACATACCGTAAAGTAAGTTATTCGTTTCATCTTTCTGAATGGTGACTATCTGCATGGTTGGTTCGCCCACACCACCAGGTTCCGTCACACTTAAATCAAGCAGATCATTATCTTGTTGGTCATAGCCATACCAATGGAAGCCTCGGGTATTTAAATATCCGTTATTCATATTCGAGTTATCAAGCGTCGCAACATAAACGCGGCCATTATGCTCTAAGGGTCGGGTATGAAACTTCTCGGCTGATTCGCCCGGCTGCCAATTGCCTACTGCCAGTGATGAGGTTTCTGCATCACCTACCCATCGCACAACATCATCAGATTGATGCAGTCGGTAAAGCATTGAATTATTGATATGGTCGTGACCAGAGATATAAATATCGCCCTCAATATCCGAGCCTACCGCCAACCAACATTGGTCGGGTCTGTCGCCATTCGGTGCATTCGGTAATTGCCAAACCTGAACGCCATTAACATTACCACTTCGTACTTGATCATTAGGAATAGCAATCGCCGATGTAGTGACATTAAAGTAATCACCAACATCATCAATAATTAACTCTGTCTGTACTTGGGTAGAAAGCTGTGAAGACGAAGTTTGCTGCAGCGTAAGTATCTGACCGTTTGAAATGGTGCCTGTGGCACTGGTGAATGCGCCGCCATCAATCGAATATTGTCCGTTGTTAATGCTAATGCTCGACGGCTCATTGATACCCGAAACCAAAATAGAATTAGAGGTGATAACACTATTAGGTGCGGCGTTATTTTTATTTAAGAAACCAAAAGCATTTTGGTCGCCTTTAGTTGTGACATTAAATGGCGCGCTCACATCGCCCACTGTGAGTGTTGCTTGGCTAAGCGTAGAGAGCGTCGCTGCTGATGTCTGTCTAACTACAACGGTATCATTGTTGTTTACAATATTATTGCTGTTTGCGAAAGCGCCGCCGTTAATAGCGTATTCGCCATCAGAAATACTAATAGGGACTGACGTCGAGATACCAGACACAGTAATGGTGTTAGATACACTCAATGTATTTAACTCTGCATTAGTCACTGGAATAAAAGTAAAGGCATCCGGTGTGGTATCAACAACAATAATGATACAACCTGTAGCATCCACGTTGCTGCCCGCTGGCGTTGCAGGACATTGGTCCAAGCTATCATCAACACCATCGGCATCTTCATCGGCGCCCGGCAAACCGTAAACTTCGATTTCGTAAATTGAATAACCGTAAGGAGTGGCGCGATCAATACCTAACATGCGCACATAGCGGTAGCTGCCCGATAAGGCGAGCGTATCTGTACGAGGGCCCATGGTGCCGCCAGTTTGAATTGAGATAGTGGTCCAGTTGCTATTATCAGCAGAACCTTGAATTTCGTATATGGAAGCACTTGCGCCTTCCCAATCAATAATAACTTCAGACAGCACATGTGTAAGGCCTAAATCTAATTTTAGCCATTGGTTATCAGAAAATTGAGAGCTCCAGCGAGTATTTGAATTACCATCAATCGCTCTAGCAGGGCTACAGCAATTGGGCTGGCCAGTTTCTTGTGAGCTAGATGTTGCTGTTGCCGAAAGTAATTGAGGCAGTGGCGGTGGCACTGGAATATGTGCAACCAGTTGTATCCGTGTTGCTGTACCAGCATCCAAGTCGACAGGTAATAAAAACACAACAGTTAAAGCCAGCATGCTAGCGCTGCGACGGCGTGTTGCTGATGAGCCGCTCACCAAAAGCAGTAACGCTAATACTACTGCACCAAACACACCGAACATAGGAACGTTGGTAGTTTCAAGTTCGCCGGGTAAAGAGTTTGGATCATAGGGGTTGGCATCAAAGGCGACTTCTAATATATCACTAATGCCATCGTTATCTGAGTCAACACCATCAACGTCCGGTCTAGGGATAATAGAGCCGACTTCACCTTGGGCCCTCGATGCGTTTGCTACCACCGTTAGTGGCACAGTGATATCAACATCAACTGATCGTCCACCAACAGAGCCCGTTACGGTAATAGATAAATCGCCAACTGTATTAAGCTGGGCATTAGAGGCAACATTAAACTCAAGCGCGGCAAGGTCACTGCCGCCGGCTGCAACGGAGGCTGGAATAATAGTTGCGCTAGCAGACGACACCATAGCGGGTGGTACATTATTAATGGTAATGGCATCGTAGCTGGTGGCTGGGTTGTCATTGACCAAAAGAATATAAACTTTATTACCGTCGCTATTCGCTTCGACATCGTAGGCAAAAGTAAACGCAGACCCAAGACTCGCTAATGCAAAGAGCGTAAAAAGGGCAAATGAAAAAACATATTTCACTAAAGAGTGATTAAACGGTTTGGTAGCGTTATACATAGAGAGCTCGTTAGATATTATTTTTATTCGTAAATCAGGCTTTGGTCTGACGACAATGCAGGTCCAGATTGCAGTACTAGAATAAGCCCGCGCCTGAGCGGCAAGATATTCGTCCAATAGCCTTTAAGAATCAGTCAAATACTATACTAATAACCTTAGCACTGTATACAAATAAACCAGCTTAAAGGCGATAAGCTGGCTTTTGCATGAGGTGAGCATGAGATAAGCATAAGAGGGGACTGATTTAAGCGTTTGAGGCTCTAAATCAGGCCTTACAGCTTGGTTTGCATCTTTATCGTTCTTTCGGTGGCTGGCCCATATGGGGGGCGTATACCGGCAATACCGGCGACATCGAGTTTAGTTTGCTTATAAATGGATTTAGCGTGGCTAAAATTCTTAAAACCGTCATAGCCATGATAAGCCCCCATACCCGCAGGGCCAACGCCACCAAAAGGCAGATCCTCTTGCGCCGTATGCATAATCACGTCGTTTAAACACACACCGCCGGATGTCGTACGGTCCAGCACATCACGCTCTTCTTTCGCATCGCTACCAAAATAATATAAAGCCAATGGTCGAGGTCGGGCGTTAACGTAGCGGATAGTTTCTTCAAAATTCTTATAAGTTTTAATTGGTAACAGTGGGCCAAATATTTCGTCTTGTAGCAGGCGCATATCATCGGTGGCATGCTTAATAATCGTAGGCGGAATTTTGCGAGTCGATGGTTGATTATTAAAGTCTTCATCAATTGGCGCTAGAGAAATTACTTCCCCACCTTTTTCGGTGGCGTCAGTTAGGTGTTGTTGTAGGCGTTGAAAGTGTCGATGATTGACGACCGATGTGTACTCCGGGTTATTAAGTACCGTGGGAAACATAGCAGTAACAGCGGCTTTTATTTCGCTAACTACCTCATCGAGTTTTTCTTCTGGCACCAATAAATAATCGGGGGCTAGACAAATTTGTCCGGCGTTCATTGTTTTGCCCAACATAATTCGACTGACAGCCGTTTTAATATTCGCGCTACGGCTTAAAAGCACTGGTGACTTACCGCCAAGTTCTAGCGTCACCGGCACTAAGTTTTTAGCGGCAGCGGTCATAATATGTTTAGCAATAGACGTTGCGCCGGTAAACAGCATATGGTCGAAGGGGAGAGCACTAAATGCAGTACCGACTTCTGGGCCGCCAGTAAAAATAGCCACTTCTTTTTCATTCCAAGCCTCGCCGATAATGTCAGCCATTACCTCAGACACTGTAGGAGTAAACTCCGAAGGTTTAATCATCACGCGGTTACCCGCGGCCAAGATATCAGCCATGGGGCCAAAGGTAAGATTAACGGGAAAATTCCATGGGCTGATAACGCCCACCACACCCAAAGGTTGAAACTCAATACGAGAGCGTCCGCCGAGTAAGCCTAATGGAAATAGACTTTTGCGTTTTTCAGGTTTCATCCATTTGCGCACATTTTTTATCGCGCTTTTAAACGGCAGGATGCTGGTAGAAATATCAGTAAGTAAAGATAGCTCGCGGGGGCGGCAGGTGAAGTCGGTGTTAAGCGCGTCTATTAATAGGTCTTGGTGTTTATGAATCGCATTCATGCCGCGTCTCATGCGATCAATACGCACCTTGGCGCTAACGTGGCCTTCGTTCAAATAATCTTCGCGCTGTGCTTCTAGCACTTTGCTCATGGCATCCGATAGAGGATTAGCAGTTTCTGAATTATTCATAAACTTGTCCTGGCAGCTAGGCTGCGCTTTTTTATACTTTTTATAAGTTCTTAGATTATCTTATATCGTGCAGTAGAGGAAGCATTGCTTATATTGGGGGCGAGTGGGATTTATGCAGCTGGCTTATATATCGACTGTTTTAAATAAACGTAAAAGCTTTGGCCGGTTATTATTTGTCAGTCTAGAAAGTGGGGTCAAAATGAGCTAACCCGCTTTTAACTTTCAAAGGTAAAAATTTCATGCATAGCCCAGCCGTAGCCAAAAACCAAGAAGGCATAGCCAACTATAATTAATGGTACTAGTATAACTGAGGTTTTATTTAATGGCGCGAGCTCAATAATAGCCACATCTGGTTTTTTTGGTAAAACTCGAATTTCAACGTTACTCTCTTTCTTGTAACGTTGAACCAGCTGATTCTCATAATTGAAACTGGGAACCAGCTGAGCTGACCGCAGAACGGTTGCTTCAGATTCATAGTCGGTTCCCAAATGGTTGTACCGGCATCGAATCGATGCCTTATAGACTCGATTGCCATCTATATCGTTGTGGTCGATGAGCTTCGATTCAATTATCTTGCCTCGTACAACAGGAAGTGAACTCCAATTCCGCTTAATCTTTCTATAGAGAAGAGATTGGCCTATACCAAGACCAAAAAGAATGAAGAAACCAATGTATTTGATAATTCCTAGCATGGTTTACATGTAATGCAGTTGTAAAAGGTGCGGCGAATGCCGCGTCCAGTGGAGCGTAGCAGAACGGTTTTTAACAACCTTGTTGTGTAGTTTATTTTTTACCAAACAAATACCCTACCAATGTACCAAACAGCACACCAAGTGTTGAGTCGAATTTACCATGATATGTGAGGATACTTGCAGCACCTACAACGACTAAGATAATAACTACTTGAAGGGCCTTTTCAAGCTTTGCATGAGATGTTGCTGTTTCTATACCAGCTTTTTTCAAGTCTTCAACGACAACTAATACACGAGAGACTATTGCGTGGCCTTTTTCCGATTGTATATAGTCAAGAAACGGGCTGAAATCTATTTCATCTTCTTTCTGTGCTTGCTCGTCATTATCTATTTTTTCATCGTCCATAATTTTTCCTATTTAAACAACTTGTTATGTTTTTAATTAATGCCTCGGTGCGTGAACACCGAGGACTTGGTTTACAGTAAGCCGATAATGTGCAAAGTATTCAGAAGTTCGGAAACTGCAAGAATAATTGGAGCAGCATTAAGGGTTACCTTAATAGTGATTTGCGTTTTCATGGCATGAGCCTTAAAAATGCAGTCACATCAGCGCTGAGCGACTACGTTAATAACGTGATCTCTCTTTGGTGGGGGCTAGATAAGTGTGTGAGTATTCGTTGCCAACACGAGTCCAAACACATCTATTGGCCACCTAACGGAATATTTGCCAATATCCCGGGAGAGGCTCTCAGTAAGAGTTCACTTTCACTTTGCTGGCACAAAATGATTATTCTTACTGAGGCTTTCCAGTTCGTAAACCATACCGCCTAACTCATCGAGCGAGCAGTAGCGAGTCCGGTACAGCTATTTGTTAGGCCGAACATCACTTTGAGATTGAACTATTTCGTGTAAAGAAGTGTTTATAGATACCAGCTCTTCTTGAATTTTTTGTAGCGTAGTTGTATTTGGCCCTTTCAACGATTCGACTATTGCTTGTTCTGCGCTGATCCGTGATGGCATACTTTGTATATGGTTCACGCTAAGAATACAGAACTCTTTTCTTTTACGTTTAATCCCAATTGGATTACGGTAATCATAAGTAATTTCTACTTCTAACGGCTTTTCCAGTTTTTTGGAAAGCCCACCGAACTGCCCACCATCAAAAATGTATCGTTGATCTGCTGCAATTGCTGGCAGTCCCTCAGCTAAGATGTCGTTGCCGCTTCCGTCAGACGTTTCGATTCCAAAATAGTTTATAGGTAGGGGTTTAGAAAGAGTAACGTTACGAGCCAATCCTCTCCCAAGGTTTTCTATAACTAGGTCAATGAGTGAGGGGGATATTTCTGTTAGGCTTATATTGAATAAGGATATGGGGGAGGGATTGTTTTAGCAGCGCTATATAAGCAACAGTCACTGCCAAAAGAGTCACCAGAGGGCTTACTGTATAAAAGAAGGATTGTAGTACATTATCCATAATTTCTCCTAATATGATGCTCCGAATTTTTGATGTCAGTGTAAAAACAGTGTTGGTGGCTTTAAGTATGTATGGTATGGATAGAGCTTCTACACTGACCCCCAAAACTCGAAAGCCAAATAGATGGTGCTTATATGTTTCAACATCCGAATCAATTTCCTCATAGACATTTAACGCTTCAAGAAGTGGCGCCGGTTACGGCGTCCCGCTTGCTTGATTTGTTATGAGTCTCCTTCGAAGACGCTCTGAAATACTGCTTCCTCGGGGTTTTCAATTGCAGACAATACGTTTTCTGCAACTTTATCAATGAGTTTATTCCCCCAAAATGGGTCATTTACATCGTAGTAAATAACGCGGATATGCTGCAAATCAAATGGAACGTCCTCTTCAGAGGAGGATACCAAGACGACAGGTTTTTCAAGTGCGTGTGCAAGCCCAAGTTCATAGAAAACATTTGGGTTTCTAGATGTTAATTCAGCCACTAGAACTTTCGCTTCTGTTATACCACGCCACACTTGATCGATGATCTTGCCGGTGCCGAAGATATCAGCGTCTGCCCGAACAGGTTTCAGGCCAGCTTTTTCAATTGCAGGGCGGTATATCTTTTCGTAATACTCTCCCAGTGGTGCTGAGAAAGGCTGCATTACGAAACATGAATCAGTAGCACTAACTTTAACTTTTTTACCAAGCTTCTTCAGTGCATCCGTTTTCTCGGAAGGAGATGAATCTTCTTCGGTAACATCTAGAACTCTTGTTTTACTGCCGTGCTCAGATAATAGTTCTGCTTCCTCTAAAGATTTTAGAAAAATCTCACTAAATTCATCAGCCTTTTCAAGAGGAACACTATATTTATCTACAACCGTATTCTTAAAAAATTCTGGGTCTGGGAGGTTTTCACCTCGGTAATGCTTATACACCTCGGAGACCTGAGGTGCATTCATAATTGCTTCGCGAAGCCCCTGTAGTTCATCTGCATCTGACTGAGGCCTAAGTATTTTCTTTGCAAGTTCTGAGGGCTGAACTTTTCCTTCGGCTGGAACCTCTAGTAACCCATATTTTTTGGCAGAGCTAACCTCCATTTGATATGGCCCCGAATGGCCCACACCAAGATAGGCTGCTGTATCAGGAGATGAGCAATGGTTTCCAGCATTTTGATCTAGAATTGCCTCAGGAATACGGAGTACTTTCTTTACAGAGTGACGAGGATATTTTGCTACCCCAGTCTTTGGTGCAGCCGATTTCTTTTTGGCGGTTGCTTTTTTCTTAGCAGTTGCCTTTTCTTTTACCATTCTCACGTTCCTCGATGTGATTGGGACTCATAACGCCTTTGAATTTTGGGGGGTGGTGTAAAAACAGTATTGGTGACTTTAAGTGTATGGATAAAGCTTTTACACTGACCCCAAAATTCTAAAGTGGTTCGTGGCAGCGGTAATGTATTTAAAAACTTATCTATTAAAGATGCTGATGTAGAGCAGAGCAAAGATTTCAGCAGAATTTCAGAGGTCAGTACACTTGAAAGTCAACTATGAAAGAGCGGCTACCTCCCAAAACTAACCCTCTCAATCCCCACCTCTGCTATCATTCCACCCCAACACATAAACTCAATCTTCCACAGGGTCTCTCATGCTTTCACAGCAAGCATTACTTACCGTCCTTAGCGATGGCGAATGGCATTCGGGTGAGGATCTTGGCGCGCATTTTAATGTCAGTCGCGCAGCTATCTGGAAGCAGCTTAAACAATTACAAACCGCAGGCATCGCGCTCGAATCTGAACGCGGTAAAGGCTATTGTCTTAGCAGCCCTATGTCACTGCTCGATCACGCAAGCATTAACGCGGCTTTAAACCAACAAACCCAAACTCTTGTCTCCAATCTCGATATTGAATTTTCTATTCCATCCACTAACAGCGGCGCTGGGCAGAAAATAGAGCAGGGTGGTATCGATGCTAACTATAGCGGCCATGTGATATTCGCCGAGCAACAAACCGCCGGTCGTGGCCGTCGTGGGCGTACTTGGGTGAGCCCGCTGGGGCGCAATATTTATACGTCTACTATCTGGCGCTTCTCTGCCGGTGCTTCGGCTTTATCTGGCCTGAGCCTTGCCGTTGGTGTCGCTATTGTTAAAGCGTTAGAAAGCTTAGGCTATAAAGGCATCGGGCTTAAATGGCCTAATGATTTATTGTGGCAGGGCAAAAAACTCGGTGGCATTCTTTTAGAAATATCCGGCGATGCCGCCGGCCCTTGCCATGTGGTGGTGGGTATCGGCCTTAATTTAAATATGTCTAACCAACAATCAGTCACCGATGATATTGACCAACCTTGGGTCGACCTAGCTTCGCTAAGTGATCAGCCCGTGGATAAAAACGCTATCGCTGCTGCGCTGCTTAACCAATTGATACCTATGCTGGCGACATTCGAGGCCAGCGGCTTTGAACCGCTACTGCAAGACTGGCTAGACCGCGATGCCTATTTAGGCAGCGATATTGTTTTAACTATGGGTTCAGATAAATTGCAGGGTAAGCAAGTGGGCGTTAAACCCGATGGCTCGCTATGCATTGAAACCGCCGATGGCCTTCGCACTTTTAACGGCGGTGAAGTAAGCTTGCGTGCAGTAAAAGCAGAAGGTTAATTATGATTCTTGATATCGACGCAGGTAATACCCGTATTAAATGGCGCGTTCACCAAGGTGATAAGCACCCAGCGAGTGATGTTGCGGTAGGCGGTATTGAAACGCTGGCTGATGCTAACTTGTTGGATACTATCGAGCAGGCGATAGCGACTGATGCGACTATCCAGCGCGTTCGCATTGCCTCTGTCCGCGACTCTGAGCGACTTGGTGCGTTAACGGCAGAGATGAATAAGCGCTGGCAAGTCCGCGCTGAGTTTGCCGAAACAACCGTTCAGGCTTGCGGTGTGCAAAACAGTTATTCACTGCCCGAGACTATGGGTGTCGATCGCTGGTGTGGTGTTATTGCCGCAGCTCACTTGCCCGCCGTATCTATCAGTAATGCCCCTTTTTGTGTGATTGATGCTGGCAGCGCTTTAACGCTCGACTTTGTTGATGCACAAGGCGTTCATCAGGGTGGCCATATTGCGCCTGGTTATGCCATGCAATTGCAGTCGCTATTGGGCGGCACCGATCGCGTCTTTGTTAGCGAGGCGTCTACCCAGAACGCTTTGCAAGCGGCGGATAATACGGGCGATGCGGTGTTATCGGGTGTCTTGCTGAGTATGACGGGATTAATTGAAACTGCACTGCGCCGTTTTATCGCCGAAATGGGTGGCGGGGTTGCTGTAATCATTACTGGCGGTGATGCCGAGTTGCTGCAAAAGCACTTATCTATTGATATGCAGCACGAGCCCGATTTAGTGCTCGATGGTTTAGCGCATCTACTGCCTTGAGCGAGTTTGAGGCTGGCTCATGGTGTTTGTTGATAGAAAAATAAGATAAAACCGTTTTTGACATAAAGATAGGCTGTTAGGGATTGCACCCGAGGTCGACTTCGCATAAACTTCCGCGCCTCACGAGTTAGGGCTCAAGTCATTGTTATTGAATGACTGGTTCCATACGAGTGGTGATGAAATTATGTGTGCTGGCGTAGCTCAGTTGGTAGAGCAGCTGACTTGTAATCAGCCGGTCGGGGGTTCGACTCCTCTCGCCAGCTCCATTTTTCTCTTTAAAAACAATAAGTAGTGAGTATGTTGCTTTCTTAACCCTCTGGAATTTCTCATCTGGGCAACAAAACGAGCCACAATACAAGCCACAATACAAGCAAAAACCCTTCCTATTTAAGACCAATCTCTCTGTTTATTTGATACCCCCTCAGCCCCAACTTAGATGTCTCGTTAGTATTAGTATATCCACTCTATACACCGGAGGTTATTTTGTAAGCTGGCTTACATATTAATATCAGCATTCATTATTATGTTTATGATTGATTTTCATTTAGTGACTTATAAATGACAGGCTGGAAATCGCCCACTAAGTCTAATGGTTAGTATATGTAAGCTAGCTTACATGACAGTTTAGAGAGCAGGGAGAAGGAAAAGGGAATAAGGAGGAAGAAGAGGGAGGTAGTGGAAGGGTATCACTAAGCATCTATACATTGCCCAAAACAGGCTAATTCTGACGCTAGAATCGATTTAGATTGCTAGCCTACACGAATGGGTGGTTAGAAATGCTTTTGATTTTAGAGTCTTTTTTTAAGGCCTTTTGAACTCCATGAAGTCAATCTTTCAATTGGCCCTCTAACTCTTTTAATTCATATTCTAATTTAGAAGTGTCAAGATTAAATTCTCATTTCATTTCATTTCATTTCACTTATTTATTTTATTTAGTTAATTTTTCAACAATATCCTTAGTTTGCTCGTCAAGATTATCTTGAACATTTTCAACTAATAGAGAAGCTGCAAAAGCCACTTTTGCAAGAGGTACAGTAGTATTTGATACATGTTCTACTGATTCAGCCAGATGTGACATGCCTTCAGCTAGATAAGTCATCTTTTTATCAATATCTTTTTCACGTTTTGCATAATCAAATTGTCTTCTTGCATCATTTGCTTTTCTGCTCGCCAGACTTGATTCACTTTTCACATCACTATTGGCTGATCCTGCGACCGTTGATCTTACTAACCATCTAAGCATAATAAATTTCTCTTTTTTATATTATTTTATGAACACATATAATCAATGATTTTTTTTGCCTCATACCCCAGTGATATATCTTGGTAATAAGAAAATAATGAGTCTGATATAAACGTGCTGATACGTATTGACAGTCACGCTGCCCAACAGAAGTTAACTAAAAGGCCTCATATCTATTTAGCAAAAAACCACCATACGAGTGCTGTTGATGGTCCCGTAGCTGAAGTGCCTATCTTTTTAGCGGCATCAGAAATTTTAATAAGTGTTCTGCCGCTAGAAGAGCTGCCGTCTCTAATGTTTTTTCCATCTTTAATATTGCATAAAGTTTTGCCGCTAGAAGAGTTCCCATCTTTAATTTCGTCCCCTCTTTTTATATTCCCAAGGGTCTTTCCACTAGAAGAATTCCCATCTTTAAGCTCATCCGTGCGCTTCATATTTGCAATTACCTTAGACCCATTTTTTACATAGGTCCCATCAAATTTAATGCCCATATCTTAACCTCCTTTTAAATTCATTATTTAAGTACAAAAGCAAAAACATATTATTGCAAGTTGTGCTCGTTTGTCAAAGCGCGGTTGATTTTTTAAACAACTATGTTAACTAAATCTGATCCTGTTTAGAGTTTTCATTACTAACCGTCAGGTACAATAAAAAACCGACAAGCGTTGGATTCTTTTTATATGGTGGAGAGATAGTCCGCTAAGCTTTTTTTAAGTCACTAATGTTTATTGTATAATTAATGCGTGTTAGAGTAATTGGGCCACCATGTTATTTTATTAATTTTTTAGGGAGAAAAAAATGAGTGTTAAAAATATTGAAGAGACTAGAAAGCAGGGAATAAAAATATTAATGATACTAGGCGTTGTCGGTATTGTTGTTTTTTTTGGATACGGCCCTTTATTTGATCTTGTGGGAGGTGGCATTCCAGGTAGAGTTCTGGGAGCAACTTTTGGCTCTATTTTCGCTATTTTGATGACAATGTTTCTTTTAAATAAGCAAACTGAAATTGAGCAACAGAGTAAAAAAAGTGAGAGGGTTTTTGATGAAAAGGTGCAGCTGTATAAAACCATTTTAGAAAGTGCAAAAAATATGTTGAAGGATAATCAGCTTGATTCTAAAGAGATGCTGGCTTTACCATTTTCACTTATACAAATGCAAATGGTGGGCGGAGATGAGGCAATCAAGGTGTATACTGCGTTATTTGAAAAAATAAACGATATTTATGAAGCAGATAAAAATAATGAAGTTGTGGAAATACCAGAATCACAAGCGGATGAAGTTTTTTCATTGCTAAGTAGATTCTCGGTCCAATGTCGAGTTGATCTTGGAATTTCTGATTCAGCTATTGATGAGACTATTTTTGCTAGAGCAATAAAAGCACTTAAAAAGTCAAATGATGCAGTCAAAGGGAGACGTGATACATCTAAATATACATTTAATGGAAAGGCATATGCTAAAGGTAAACTAGTACATGCGGTTGTCCAGGATTTTGTAGCGCAAAATCCAAAAACGACTTTTGATGCTCTCAAAAAAGCATTCCCAAATGAATGGCAAGCTGATAACCCTAATCAACGTAATCGTGCTGTATTTGTCAGTTTAAGCGATGCCGAACAGCGCTACAAAGATACAGGTTACAAAAGGCATTTCTTAAAAGAAGGGGAGACTATACAATTGCTTGATGAAATTATCGCCGTATCAAATCAATGGGGAATTGGAAATATAGGAAATTTCGTTGATGGTGCAAATCAAAGTCATAATTCTAAAATTTTTAAGTAATTAACATATGAAAAATTCTTTTGATGAGAAAACGATCCATAAGCTCAAGGCTTATGTTTATGCATTATTTGATCCGCTAGACGATCGGCCTTTTTATATTGGCAAGGGGAGAGGGGATAGAGTTTTTCAGCATGTCGAAGGAGCTATTCTTGAGGATAAGGAAAGCGATAAATATGAGAAAATTAGAGATATCAGGGCAAGAGCCGAAAATAATAGAGTTAGGCATAGTATAATTCGTCATGGAATGAGTGATGAAAGAGTCGAACACCCGAAGGGGGTGCGAACAGCTTGTGCAACAAGCTATCACATTGGCGCGAAGCGCCGATAGCCCGCAGGGTGAGTGAGCGCAGCTCGCGAATTCTCCTCTCGCCAGCTCCATTTTCATTTAAAGCTCCAACCCTTCCTGAGGTATCAAATTATCCAGATCTCTAAGAGTCGAACAACTTCAATTTCACCTAACAATCAAAACCTGTTTAAAAAGTATTCAATCGGGCGTTTTTGAGCCTAGCTTTTGCTTTTTAAGTGTGCAGCTTGGCATAAAGCGCTCGATCTTCTAAAAGCCCAGCTACAGCACGGTTATTACCACCAAATTTCTGTTGACATCAAGGGTTTACACGAGGAGAATACCGCGCTCTTTTTGGAGGGGTTCCCGAGTGGCCAAAGGGATCAGACTGTAAATCTGACGCGTAAGCTTCGGTGGTTCAAATCCACCTCCCTCCACCAGATAACGAGAAATTTGACCGGCATTTAAGTCAATATTAAGACTTTGTTTTAGCCGTCGAATTTTCAATACTTACTTAACAATCAATGGCTTAGTGAGGTTGATTCGTTATCTTGTAGCGATTCGCTTAGCGAGTCGCTGCACTTAGTCAGCATCAGTCATTATTGGTGGTGCAGCTAAGAAACAGTAGTTTGCAGTAAGGCCAGCAATAAATTAGCTGGTGGGTTCATGCTTGGTATCAAATGCTCGGGTCGCTAGAATTTTGCGTCTAAAGCCGGTTTTTGATTTAGACGGGTCATTTTTGATCTGTGTGAACGAACTTAGCGGGCGATCTTGGCGGATGGTCTTAGCGGGTATAGTTCAGTGGTAGAACGTCAGCCTTCCAAGCTGAATATGCGGGTTCGATTCCCGCTACCCGCTCCATTAAGTGCGCGTAGTTAGCATTTAATGATTAATAGTTAGTAGTAAGAAGCAGGCAGCAGCAAGTTTATGTAACACGATAGGCTGGCATAGTCTGGATAGTGAACGAGTTTAGTGAACATCGATAGGTATAGCGGGCCCACTAACGTCATAACAGTTTTTAGTTAGAGGTTCTGTTTTTAACATGCTCATATAGCTCAGTCGGTAGAGCACTTCCTTGGTAAGGAAGAGGTCACCGGTTCAAATCCGGTTATGAGCTCCAGTATTTAATTTAATATTTTAACCAACCGTCACCAGGGGTTAGTCACAATGTCAAAAGAAAAATTTGAACGCACCAAACCACACGTCAATGTCGGCACAATCGGCCACGTTGATCACGGTAAAACAACATTAACAGCAGCGCTTACCCGCGTAGCAGCAGAAGCCTTTGGTGGTGAAGCGGTCGCGTTTGACGGTATCGATAATGCGCCAGAAGAACGCGAGCGTGGTATCACGATTGCGACTTCTCACGTTGAATACGACACACCTGGACGCCACTACGCGCACGTAGATTGTCCTGGTCACGCCGATTATGTGAAAAACATGATTACTGGTGCGGCCCAAATGGACGGTGCGATCTTAGTTTGTGGCGCGACTGATGGCCCAATGCCACAAACGCGTGAGCACATCCTTTTATCACGTCAGGTTGGCGTACCTTACATCTTAGTATTCTTAAACAAAGCAGACCTACTTGCCGAAGATTGTGGCGGTGCGGGCTCAGAAGAATACAACGAAATGTTAGAGCTAGTAGAAATGGAGCTTCGTGAGTTGCTAGACACTTACGAATTCCCAGGCGATGACACACCTATTATTCCAGGTTCAGCGTTAATGGCTTTAGAAGGCAAAGACGATCACGAACTAGGATCAACTGCTGTTAAAACATTACTTGAGACGTTGGATTCTTACATTCCAGAGCCAGAGCGTGCAATTGATGGTGCATTCATTATGCCTATCGAAGATGTATTCTCAATCTCAGGTCGTGGTACGGTTGTAACAGGTCGTGTTGAGCGCGGTATCGTTAACACTGGCGACGAAGTTGAAATCGTTGGTATTAAAGAAACAGTGACAACCACTTGTACAGGTGTTGAGATGTTCCGTAAGTTACTTGACGAAGGTCGAGCAGGCGAGAACATTGGTGCGTTATTACGTGGTACTAAGCGTGAAGACGTAGAACGTGGTCAAGTATTAGCAAAGCCAGGTTCAATCAACCCGCACACGAAGTTCGAAGCAGAAATCTATGTGTTAGGTAAAGATGAAGGTGGTCGTCATACACCATTCTTTAAAGGTTACCGTCCACAGTTTTACTTCCGTACAACAGACGTAACGGGCGCATGTGAATTACCAGAAGGCACAGAAATGGTAATGCCAGGCGATAACGTACAGATGGTTGTAGAGTTGATTGCGCCAATCGCGATGGACGAAGGTCTACGTTTTGCAATCCGCGAAGGTGGCCGTACTGTTGGTGCGGGCGTTGTTGCGAAAATTCTAGACTAAAGTTGCTAAGATCTTAGACTAGGATTTTCAGTTACACGTTTAGAAGTACTCGATAAGAGTACGACATAGAAAGACCGAAATGCCTTAGCTTTTTTAAGCTAGGGCATTCGTTTAAAAGCCAAAGTAGTAAAAGTGTTAAAGGCCAGTAGCTCAATTGGCAGAGCGACGGTCTCCAAAACCGTAGGTTGGGGGTTCGATTCCCTCCTGGCCTGCCACTCTTTATTTGTTTAGGTCGAGTGAGGCTTAAATAAACAATGATTGGCATGCAGTACAGCAAGTGAATAGTAAGCGTGATAGTAAATACAGCAAATGCTGTGGCATGAGCGATAGGAATAAATGAACAACACTACTCAAGAAGCAAATAGCCCATTAAATCCTGTCCTATGGGTACTGGCAGTTGCGTTAATCGTAGCGGGTATTTATGGCAACACTTATTTTGGTGGCGAGTCGCTGTTATATCGCGTGCTTGGTATGTTGGCAGTGGCAATTGTTGCTGCAATGGTTGCGCTTCAAACTACACAAGGTAAAGCATTTTGGTTGTTGTTAAAGGGCGCGCGAACAGAGATTCGTAAAGTCGTTTGGCCAACTCGCCAAGAGACTGTCCAGACCACGATGATTGTTTCATTGGTTGTTATTGTGGCAGGCCTTTTATTGTGGGGCTTGGATACATTGCTTGGTTGGTTAGTGTCGCTTGTTATTGGTTAGCCAAAGGCTTGCGTTATGGATTAGCTAAAGGCTTCGGTCGGCGGCAATCGTTTTTTAAAACAGTTCTTGTACATAAATTGAGATAGGTAAATAGATGAGTAAGCGTTGGTATGTGGTACATGCATTCTCGGGTTACGAGAAGAAAGTCCAGACCGCACTTCGCGAGCGCGTTGACCTAGCGGGTATGCAAGAGTTATTTGGCGAGATCCTCGTTCCTACTGAAGAAGTGGTAGAGATGCGCGGCGGTCAAAAGCGCAAAAGCGAACGCAAATTTTTTCCTGGCTACGTCTTGGTTGAGATGGACCTGAATGACGATAGCTGGCACTTAGTTAAAGAGACACCACGTGTAATGGGTTTTATTGGCGGTAAAGCTGATAAGCCAGCACCGATTACGCAAAAAGAAGCCGATACCATTTTACAGCGTATCGAAGACAGTGGTGATAAGCCTAAGCCGAAGACATTATTCGAGCCAGGCGAAATGGTACGTGTTATCGATGGGCCGTTTAATGACTTTAATGGCGTCGTCGAAGAAGTGAATTACGAAAAGAGCCGCATTCAAGTGTCGGTTCTTATTTTCGGTCGTTCTACACCTGTCGAACTTGAGTTTGGCCAAGTAGAAAAAAGCTAATTTTTTTAACAGGGGAGTGTCGAGGCGTATTTGCTGCTTTAGCAAGTGCATCAAACGAGACGTTTGTACCCATCTAGGAGAGCTATGTAATGGCTAAGAAAGTAGAAGCTTATATTAAGCTACAAGTGCCTGCAGGTCAGGCAAATCCAAGTCCACCGGTTGGTCCAGCACTGGGTCAGCACGGCGTTAACATCATGGAGTTTTGTAAAGCCTTTAATGCTGAGACGCAAAGTCTTGAGCCGGGTTTACCAACACCTGTTGTTATCACGGTTTACGGTGATCGCAGTTTTACCTTTATCAAAAAGACACCACCTGCATCAGTACTGTTGCGTAAAGCAGCCGGTATTAAAAAAGGCAGCGGTGAGCCTAACGTCAATAAAGTTGGCAAGGTAACGCGCGCGCAATTAGAAGATATTGCGACGACTAAAATGGCTGATCTAACAGCTGCTGATATGGATGCAGCGGTTCGCACTATCGCTGGTAGTGCCCGGTCCGCCGGCATAGATGTGGAGGGCTAGGACGATGACTAAACTAAGCAAGCGAGCAAAGGTTATCGCCGAGAAGGTTGAGCCAGGTAAATTATATTCAATTGATGACGCAGCGGCGTTATTGAATGAGCTATCTACTGTTAAATTTAAAGAGTCGATCGATGTTTCGATTAACTTAGGTATCGATGCACGTAAATCTGACCAAGCCGTTCGTGGTGCAACGACGTTGCCGCATGGTTCAGGTAAAGAAGTGCGTGTTGCTGTATTTACTAGCGGAGCTAATGCAGAAGCTGCAACAGCTGCTGGTGCCGATAAAGTCGGAATGGAAGATTTAGCCGAAGAAGTTAAAGCGGGTAATCTTGATTTTGATGTGGTTATTGCTTCTCCAGATGCAATGCGAGTGGTTGGCCAGTTAGGTCAAGTGCTTGGTCCACGTGGTTTAATGCCTAACCCTAAAACGGGTACGGTTACACCCGATGTGGCTGGAGCGGTTAAAAATGCTAAAGCAGGTCAGGTACGTTACCGTACTGACAAGAATGGTATTGTTCATGGCGCGATCGGTCAGGTCGGCTTTGACGCAAAAGCAATTAAAGAAAACCTAGAAGCGTTGTTGCTTGATTTGCAAAAAGCAAAACCAGCTTCAGCGAAAGGTATTTATCTTAAAAAAATCAGTGTCTCTACAACTATGGGCCCAGGTCTGATCATTGATCAGTCCTCGCTTGAACTTAAGTAGTCGTTAGAAGTAGAAGACGCGAAAACTCTTAGGCGCTTCGCGGCGGTTATTGAAACTAAACCCATTGTTTCAAACCAAAGCGAGCCGTCAAAGACCGTAGGTGTTATTGATCAGTGACCCAACATAAGTTGGCAGGTACTGATCAGGCTTAATCATTTTGTTAGAGGTGTTGTTTGTCTCTTGCATAAATAACCTACGCAGATGGTGAGTGCGAAAATAAAATTCGTCCCACCAGTAAGGTGGTTGTTAGTTTGCAGTGTTTATTTTTATGTTTCGAGATGGTGTTTCATTATCCGACGCATATTGATTAAGCGATGCTGCGTTGTTGTAACAAAAGCAGCGTAAATGGCAACTTAAATAGAACGGCTGAGCAGCAGTATCCGCTCAGTTAATTCACAGGAGTAATAGTGTGGCATTAGGACTCGAAGGCAAAAAGCAAATTGTCGCTCAAGTTAACGAGACTGCCAGTGGCGCCCTGTCTTTGGTTGTTGCAGATGCGCGTGGCGTTGATGTAACTGACATGACAGAGCTCCGATCTAAAGCGCGAGAAGCTAATATCGATTTACGCGTAGTGCGTAATACATTGGCCAGACGAGCATTTGAAGGAACTGAGTACGAGTGTGTTAACGAATCACTCGCAGGTCCATCGCTGTTTGGTTTTTCAATGGAAGATCCAGGCGCTTGTGCCCGACTGTTTAAAGACTTTGCGAAAGATAACGAAAAGTTCGATATCAAAGCTTTGGCAGTTGGCGGTGAAATGCTCGACGCGAATAAAATTGATGTATTGGCGAAGTTGCCAACACGCGATCAGGCTTTGGGAATGTTGGCAGGCGTTATTCTTGCCCCAGTTACCAAGTTGGTTCGTACATTCAACGATGTTCCTTCATCGGTAACTCGTGTTGTAGCGGCAGTTAAAGACAAAAAAGAAGCTGAAGCGGCTTAAGTCTTACGTTAGTTCGTAAGTTAACTCGCTTTATTGTTATTTAATTAATTGATTAGGAGATGTGAGTCATGGCTCTATCTAAAGATGAAATTCTAGACGCGATTGCTGAAATGAGCGTTATGGACGTGGTTGAACTTGTTAGTGCAATGGAAGAAAAGTTTGGTGTTTCTGCTCAAGCGGCTGTTGCCGTTGCAGCACCTGCAGCTGGCGGCGACTCTGGTGGCGCAGCTGAAGAACAAACTGAATTCGACGTTGTATTAACTGCAGCTGGCGAAAAGAAAGTTAACGTAATCAAGGCTGTTCGTGGTATCACGGGTCTTGGTCTTAAAGAAGCGAAAGCAATGGTTGATGGTGCTCCATCAACTGTTAAAGAAGGCGCTTCTAAAGAAGATGCAGAAGAAACTGTTAAATTACTTGAAGAAGCTGGTGCTTCTGCAGAAGTTAAGTAATTCTGAACAGCTGCGCTGGTTGAGCTTTATTTAAAGCTGGCGCATTAAAATTAACCACTAGTGATGTCTTGTGATATCGCTAGTGGTTGTTTTAAGTTTTAATTTGAAATTGCGTTTGTATTGAATTAATACAGACACAAAAAAGCCCATTAAACAGGGGAGTTTAATAGGCGTAGTGTTTTGTTGTTACTGGTATAAGCGGCGTTCTTTAATAGAAACTGTTTTTATTAGGTGTTACTTAAAAGCATAGCTCGTATTTTTGATTTGACCATTTTTTTCTAAAAAAAGATCAATCAAGGATAGTGAGTTAAGTTGGTTAAAAAAGTAACAGTTAATAAAAGCACAGTGCCTAGGCATGTTGTTAGCTAACTAACATGCTGCTAAAGGTGCATTGTTTTTGTTTTATGGTTTCATGATCCATCGTTTGATAGATATAGCAGGGAAGCCCGTTAGTGGATAGAGATTACTGATCTCACTGGCGGATTGCGATTAAGCTCTTTGGAGCAGTGTAAAAGTTATTTCATTTTTATCTAACAGTTAGATGATAGCTAGATAGTAGTTAGATAAATATTAAGTGAAATAATTTTTACACTGATTCAAAAAGGCTTAATTTTATATTAGACCATTTTCCCTTAGGAAATATGCTCAGGAGCACTAATGTCTTACTCGTATACAGAACGAAAACGTATCCGTAAAGATTTCACTAAATTGCCACATATAATGGAAGAACCTTTTCTATTAGCAATTCAGTTGGATTCATACCGCAAATTTACTCAAGATGGCACCGCTGCAGAAAATCGTAAAGAATACGGTTTGCATGCTGCATTTAAATCTGTCTTTCCAATTATCAGTTACTCAGGTAATGCTGCACTAGAATATGTCGATTACAAGCTCGGTGAGCCTGTCTTTGATGTAAAAGAGTGTCAGTCTCGTGGTGTAACTTACGCCGCGCCATTACGCGTTAAAGTACGCTTGATTGTTTACGATAAAGAGTCAGCTGCTAAAACGATTAAAGATATCAAAGAGCAAGAAGTCTATATGGGTGAGATCCCATTAATGACTGATAACGGCACTTTTGTTATCAACGGTACTGAGCGAGTTATTGTTTCTCAGTTACACCGTTCGCCAGGTGTATTCTTCGATCACGATAAAGGTAAAACGCATTCTTCGGGTAAGTTACTTTATTCCGCACGTGTTATTCCTTACCGTGGTTCATGGTTAGACTTCGAGTTTGATCCTAAAGATTTAGTTTTTGTTCGAATTGATCGCCGTCGTAAATTACCTGCGACTGTCTTATTGCGCGCCATTGGTTTAACGTCAGAGCAAATGCTCGAGATGTTTTTCGATAACAATACCTTTGAGTGTGGCAAAAAAGGCTACTCGATGGAGCTTGTTCCTGAGCGTCTTCGTGGTGAGATTGCAGCCTTTGATATCAAAGATGGCAAAGGTAAGTTGATTGTTGAGCAAGGTCGTCGTGTGACGGTTCGTCATATTCGTCAACTTGAAGAAGCAAAAGTCAATAAGCTTTTATGTCCAGCCGATTACCTCTATGGCCGTACACTCGCTAAAGATCTTGTTAGTAAAGATACTGGCGAAGTGGTTATTGAGTGTAATACTGAAATTACTGAAGAAGTTCTTGCGCAATTTGAAGAGCTCGGTATTACTGAGTTCGAAACTATCTACACCAATGAGTTAGATTGCGGTTCATTTATTTCGGATACATTGCGTGGCGATATTACGCGTACGCAGTTAGAAGCATTGGTAGAAATTTACCGCATGATGCGTCCTGGTGAGCCACCAACAAAAGAGTCGGCAGAAAACTTATTTGCTAACTTGTTCTTCTCGCCTGAGCGTTATGACTTATCTGGCGTTGGCCGCATGAAGTTTAACCGTCGCTTAGGTCGCGATGAGATTGTTGGCGAAGGTATTTTATCTAACGATGACATCGTTGATGTGTTACGCACATTAATCGATATTCGTAACGGTAAAGGCATTGTCGATGATATCGATCACTTGGGTAACCGACGTGTTCGTTCTGTTGGCGAAATGGCAGAAAACCAATTCCGTGTAGGTCTTGTTCGTGTTGAGCGTGCAGTTAAAGAGCGTTTAAGTGTTGCTGAATCTGAAGGCTTAATGCCGCAAGATTTGATTAACGCTAAACCCGTTGCTGCAGCGGTTAAAGAATTTTTTGGTTCTAGCCAGCTGTCTCAGTTTATGGATCAGAATAACCCGCTATCAGAAGTGACGCATAAGCGTCGTGTCTCGGCGTTAGGGCCTGGTGGTCTTACGCGTGAGCGAGCAGGCTTTGAAGTACGTGACGTGCATCCAACGCATTATGGTCGTGTTTGTCCTATCGAAACGCCAGAGGGACCAAACATTGGTTTGATCAACTCGTTGGCAACTTATGCGCGTACTAACGAATACGGTTTTCTTGAAAGCCCGTACCGTAAAGTCGTTGATGGTAAGTTAACGGATAAGATCGAATATTTATCAGCGATTAACGAAGCTGAATTTGTTATTGCACAGGTTTCAGCAGAGCTTGATAAAAACGATACCCTTACCGAAGATCTTGTTGCGGTAAGACATTTAAATGAATTTACTGTGATGCCGCCAGAGCGCGTTCAGTATATGGATGTCTCGCCACGTCAGGTGGTATCGGTTGCAGCTTCATTGATTCCTTTCCTTGAGCACGATGATGCTAACCGTGCATTGATGGGATCGAACATGCAGCGTCAAGCAGTACCAACACTGAAGGCCGAAAAGCCATTAGTCGGTACAGGTATTGAGCGTAAAGTAGCGGCTGACTCCGGCGTTTGTGAAGTAGCGCGTCGTGGTGGTGTGATCGAAAGTGTTGATGCCAGCCGAGTGGTTGTGCGGGTTAACCCTGATGAAATCACTACTGGTGAAGCCGGTGTTGATATCTACAACCTCACTAAGTACACCCGTTCGAACCAAAATACGTGTATTAACCAGCGTTCGATTGTGAAGCAAGACGACGTCGTTGTTCGTGGTGATATCTTAGCGGATGGTCCATCGGTTGATATGGGCGAACTTGCACTAGGTCAGAATATGCGTATCGCATTTATGGCTTGGAACGGTTACAACTTTGAGGATTCGATTCTTATCTCTGAAAGAGTTGTGCGTGAAGATCGCTTTACCACTATTCATATTCAAGAGTTAACGTGTATCGCAAGGGATACTAAGTTGGGTTCAGAAGAAATTACTTCTGATATTCCTAACGTTGGTGAGTCTGCGCTGAATAAGCTGGATGAATCAGGTGTTGTCTACATTGGTGCCGAAGTGGGTGCTGGCGATATTCTTGTTGGTAAAGTCACGCCTAAAGGTGAGACGCAACTAACACCAGAAGAAAAATTATTACGTGCCATCTTTGGTGAAAAAGCATCGGATGTTAAAGATACTTCTTTGCGTGTTCCTTCAAGCGTTAAGGGTACCGTTATCGATGTTAAAGTCTTCACTCGTGACGGCTTAGAAAAAGATGAGCGCTCACTAGCGATAGAAAAAGCAGAAATTGAAGCGTACCGCAAAGATTTCCGCGATGAGTATCGCATTGTTGAGTCAGCTACCTATGACCGTTTACGCGATGCGTTAACGGATAAGAAAGTTCATAGTGGCGCAGGCGACATCAAAAAAGGTTCAGTGATTACTAATGAATTGCTGGACGGATTACCACTAGAAGATTGGTTCTCTTTACGCATGGCCGATGCCGTACTCAACGAATTGTTGGATGCAGCAAAAGTTCAGCTTGAAGAGCAAAAAGCGCGCTTAGATGCTCGCCTTGCTGACAAGCGTGGCAAGATCGAAAGTGGTGATGACTTAGCACCAGGCGTACTTAAAATCGTTAAGGTTTATCTTGCTGTTAAACGTCGCATCCAACCGGGCGATAAAATGGCGGGTCGTCATGGTAACAAAGGTGTCATCTCTGTAATCATGCCTGAAGAAGATATGCCTTACGATGAAAATGGTCGTCCGGTCGATATCGTTCTTAACCCACTTGGCGTACCTTCGCGAATGAACGTAGGTCAGGTGTTAGAGATGCACTTAGGTTTTGCTGCGAAAGGACTTGGCGACAAAATTGACGTCATGATCCAAGAGCAAAAATCAGCAGCGCAAGTGCGTAAATTCCTAGAAGAAATTTACAACAAAACCGGTGATGGTAAACGTAAGGAAACCATTAGCGAATTATCAGAAGTTGAAGTCATGGAACTGGCTGAAAACTTACGCGAAGGTGTGCCTATGGCAACCGGCGTATTTGATGGCGCGGCAGAAAGCGAAATCAAAGCGCTACTTCGTTTAGCTGACCACTCTGATACTGGCCAAATGAAGTTGTATGACGGCCGTTCGGGCGATGCATTCCAGCGTCCAGTAACGGTGGGTTACATGTACATACTTAAATTGAACCACTTAGTTGACGACAAGATGCACGCGCGTTCAACCGGCTCTTACAGCCTTGTTACTCAGCAGCCGCTGGGTGGTAAAGCGCAGTTTGGTGGCCAGCGATTCGGTGAGATGGAAGTATGGGCACTTGAAGCATACGGCGCGGCTTACACCTTGCAGGAAATGTTAACGGTGAAATCCGATGACGTTAATGGCCGAACAAAAATGTACAAAAACATCGTTGATGGCGATCATAGAATGGAGCCCGGCATGCCGGAGTCCTTCAATGTATTAGTGAAAGAAATCCGCTCTCTCGGTATCGATATCGAGTTAGAGCAAGATTAACTTATTGCTGACATCCCACAACCATAGGGGATATTGCTTAGCTTAACCGCACAATATCCCCGTCACACTCCAGTGGAGGAATGACATTGAAAGATTTATTGAATTTATTAAAAGCACAAGGTCAGCAGGCAGAGTTTGACTCTATTCGCATTGGCTTAGCAGCACCAGGTTTGGTGCGCTCATGGTCATTTGGCGAAGTTAAAAAGCCAGAGACTATTAACTACCGTACGTTTAAACCAGAACGTGATGGTTTATTCTGCGCCAAAATTTTTGGACCGGTAAAAGATTACGAATGTTTGTGCGGCAAGTACAAGCGTCTTAAGCATCGTGGTGTTATCTGCGAAAAGTGTGGCGTTGAAGTTGCACTGGCTAAAGTTCGTCGTGATCGCATGGGCCACATTGAGTTGGCTAGCCCGGTTGCACATATCTGGTTCTTAAAATCATTACCGTCGCGTATTGGTTTATTGTTAGATATGACATTGCGTGATATCGAGCGGATTCTTTATTTTGAATCTTATGTTGTTGTTGACCCAGGTCTAACAACGCTTGAGCGCGGTCAGTTATTAAATGACGAGCAATACTTTGAAGCGATGGAAGAATTCGGTGACGAGTTCAACGCTAAAATGGGTGCTGAAGCCGTTCAAGCATTATTGATCGGTTTAGACCTTGAAGAATTGGTCGGTGAGTTGCGTGAAGAAATTCCCAATACTAACTCAGAAACAAAAATTAAGAAATTATCAAAACGTTTAAAATTAATTGAAGCGTTTTTAGGTTCAGGCAATAAGCCTGAATGGATGATTCTTGAAGTCTTGCCGGTTCTTCCGCCAGATCTTCGTCCATTAGTTCCATTGGATGGTGGCCGTTTTGCTACCTCTGATTTGAATGACTTGTACCGTCGTGTTATCAACCGTAACAACCGCTTAAAGCGTCTGTTAGAGTTGAACGCGCCAGACATTATTGTTCGTAATGAAAAACGTATGCTGCAAGAGTCGGTTGATGCGTTATTAGATAACGGTCGTCGCGGTCGAGCGATTACGGGTTCTAATAAGCGTCCATTAAAATCACTTGCCGATATGATTAAAGGTAAGCAAGGTCGCTTCCGTCAAAACTTATTAGGTAAGCGAGTCGATTACTCAGGCCGTTCGGTTATTGTTTGTGGTCCTACACTGCGATTACACCAATGTGGTCTACCTAAAAAAATGGCGTTGGAATTATTTAAGCCGTTTATTTTTGGCAAGCTAGAAGCGCGTGGCATGGCCACAACCATCAAAGCTGCTAAGAAAATGGTAGAGAAAGAGCCAGCTGAAGTATGGGATATTCTTGCCGAAGTTATTCGCGAGCATCCAGTACTGCTTAACCGCGCACCCACACTTCACCGTTTGGGTATTCAAGCGTTCGAGCCATTGTTGATTGAAGGTAAAGCGATTCAGTTACACCCGTTAGTTTGTGCGGCATTTAACGCCGACTTTGACGGTGACCAAATGGCGGTTCACGTACCATTAACGATTGAAGCGCAGCTAGAAGCGCGTGCGTTGATGATGTCGACTAACAACATTCTATCGCCAGCCAGTGGTGATCCTATCATCGTACCGTCGCAAGACGTTGTGTTAGGTCTCTATTGGATGACGCGTGAGCGTGTTAACGGCAAAGGCGAAGGCATGGTGTTTGCTGATACTGAAGAAGTATCGCGCGCCTACGGTGCTGGCCAAGTTGATTTGCAAGCGCGAATTAAAGTCAGAATCCGTCAAGCATTGTTAAACGATGCGGGCGAAATGGTTGAGACTTTTGACGTTCTTGATACGACTGTTGGACGTGCATTGCTTTGGGAAATCGTTCCTGATGGTTTGAGCTTTGACATGGTCAACTTAGATATGTCTAAGAAATCGATCTCGCGCATTTTGAATGCTTGTTATCGTGATGTTGGCTTAAAGCCAACGGTTATCTTTGCTGATAAATTGATGTACACCGGTTTTGAATTCTCGACTAAATCAGGTAGTTCAATTGGTGTAAATGATTTTGCTATTCCAACCGCGAAAGCAGAAATCATTGATCAAGCTGATAGCGAAGTAAAAGAAATTGAAGATCAGTACGCTGCGGGTCTAGTAACACAAGGCGAGAAGTACAACAAAGTTATCGATATCTGGTCGCGTGCTAATGATCTTGTATCGAAAGCGATGATGGAAGGTATCTCGACGGAGCCGGTCACTAATCGTGATGGTGAAGAAGAGAAGCAGTCATCATTTAACTCTGTCTTTATGTATGCCGATTCTGGCGCACGGGGTTCACCAGCACAGATTCGTCAGTTGGCGGGTATGCGTGGCTTGATGGCTAAGCCGGATGGTTCGATCATCGAAGCGCCTATTACCGCAAACTTCCGTGAAGGGCTTAACGTACTTCAGTACTTTATCTCTACTCACGGTGCTCGAAAAGGTTTGGCCGATACAGCACTTAAAACAGCTAACTCGGGTTACTTAACCCGTCGTCTTGTTGATGTTGCGCAAGATTTGGTTGTTACCGAAGTGGATTGTGGTACGACTTCAGGCTTATTAATGACACCTGTTATCGAAGGTGGTGAAATTATCGCTACTCTAGGTGACCGAGTGTTAGGTCGAGTTGTTGCGACTAATGTTGTGCATCCACAAAGTGGTGAAGTTGTTATTGCTGCAGGTGTGATGATTGATGAAGCATTAGTTGATCACTTAGAAGAAGCCGGTATTGACGAAGTGCTAGTTCGTTCGGCAATTGCTTGTGATACACGTCATGGTGTTTGTGCTCAGTGTTATGGTCGTGACCTTGCACGTGGACACTTGGTAAACCAAGGTGAAGCGGTTGGTGTTATTGCGGCGCAGTCGATTGGTGAGCCGGGTACACAGCTGACTATGCGTACGTTCCACATTGGTGGTGCGGCATCGCGAGCAACGGCAGTTGATAGTGTTCAAGTTAAGCAAGACGGTACGGTACGTTTACATAACGTTAAATCTGTTGAGCGAGCAGATGGCAACTTAGTCGTTGTCTCGCGTTCAGGTGAGTTATCGATTGCGGCACAAGATGGTCGTGAGCGTGAGCGTTATAAGCTGCCATACGGTGCAGTGTTATCGGTTAAAGATCAAAGTAAAGTTGACTCAGGTCAAACTGTTGCTAGCTGGGATCCGCATACGCATCCAATTATTACTGAGGTTGCGGGTACGGTTCAGTACAGTGGCATGGAAGAAGGTATTACCATTAAGAGTCAGGCAGATGAGCTTACCGGCTTATCAAGTAACTCGGTTATGGATCCTGCCGAACGTCCAGCTGCGGGCAAAGATATTCGTCCAGCGATTTCATTGGTTGACGAAAACGGCGAAGAATTGCGATTGGCCGGTACTAACGTGCCAGCGCATTACTTCTTACCAGCGGCTGCTATCTTCACCATTGCAGATGGTGGGCAGTTAGGTGTTGGTGAGGTTATCGCAAGAATCCCTCAAGAGGGATCGAAAACACGTGACATCACCGGTGGTCTGCCGCGTGTTGCTGACTTGTTTGAAGCGCGTAAGCCGAAAGAGCCAGCTATCTTGGCAGAAATCAGCGGTACAGTGAGCTTTGGTAAAGAAACCAAAGGTAAGCGTCGTCTAGTGATTACACCAACGGACGGCAAGCCGTTACCGAATGGTAAAGATCATTACGAAGCGTTGATTCCTAAGTGGCGTAACCTTAGCGTGTTTGAAGGGGAATTCGTTGAAAAGGGTGAGGTGGTTTCAGAAGGACCATTAACACCGCACGATATCTTACGACTCAAAGGCGTGAAAGAGTTAGCGAAATACATCGTTAATGAAATCCAAGAAGTTTATCGACTTCAGGGCGTAAAGATAAACGACAAACACGTCGAAGTTATCCTGCGTCAGATGCTACGTAAGGTCACTATTGTCGATCAAGGTGATACAAGCTTTATTCGTGGTGATCAGGTGGAATACACCCGTGTCCTCGAAGAAAATGACTTGGCAGCCTTGGGTGAAAAACAGCAAGCCGTTTACGAACGCGAGTTATTGGGTATTACCAAAGCCTCGTTGGCAACAGAGAGCTTTATCTCTGCGGCCTCGTTCCAGGAAACGACACGCGTACTGACAGAAGCAGCAGTAACCGGCAAGCGCGATTACCTTCGCGGCTTGAAAGAGAACGTTGTAGTAGGGCGTTTGATTCCAGCGGGTACAGGTCTGTCGTATCACAGCGAGCGAAAGCAGCAGCGTGAAGCACCTGAAGCTGAAGAGTTTGTTGTTAAAAGCACCGATGAGATCGAAGCAGAATTGCAAGAAGCACTGAGCCAGGAAGTTGCTGGTTCTGATCCTGCTGCAGGTACCGATTCAGGTACCGGCGCAGAAGCTGAAGGTAATATCTAAGCTTGGTTCAGCTCGATTGAAAAAAGCCGCGTTTTTACGCGGCTTTTTTTCATAAAAACCAGAGGGTGGCGCTAAGAAAAGCAGTTAGATCGGCAAAAAAAGGGGTTAATTTCGGCTAAAAGCATTTCTTTAGGGCTTTTGGTGTCATCTTAGTTGACTCATTTAGACGCTATCTATAGAATTCGCGCTCCGTCTTATAGGCGATGCTTTGTTGACTGCGTTTTTAGTCACTTAAGCGGTTCCTTTTTAATCTTTTAGGTTAATCTTTGGGGTCGCAGTAAACGCGGTGGAAAGTTACTAACTTATTGAATTTTGGAGTATTTTTACATGGCAACGATCAACCAATTGGTTCGTAAGCCGAGAAAGAGAAAAATTAAGAAGACAGATGTACCTGCATTGCAGGCCTGTCCTCAGCGTCGTGGCGTATGTACACGCGTTTACACAACTACACCGAAAAAACCGAACTCAGCATTACGTAAAGTGTGTCGTGTTCGCTTAACCAGCGGTTTCGAAGTTTCTTCGTACATCGGTGGTGAAGGCCATAACTTGCAAGAGCATAGTGTGGTATTGATCCGTGGTGGTCGTGTTAAGGATTTACCGGGTGTGCGTTATCACACTGTTCGTGGAACACTTGATACACAAGGTGTTGCCGATCGTAAGCAAGGTCGTTCTAAGTACGGTACTAAACGTCCTAAGTAAGCTCTTGAAAAAGAGTAAGATCTTGAAAGTTTAAAATTTTCAAAAAAAGTTTTATTAAATCGTTTTATCATCCATGGTTAACCTGAGTCACGCATTGGCTTAGAGGGTTGTCCGGCGGAGCACTCACAGGATGTAAGTCCTTTGTTTTATCCGTCACAGTAAGGCCAAGCAGTTATTTGGCGTTAATTAATGTTATTCATTAACGCTTAGGTAATTTGTCTTGGGTTAGCCTGAAAAAGAGGAAAGTTGCATGCCAAGAAGACGCGTCGTCGCCAAGCGCGAGATATTACCTGATCCTAAATTCGGTAATGTCACACTCGCCAAATTTATGAACCACGTCATGGTCAGCGGTAAAAAATCCGTTGCAGAACGCATTGTTTATGGTGCGCTCGATATCGTAAAAGACAAATCTGGAAATGATCCCGTAGAGGCTTTTCAATCTGCCCTCGAAACTATTGCGCCTATGGTCGAAGTAAAATCTCGCCGTGTGGGTGGTGCAACGTATCAGGTACCTGTTGAAGTTCGCGCTTCACGTCGTGAAACCTTATCAATGCGTTGGTTGGTAGAGTACTCACGTGGTCGTGGCGAAAAATCAATGCCTGCACGTTTAGCGGGTGAAATTCTTGACGCATCGCAAGGTAAAGGCGCTGCAGTTAAGAAGAAAGAAGATGTGCATCGCATGGCTGAAGCCAACAAAGCGTTCTCGCATTTTCGTTTTTAAGATTGTTATACGCATGCTGTCTATCGCTGTTCAACAGATGATAGGCAGCTTTTTTTATATTAGAAGGAAACGCTATAGTGGCACGTAAAACGCCAATCAACCGCTACCGAAACATCGGGATATGCGCACACGTTGATGCTGGCAAAACGACCACGACAGAGCGTGTTTTGTTTTATACCGGCATGTCTCACAAAATTGGTGAGGTTCATGACGGCGCTGCAACCATGGATTGGATGGAGCAAGAGCAAGAGCGAGGTATCACCATTACCTCGGCAGCAACCACGTGTTTTTGGGCGGGCATGCAGCAGCAGTTCGACCAGCATCGTATCAATATTATTGATACTCCGGGGCACGTTGATTTTACTATCGAAGTCGAGCGTTCGTTGCGTGTACTTGATGGTGCGGTTGTTGTTTTGTGTGGTTCTTCTGGTGTACAGCCACAAACCGAGACGGTTTGGCGGCAGGCCAATAAGTACGAAGTACCGCGCATGGTCTTTGTTAATAAGATGGACCGAGCAGGTGCTGATTTCGACATGGTAGTCGATCAATTGCGTGAGCGATTAGGTGCGAATGCCGTGCCATTACAGATGACGATAGGTGCCGAAGAAGAATTTAAAGGCGTAGTTGATCTGGTTAAGATGAAAGCCATCATCTGGAATGAAGATGATATGGGGATGACCTTTAACTACGAGGCTATTCCCGCTGATATGCAAGATACTTGTGAGGTTATGCGCGAGTATTTAATTGAAGCAGCAGCTGAAGCTAACGACGAGCTAATGGAAAAGTATCTCGAAGATGGCGAGTTAAGCGAAGAAGAAATCAAGCAGGGGATTCGTACGCGGACACTGGCTAATGAAATTATTCCAGTGCTTGGCGGATCAGCCTTTAAGAATAAAGGCGTTCAAGCGATGTTGGATGCTGTTGTCGAATATATGCCTTCACCGGTAGAAGTGAAAGCAATAGAAGGAACACTCGACGACAAAGAAGAAACAGCGGCAACGCGAGAAGCCGATGATACTGCACCATTTTCTGCGTTAGCCTTTAAAATTGCTACCGACCCCTTTGTTGGGACGTTAACGTTTTTCCGCGTCTACTCCGGAACGTTAAAGCAGGGTGACAGTATTTATAACCCCGTTAAGGGTAAGAAAGAGCGCATTGGTCGCATGGTGCAAATGCACTCGAACAATCGCGAAGAAATTAAAGAAGTTCTGGCTGGCGATATTGCAGCGGGAATTGGTTTAAAAGATGTAACAACCGGTGACACGCTGTGTGATATTGATTCAGTGATTACCTTAGAGCGAATGGAATTTCCTGAGCCGGTTATTTCGGTAGCGGTTGAGCCACGTTCGCAGCCTGATCAAGAAAAGATGGGTATTGCTTTAGGTAAGTTAGCGCAGGAAGATCCATCGTTTAGAGTGAAGACCGATCAAGAGTCAGGTCAGACCATTATCTCTGGCATGGGCGAGTTACATTTAGATATTTTAGTTGATCGCATGCGTCGTGAATTTAGTGTTGAAGCCAACATTGGTAAGCCACAAGTAGCGTATCGAGAAGCCATCCGAAACACTTGTGATATTGAAGGCAAGTTTGTTCGACAGTCGGGTGGGCGAGGTCAGTACGGTCACGTCTGGGTTAAGTTTGAACCTGCCGAAGACGAAAACGCCGAAGGCTTAGAGTTCGTCAACGAAGTGGTTGGCGGCAATGTACCTAGAGAATATATTCCAGCGGTCGAAAAAGGTATCGCGGAACAAATGCAAAATGGCGTATTAGCGGGCTACCCATTATTGGGATTAAAAGCGACACTTTACGACGGTTCGTTTCACGATGTTGATTCGAACGAAATGGCATTTAAAGTGGCAGCATCAATGGCCACCAAAAAACTGGCTGATGATGCCGGTGCTGTTTTGTTAGAGCCAATGATGAAGGTAGAAGTGGTGACACCCGAGACTAATATGGGTGATGTTGTCGGTGATTTAAATCGACGACGCGGCATTATCTTAGGTATGAACGAAAGCCCAATGGGTAAAGTGATTGATGCCGAAGTACCGTTAGCCGAAATGTTTGGTTACGCGACCGATTTACGTTCAGCAACACAAGGTCGAGCAACGTTTACCATGGAATTTGATAAGTATGCTGCAGCACCCAACAATGTAGCAGACGAAATTATCAATAAAAGTAAATCGGGTGGTTAGTCCCCGTTGAAAAATTTAATCGGTTTGATCGATTAAAAAGTATTGAAAAAAAATGTTTTAGAAGTATTGAATAATTTAAATAGTTAACAGTTAAATAGAATAGAGGAATAGTATCGTGTCAAAAGAAAAATTTGAACGCACCAAACCACACGTCAATGTCGGCACAATCGGCCACGTTGATCACGGTAAAACAACATTAACAGCAGCGCTTACCCGCGTAGCAGCAGAAGCCTTTGGTGGTGAAGCGGTCGCGTTTGACGGTATCGATAATGCGCCAGAAGAACGCGAGCGTGGTATCACGATTGCGACTTCTCACGTTGAATACGACACACCTGGACGCCACTACGCGCACGTAGATTGTCCTGGTCACGCCGATTATGTGAAAAACATGATTACTGGTGCGGCCCAAATGGACGGTGCGATCTTAGTTTGTGGCGCGACTGATGGCCCAATGCCACAAACGCGTGAGCACATCCTTTTATCACGTCAGGTTGGCGTACCTTACATCTTAGTATTCTTAAACAAAGCAGACCTACTTGCCGAAGATTGTGGCGGTGCGGGCTCAGAAGAATACAACGAAATGTTAGAGCTAGTAGAAATGGAGCTTCGTGAGTTGCTAGACACTTACGAATTCCCAGGCGATGACACACCTATTATTCCAGGTTCAGCGTTAATGGCTTTAGAAGGCAAAGACGATCACGAACTAGGATCAACTGCTGTTAAAACATTACTTGAGACGTTGGATTCTTACATTCCAGAGCCAGAGCGTGCAATTGATGGTGCATTCATTATGCCTATCGAAGATGTATTCTCAATCTCAGGTCGTGGTACGGTTGTAACAGGTCGTGTTGAGCGCGGTATCGTTAACACTGGCGACGAAGTTGAAATCGTTGGTATTAAAGAAACAGTGACAACCACTTGTACAGGTGTTGAGATGTTCCGTAAGTTACTTGACGAAGGTCGAGCAGGCGAGAACATTGGTGCGTTATTACGTGGTACTAAGCGTGAAGACGTAGAACGTGGTCAAGTATTAGCAAAGCCAGGTTCAATCAACCCGCACACGAAGTTCGAAGCAGAAATCTATGTGTTAGGTAAAGATGAAGGTGGTCGTCATACACCATTCTTTAAAGGTTACCGTCCACAGTTTTACTTCCGTACAACAGACGTAACGGGCGCATGTGAATTACCAGAAGGCACAGAAATGGTAATGCCAGGCGATAACGTACAGATGGTTGTAGAGTTGATTGCGCCAATCGCGATGGACGAAGGTCTACGTTTTGCAATCCGCGAAGGTGGCCGTACTGTTGGTGCGGGCGTTGTTGCGAAAATTCTAGACTAAAGTTGCTAAGATCTTAGACTAGGATTTTATTGCTCGCTTAGATCTAGCGTTAGTTAGCTTGGTCGATTTAAAAAAGGCTGCCTTTGGGTGGCCTTTTTTTTATGAGGGGG